>JAQXVT010000069.1 GCA_029225065.1 Lachnospiraceae bacterium | reverse complement strand
GGCATCAGAAAATCACATTTCAACGCCGAAAACAGAAGCCGGTATGCGTACAATTCCCATGTTGGACACAGTGAAGGATGCTTTTGAAATGATCTGGGAAGAGCAGAAAGAAAATGGCTGGACAGATGCAGAGATTGACGGGATGACAGGCTTTGTTTTCTGTAACCGTTATGGAAATGTAATGAATGCTCAGTCAGTCAATCGGGCAATCAAGAGAATATCTTCTGCCTATAATGCGACGGAAGAAGTAGAAGCAAAGAAAGAGCATCGGGAGCCGGTGCTGTTGCCGAACTTTTCAGCGCATGTCTGCAGGCACACCTATTGTTCCGATATGGCAAAATCGGGGATGAATCCAAAGATACTGCAGTACCTTATGGAACATAGCGATATTTCAGTAACGATGAATGTATACACACATATCAGCTGTCAGGATGCAGAGGAAGAACTGAATCGTATTGCCGGTGGTGAAGGGAGAACCGGGGGGACGGGTTCCTGAAAGGAACCTGTCCCCCAGTTTTCCCCTTGTTTGAAAAAAACAGTTAAGAATGGATTGACAAAGTGTAAAAAAAACGCTTGAATATAATTACCTTTTAGGGAAGAATAATTTGGAGAAGTTGAGAACATCGGGAATTTACTTCCAACAGGGTGCGTGAAAAGAAGTAATCTGCAGAAAAAGGGTGAAGGTGTATGGATTAAATGTGGTGAGAAAAACGGATGAGGCGGCTTTTTATTCTGTTAGCAGCTGTCCTGACGGCAGCGGCAGCAGTAGGATTAATGGGATCCGTCCGTGGAAAATGGGAATTGCTGATGATACCGTTTACATTGGAGTAAAAGATGGAAAGCAGTATAAATTATACTGCATATCCGGTGAAGGCGAAATTGTATTTGAGAAACCTTTTGTAGGCTTGCAGTAAGGGGCCAGGGACAGGTTCCCCTGACACAGAATAAATCGGAGGGACAACTTTGAAGAGTAGGAAAACATACATCAATTATCTGGCATTGGCTGTTCTGCTGCTTTTGGCAGCAGTTTGTCTGCTGTCCGTATCGCTAAATAACAATCAGGCAGCGTTGTCGATGCCGATTCCTCTGACTTTCAGCGGGGAGTACAGCTATGACGGGGAGAATTGGCTTCCTCTGTCTGAAGAGGCAGAGCTTTCTGCACTTCGCGGCAGTGTAATCCTGCGGGGACATCTGGACGGCGAGATCCCGGAGGGAGCCTATTTATATTACTACCGCAACCATATTGGTGTCAGTATGTACATCAATGGGGAGCAATGTGCGTTGGATCCTGTCTCACAGTGCTTGTCCATGGGCATTGATTTGATGTCATCCATGTGTGGGAAGGAATGGACAAGTATCTATTCGCCCGGCATTCAACCGGAGGACGAGCTGGAGATCTTCCTGTATAATCCTCATGATCATGGAAACGCGGCCGCCTATCGGGATTTCCTGAATACACTCTGCTGCGGTCCGAATCCGGAAAAAACCGGGCTGCTGCAAAGAAATCTGGAGACCTATGGACAGCCTTTCCGGATTGCAGGAGAACTGTTTATCGTTATGGCTATGATTCTCCTGGGCACAGCGATGGCCTCCGTTTTTTTTCGTATTACTATTGGCGGCAGGCTGTTTATCATGGCGCTGATAATCCTGTTTGCCGGCGGATTTTTCATCTTTGATGCCATTGATGTATGCTTCTTGATCGACTTGCTGGTGCTGAATACTTATGCCCGGCAGCTTTGCATGATGCTGGCGGTTTCTTGCCTGGGATTTTATCTCTGTGATGTTCTGACCGGAAAAATGCAAAAAGCAGCAAGGGCGGCAGTTCTGCTTAGTGCACTTTTGAATGCTGTTCTGATCGTGTCGTCTTTTACCGGTGCAGCAGTTATTTATGATACCTATATTTACTGGGCTGTTTCTCAGTGGCTTTTGTGCCCTTTGCTGGCGGTCTGCTGTATTTTTCAGCTTTGCCGTACAGGAAAGAAAAACGCACTGGCGCTGGTTTCGGGGATTCTGATGTGCACAGCCATACTGCTGGACATTGCCGGTGTTGGTTCAAGTATCCTGTCCCACGGAAACTGTTCCAAAGGGATGTTTTGTATTCTCTTTGTGGTACATATCGCTGCAGCTGCCAAAGGCATTGCGGATGATTACAGAGCCTCTGTTCAGGTGCAGAAACTGGAAAAGGAACTGCAGGAAAGCCGGATCTCCATCATGCTCAGCCAGCTTCGGCCGCACTTCCTGTTTAATGTGCTGAACAGCATCTACTACCTGTGCGGGAAAGAACCGGAAACCGCGAGAAAAATGATTGATAAGTTCTCTTCCTATTTGCGAAACAATCTTGCTTCCCTGGATCAAAAGACAATGATTCCTTTCAGCAGGGAGTTTGACCATATTCAGACTTATCTGGAACTGGAAAAGCTTCGATTCGAAGAAGAGCTGACCATAGTTTACGACATTCAGGCAGACGGTTTTTCACTGCCTGCTATGACTGTTCAACCTCTGGTGGAGAATGCGGTAAAGCATGGAATTACAAAAAAGCGGGGCGGCGGTGTTCTTGCCCTGGCCACACGGGAAGAGTCAGAAAACTATGTCATTACGATCACCGACACGGGGGTTGGTTTTGACCCTGAGCACTACATGGACGACGGGGAAGTTCACATTGGCATTGAGAATGTGCGCCAGCGGCTGGAACACATGGCAAATGGTACGCTGAAAATCACCAGTATTCCTGGAGAAGGAACTGCTGCCGTGATTATCATTCCGAAGAAGGAGGACATTCATGCATGGTGATTATAGCTGTAGATGATGAAAAATTAGCATTGGAAGCCCTGATGAATGCGATCCGGGAAGCAGCTCCTGAAGCGGAGCTGCACAGCTTCCGATGGAGTGAGGATGCGCTGATGTTTGCAGAGAAATCCCATATCGATGCGGCGTTTCTGGATGTGGAAATGACGGGTGCAAATGGAGTGCAGCTGGCTCAGAAGCTGATGCTGTACCAGCCGCAGATTAATATCATCTTTGCTACGGGCTACGGGAAGTACCGGGCTTCGGCTTTTGATCTCCATGCCAGCGGCTATCTGGTGAAACCGATCACCGCCGAAAGGGTGCAGGTAGAACTCGCCCACCTTCGTTACCCGGTTCGTCTGGCCAAACGTGTACAGGTATATACCTTTGGTAACTTTGAAGTTTATCTGGATGGCAGGCCCATAGAATTCAAGTACAGCAAAACAAAGGAACTGTTTGCCTATCTGGTGGACCGCAAAGGCGCGATGTGCACCGTTGGGGAAATGAGGTCTGTTCTTTTTGAGGAGGATCAGGGCCACGAGACTTATTTTAAGAGTTTGCGCAGGGATCTGCTGGACACACTGGAAGCGGCTGGCTGCCAGGAAATAATCTCCCAGCAGCGAGGAAGACTGGGCGTTGTGCCGGAGCAGATTGAATGCGATTATTTTGATTATTTAAATGATAAGGGAAAAGGGAAAGCAGCATACAGAGGTGAATATATGACCCAGTACAGCTGGGGAGAATATACCAATGGTCTGCTGGGAAGATAGTGGGGACAGGTTCCTTAGAGGGAACCTGTCCCCACTTGCCTTTGCCTACTTTCTGCCTACTTTAGAATTATATAATAGACTGCAAATTGATACTGATTCAAGGAAACGAAGATGATTCACAGGATAGTGAGGTTAGATATTGGGGGGATATCGCGTGGTGTTTGTAACTGTGGATGAGAGTCGTGTGAGGCTTGAAAACCTGACAAAACTGCTGGTTCGCACTTTCCCCGGCAGCGTAATCTATCAGTATACTGATCCGGGATTCGCCGTTATTCATATGGAGAATCGGAGGATCGATACGGTGTTTGTTCATATAAATGTTTTGCAAAAAAATGACTGGAAATTACTGGCACTGCTGCGAAGAAAAAAGTCAAATCTGCAGGTTTTCGTCCTTGCCGAGGGCGAACAGTTTCGGGAAACTGCCTTACAGCGCGGAGCCTGGGAATACCTGGTTCGTCCTGTTACCGGACAGAAGCTGCGTGAGACCATCTATAGTATGACAGAAGAGAGTGCAGGACTGTTTTGATGACGAATGAAAAGGGAAAGCAGAAAGGGGACTGATGTTTTGAAAAATATACGAATATTATTGCCAAAGGGGGACGTTTTCAGGAGAATGTTCGCCCTTTTTCTTGCGTGTGTGATGCTTTTTTCTGCAACGCCTGTTCAGGCTTTTGCACAAGAGGATACCTCTTATCTTATAGAGGAGACGAATCCGCAAGAGGATGTGAATCTGATAGAGGATACGGGTCTGACAGAAACAGTGAATCTGGGTGAAGATATCAATCTCTCAGGGGATACAGGGCCTTCAGAAGGAACAGAGCTGTCAGAGAACACAAATACGACAGAGGACTCAGAACTGATAATAGAGGGGGAAGAGTCAGAAGCAAATCCCCTTGAAACAGAAGGGGAAGAGTCAGAAGCGAATCCAACAGAAACTGAAGGAGAAGAGGCGATAGAGGAAACGGTCCAGACGGAGATGGAAGATCCGATCGATGATACGGAGCTGCTAGAGGGGACGGAAACGACCGAGAATCTTCAGCCGGAGGAAACCCTGCCGAAGGACATTACCAATTGCATGGATCAGCTGACGTTGTCGATGAAGAAATGGTGGTATGAGGATCAGGAGAACACAGTTGACGTAACAGAAGAAAAGTATGTTGATTTTTCCGAATTCATACAGGATCCGGACGAACCTGTATGGGCAGGCGTAAGCCTGAAGTATGAAGCGGTTGGTTTTCAGGAAGGGGACTGGTTCACCGTTGTACTTCCGGAGCAGTTTGAAGATGTGCAGATTGAAGAAGGTTTTGTATTCCCGGAAGGAATGGAAGGATCTTTGAAAGAACTGGAGGAACCAGAACAGGGCACAGAACTGACGATGCGCTTTTCAACTGTGGAAGAAACGTTTGACGGTGAGCTTCCGCTGCAGTTTCGTTTGTCAGCACTGGAAGATGTTTCCATCCTGCTTCAGGAGGATGCAGATCGTCAGAATGAGTATGTGGTGATTCCGCCTTTTGCGGAAACGGAGCAGGAAGGAATGGTTGGAGTATTTTCACTGCGAAGCGGCAAAGCGGAAACGAATACATTTTCCATCAAAGGAGAAATTGTATTTGATGAGAACCTGGGCGGAACCGACTGGCGCAGTATCCTTCGTCCGCTGGAGTTTGACCAGAATATCAAACTCATCGCGACCTATCAGGATGCTTCCGGAGTCGATCATACGGTGGAATACTATGCCCAGGACAGCGCACCCCAGGACGCGTTCTATTTGATGATGACCCATGACGGTGAGGGTGGCGGCAGTTTCGAAATCATTAATGTTCCCAAGAAGGTGACGCTGGAGGATGAATCTGAAGCTGAAGTAAAAAAATATAACGTATCGGTGGACACTCAGTATCCCTATTACGAA
>JAQXVT010000068.1 GCA_029225065.1 Lachnospiraceae bacterium | reverse complement strand
CATGCGCTGACTGCATCAGCAGCCATTTCTCCGCATATTCTTTTACCTTGGGAGTTTTCCTTCGGAAGGTATCATTATCAATCTGATTCCTTGCCTCATTAACCTTATCATAAAGCTCTTCACGAGTCCTTCCATAAATGGCTACGCGAACGCGTCCACATCTTCGATACGGGTTCGGTAATACTCATTGTCTCCGATTGTTACCGTTCCATATTTAGGAATGGCACGTCGTTTTTTTACCATTGCAAAAACCTCCAAAAATATACTCAGCACAGATACCACATTTATAACTGAGGTGTATCAATCCCTCAAGGATGTCGATTTTCTCAGCGAGTAGTACCACGGGGCTTGCGATAGGTCGCATTGTTCTCCCTTGGTTTCGCTCGGTGTGTACATTTAGCAATATACTCCTGAATTCCGACTTCCGTGAAATACACGCAACCGTTATCTACATACTGAACATAGGCAATCAAGCACGATGTTCTTGCAGCATCCAAAGTGGTAAGGCTGATACCAAGCAAGTGCGCTGCATCTTTCCTCGAATACATCTTATCCATGTTCCTTTCCTCCACGATAGATTGCATCTCGCCGTGCATGTTCCTGGATGTAATAACCCAGCTGAACTTTCACAGCATCGTCAATCCCGCGCATCTGTCCTTTGCTTACTCTTCCGAGATAACGGATGATGCACTTCTTATCAAAAGTTACCAACTGTTCCGCTAATACCGTGGAAGGTCGATCCAGCCCTTTTGCTTTTCGGATGTAATAGTGTGTCGGCTGACGTTTCTTTTTTTCGGTTTTGGATGTGAGCGGAGCCAGCGTAAGTGTTGGGGAATAATAATTCCCAATGTCATTCTGAAGAATCACTACCGGGCGGACACCGCCTTGCTGTGATCCCTCCGGTTTACCAAGATTGGCAAGATAGATATCTCCTCGACGGTAAACCCAGTCTTCTTTCATCATGTGACTTCCTCCAGTCTCCATATCTTCTGAACGAAACGTTCTCATATGGAAAAAGCACTGATAACTGGATGTGAAATACTCTCTTAACTATCAGTGCTTACTGCTAATATGGTTCTCCCGAATTTTTACTCTGCTACCCAGGGAGTTACAGGGATTTCATCAGACGCGCTTGCGAAGCAGCTTCATTGGCGTTTAACCATCCCGCCTTCATTATGGCCGGACTGCGAATTACGGAAGTATCATTGTACCTGCGGAAGATCAACACCGCCGCCAGTTGCAACCTGGCATTTGCTCCGGCGAATCGCTACGTTCCATTGAACATCATGGCGTGCCGACGAAGGCTCCCTTCTACAGTAAAGTTCTGATGAATAGTATTCAGTTTTCAAAGATCTCGTAAGCGGTGAAGTACCGCTTACAAGAATAATTCTACCGAAGATTTCTGCCCTCAACATATTCTCAGAGGGCACACAACCTCGCCATAAACGATATGTTTTCCTCTTGACAATTCCGTATATTTCAAATCAGTTTTCTCAGCTGATCAATGTGATTGCTCAGAATATCCAGCTGCATCATCATCTCTGCTTTGTCCGGATCCGTCTTGCCAAGTACCAGGTAATCAAGTGATACCTGGAAAAACTCTGAACACTCAATCAGCAAATCTATGGAAGCACCGCGAATACCGGTTTCGATTGCTCTCAGATGACTCTCTGAAACATTGATTTTAAAAGACAGCTGCAGCTGTGTAAGTCCCTTCTTCTTGCGAAGGACCTGAATACGTTTTCCGCACATTTTTGGATCAAAATACATTTTTATTTCCTCCAGTTCTTGAAATTTGAAAAATTGCAAACTCAAGAACCGCAGGAGGTGCACGGCACCTGTAATAACAAAAAAAGGAGCAGTCATTCTCACAAATACATGCAAGAATAACCGCTCCAGAAGACTTATCCGGATGCAAAATGACACCCCCATTCGGTAGATTTCAAAGACAATTTTTACTTGCCTCGAAATGCTATCGAACGAGGGTGTTGTACTACGTGTTTAAAGCAGTGTCACCAGACGTGTTGCCGTATTGTATCCGGTAACATCACCTGTGTGATACTATGTGTGAGCTAAAAATTGGTGTGTTATTTCCCGTGTTACTACGGAAACAACTTACAGATTACCTCCTTGTTCCTTAATATAGGCTTCGATTTCTTTCAGCAGGACATCGAATTCTTCTGAAGAAAGGGAACTCCTGTTAGCATTGACCACTTCATTGGCAGCGCCTCTGCCACTGATAAAGTATGTAGCAACTGTCAGCCAGAAACAGATTTTAGAATTACCAGTCAGTACGGAGGAAGCACAGGAAGCATACTTGTGAATACTGACATAGTTTTTATCTTTCCCTAACTCATCTAAAAGGGTAGTCATGATCTGTGCGAAGAGGCTGGTGTATGAATGATAATAGGAAATCATCCATGGCTCGTCCAGCTTATTATCACAGAGATATCCTCTGAACAGTTTGGCTGCCTGCTTCAGATATGACACTCTTACAATATGATTTTTCTCTTCAGAAGCTTTCTTCCACAATTCCTCCGCGAGTGTTGTATCCATCTCAATATTGTAATCCGTATTAAACCAGTATCCCAATTCATTGCTGGAAATGATATTCGGACAGAGGAACTGGAACTTGCTGCGCATCTGATAAAGAGCACTGCGAAGAGGATTTGTATCAGATGTATCCTTTATCTTAGGCCAAATATTTTCAATCAGTGTTGATCCAGGAACGGGTTTTCCCTTCAATGCCAGATAAGAAATAATCTTCCATGCGTTATCAGAAGCATAGACTCTCATATCAAGCTTTTTACTTCCAACACAAACCTCTGGCATACCAAGAAGGTTGATTCGAATAGTATGTTCATCTGCAGAATCATCCTGGTTGGTTTCCAGTTCTGCCATACTCTGCTGCAGTTCCTGCAGATAGAAAGTTGTCATGCTTACAAATGCAAGCATCTGTGCCATATCCGGATATGTCTTATATCTGGTAGGATTTTTCACAACAA
>JAQXVT010000067.1 GCA_029225065.1 Lachnospiraceae bacterium | reverse complement strand
GATCGGCTTCCTTGGCAGTACCTGGAGTGGCTCTAATATTCTTCTTACGAGGTCAGAGGTAACTAATTCTAATGCATCAGAAGGCACAGCATATAAAGGCTTGCTGGTTGGGCGTATGTTAGATTCTTCTCTGCCATCTGCAGCACAGTTCGTTAGCGCAAGAGTCGCAGGAATCAGTGTACAGAATTTGAGGGCTGATCAATTGAAAGTAAATGAGATTGGTAATCAGACACCACCCCCTCTGGATAAGTGCTATTTTGCCTATGCAGATTATGAGAGTGTACCTGTGAAACCTACTAGTGCCCTGCTTGACGCAGATGCAGTTCGTCCATATGTAGTAACCTCACCGGTCAGCCCGCTTTGCGTGCAGAAAAATGGAAATACTTATTATCTGTCAGGAGATGGCGCGAGCTGGACGGAGCAGTCAACGGAATCACAGGAGAAGTTTTTGCCGAGAGCGCAAACCATCCTGGAGGAATCGCAAAAGACAGAAGCTGATAAATTCCAGTATACCAGAACAGGATTGAGTAGTTTTGATTTTTCACAGCGTTTTTCAACGTATTGGGAGAATCAGGGTATTACTCTTTCTGAAGGGATGAATGTTGAGGATCTCCCAACGGATTTTCCTGTTTTGCAGATATCGGGTGGAAATACAGGTGTTATTACCGATTATCTTAACTTGCTGACAAATGGCGGCTACGATCGGGCATGTAGTCTGGCATCCGGCAGCGTGACTGCAAAAACGGAGAGATATAAATGGAATGAGAAAACAAAGGTGTTTGAATTTAGTTCGGAGAAAGCTTCTTTGCGGGCTAATGATGACCATACATTTTCCGTAACAAGGGAGTATGATAATGGGATGAATCAGTTTACTCTGTTGACAGTTACATTTACGGAGCAATCATCGATTGATACGACGCAATCATATAGCTACAAGGTGCAGATTCCGTTAATTGTACGCCGAGTACTGGAAGTTGATTTTACGGCAACATTGTCTTATGGAGCGAATTTGAATGCGAGTGCATATGATCAAGTGGAGCATCATGTGCTGGACAGTTTTGGTAATACCATTTCTGGTTATCTGACCTACAGTTATAATTCTGTTTATGGTGAATATAGTGAATATGGATGGCAGAACTTTATTGATGAAGGGGGAGATGTAGCACAGAGAATGGAAAAGACGCTTGTGTTTAAGCAACAGAACACATTTCCAAGTGGAACACAGCTGACGCTTATAGATGAGGCCTCCGGTTCTGTGTATTACAAAACAATAGAAGATAGTGCCAAGGAAATTTCAATGAATGATTTTAAGGCAGAGGATGGTATCACTTCTTATCAGTCGAAAACGATAGGTGAGATCATGAAGGTTACTGCAGCTAAAGCATCAGATGGAACATTCATTGAGGTGGATGAAAATGGAAAGCCAAAAGAAGCCGCAAGTGATGCAGGCCCATATGAAAAACCAAGTGCCTTTTTAAACGGGAAATATTATCGTTTGGCGAAAGCTGATGGAACGGAAAAGGATTGCACAAAGTATAAACTGACCGTGAATTCCGTGATTGGAAGCAACATGCCGGTAGAGAATTATTATCTGATCATTACAATTCCAAAAGGTGATGCAGCTCTTGTAAATGGACAGTTGGAGACCCGGCTGGGAGGAACGATTCCACATCATATCAATTATAAGCTGCGTGGTAAAAATGCGGAAGATACACACACGAACACCGCAAGTACTTATTTGATCAGCAAAGGGTATCAACAGACTCTGGAAGAAACACTGGACAGCAGTCTGGGTGTTAGTCAGATAATAGATGGAGCAAACCGAACGCTGCATGTGGCTGTGCAAAGCAAGATTACGTTTCCGACGGATCAGGTTTATCAGAAGTATGATGCACTGTATCAGTCTTTTACTGCGAATCTTCAGACAGTAATCAATACGAAAACGGATGCCGTTAAATTCCCAAGTCAGACGGCCGGAACGGTTTCTTTCTATGTGACAGATGGTAACGGAAGATACTATTCAAATCCATCTAGTTGGGAAAGTTCATCACAAGACCGAAAGAGCATTGCTTCATACACTTGGACTTCAAATGGAGAAAGCATGGAACTGTTGCTATCCACAAAGGGGACAACGGAAACTATGATTAATCTGCAGGGAATGCGAGACGCCATGAAAAATAGCGGACAGGATCATTTTTATGTAGAAGCAGTTCTCGAAGCTGTGATACCAGCTGCCGGACTTGATGTCATACCTGAGAGTGATTCCGAAGGTGGTTTGCCTGAGAATTATGCGAAGCTTACTTATGTTTCTCATCTTTCCACACAGAAAGAGAGCTTATCTTACAGCAGTATGAAGGCGGTGAAAACGGATACAAATATCAGTTATTACAGAAAAATGAATAAGGCAAATCGTTTTACCTACGATGCAGATCAGATTGATCAGCTGGGTATAAATCTAAAGGATCTGCAGGAAGAATACTTAAATGAAGACGGTACCTGCAGCAGAATCGAGACAACCGCCAGATATAATTTGTCCGGCGTACCAAATCTGGAGAATATTCTCCGGAAATCATCGGGTGTTCGATATACGCTGAATCTTCGTGCGAGAGGGACTGAACAGTCAGATTTAGAGTATCCGCAAAACCATTTGTCAACGGGTAATGCGTATATACAGCTAGATTCAAAAAATGCAGATTATCGGTATAATAGTAGTAGCGGTACCTGGAGCTGGACAGTTGGTAAGGACCAGTATATGAACGGTGACGAAGTCAAGATTGGCAGTGTTTTTGATGGCACCTCTTTTATAGAAAAGATACCTATATGGGTTCGCGTAGATAATGTAGAATCAACCAGCCATTTCTATGCCAATTACAAACTGGAACTGAGAGTTGAGGTGATCGACTCAAACGGAAATATACTTATTGGCCCGGATAGCGATTATCTGATCTACACGTTAACAAAGATCCAGCCTGAGTTTGTAGACGAGACGTAGACAGGCAAGGACAAGGGACGGTTCTCTGTCCTGTTTCACCAGACAATGTGCTGATATGAAATTTCACATATAAAAATCCCGCATTGGGTACCTCAACTACCAAGTGCGGGATAAGTAATTTATAGGGTAATAGGACGAGAGAAATAGGACAGAGGACCGTCCCCTGGCCGTCCCCATGTGTGAGTTAGCTGTTTGTCTCCCACATTAACCCTATAACTTAATCACTCACCCCGCACTTGGTAGTTGTGGTACTCGGTGCGGGGTTTTTATATCCAGAAGAAGGAGTAACAGGCCGTCTTCTGGATTTTTTCATGGAAACAAGAACAGATGAGCTGGAAAAGGAATTGAGGACACAGAATCTATAAGGCTGTTATGGCATTAAAGACTGTAATCAAGAATGGTTACCGCTTCGGAACCACAGGCAGTCAAGGACGCAAGACAGAATTATATGGAAGAAACGAATACCGCCCTGGCATTCTTTACGAAATGTATGGAGCAGCGTCCCGGTCAGAAGATTGCAGACGGCTGTACCACAGGTAAGGTATTCGATGCCTACCGGGCATGGTGCGAGGACAATAATAACGGCTACGCAAAGACCGCCCGTGAGTTCCGAGATGCTATTTCTGCCTATCTGGGCAAAGATCATTCCGAACTGGTCATCTACACCAGGAAGGGCAACTTCTATCGGGATTATACCCTGACGGATGCTGCCAAAGAGCGGTACAGCAAGGCTTACGGCAGTGATTTTGCCGATTGAATATTACGGTGCGGCAGAGCCGCCAGTCCGGTGTGGCGAGAGCCACCTGTCCGGACTAACGGAGCCACCCCATTTTGTTTATTAAGTTACTTTGCCATTGCTGGATCCAGTCCATATACTTCTCTCATAGAGATGTCT
>JAQXVT010000066.1 GCA_029225065.1 Lachnospiraceae bacterium | reverse complement strand
GCATACGTAATCGCCGTTCCAACGCCCAGCTCCGAAAGGGACAGTATGTTTAAAATATCCGTAAACAATCCGTTGATTCCCACATAGCCTTCACTTAAGGTGTGGGTAAATACCACTCTGGTGAAAAAGCCCATCAGTATGGCTGCTGTCTGCGCCACAAACGCCACGGTTGTATTTCTGACAGAATATTCTGTCCTGGATTTCTGTTTCACTCTTCACAAATCCTTTCTTTTTGGTTATCATACATTATAGTGAATTCATCTTTGTATGTATAGACACTTTTTTAGGAGCATTTATTTATGGAAAAAAAATCATCGTTCATTCTGCATATTTCATTTTTTCTTTTTTGTGTCGTATTCTCTGCTCTGCTTCTTTTTCATTTTATTTCAGGCAGAGCACTGCGTATCAGCTATATCTCAGATCCTTCACCTGAATCCGCTGCACTTCTGGAAAATCCATACTGCGGTTTTTATCAGATGAATGGCTATATTCTGTCAGATGACCAGACCGCGGAAGATGCCCTGGACTGGTATCAGAAAAACTGTGCCTCCAATCCATATCCACTGCTGCTTCTGGAAATCAATTTGAAAAACTATGCCGAGACCAGTATCAGTTCTGTTGCTTTGAAACAGCTGCGTACCCTCTTAAAAGCGTCCAGCGATGGCAAAAAACAGGTCATTCTGCGTTTTCTGTATGACTGGGATGGACAGGCCCTGACTTCAGAGCCGACTGCATTATATCGAATTAAAAATCATATTCTGCAGATTTCCTCTGTCGTCAACGAATATTCTGACTGTGTCTACATTCTTCAGGGAACGCTCACCGGCAATAACGGTGAAATGAACAATTCGAATTACAATGACATTAATCAGATCCGCCAGATTGCAGAAACGCTGAATAAGTATATTTCTTCTGACATTTTTCTGGCCGTCCGTACTCCGGGACAGCTGCGCGGCATTCTGCGCACAAAGCAGCCCCTGTCCAGCTCCACCGCATATGACGGCTCTCTCGGATCCAGACTCAGCCTTTTCAATGACGGTATGCTTGGTTCTGTCTATGACCTTGGTACCTACGGAGATAAATCGCTGAAATCCAGCAGTGCCCTTGATGCTCAGGGAACCCGCAGTGAAGAACTTCTCTACCAGTATAAATTATGCCAGTATGTACCTAACGGCGGCGAAGTTACCGTAGACAATGTCTACAATGATCTGGACAATGCGATTGAAGATCTTGCCCAGATGCATGTCTCTTACCTGAATTCTGAGCATGATGCTGCTGTGCTCAACAAATGGAAGCACTCCACTTATTCCGCCGATGATGTATTTTCCGGCAGTACCGGATATGACTATATCAGCGCTCATCTGGGATACCGCTATGTTATGAAAGAATCCAGTCTTGATTTTCATTCCTTTGCTGATGATGCAGCCATCCTTTCTATTAACATTGAAAACACCGGTTTTTCTTCTGCCTACCGTAAGTTCGACACCAAACTGCTTATCACAAATCTGGACTCTGGTGAAGAAATCGAATTGGAAACAGACATTGACAACCGCAAGATCGCCGGCAGTGACTTTTCTACTTTTCAAATCAGTCTGGATCTGCGTTCCTGGGGAAAGGGTACCTATTCTATCACAATGTGTATGAAAGATCCCTACACAGGAAATTCCATTCATTTTGCCAACAGTGGATTAGCAGAGGAAGACTCTGTTCCTGTGGGCACTCTGACAATCGAATAATATCACCTGTCTCTCACCTGCAGACTGCCAACCAAAAGGCGGTCTGCACTTTTTTCATTCGCAAACTGCACCGGCTGCCCGTCCTTTTTCCTTCGCAGTTCCAGAAATATCTGACTCTCCCTGGCGCCTGTTCGCAAAATCTTTTCCGCAATCTGCGTGCCCTGCTTTGCGGTATTTTTTTCTTTCATTTGGTTGACGCAGTCCATCCGGAAACGCTGCACAATTTTTTTCCTTTCCCCCGGGCAGCACGCCCTGGCATCAAACGCAACAGGGACTTCCTGTATGCCCTCTTCCGTCTCCAATACAAGAAACAGTTCCATCTCCTGGAAGGGCGCTGCAAATCCCGTATTCTCGATCTCGAGTTCCAGCTCCCATTTCCCCGACAGACATCTTTTCACCTCCACGCTTCGCAGAGTCAGACGGTATCCAAGATGACTTCCGACATAATCATAAAGAGAGTGTTCCTTCCATGCCCCATTAACTTTCAAATGGATCTGCTTCCAGTCATCCAGCACCGTCCTGTCATGTGCACAGTTCAGATAAGTCAGGTGCATCCTCTTCAGCTCATTTATCGCGAATTCCACGCTTTCCTTACTGCCATCTGCGCCAGATACCACTTCTCCGCCGCACGGTACGTTCCTCGTAATATGGTCAAGAAACTCCAGCTCTTCCTTTCTCGTCCATGCCTGTTCCCATCCTGCTGCCTCTCTCGTCATCGTTCCAAAGGTGCCAAGATGTGTCATCGAGCCCAAGATTCCATCGTCAAACACAGTTGTCTTTTCAAAGTCTCCACGCGAAAAACGCTCCTCATCAGTCAGGATTCTCCACATCGCCGGCGTGCGCACTGCCAGATAGACTTCACTTCCAAGATAAGGCCTTAGTGTACCGTACAGTGTCCGCAAATGCTCCGGTGTCAGATACCTGGAATCATGCATCTCTCCCCAGCTTCCGACCAGAAGCCCCTGGAAAATACAGACGCTGTGATCCATCTGCTGCAGCACCGCTCCGATCTGCCGGATGTGCAGCAGCACGGTGTCAAACTCCTCCGGCTCCCGCTCTCGCCCTTTTCCTTCTGTGTCGTACGCCGGCCGCAGTATGACGTCTTTTTTATACTGCATAAAAAAACTGAGAATGCTTCTGATGTTTTCCAGTGTCTCATTTTCCAGCGCCCGGTCACGGTATGCCCGCAGATCGATCAGTACAAGCGCCAGAGTCTCACCTTCTCTCAGACTCCATCTCAGTTCCTGTGGATGGATGCCGTCTTCTGCCCGAAACGTATAGATCTCATACCAGCCCCTTGCCGGATTCTTCAGTTCTTCTGTACTTTCCCGCAGTTCTTCCGGCACCCATTCCCACTTTTGATTAATTTTCATATTTGTCCAGCTCATTTACGCTTTCCACATCCAGCTTCAGTATTTTTTCCCGGATCCATACCGCAACAATGGAGAAGGTCATCCGAAACATATACAGGATCGGCTTTAACCCGGAGTGCATACTCACACCGCTTGTCCTCGCATGCATGATCGCCGGAATCTCCTCCACCCGAAATCCCAGAAGCAGCATCTGCATGATCATATTTGCATCCGGATATTTATCATCATAGTGATCATACATGGAATAAAACAGAAAGGTTCTCCAGCTCAGCCCCTGCAGGCCTGTGGTAGGATCGGTAATGTGTCTTCCCGTTCCCAGACGGATGATTGTGCGAAACCACACAAACGCGATCTTCTTCGCCACGGACACGGGAAAGCTGCTGCTTCCTTCCAGAAATCTGGAACCCAGCACAATATCCGGGTAATTTCCGTCGCTGTCTTTTGTTTTCAGCGCCTCATAAATTTTCGGAATATTGCAGACGTCATGCTGCCCGTCCGCATCCATCTGGATCACATACTGGTATCCTTTTCGAACCGCGTATTTGTATCCAAGCTGCAGTCCGCTTCCATAGCCAAGATTAAACACATGAGTCACTACCTCATGATGACGCTTCTTCGCGATATAATTCGTCGCATCCTGGGACGCATCATTCATAATCAGGACGTCTGCGATCTGTGCAATCTCCGGCTGCTCCAGCCGCTCCAGTAACGGCACGATCGTTTTTTCTTCATTGTATGCAGGAATAATGATCAAAACTTCTTTCTGCTTTTTCATCCGTCTCACTCTTTCCCTCACTCATTTCGAAAAGTTCCAAACCCCCTTCTTCTTCCTGATCCATTTTTTTCGCTGCGTTTCTTCCGTATTTCCCGCAGAGCGCCTCGTCATGCAAGAGCTGTTTTATCTTCTCACTGATATCCCGGGCATCCAGCTGACACAAGGCGCCGTCTATGCCGTCTCTTACCTGTTCCCGATTGCCGCTGCAGTCCGACACCAACACCACGCAGCCGAGAATCTGTGCCTCCTGTACCGCAAT
>JAQXVT010000065.1 GCA_029225065.1 Lachnospiraceae bacterium | reverse complement strand
GGTATTTTTATGAGAAAGAAGCTCAATATAACAGAAGGCATTTTCCCTATGCCGGTTTTGATGATTGCAACATACAACGAAGATAACAGTGTGAACGTTATGAACGCTGCGTGGGGAACTATGCAGTCACGTAACACCGTAGCTTTACAGCTTACAGAAACGCATAAAACAGTTAAGAACATCAAAGCCAGAAAAGCCTTTACAATCAGTATTGCCGATGCAGATCATGTTGTTCAAGCTGACTATTTCGGAGTTACATCAGGAAACATGGCAGCAAACAAATTTGAAAAAAGCGGTCTTACTGCAAGCAAATCTGAAATCGTAGATGCACCTGTTATCAATGAGTTCCCCCTTTGTCTGGAATGCGAATTTATCGAATACCAGGACAATGAATATGGCATTGGCGTCATTGGAAAAGTGGTAAATGTAACAGCAGACGAAAAAGTAATGTTTGATGGCAAGCTCGACATGTCTTTAGTCAATGCCATTGCATTTGACCCATATACACATGGCTATTATCTGGTAAACAAAAGAGTAGGCGAAGCCTTCAAAGACGGCTTGCAACTCAAATAGAGTAAAATACTCGCATGTCTGGCATCCTAGCGCAGGGTGCCAGATTTCAGTTATGGGGTACACCCTAAAACTGTGCGCTTACGTTAAATCCTTCCATATCCTGTGTAATCGTATTCTAATATTTTTTTACAAGCTGAGGTTCGAATTCCCCGTTTCGATCGCGTGGAATATCAATCTCCATATCACCATAGCTGATATGCATGGTTTTCTGGGAATGACCATTTCTGGAATTACCGGTTTCTTTATTCCGATAATCATACTTGGAATATCCCAATTCTTCATCCGGTCCCTGATCCAATGCACCTTCCAGGATGATCGACATCATATCACGCATGATGGAATTAACAAAGGTATAAATTGTATGTTTTCATCCAAAAAACCTTATAAAATCAAGGCTTTTGCTACGTCCACTAAACACTGCCGCGGTGGATAAAAAGTACTTTTAACATCGTCTTTATACTCCTTCATTGTCTGCCGTATGCCTATAATCCTTCATAAGCGAATAGCAAATCCTGGATCTATAACAATTATGCGGACACAAATAGTAACTCCATACCATTGATTATTTATCATTTATAGTCACATCATTGGCAGGCAAAATATATTCCTTTAAATATTTTTTCATATTGGAATTACATGCATAAACATAACATCCTTTTATTCCCCTTGCTAAAATTGTTGTATATGTATTCACAATCAACCTTTTCAGCGTTTTTGCATCTGTACTTGCCTTAACTTTTGAATCCTTATATTCATCCAAATTTATTACAATAGATTTTTTTTCAAAATCATAATCAATCTCTTTTCCAAATATAACACCAACATAGTTCATGTCGTATCCCTGCGTAGTATGAATACATCCGATAGTGTTATGAGAATCCTGTCTTGTCACCCATGAATCATTGGTCAAATTCCAAATATAATGATTTCCATCAATCGAAATGTCATATTCACCTTTTTGAACCAATGCATCATAATATCTCATATCATCTTTGGGCTTGTTATCCGGTTTGGTTTTCCATTCCCAGGAGAATCCCGCAACTGTCTTACATAACCCCATCTCATCATCTTTCCTGCGAACAGATTCTACAAGCGCATTAACATCGTCAAAAATAAAGAAATCATAATTTTCTATTTTTTCACGTTCTTTACGCAAACAGGCCATAACATCTTTTACATATTGAAGATATGTGTCACCGCCTTCACAACGCATTTGCATTTCTAACTTATGATAATGAGTCGGATAATTATATTTATACAGTGTTTTTTCATATTCCTCATGCGATAAATCCGATGATTTAACCGTTTGATTTTTATCATAAAATAAAACAATATGTCTGGCAGAATGCATTATCCAATCCAACTGATTCGAATCATTAGGTTCCAATCCTAATCTTCTGCACGTATCATCAAACGACTTATAGCCCGTCAGATTTTTTCTTTTAGATAAGCGATATGGTCCTATGTCAAGAAAAAGTACAAATTAAATATAACCAATTTTCCCTTTTATGTAATTGTTAACTTGCTAAGTTTGTTACAGTCATTTCCAGATTCTTTAGATATTGTTTCTCATGTCTTTCTGTTTTAGATGAAAACTGTTGCGGAACTTTGAATTGCCAAGGTGTTCAAATAATTGAGTGTACCATTCCTCTTTTGTCATGAGAGCCTCTTTTCTCCTGCTTCATGCGCAATTACTATAAATCTTCCTTTTATCTTCATTACTATATTTTGAGATTATTAGGTCAAAGCAGGGATTCACAGCTTATCAGGAATGACTTCTGGCATTCCTGATACAGGCAAATCATATCCCTTAGTCTTTTTCGCATAGAAACACCGGTGCCTTGCTTCATCCAGTTAAAAATCAATCATATTACCGTGTTACTCAAACGGATTAAACCCTAACGTCTGCTTATTCGCCATAAATGACTTCAATATATTTCCATCGTTCTCCGCAAGCTTAACCGTTGCACCTTCTCCTCTGAAGCTAAGTGCATCTACAGTAAACAATGTTTCACCATTTAGCGTATCCACAGATTTTGCTTCTTCAAGTTCCTGAATCATCTCCATCACAAAAGCCTCGTCGAATTTCCGCTTGCTTGTAACTGCAATCTCTGTGAATGTCGAAAACAGAAGCATAATATATCTCAGTCCACTGATTTTAGTCATCGTATCTTTTTTCGGATGTTGAAAATCCAGCTGATAATAATGTTCCCATCCAGAAAGATACGTCGATAATATCTGAACCATCTTGTTGTCATCTATATTTCGGACAATGGTAATACCTGTTTCCGTAATTTTTGCCTTATTGAAAATTTTAACAAGTTCTTTCGCTTTATACCCCTTGCTGATTTTTTCTGCACTGAGAATAATTCTTCCTTTCAGCGGAGATACGTTCTCAGAATTAAGCAAACGAACCAAGGGAAGATATTTTTCTTCCGGTTTCGACAGCAGTTTTAAACGATCTCGTAACCATAAAAGAAGATTCGGAGATACAGACTTTTGTTTTGCATTCGTAGTATAAAAAAGATTCTGCCGTGTTCTCAACTGTGGTGTAATATAGAAGGTAACTGGAACTTCATAAATATCCGTATCTTTAAGTCCTTCTTTTTTATAAATATCAGAAAAAGCAAATATACGATGTTGCCCATCAGAAATATCTATCGTATTTTCGTAATCTTTCAGTTCCTGTTCTGTCTCAGGAATCATCATAAAATATAAGTCATTGCCCGAAACACTCTTTTCACTTTCTATCATTAATTTATCTTTTGTCTTTGTTCCGACGATAACTGAGGTAGGCAGTAATCCCTGCGCCTCCACATGTTCAGCTATTTCCTCTATATGCTTTCTTTCCAGCGGCCGCTGATCCTTTAAAACTGTACTGCGAAAAATCTCCGGCAGTTCCCTCATATTCCAAATCAGCTTGGCCTGCGGGACAGCTTCTTTGCATAAAGCCCAGGATTGCTCATATCTGCCTTACCATTTCACCAGTTTCCCCGTAACTACAATATCTTCCTCTTCTTAAAAATAAAGACAATCACCGCAATGACCACCAGACTCAGCCCAATCACAAAAGGATAGCCATTCGCCAGCTCCGGCATATTTTGAAAGTTCATGCCGTACCAGCCTGTAATCAGAGTCAGTGGGAAGAAAATCGTGGAGATCATAGTCAGGAATTCCATGTTGGCGTTCTGATGCTCTGCCACTTTTCCCTGATACGTATCGCGTACCTGCCCGATGTAATCCAGCAGGTACATGGTGCGTCCCATAAGCCGGTCTGCCCGGTCGGAGATGGTACCGAAATAGGCAAGGTTTTTGCCGGAGAAAAAATTGTTTTCATTTTCCTCCAGCTGCTTCCCGAAGTCGTGCAGTTCATCATAATACTCTCTTAAGATCAACAACTCCTTGCGAAGGTGCGCAATCTTGGTCGTGACGTCATCCAGATCATCGTCCGTGATCTGCTCCTCGATCTGCATGATCTTTTTCTCATATCGCCCGAGATTATCCAGATCCGTATCCATAAATTTAATGCAAAAGCTGTACAGAAAACGTTCACGGCTCTGGCCCGGTTTTGTTCTGCTGGATATGATTCTCTTAATCAGCTTTTCTGCAAATTCCTCATCATCAATGATCACGATGTTCTTACGGTTTGCAAAAAAATACATCCGGATCTTTTCCCCAAGCACATCACTGAGCTTTGGAATATGAAGGTTTCCGCAGATACATTTCTGCTGCGATTCTACCTTGCAGAATTCAATATCATCCAGATCGATATCTCCCTCATAAGAAATACCCGCAATTTCCAGTGCCTGCAGTGCCGTATCTGAGGTCGAAACAAAGACCGCACGAAGATCCTTTTTCTGCTTTTCTTCCAGTGTCTTTTCCGGGTTCGTCTGCTTTTCCAGCTTTTTCTTCTCTTTTATCTCCGCCTTCATCTCGAGATATTCGTCGACGGATGATTTCATGATTGACTTCTTCAGAATATATACTTTAATTGCCATCTGTTCCCCTTCCCCGTTCGTATTCCGTCTCCAGATACCTCTGCATTTCCTCCCGGATCTCTGCAAACTGTGCGCGCGTCACAGGATTCTCACTTGTAAAATGCATCATCCGCTCCAGATTCCCCTGCTCTTTTAAGATCTTCCGGCTTTCTGGATATACCAGTTCAAACGTAAGGCAGATATGTCCCACCACATGGTCCACCGGCGATTTCTTTTTGCTGCGAAGCACCGTGTGATGTTCTTTTACCGCATCCATCACCTCCTGTGTCACTTCGCTTGTCCGCAGCGCTTCCGTAGTCACGTTGTAAATGTCTTCCAGTGGCGTTTCCAGATTCACGCGCAGAATATCCAGCTTGTCCGCATCTCTTAAAATCCGGCAAAGCTGTTCTTCTTTTAAATTTTCCGGCAGTTGATAAGCACTGTGCCAATATATCGCATCTTTTATCCGCTCATCCCACTTCATCTCTTCCAGAAAACGGCGAATCAGTTTTTCCTCTCCAAAAAGAATTTCTGCGCCAAGCTTTGCATGATCCACCGACTCCGCATCTATAAAAGTCTGAAACCTGCGAACCTGTTCAAACCTCCCGAGATCATGCAGCATGCCGCAAACCCAGGCAATCTCTGTCATCTCTTCGGACATTGCCAGACTCCCGGCAATCCGTTCGCATAAGTCAGCCACCCGATACGTATGTTCCGCCTTTAATCGAATTTTTGGATCCGACAGATCATAGTTGCTTACGTAATTTTGAAATTCCGATCGTATCTTTTGTCTGTTCATCTTTCTCTCCACGATCCCATCTTTTTATTTTACCCAGTGAACCCGCTCCTCCTTAAACCGGTCCTGCTGCGGACGCGATTCTGCCGGGTATCCGCACGGCACAAGTGCAAATGCAAAAAGATCTTCCGGTATATCCAGTATTTTTCTTACCTTTTCCATCCGGTCTTCTCCCGGCGCAATTCCCATCCACACAGCGCCCAGTCCAAGCTGATCCGCCTCCAGAAGCAGATTTTCTACCGCCGCACTCAAATCAATATGATAATATCCCGGTGCCACTCCCACTTCCCGGTAGCACGGCACAAATACCAGCGGCGCCCCTTTTGCACAGCCGGTATACGGAGATGCCTGCGATAATTCCTTTATCTTCTCCGGATTCGTCACCACATAAAACTCCCATGGCTGCTGATTGCAGGCCGACGGCGCTGCCATTGCCGCCCTCAACATCTGCATAATCTTTTCCTCTTCTACCTTCTGATCGGTATATTTTCGAATGCTCACTCTGTGAAAAATGCTGTTCATCTTTTTTCCCTCCTGCTCCTTTTCTACGTACTCCCGGAATCTTTTTTTCAGAATCCCGGAATACACCCATTATAACGCAATTTCGAATCCATTTTCAAACATATCCAGATTAATCATATACTGTTCTTCTTCTTCTGTATACAAAATAATTCCATTTTCCATTACAATTCCCCCAGAAAAATAAAATATTTACTTTTTTCTCAATCTTGTTATAATAAACAACAGTTCGTTCTGAACAAAAACTAAAAAGAACAGAAGGAATGAAACATGAATATCATTGATAAGTTTGGATCCCTTGTAGGCAGAGAAGCCTTACAGGATCCGAAAAAAGCACGTCAGCTTCTGCTGGCGGGATATCGCCTTCAGGAGGCGCGGCTGCTGCTTGCTTCAGATAAAGCGCTGCCAACATCCGGCCGATATGCCGCACGAATTGTTATGAAAAATATCATTCAGGCACTTGCAAAGCCGGAAAATGCTGCGATGGTCAGTATTTTTGTGCCGGGAGAGCTTTTGACAGCTGCAAATCTCACGCCTTATTCGGTTGAGGCACTCTCCTGCTTCATGGCAGGCACAAAATGTGAGCAATCATTTCTTAGAAAAACGGAGGAAGAGGGCTTTCCGGAAACGATGTGTTCCTATCACCGGGTCTTTCTGGGTGCGGCGCTGACCGGACTTCTGCCGAAGCCCAAATGCATGGTTTACACGAATCTGGCCTGTGACGGAAACATGATGACCTTCCCCTATCTGCGGGATACGCATGGCATCCCCGGATTTTATATCGATGTCCCCTATGAAAAAAATCAGGAGTCTATCCAGTATGTAGCCGGTCAGCTGCGTGAAATGAAGCATTTTCTGGAAGAGATGACTGGAAAAAGCATCTCAGAGGAGGCCGTTCAGAGGGCCGTCAACAACAGCAAAAAGGCAGCTGCGAATTATCAGCAGCAGCTTGCGCTTCGGAAAACACACGATCTGTCCACGACTCTGACCAATGAACTGTATGCTATTTTCATGTGTCACCTGCTCTCCGGCTCTGAGAAGGCGGTCAAATATACACAGCTGCTGCTTGACGATGTGAAAAAGGCTCCGCGTGCCGAAGGGCTTCACGTTCTCTGGATGCACATCATGCCGTTTCTGCAGGAGCCGGTCAAGGAGGTCTTCAATTACAGCAAAAATATCCATATCAGCGCCTGCGATTTTGTAGCGGACGGATTTCAGGAAATGCACTCCCTCGATCCCTATGAGGCCATGGCGGAAAAAATGGTGAACTGCATTTACAATGGAGCGGTAGATCAGCGAATCCAGCTTGCGGAGCAGCTTGCCAAACAGACCGGAGCAGACGGCGGAATCCTGTTTGCCCACTGGGGATGCAAGGGAACCATCGGTGCTTCCAGTCTCATCAAAGCTTCTCTTGAAAAAGCAGGACTTCCGACCATGATTCTCGACGGCGATGGCTGCAATCCCGCAAATACGAGTGACGGCCAGGTATCCACGAGGCTTCAGGCCTTCATGGAAATGCTGGAAAAAGGCAAGGAGGAACACCATTTATGATCCATTACGTCTGTAAATATACTCCGCTTGAACTCTTCCATGGCTTCGGGGAATCCTGCGCGATTCTGGAAGAAATGCCGGAAAATTTTGATCTCTCCGACCAGATTGCACACGCAAACCTGTGCGGATTTGGAAAATCCGTGATTCAGGCCGTTCTCGAAGGAAAGGCCGATCAGCTGATTCTGGTCAACTGCTGTGATTCGATGCGGCGTGTATACGATATTATTAAAAACACCGGAAAATGCAGATTTCTCTACCTGCTGGATCTGCCTCATGAGGATAATGAATGCGAAAAGGTAAAGTTTGCTGCTTCCCTTCGCCGTCTGAAGGAAGCTTATGAAAAATTTTCCGGTAAAGCTTTTGACAAAACGCGCTTTCTGGATGCGTTTTCCGGACCTGCCAGTGAATCGCGTCCGTATATCGGCGTGCTCGGTGTTCGTGTCAGCGGTGTCCTTGAAAAAATGATCCGCGACCACATTTCGATGGAGGTAGATAATTTCACCTGCACCGGCAGCAGACATCTGGCCGTCTCGCCGGATGAACTGCAAAGCCAGGATGAAAATGTCATGTTTCTTGCGTACGCGGACGCCCTGCTTCGTCAGATTCCGTGTTTTCGTATGAATAGCCGCAGCCAGCGGACGAAGCTTTATCTGGATCCGAATCTGAAAGGAATCATCTATCATACCATCAAATTCTGCGATTACTACGGATTCGAATATGCAAGTATCAAAAAGGATATCAAGGTTCCGCTTCTTAAGATTGAAACAGATTTTACCAGCCAGAGTGCCGGGCAGCTTCTGACCAGAATCGAGGCTTTTTCAGAAACAATCGAAGGATCGCAGGACATGAACCCCGGAAAGGGCATCAGTAAGGAGGCAAGAAAGAAAATGGAATCCGGAATTTATT
Organism: Lachnospiraceae bacterium; assembly: GCA_029225065.1. Classification (GTDB taxonomy): domain Bacteria; phylum Bacillota; class Clostridia; order Lachnospirales; family Lachnospiraceae; genus Choladousia. Next base: position 14,331 of record JAQXVT010000065.1, on the reverse strand, counting down.
ATGTTGCCGGAATCGACAGCGGATCTACCAGCACTGACGTTGTCATTCTGGATCAGGATGGAGCAATCAAATCGACCATGATTATTCCGACCGGCGGCGGCGCCATGATGAGCGCTGAAAAGAGTCTTGAGCTCGCTGTAGAAAAAGCCGGCATTAAAAAAGAAGAAATCGTTCGTATCGTTACAACAGGCTATGGCCGCGCTTATATTGACAGCGGTGATGACAGCATCACGGAAATCACCTGTCATGCAAAGGGCGCTCATTATCTGAATCCAAATGTCCGCACCGTCATCGATATCGGCGGACAGGACATCAAGGCAATCAGCATCGATGAAAACGGTGCTGTCAAAAATTTTCTGATGAATGACAAGTGCGCAGCCGGAACCGGACGTTTTCTTGAGATGATGGCCCGGACACTCGGGCTCTCTCTCGAAGAAATGAGTAAAAAGGGGCTGGAATGGAAGGAAAACATTGTAATTTCCAGCATGTGTACGGTTTTTGCAGAGTCTGAAGTGGTCTCCCTTGTCGCGCAGAATAAAGATGTGGCCGATATCATTCACGGGCTGAATGTATCTGTTGCTTCCAAAGTCGGCGCACTTGCCGCCCGTCTCGGCAAAAACAATCCAGGCGAATACATGATGACCGGCGGAGTTGCCAAAAATCAGGGCATTACCAAAGCACTTGAGGAAAAGCTTGGTGCACCGCTTTATATCTGTGACAAAGCACAGCTCTGCGGAGCCCTGGGCGCCGCGCTGTTTGCGTTTGAAAAATGCAAAGAAGGCCGCTAAATGCGGCCTTTCTCTTTTCTTTTTATTTCACTTCTACAAGCTCAATCTTGAAATTCAATTCTTTTCCTGCCATCTCATGATTCGCATCGAAGGTGATCGTCGTCTCGTCCTTTGCCGCCACCTTGACCGGGAACGGCTGTCCATACTGGTTGGTCAGGTAAACCTGCTGGCCGACAGTAAGCCCCTCTGAGCCTGGAAGCTGCGCGATCTCAAGCGTAAAAATTGCATTCGGATCCGGCTGACCGTATGCTTCTTCCGGCATCAGATGGATTTCTCTGATTTCTCCCACTTCCATATCTGCTACTGCTGCATCATATCCCCGGATCATCTGGCCTGCTCCGCAGATAAACTCCAGCGGTTCACCACGGTCATAGGAAGAATCGAACTGAGTTCCGTCATTGAAGGTGCCTCTGTAGTGTGTCCGGCATGTCTTTCCTACATTTTTTCCGGTCAGTGCACTGCCGCATCCGCCTTTGCAGCTGCCGCAGGAGCCGCCCTCCTCATGGCCGCCACAGGAATGTCCTTCCTCGTGCTGGTGATGATCGCAGTTCGCACCGGTCGATACAAGTTCACCATTCAGATACGCTTTCACAGCTTCATCGGCATCTCCCTGTGCTCCGGCGCAAAGCTCTACGCCGGCTTCGCCGAGCGCTTCCTGTGCTCCGCCTCCGATGCCACCGCAGATCAAAACGTCAATCCCCTGCTCTGCGAGCAGCCCGGCAAGTGCACCATGCCCCGTCCCATTTGAGCCGATCACTTCACTCGAAACGATCTGATTATTTTCTACCTCATACACCTTAAAAAATTCTGTTCTTCCAAAATGCTGAAAAATCTCTCCGTTGTCATACGTTACTGCAATTTTCATCTCAAAATCCTCCAATTGTTTTTTATCACAGCAAATCCAGAAGCGTATCGCAAAGCGTTACGTTTTGCTGCACGATAAACCCCAGCTCTTCTTTCGCTCCGCTCAGCTGATGAAACAGCTGACACACCTCTGCACCCGCGCGCTGCCTGACCTTAAACAGCCATTTTTTTCATAATACCAGAATTTTTCAGACAAAACAACCAGATACTCCTTTTCCCCATATACTGCCAATAACAGCAGGGTTTAGCGCAGCTTTCCGTCCACTGTCACCGTCACCACCTGCCACGGCAGCCGTTTTCCGCTTTTTTGCAGTGCCTTCCCTGCTGCCAGCTCAAGGCCGCCGCAGCACGGAACTTCCATTCGCAGCACAGTCACACTGCGGATCTCATTTTCACGGATGATTTCGGTCAGCTTCTGGCTGTAATCGACAGCATCCAGCTTTGGACAGCCAATCAGTGTAATCCTTCCTCTCATGAATTCCTGATGAAAATTTGCGTAAGCATAAGCGGTACAATCTGCCGCAATCAGAAGATCCGCGCCCTCAAAATACGGGGCTTTCACGGGAACCAGCTTAATCTGGCACGGCCACTGTGCAAGCTGCGATTTTCTATCTTTTTTCTTCTTGTTTGCAAGCACCGCGGCCTCATCATACTCCGCCGCCTCCCGCTCCACAAATTTGATTGCTCCTGTCGGACACTGCGGCAAACAGTCGCCAAGTCCATCACAGTAATCATCACGAAGAAGCTTTGCCTTTCCGTCCACCATTCCGATTGCACTCTCATGACAGGCCGCTGCGCACGCACCGCAGCCGTTGCACTTTTCTTCATTTATCTCGATGATTCTTCTAATCATAATTCTTCCTCCTGTTTCACAACTTTTCAAAACAAGTTTTTATCCCTCATACAAAAAATGATTGCAGCTATCCTTTTCGCTTTCTGCTGTAACAGCCCATATCGGCAAAAGCAGTTGCAGGATAAGCTCCTTGTTTTTGTACGCCCAGTATAGTACAATAACCTCGGAAACTCCGTGGTTATAACAACGAAATGAGGAAAAAATGAATTTAAATCATCATCCGCTCTTTCAGGGACTTTCTGAACATGAGGTGACACAGCTGCTTTGTGCCGGATGTATACACAGTCAGTCCTTTGAAAAAAATCAGACTGTTTTCCATGCCGGCGATCAGATCTGCGAGGTCGGCATCGTTCAGTCTGGAAATGTTCATATCGAAATGATCGATCTGTGGGGCAACAAAAGTATTTTGAGCAACATCGCCTCAGGGCAGATCTTTGCGGAGACGTACGCGATCTCCCGCAAGCCTCTGCTTGTCGATGTGACAACGGCCACGCCTTCGGAAATTCTCTTTTTAAACCTGGATCTCCTGGCTCATTCATTTTCCGATGCTGGCAGCTGTCGTGATGCGATCATGCAGAACCTGTTTTCTATCTGTGTCCAGAAAAATCTGATTCTCTCTAACCGGATCTTCTGCACCACGCCAAAAACCGTGCGCGGCAGACTGCTCGTCTATCTTTCTTCCGAGTCGGCAAAGGCAGGCTGCACTTCTTTTACGATTCCATTTAACCGACAGGGACTGGCGGATTATCTGAATCTGGATCGCAGCGCGCTCTCAAAGGAGCTGGGGCGCATGAAGAGGGAGAGGATTCTTGATTTCCACAAAAACCATTTTATCCTGTATCAAAATCCGTTCTAAAGCTCATTTTTCTAAAAAAATCACAATTCCATACAACCTTTAAAGCTTTTCTACAATTAAAACAGCCCCCGGCGATCTGAAATTCCTAATCGCCGGGAGCTGTTTTCTCCTTTACCGCTTCGTGCTGTCGGACTAATCCACAGCTTCCTTCCCCGTCTTTGCCCGCACAAGGCGCAGCAGCACAATCAAAACCACCACGCATATCGGCAGTGCAACCCACGATATCCCACCAAGTCCGACTGCCTGCAGGATTCCCACATTCCAGACATCGGCAAGCTTATAAACCATACCGCCTTCCTCCCGGAAAAATCAAGTAGCTTCAGTAAAATCAGCCAGATGCTCAAAAAACTCCGCCTCTGGCTGTGGTCGTCCGTAATAATAGCCCTGTGCATACGGACATCCCATCTCCAGCAGCAGTTTTGCCTGCTCCTGCGTCTCCACCCCCTCAGCAATGATTTTCATCTCCAGCATTCCAGCCAGATGGATGATAAAACGAATCACCTCAATGTGACGTTTGTCCTCCAGATCCGCAATCAGGAAACGGCGGTCCAGCTTCAGCACATCGACCGGCATTCCGGCCGCCATCGAAAGTGAGGACTCTCCCATTCCAAAATCATCCATTTCAATCAGAAATCCGCGGTCCCTCAGCTTCGTCAGCACCTGAAAAACATACTCCGAATCCTTCACATATGCCCTCTCAATGATTTCCAGATGAAGCATATGTGAATCAATCTCATATTTTTCCAGAATCCGGTCCAGCTCTTTGAGCAGATCCTTTTCATACAGATCACCTCTTGCGACATTGACCGATACCGGAACAATTGGAAAACCGGCGTCTCTTCGCATTTTCAAAATCCGGCACGTCTCCTCCCAGATATAGCGATCCACGCGATAAACGTATCCTTCCTGCTCAAGCAGCGGAATAAAATCATTTGGCGGAATCATTCCTCTCTTCGGATCAATCCAGCGCACCAGCGCCTCCGCACCGATCGTCTTTCCGGTCGCGATATCTACTTTCGGCTGCAGATACACCTGAAATTCATGATTTTTCAGCGCATCATCAACCCTGCCCAGAATCTCGTTTTCCCGAATCAGCTTTTCATGAAGCTTCTGATCATAAAAGGCAATGCCGGACTTTCCGCTTGTACGCGCAAGATCAAGTGCCAGACGTACCCGGTCACAGATCTGTTCTGCCGCCGCCTTTTCTTCCCCGACTCCATACACACCGATTCGTACCTGCACCCGGATCGGCAGAGGATACGTGTCGACAAATCCCGGCAGCTCGTTTTTCAGTTTTTCATAAAATCGAAGCTCTGACGGCATCAACATACAGAATGTATCGGCTGAGATCCGTGCAAAAATTCCCTGCTCCGAATCTGGAATCCCTATCAGGAAGAGTGCCATGCGGCTAAGCAGCACATCACCGGTTTTTCTGCCGAATACCTCATTAATCAGCTTAAAGCGGTTGATATCAAGCACGATCATATCAAACGCTGTTTTTCCCGCTTCAAAAAGCTCGTCACATCTTCGATAAAATGCAGCTGCGCGATAGAACCCTGTCAGCTCATCCTGCTCCAGCACCGCGATCGTGTCGTTGGCCTCCCGCACCTGACGCACTGCCTCCTGCAGCTTCTGGTTCGTCTTCATCAGTGAGCGCTGCATGTTGATCAACTGGTTATTCATCTGCTGAATCTGAAAATATTCATCCTGATACAGCTGGTTCAGATTTTCATCCGCCCAGCTCGTCCAGCGCATATACGTCTCTGCAAATGCAGAAAACTCTTTCTGGCTCGTAATCTGCACAAGAAAAATCAGATAATATTGTGTGTAATGATGGATTATGGCCGTAAATGGCCCGCTTTTTTCATTCAGCTGGAGCATCATAACGCTCTGCTGCTCCACATTTTCAACGGCCTCCAGTTTATCCGGCTCTGAAATTACTGTTTTCAGATCCGTTTCAGGGCGCAAAAGAACTGACTCCCCATCAAGGAGACGCTTAATTTTCCATTCACTGTCACACACAAAAATATACTGTCTCATTTTCTCCCGCTTATCTCACTGTTTGCTCTTTTCAGCAGTTCTCTTCCGTCTTCTGTATAAATGTCAATGGGCCATTTTTTCCAGATTCCGTGAGTACCCTGGAATGCATTGCCTCCCACAGCAATCTTTGCATCCGGAAATTCGCTGCGAATCACCTCGACCAGTTCCTGACAGGTCATCAGATGCTGCGGCATCGTCACGGAAAGTGCAATCAGGTCCGGCTGTTCACTCCGAATTGATTCCAGTATCGCGTCCTGCGGAACCGCAGCGCCAAGATACACGGTATCCCATCCATCATACTCAAAAAGATCGGCAACCATGCGTGCGCCCATCTCGTGAAGCTCCGTGCCCGGGCATGCGCACAGCATTTTCCGGCCCTTTCGCTTCGTGGAAAACAGTGCCGGATACATCTGTGCCATTGCTACCTGCGTCACAGATGTACAATAGTGCTCCGTATCAACCGTGATCTTTGCCGTATGCCACAGTTCACCGACCCGGTGCATGCTTTCTGCCAGAATTTCCGTATAAATATCGACGGTCGGAATCCCGCTCTCGATAAATTTCTGGATCAGATACAGCGTCTTTCTCATATTCTTCCGAAGCAAACTCTCAAGATACTGTTCTACCTCTGCCTCATAGTGAGATCCCTGCTGTATTTTATCCACTTCCTGCCGCGCAGCCTCATCGACCGCCTCTTTTGCACCTTCCAGAAGCTTCAGCAGCTTTTCCTGTTTGTCTTCACAGATTGTTTCCGGCACTACTTTCCGGATACAATCCAGATGATTTTTCACATATACTGCCGTCTCCCGGCGCGACTGCCCTGTAAAGCAGGCCTTTGTAATCTGCGCTCGTTGCTCTGCATACCTGAAGCGGTTGAATGCTTATCTGCATTTAAAATGAAATACATCAGTTCATACAGCCATGCCGCATAATCCTTCATTACCTTGTCATCGTCAAGCATATAAGCCGTATATAAAAAATCTACATTGTACTTTGTATCTCGATGAATGATCTTCCTCACCCGGTCAGTAAGCACTGAAAAGTATGCCGGATTTGTTTCCTCTTCATATCGAAAGGCAGCTTCCACAAGATTCTGAAACTCTGCCTCATATTCCATCCATAATAAACTCATGCTATTACCTCTTTTGTTACTGCACCACGCAGCTGCCAGTCTGCGCAGTGCTGTTTCATTTTATTATAGCTTTTCTTCAGCACAGATGTCAACTATATAGAAAATACACTCACGTGGAACGCAGCTGCCCACTTGAAACAGGGGCAGGCTTATCTGCATGCAAAAAAACGGCCCGAATTTCTCGGACCGTCTTTTGCATTTATCTCCCCTATTCTGATGTATTCCGCGTCAGATCCTTTACCCAGCGGTACTTTTTATAATGATACATCACCCACGGAATTTTTCCTACCTCATCCAGACAGGTACAGGCGTACACTACCACGACCGGCCAGTGAAACAAAAATGTACCGGCTGCCGCAAGCGGAATCGCCAGACACCACATACAGACCGCCAGGCTGTACATATCAAACAGCGTATCGCCGCCCGCCGCAAAAATGCCATTGATCGTCACATCATTGACCGCCCGCCCGATCAGGTAAACTGCAATCACAATCAGCATCCCCGTCAGGTTCTGCTTTGCACCGTCTGTCAGCTTTACAAAATGCAGCAGAACCGGTGTCACCGCCAGCATCAGCAGCGATGCCGCAGTGCCGCATCCAAACGCAATTTTCACCAGACGATCGCCGTAGCTTTTTCCCCTTTCCAGATTTCCGGCCCCAAGCTCATTGCCGACCATGATGCCACCAGCGCTTGCAATACCTCCACTGAAGCAGCAGATCAGGTCACGCACGACTGCCGCAACGGAATTGGCTGCTGCCGCATCCGTTCCGAGGTGCCCCATAAATGCCGAATACGATGTAAAACCGATCCCCCAGAACAAGCATGCGCCAAGAATCGGCATCGAGCATTTTGCAAAGTCATGATCCAGTACCTTGTTGCGCCGGAAAAGATGCCTGAAATCCGGATGTACAAAATTCTTTCGTCCGGATACCGCCACGGAACAAATAAACTCTGCGATTCGCGCAATCAGTGTTGCCATCGCAGCACCCTGTACTCCCATCGCCGGAAGCCCAAACCAACCGTAGATCAATACTGCGTTCATTACGATATTCAGAATCACTGCCATGCCGCTGATTCTTGCAGTCTGACTCGCATGCTCGCTGACCTTCATCATCGTCAGATAGCACTGCGTCAGTCCGGTCAGCAGATACGACCAGCCCGCAATCCGCAGATAAGAGGCTCCTGCCTGAACCAGCACATCCTCATTTGTAAAAATCTGCATCAGTACTTCCGGGAAAAAGCTGCATGCAACAAAGGTCAGGATAGAAACGGTGCCTGCCAGGCGCAGAGCCAGACAAAAGATATCGTTCATCGTTTCCTTGTCACCCTTTCCCCAATACTGTGCACCGAGAATCGATACACCGGACGTGACTGCCGCCAGAAACATATTCTGGATAAACTGAATCTGTGTGGCCAGTGATACTGCAGACATCGAGTTCTGCTCCACACTGCCAAGCATGATTGCGTCTGCCACGGCGACAGACGCAATCAGCAGATTCTGAAGCACGATTGGAATCATCAGCTTCATCAGCTTTTCATAAAATTCATTTGTTGCTTTTTTCTTCATAAGTACCCCCACCATTTTTCTGTTTCTGATACTCGGCCAAGCGCAATTTACTCTGAGTCTTCTTTATGACATGACCATTCGCAATCCGCTTCCGCATATACAGTGCACCCATTCTCTCCTATTTTCATCCGGGTGTCAATAGATTCTCCGTATTATTTTTCTTAATTTGGAGATACTACTTACAGCCAGAGCAGCTATTCGCAATCCGTTTCGCTGCCTGCAGGATCACAAACCCTAAAAAAGGAGGATTCTATGCCAATTCTTGCTATTCATGATTCTGATTTTGAAACACTCATACACGCTTCCTCCGCTCCGGTGCTGCTTGACTTCTGGGCCGGCTGGTGCGGTCCCTGCCGGATGCTTGCGCCGATTCTGGAGGAGGTCTCTGCCGCGCGGCCTGATCTCCTGATTGGAAAAATCAATGTAGAGGAAGAGCCAGCGCTGACCGAGCAGTTCCAGATCCTGAGCATTCCGACACTCATCGTCTTTCAAAACGGGCGGACGTTGAAACGGATCAGCGGGGTGCATGCCAAGGAGGAGATTCTCGGGATGATTCCCTGATTTTTTCTTCTTTGCTCCTTTACTGTAAAAAAGTGCTTGACTCTATCATAATGATAGAGTTTATTCTGAGAAAAATTAATTTTCTCAAAAGGAGCACTTTTTATGGAAAAGAATCTCACCACCGGAAGCGTCTTCAAAAACATCGTCTTTTTCTCGCTTCCATATCTTCTTTCGTATTTTCTGCAGACACTCTACGGCATGGCTGATCTTTTTATCATCGGAGCCTTTGAGGGTGTCGCCGCCACAACAGCCGTTTCCGTCGGCAGTCAGGTGATGCACATGTTAACAGTCATCATCGTAGGACTTGCCATGGGATCGACCGTCAGCATCGGACAGTATATCGGTGCCGGAGATAAAAAAAAGGCCGGTACTGCAATCGGCAATACCGTTACCTTGTTTCTGTCCCTCTCGATCGTCCTGACCGTCATTCTTCTTTTGTGCGTCAAACCAATTGTAGTGATTGTAGCAACACCGCAGGAAGCCGTCGCCGGCACGGTCGCTTACCTTACCGTCTGCTTTCTCGGCATTCCCTGCATCACCGCCTACAACATTATCAGTTCCATTTTCCGCGGGATGGGAGATTCCAAAAGTCCGATGTATTTTATCGCGGTTGCCTGTGCTGCAAATATTGCCCTCGATTACCTTTTTATCGGTGCTCTTCATCTCGGCCCCGTAGGTGCGGCACTCGGTACGACGCTCGCCCAGGCCATCAGCGTTGTTCTTGCGCTTTTTGTGATTATAAAGCGAAATTTCGGAATCTCTGTGCAGAAATCGGATTTTCGCCCTCAGAAAAAGATCATGGGACAGCTGCTTCGCATCGGCGTTCCGGTCGCACTTCAGGACGGCTTCATCCAGGTAGCTTTCCTCGTAATCACGGTTATTGCCAACCGACGCGGGCTGACGGATGCCGCCGCCGTCGGCATCGTCGAAAAAATCATCAGCTTTCTGTTTCTGGTTCCGTCCTCCATGCTGGCCTGCGTCTCCGCACTTGGTGCACAGAACATCGGCGCCGGAAAACGCGGGCGCGCTGTGCAGACGCTTCGCTACGCTGTGATGATTGCAGCCGGATTCGGTGTGATCGTCTCGGTCATCATCCAGTTCGCAGCGCAGCCCATCGTGTCACTCTTTACATCCGATACCGCGGTCGCTGCGGCAGGCGCGCAGTATTTCCGCGGCTATATCTTCGACTGCATCTTCGCCGGCATCCACTTCAGCTTCAGCGGATATTTCTGTGCCTGCGGCCGGTCAGAGCTGTCGTTTCTGCATAACATCCTCGCGATCCTGCTCATGCGTATTCCGGGTGTCTACCTGACTTCCGTTTTATTCCCGTCAACGCTTCTGCCAATGGGGCTTGCAACGGCGGGTGGATCGCTGCTCTCTGTTATAATCTGTGTGATTGCATTTTCCGTGCTTCGACGAAAGGAGCAGCACTAGCACAGCTCCTTTGCCATTGCCTCGATCTGCTCTACGTTTTCCTGCTTTACTGCAGACATGATCTTCACGGTCGTATCGAGCCATGTGATGTTCTTGCTCTCTTCCAGCATTTTCTTCATCACTCTGGCTGCGGTCGGTGCCCAGGAACCGTTCTCGATCAGTCCGATCGTGCGATTCTGGAAGTTATGCTCCGCAAGTCGTGTGATGAAATCATTCATGAACGGGTAAACGCTTCCGTTGTATGTAATCGTTGCCAGTACAAGCTTGCTGTAACGGAACGCATCTGCAACTGCCGCAGACATATCATCTCTTGCCAGATCATAAACGACTACCTTCGGAGCGCCGTTCTCTTTTAATTTCTCTGCAAGCAGCTCTACCGCTTTCTTGGTATGTCCGTAAACGGAAGTATAGGCAATTACAACGCCTTCCTCTTCCGGGCGGTAGGATGACCATGTATCGTAGAGCCCGATATAATGTCCCAGATTCTCGGTCAGCACCGGTCCGTGCAGCGGGCAGATCATCGCAATATCAAGAGCTGCTGCTTTTTTCAGAAGCGCCTGTACCTGTGCGCCGTACTTTCCGACAATTCCGATAAAGTATCTTCTGGACTCATCGTCCCAGTCCTCTTCTACATCGAGCGCACCGAATTTTCCGAATCCATCTGCAGAAAACAGCACCTTCTCACTGCTCTCATACGTCACCATAACCTCCGGCCAGTGTACCATCGGCGCGAATACAAACGTCAGCGTATGGCTTCCAAGGCTTAAGGAGCTGCCATTTTCTACAACCAGCTTCTTTCCCTCCAGATCCAGTTCGAAGAAGTTTTTGATCATGACAAACGTCTTTGCATTTGCTACGACAGTTGTCTCCGGATATACCTTCATAAAATTAGCCACATTTGCCGCATGATCCGGCTCCATATGCTGCACAACGAGATAATCCGGCTTGCGGCCGTTAAGAACCCGTGCAAGATTGCCAAGCCACTCATCCGTAAAATTTGCATCCACAGTATCCATGACCGCTACCTTCTCATCGAGAATCACATAAGAATTGTATGATATGCCATTTGGTACTTTGTACTGTCCTTCAAACAGGTCGACCTGATGATCGTTGACTCCTACGTATTTGATGCTGTCTGTAATTTTCATATGACGTTACTCCTTTTTATTTTCTTTTGCCAGCTGCAGTTTACCCTTCAGCCAGTTTTCTCTCTTGTTTACCAACCGTATTATAACCGATTTTCTTTTATTTGTATTGTTCTTTTTCATACTATTTTTATCATAAAAAAACAGATACGGTTCAGGCACAACAAAAAGGAGCATTGCTGCCCCTTTCTGTTTCAGTTTCTCTGTATTTTTTCAGTTCCGGTCCAGCTCCCGCCTCAGTCCGGCTGTATCCCCGTTTTTATCTCCCGGCTGCTCGCACGCCTGAAGGCTCACGGTATAGCCATTTCTGCCGCTGCGCTTCGTCTCATACAGCGCACCGTCTGCTGTCTTGTACAGATCCATGTAACAGTCACCCTGCTCCGGCGCGAATGCTACTCCGATGCTGCTTGTGATGCGCTCCGGCATGTCCGTAAATTCCAACTCACCGATCTTTCGCACCAGGCTGTCCACACGGCTTCGTACAGAATCTTTTGAGTCCACATGCTTCATGAAAACGATAAATTCATCTCCGCCGATTCGTCCAACCACATCATTTTCCCGGAAATAGCTCTGAAGCAGCTGTGCAAAACCGCACAGTACCGCATCTCCTGCTGCATGACCGTATCCATCGTTCACTTCTTTAAAACGGTCGAGATCCAGAATCAGAAACGCATGCAGTGCATCCGGCTGTTCCTTCAGTATCGCATTAATCTGTTCCTCCGTGACCTTTTTATTGTAAAGTCCGGTCAGGGCATCCGTCTGGGAAGCTTTGAGCAGCGCCCTGTTTTTCTGGCTGTTTCTCTTTACCATGTAGATAATAAGGATTGCCACCAGAATACAGAATCCGATCATAAAAATCACTTCGTATGTCGTAAAAAAACGGTACGGCTGTATCGCAACAGAAAATGGAAGCATATAGCAGATCATCCAGTTGTTCATTCCGAGCGGTACGTAGGAGAGGTACTGTTCTGACGATCGGTCTCCCTGCGCATCCCGCATACGGAACAGTCCAGCATTCCCCTCTTCAAAGTCTTTTTGAACATCTTCCAGAGAACTATTCTCCATAATTCTCTTATCGCTGTAAAATTCAAAGAAATTTTCCCCGTAAGAAATTTCATGGTACGCCGGCTGACCATCATATGCGATAATCTCGCCGCCCTGCGTGACGATCAGACTGTATCCGACCCCGCCAAACGTATCATTGAAAATCAGACGGCTTAAAGCAGTGACATTGTACGACGCTCCAAGCACACCGAGCACTTCCCCATCCCGAATGATCGGAACACTCAGTACAACACGCGTCTCCTGGTCAACACTGCTCTCCAGCGGATCACTGAGCGCCTGCTTTCCGGCCATTGACTCCTGAAAATAGCGGCGATGCGCCACATTTTTTATTGCCCCATTGTCATAATGCGACGTTCCGTCCGGCTCTATGATTGCTGAAATCTCCAGATCTGTATATTCATGCAGATTCGTAATCAGCTTCATATTTTCTGCGGAAGTAATATCGTCCGTCTCGCCGATCTGATCAGCCATCATTTGCAGATACTGATAATGCAGCCCCAATATAGAGCGCAGGTGTTCACTCTGCCGCGTAACAGTCGTGCGAACAATCTCCTGTGAATTTTCACTAATGGAGTACTGTGCACACACAAAAAACACTGCCAGTCCAACGGCAATGGCCGCCACAAACACCATAATCGCCTTTGTATAATCTTTTAACCCAAATGATTTTTGATTGATAACGACACCTCCTGAAAAATTACATCAGCTACTATTGACTTCATACAAAACTCTTATCATTTTTCACGCTACTAACCTTATATGAATTGCCCTTGCGTGTCAATGAAATTTTGTATGCTTTTCTGCATTTTTCTTTGTACATATGGCAGCATAGAGTGATTCGTTTCAAAAATCAAGTTATTTTTTTGCAGCGTCTTATGTGTGACGTATTTTTGCAATTGTTTTAAGCAATCTCTGCGCATCCAGCGGTTTCGTCAGATGTTCGTTCATCCCGGCATCAATACTTGTATTTCGATCCTCAGCAAACGCATTTGCCGTCATTGCAATAATCGGAATTGCTTCACCATCAGGACGATTTGGTAATTCACGAATAGCTTTCGTTGCCTCATAACCATTTTTATTGGGCATCATAACATCCATTAGTATGATATCAAATGTGTCGGGTGGGTTATCTGCGAATAGATTGACAACTTCATCACCATCGCAGGCTCTGGTAATTTGCATGCCCAGTTCTTCCAACTGCACGATTGCTATCTCGGCGTTTAGTTCATTATCTTCAGCCATGAGAACTTTCAAGCCGGTCAAGTCTATTTTATCAACAATATAATCTGTTCTCTTCACTATACTGGCATCCGTGATTTCCATAGGCAATTCAACGGTAAAGGTTGAGCCAACACCCTTCCTGCTCTCTACAGAAATCGTTCCACCCATCAGGTCCACATATTTTTTTGTGATGGCCATGCCCAAACCGGTACCCTTATACTGGGTTCGGGCACCATGCTCTTCCTGAGCAAACTCATCAAAAATATGTTCCATAAATTCTTCAGACATACCAATACCTGTATCGGCTATTCGATATCGCACATTGATGTGACGATCATCCATTCCCGGATGGTAGCTGACCGCATAGGTGACGGTACCTCCATCATTCGTAAACTTTACTGCGTTTCCCAGAATGTTTACCAACACCTCCCTGATGCGCACCGCATCAGTCAACACATAGCGCGTTTGCGGCTCCTCGAGTTGGGTTTGGAAATTGATATTTCGATTGGATAGGTAACCGTGCATTATGGTAAGTACTGAATTCGAAACTTCAACAATATCAACCGGTGCCGGTACATATTTGATTTTACCGCTTTCAATACGGCTAATGTCTAATACATCATTGATCAGAGCAAGCAAATGCTCGGAACTATCGCTGATTTTATCCAGACAACTCTTGATTTCCGGCTTTGGATTATGTTTCATTGCAATATTGGTAAAACCGATAATGGCATTCATAGGTGTCCGAATGTCGTGGGACATATTGTTTAAGAAAGTGCTTTTTGCTGCATTGGCTGACTCTGCC
>JAQXVT010000064.1 GCA_029225065.1 Lachnospiraceae bacterium | reverse complement strand
ATTATTAATATGAGATAAAGAATAAATAAAGTGTATTTTACTGTGTCAGGCACCTCTGCATTGACAACCACAATAAGCGATTTAACCTATCACGGGAGAAGTCTGCCCATTTATAGGCTATCTTCTGGCAGGGTGAAGTATTGAGAGTGGTTGTAACGACAACTACGGCAGATTTTATGCACACATATACTGCCGTGAATAATTCAGGATAAGAACTCATAAAATCATGTGAAAGAAATCTAAAATATTTTTTATGCTCCCTGAACACAATATCTCTTTACATAATAAATAGGGACGGGGTTAGTGACGTTTTAAAGCCACTAACTCCGTCCCCGATGGTTCTTTAACAGATATTTTGAGAAAATATCTGTTTAAATTATTGAAGAATACTGGTTGAATCCTCAAATACATCTCGAATTATGCCTTCTGCCCCATTCATCAGAGTTGGTAAATATGGTCCAACTTCTTCATCATATCGAATATCTGCAAATCCCAAAGTCTCCTGTGATGGTACATATAGATTATCCGACATTTCAGGCAAAGATTTCTCACAATAATAGAAAAATTGCAAAGGATAGTATAAAGAATTACCTTGTATTGTACAATTGGTATATTCATAAGAATCGCGAATTCGGAAGCAAGCTGTCCACTCACAACGTATATTACCAGATCGAACATCATGTTTCATCCCATCTGAAACACCTACCAGATAAAATACATTATCATTAAAAGAAACATTTTCAAAAGAAGACATCTCGTTATCATTAATATTAATACCATTTGTGGTTCTCTCAACCAGATTATTGCTGAAGGAAATATTCTGGATCTGATCACAAGAATAGCTTTCCATGATCAGCGGCGATGAAGCCACATCGTGGATGTAGTTGCCCCTGACAGCGCTGTTCTCTCTTCCACAGCCATTAATAGCATCTCCCATTTGTCCCGTAACTTTTCCGGCTTCTATATATTGTACGCATCCACCGCCCCATGCGACCTCACAATTCTGAACGATACAATCCTCTGGTCCTACACAAATGCCATCCATCGGAAAATACTTTACACATAAATTATCAATTACTGTACCCAAAAATCCGTCGACGACAGTCCCCCTATAACATTTTTCCTCCATTTCTGTAGCAACCATGGTACATAGTTCAATACAGTCATACAATTCGCCAGGATTTCCCTGATCACAACGCAGGTATAAAGGACCATAGTAATCATCCTCTACAGGAAGATTGTTAGAAACAGAATAATCCATGATTCCTTTCAGCCTTCCAGAATCATCGGAAAAAAAGTCCAGATTTTCTGTAAGAGAAGCTGCAACGTCAAACGGCGTTCCATCCTCATTGATCCATTCTGAACCAGACCAGTCCGCTAAAACCTTATTTCCTGCCGTTGTATCATCAAAAACAATAAAACCACAATCTAAACAATCTTTGTAATATTTCCAAATTTTTACATCACCCTCTTTTTGCCATAAAATCCATTTTTCTGCATCGGCTGCACATTCTTCTGCAGAGGTAAGCACTGGCTTTTCTCCCTCTCCATAGGCAGATAGGGTAATATATCCATCCGGATCATAAAGATAAAGAACCCCTCGATAGATTCCTCCCCGTTCAAAAAAGACGGCATCTCCATAGGAAAAATTAAAATGGTTCACTTTATCTAAAGTTGCCCATGCCGTTTCTGGTGTCAGGCCATCATTTTCATCATTCCCATGATTAGAAACGTAATATGCGGTCCCCGTATAGGTTTCCCCTGGAATCTGAGTATCAGACTTTACAATCGAAGTTTCCGTATTACGAATCTGCTGCCGCATAGCAGTTACTTCTTCTGGCTCTCCGACAAGAGAAACTTCTTCATTGATCTTGTCGATCTTTGCGCGCCAAAATGGTTCTGCATGATCTGGGGTGCTCTCATAAAGACGCAGCACAGAAATAGCTGCCTCCTCTACTGTCAAAGGACCTATGATATCTGTTCGAGTATCATAAAGTGTTTCATAAGAACAAAGGCTCATTCGGTACTGACAGTACATTACGGCAGCGGTAAAATAGTTCATTGAGCCAAACAAACCTTCATACTCATCCTCATAAACCCATGTATCATCCTCTCCAGTAAAAGGGACAAAATTCCATGAAAACGGGAGCGTACCATCGTTACTCGGAAGCAGATGAGGATTCGTTGAAACAGACCGAATACCTCCATCATTTTGTTCTTCCCCCATTAATTCTGCTGCACGATACAAGGCAAAACATCCCTGATCCCGCACCATTTCCTCATCTGAGCTTAGTGCCAATTTTGCAATTTCCTGCCATTGAGTTCCAAGCTCTGTATCCTTCAAAGAAATCATAGTGCCGATCATGGTACAATATTCTTTCCAGGTAACCGCTCGGCATCTATCCTTAGATAGTTCCTTACTGACAAATCCATACCACTCTGCACGTTCATACTCGTCATCTGGCATTTCACCTGTCATCTGCTCGTTATATGGTACCACTGTATCATTTACCATATCTGCTGTATCAGATGCTTCTGCTTTTTCTCCATTTGAAGCCAGTGTAAAAAACATAAAACTTGCAAGCATTAGAAAAACGGTACGTTTCATATTTCTTCCCTCCCTTTAAACCAATATTGGTGCTTCTTTTGATACTTTTTAGTATAGGTTTCTTTCATATCTTTGTCAATGTCATTACCATTTTAAAAAGGGTCATATCGTATGATAATATGCACCCTTTTTACTACTTTATTTAACTATTCTTCCATCCATCTGCCATCTATCATGACTCATAATACTTCTTACCGCCTGCCTTAACGTATTACTGCGGCCATGCTGATGATATGACTAGTAAACTATATGCTTATGAAATATGATACATGCTCCCGGAAATGGATACTCCGGATTATGTATATACCACATATGCCGTGTATTCTTTGACATAATTGTCACATCACGCTCATCCTTGTATATGATTTCAAAGTATTTTGAATCCAAACTTTCTAAATCTCTCTTACTAAACACCTGCTGCCTCCTTTCCTAAATACGCAGCCAGCGCATTTTCCATAATCTCCTGCACCTCTCTGGCATCCATCTTTGCAAAATACTTCTCATATAATTCCACCGGTAGCTTCACAGATACACTCCGCATATTGTGTTCAGGGAATCGAAAATATAAATAAGAATTCTTAAAATCATGTGAAAGAAATCTATTTTTATTCTCCCTGAACACGATATTCTCCAGATTCGCGGCTCCTGTTTCTGGCAAAGCTGATCTCCTTTGGTATGAAACGGCAATTTGTCCTTCCAATATTTACAAATTTACTTTGAAACCATTTCACTATTT
Source organism: Lachnospiraceae bacterium (assembly GCA_029225065.1). Taxonomy (GTDB): domain Bacteria; phylum Bacillota; class Clostridia; order Lachnospirales; family Lachnospiraceae; genus Choladousia. The sequence continues at coordinate 41,760 of JAQXVT010000064.1, read as the reverse complement.
TCATATCCATGAATACATGATATAATGATTCTCACACTCTAAGAAAAGAAGGAATACTATGCAGATAGATTACGAAAAACCAGCGTCCATTGCTACTGATCCGACATCGCATTCCACAATGGCAAAAGACACCAGTGAAGTATTAGCTTCATATATGCAAATACTATCCAATTTAATATTTGCCGCAGAACGATTTTCTGAAAGTGAAATGGCAATGATCATCAGCAGTCTGAATCGATGGGTAACCAAGAAGGATATTTCCGTAAAACGCGCTTATGCTGTAGGTACGATTGTTCAAATGGAATGGGGTAATAATTTTTGTCCTGAGCTTTCCTACAAACATCCTGCTGTTATCATTGAAGAATGGACAAATACCGTTTTAGTAATTCCAACCACAAGTACACCTGCAAAAGTGGCTGCTGCATATCATCCAACTGATAATCCGTCTGGTAAATGGTACTATCGTAAGGTTGGCATTGCTGAGGGCTTCGCACATGACTGTGCTTTGATTCTCGATAATGCAAAGATTATGTCTAAGACTCGCATTATTTCTGTATCAGGAACAATTGCCGGAGATTTAAACGATGATAGTAATATTTTTCGTTAAATACGTAAAACCATGATTAAAAATTTCTTTTCAAAAGAATGGATTGCTAAAATCCACAGATAATAAAGTTGCTGCTGAAAAAAATGAAAAGTCAGAGGAAACCAATTGACTTTTGGGCGCATATACTTTATTATAAAAGTGTAAGAAAGCGATATACGCCGTAAGGGCACGCTTTTAATTATCGATTGTACGCCGTAAGGGCAATTTTTTAAGAAGTATTTTCGCCGTAAGAGCAGTGAAGGCACTCACTTTTGTGGGTGCCTTTTACATATAAACTTTTTATAAAATTCTGTCTCATATCCATCGGCTCGCATGACCAGTCCCGCTGCCCAAGATGGGGTTCTTCCCAACTGCTCACAGATAACTTCAAGAGCAACGTCTTTACCGCACTCAATGATAAGTTCATCATGGACATGTCCACAAATAAATTTTATGCTCCCTGAACACAGCTTATCTTACAGGATGTCCTCAAAATCAATGTTTGGACAATAATACGCAGGCTTCCACATGCACACTATTCCCAAACATGTCAACCGGACAGCACTTTTGTAATGTATATCCGTTTTCACACAGATACTTCAGATCTCTTGCCAGTGTTGCGCTGTCGCAGCTGACGTAGACGATGCGCTTTGGGTGCATTTGAATCATTGTTGCAAGCACGCTTTCCTCGCAGCCCTTGCGCGGAGGGTCTACCACAATTACATCGGCACAAATGCCTTCTGTTTTATATTTTTCCGGAAGAACTTCTTCTGCTTTGCCGACAAAAAATTCTGCGTTGGTAAATCCATTCAAGTCGGCATTTTTTCTGGCGTCCTCGATTGCTGCCGGAATAATTTCCACTCCCCAGACCTTTTTTGCTTTCTGCGCCAGAAACAGCGAAATCGTACCAATACCACAATAGAGGTCCCATACCAGCTCCTCACCGGTCAGGCCGGCGTATTCCAACGCTTTTCCGTACAGCTTTTCTGTCTGGACCGGGTTTACCTGGAAGAAGGAAAGCGGCGAGATCCGGAAACGGACCGCACCAATCGTATCCTCGATATAAGGCCTGCCCCACAAAAGGCGCTGTTTGCGGCCCATAATCACGTTTGTCTTTTCGGTGTTTGTGTTTAATGTGATGCTTGTCATGCCAGGAATCGCGGTCAGTGCTGTAATCAGTGCATCTTCATGCGGCAGCTTTGTACCGTTTACGACGAGACAGACCATGATCTCTCCGGTCGAATGTCCGACACGCGTCATGACGTGGCGCAGCAGGCCTTTGCCGGTCTGCTCCTCGTATGGCTCAATCTGAAACTGCTCCATATGAGAAAGCACTGTCTCCAGAATTTTCTGATTCACTTCGGCACCGAGCAAACAGTCCTCGCACTCGATAATCGCGTGGGTACGGCCGGCATAAAAACCGGCGATCCTGCGGCCGTCTTTAGAATATCCGATCGGGAACTGCGCTTTGTTTCGGTAACGAAACGGTTCTTCCATGCCAATGATTGGCTCCATTGGCGGATTCTCAAACTTTCCGATGCGCATCAGGTTATTTCGTACCTTATTTTCTTTAAAGCGCAGCTGCACCGGATAGCTCATGGACTGAATCTGACAGCCGCCGCACTGGCGGGCTACCGGGCAGCGCGCTTCGATACGGTCCGGACTTGGCACAAGCAGCTTCGTCATTCGTGCATAGCCGTACGTCTTTTTCATCTTCATTATTTTGGCTTCCACTTCATCGCCGATCACCGTATCCTTGATGAAAAATGCCATGCCGTCGCTGTGGCCCACGCCAAGGCCGTCACTGCTGAGATCTTCTATTGTTACCCTGATCAGATCGTCTTTCTGCATTCTGTCTTCTCCTGTCCTGTTCCTCTATACGTCATAATTGATATTTCTCGTCCGCTTCGCTGCCTGCCAGAGCATAAGAAATCCAGGCTCGTAAGGCATCCATCTCTCCACTGACGCAAACTGTTCCTTATTTATATGTCTAAACTTCATTACACACTTTCTACCGAAAGTACAAATTCCATGTAAAGCGGGCAGTCACCATCCGCTTTCACTACTTGTAGAATCATAAGGATTTCTCCCGCATTTGAAACGGGTAAATGCTTATCTGCATTTCCGTTTCTTCTACAAATCCGAGCTCCGTCTCAGATTCGACTCAAACAGCCTGTTGTAGCCGAGCCAGTCCTTCGAATCTCCTGCTCCCTTGAAGATTTCTTTCATTGTCTCCAGCTTTGCGTCGGTGTTGTCAGCGAGGTTCAGCGCCAGTGCCTCGGCAAGCGCCGGTTTTTTCGGAGAGCCGTACTCCAGCTCACCATGATGTGCCAAAATGCAGTGCTGCAGCTCGCTCATCAGACGCTTTGGAAAACCTTTGATATGGCGGCAGCCAAAGCCTACGAGCTCGCAGCCCATCACGATATGGCCGAGCAGCTGGCCGTCGTCCGTATAATCGTTTTCCGGGAAATTTGAAATCTCCTTTAGTTTTCCGACATCATGGAACAGCGCCGCCGTCAAAAGCAGGTCTTTTTTGAGGTACGGATACTGTTTTGTGTAATAATTGCACAGCTTTACGACGCCGAGCGTATGCTCGAGAAGTCCGCCCACAAAGCTGTGGTGCACGGTTTTTGCCGCAGAGTGATGCTTGAATGCGTCAATAAATGCCTCATTTTCGATAAAGTACATCGAAATGAGCTTCTGCAGGTATGGATTCTCCACCTGTTTCATCAGCTTCATCAGCTCTTCGTACATCTCATCGAGGTCACGGTCGCTGACCGGAAGATAATCTGCCGGAATGTACTCGCTCTCATCTGCCTTGCGCGCCCGCTTGATGCTCATCTGCAGGGTGCCCTGAAAATTTGTCACGTCACCCGTAATAAAGACGTAATCCAGCGCCTCAAATTCTCCGATTCCTGAGGAATTCGGATCCCAGATTTTTGCATCGATCGTGCCGGTCTTGTCCTGAAGCACGACATTTTCATACGCTTTTCCATTTTTTGCCGTCGCCGACTGTCTGTATTTGCAGAGGTAGACCTCGCTGATCTTGTCTCCCTCACGGAATGTCTCAATATATTTCATATTCTTTTTCCTCTCATTTCACTGTTTTAGTCCGCCATATTGTACCACTTAATCAGGCAAATAGGCAGCAAAGCGATCAGCCTCCTAAAGTGTACACCTTTTCATATAGCAGCTCTGTTATTTTTCAAATACCCGAAAGTTATATTTTTCTCTTCCCGCAATCGGGTTCATCCCTGTGATATCCACAGCCACGTGCTATTATAGAAGATTTTCCAGGCATCTGCAACCAGGATTTCTGCTGTGCGTACTTTTCTCCGCATACCATTTTTCTTCCTCTGTGTGTTTTTCTCATGCGCGGTTTCTTCTATAAACATCTTCTCTCATTTCTGCACACACCGTCTCTTTTACTTCTCTGCCAGAATCTCCAGCAGCTCCTCCCGTGTCATCGACGCTGCGGAAATGCCCTCTCCGCTTAAGATCTGACTTGCCATTTCCTGCTTTTTTTCCTGGAGATGCAAAATTTTTTCTTCGATCGTGTCCTGCGCGATGAGTCGGAAAACAACTACCTGGTTCTTCTGTCCGATACGGTGCGCGCGGTCCGTCGCCTGGTTCTGCGCGGCAACATTCCACCACGGATCAAAATGAATCACAACGCTTGCCGCAGTCAGATTTAGTCCGGTGCCGCCCGCCTTTAAGGAGATCAGGAAGACCGGAACATCATCTCTGTTAAACGCTTCGGTCAGACGCTGGCGCTCCTCCTTCGGCGTACTGCCGGTCAGCTCATAGCTTGCAATTCCATATGCGTCTAAGCTCTGCTTCAGCACCGGAAACAAACTTGTAAACTGAGAAAAAATAAGCACTTTGTGTTTTCCGTCGACCGCCTCGCGCACAAGCTCCATACACGTGTCAAGTTTGCAGGATCCGTCTTTATAATCCTCATACAAAAGTGATGGATTGCAGCAAATCTGCCGCAGCCTCGTCAGCTGCGCAAGAATCTGAATCTTTCCTTTGCGTACCTCATCATCGCTCTGTGCTTCCAGACTCTCTCTCATCTGCTGCACATGCGCCCGATAGAGCTGCTCCTGCTCCCCTTCCATCCGCGCGTAAACGACCTGCTCCAGCTTTTCCGGAAGCTCTTTTAAGACATCCTGCTTGAGGCGGCGCAGGATAAACGGCGTCACCTTCCGTTTCAGGCGCTGTGTCACCGTCTCGTCGCCCTCCTGCATGATCGGCTTTTCATAGTTTTTCCGAAACTTCTCATAGCTTCCCAAATAGCCGGGCATCAGATAATCGAAAATGCTCCACAGCTCGCCAAGGCGGTTCTCAATCGGCGTACCGGTCAGGGCAAACCGCACCTCTGCATGAATTTTTTTCACCGCTTTCGCCGCTGCAGTTCCATGGTTTTTGATGTTCTGCGCCTCATCGATCACTTCAGTCGAAAAATAAAGCTCCCGGTAGCACTTCAGATCACGCTTCATCATATCGTAGGAGGTGATAAGGACCTGCGCAGCTTTGCTTTCTTTTTGCTGATTTAAAATTGCCTCCCGCTGTGCGGCTGTTCCCGTCACGAGGCAGACCGAAAGCTCCGGTGCAAAACGCTCAAATTCTTTTTTCCAGTTGTAGAGGAGCGAGGTCGGACAGATAATCAGATCCGGAAGTACGCTCTCTCCCTCCTGTCGCCTCGCCAGAAGTGCTGCTATCGTCTGCAGCGTCTTTCCCAGTCCCATATCATCTGCCAAAATACCACCAAAGCGCAGATGTGCAAGCGTCCGCAGCCAGCGGTATCCCGTCTTTTGATACTCACGCAGAATCTGTGCCAGCTGCGGCGGAATCCGGTAATCACTGTCCTCCACATTTTTCATCTCACGCACCATCGCACGGTACGATTCGCTGCGATCGGTCTGCAGCTGCCCATTCTGACTTTTCAGCACACTGTCCACATAGTACGCACTGTATAAGGGTACCTCAATGGTCCCTTCAAGCAGTTTTTTTTCAGAAAGATCCAATCCGGCAAACAGCTCGGCAAGGGCCGCTGCCGAGGAATCCTTCAGATTCAGCAGTTCTCCGCTTTTCAGCCGGTAATACGTCTTCTTTTTCTGATACGCCCCCAGAATCTCCGAGAGTTCTTCACCGGTAAATGCTTCTGAGGAAATGTCGAGTGCCAGCAGGTCACTTTTTATGCTGACACCCACCTGTGCTTTCGGCGCGCGCACGATCCTGTGCGCCTTTACACGGTCCGTCGCGTACACCTTTCCTTCTGTTTCCAGCTGGGCAAGTCCCATATCCATCAGCTGATACATCCGCGCATCGTCTGCCGTATCAAAAAACAACTGGTGCAGAGCCTCATCTTCATACGGATAATACCCCCGCAGCATCTGAAGTGCCCGCCGCTCCCGCATCCGGTCACGAAACGCGCCACCACGCTCAAATACCTTCCGGTCGGTGAGTTCGATCTTCGTTTCTCCATAGCTGCACTGTGCTCTCGCCGTCATTTTCCCATCCTCTTCATCAAGAAAATAGGCGATCTCCGCTTTCGGTGGCTGATACTCTTCCAGTGAAAGCTTTCCTTTATCAAGTATCCCAAGCTCCTCCAACTCCGGAAGGACCGCACTGCAAAACGACATCATATCATTTTTCGCAACGCGAAGCGCTACCTCCCTGTCTGGATTTGCATACTCAAGCAGTTTTTCCATTCTGGTCCGGTAGGTATCGCTGCAGCGATAGACATCCTGCCCCACCCGCACAAACAGATGCTCGTTTCCTTTCCAGACAGTAAGCGGCGGAATTTCCAGCCGAAATACATTTTCCAACTCTCTCAGCGTAATTTTTACCGGAGGATTCTGATCCTGAATCTTTAAAGTATTGTAGCGGTATCCGGAAGCCGAATAGTCCACTTCCCGTCCAAGATTCAGATTCAGAAAATGCTCCATCGTCACCGTGTTGAGCAGCAATTCCTTCGCAAACCCTCCGTCACGCTGTGCACTCATCTCCACAGCAGTACGAATCAGCTTCACATACTCCCAGCCACGCGCAGTGAAAATGCTTTTGCAGTGCACAAACGCCAGCTTTTTTCCGTAAGCAAACTCCTTTTCCCCTCTTACAGCATCGCAGAACGCATCCATATTTTTAAGCACGTACTTTTTTCCGTCCTGCGGACCAATCGTAAACGTCAGTGTATAGCTCTTTCTTCCATAATAATAGTTCCAGCCGTTTTCATGCAGGGTCGGTTCCAGCTCAATATTTCCGCTCGCCTCCTGCGCGCTCTGGCGGCGGCGCATGTCGTACTCCCGCACCAGTTCCAGCACCTGCGGGTCTGAGTGCACCCGCGCTGTCTGGCGTACGCTCTTCCGGTAGCCGTCCATTCGCTCCTGCGCGCGCAGCTGCCGCAGATATTTCAGCGCCACCGCGCCGCAGTGTTTGCACATCCCCTCATAATTGCGGTATGCCTCGCACTCACACTCATAATCCTCGATATCATCCTCTTCCCGGTTGAAGCGAAGCCAGACGTAATAATTCTCTCCACGGCTTCCCTCTACATTTGATTCGATATAAAAGGCTTCCTCTCCGTCCTCGCTCTCCTCGGTCCGGATTTTGGAAACCTTTCCCTCTGCCAGCACCTTCTGCGCCCGCAGGTACGTAATGTCCTGACTGCACAGATGTCTGATATCTTCTTCGTTATACATGTTTTCCCTTCTGATCTTCCTGTTTTCTTCCGCTGTTTCCCTGCATCAATCTGTCATTTTTCTTAAAGCGAAACTTCTTCCTCTAGCCGAATTGATGTAAAACGGACATTCGTAATCCGCTTCGCGATCTGCGTTCAAACACGCTCTAAACACCGCAGCATCCTTTTTCTTTTTGCAGGGTGTAAGATATTTCAAGTATACTGGATTTACTCGTAAATCTCAATACCCTGTTTTCAAATCCCCTTTTTTGCGGTACAATGTACGGGTATCGCAAATTTTATCCAGACAGCCGCCATGCAGGAGGAAACGCAGAACATTCGCTTTCCTTCTGTCCCATAACTGATCGGCTGCGGCACCTGGTTATAAAATGACTGATTCTAAGAAAATGAGGTAACACATGAACGAAAAAGCATTAAAGGTACTTGAATACCCGAAAATCATACAGAAACTCACCGACTACGCCGCTTCCCAGCCTGGCAAGCAGCTCTGCCGCGATCTCACGCCGTCCTCGGATCTTGGCACGATCCGCCGGATGCAAACAGAGACGAGTGATGCGGTCAGCCGCCTGCTTCGAAAAGGAAACATCTCGTTTTCCGGCCTGACGGACATCCGCGGCTCCCTGCGCCGCCTCGAGATCGGCAGCTCCTTAAATATCGAGGAGCTGCTGCGCGTCTGCCGCCTGCTTGAGACGACGCTGCGCGTCAAATCCTGGTCCAGAAGTGCAAGGAACGAAGCTGAAAATGCACCGGAGGATTCTCTGGAATCGATGTTTGCCGGCCTGCAGCCGCTCTCCCCGCTCTCCGCCGAGATCTCGCGCTGCATTCTCTCCGAGGATGAAATTGCCGACGATGCCAGCCCGGGACTGCGCCAGGTGCGCCGCCAGATTCATCAGACGAATGACCGCATCCGTGTGCAGCTGAACTCGCTTGTCAACGGTTCCGCCAGGACGTATCTTCAGGATGCCGTTGTCACACAGAGAAACGGCCGCTTCTGTCTGCCGGTCAAGGCAGAATACCGCGGACAGGTACCGGGCATGATCCATGACCAGTCCTCGACCGGTTCGACACTTTTCATCGAGCCAATGTCCGTTGTCAAGCTCAACAACGATCTGCGTGAGCTTGAGATTAAAGAGGAAAAGGAAATTGAGATCGTCCTTGCAAACCTTAGCTCTCTGGTCGCCGCGGAAACGGATGCCTTAAACGACAACATTCTGCTCCTGACCGAGCTTGATTTTATCTTTGCGCGTGCGCAGCTCTCTTTGTTCTACCGCGGCTCCGAACCGGATTTCAATGAGGAGGGACGCATCCGCATCAAAAAGGGACGACATCCCCTGATCGATCCGAAAAAGGTCGTTCCGGTCGACATCCGCATCGGCGAGGATTTTACGATGCTCGTCATCTCCGGTCCGAATACAGGCGGTAAGACGGTTTCCCTGAAAACCGTCGGATTATTTACTCTGCTTGGCCAGAGCGGACTGCACATTCCGGCATCCGACCATTCCGAGCTCTCCGTCTTCGATGAGGTCTACGCGGACATCGGCGATGAGCAGAGCATCGAGCAGAGCCTGAGTACGTTCTCCTCCCACATGACGAACATCGTCTCGTTCTGGGAGCAGGCCGACGAGCGCTCTCTCGTCCTTTTCGACGAGCTTGGCGCCGGTACTGACCCGACCGAGGGCGCAGCACTTGCCATGGCAATTCTCTCAAACCTGCATCGACGTGACATCCGCACGATTGCCACGACGCATTACAGCGAGCTGAAGGTCTTCGCACTCTCCACACCGGGTGTGGAAAACGGCTGCTGTGAGTTCAGCGTCGAGACACTGCGCCCGACGTACCGCCTGCTGATCGGCGTTCCCGGAAAGAGCAACGCGTTTGCAATCTCCGAAAAAATCGGTCTGCCGGACTACGTCATCGATGAGGCAAAGACGTACCTCTCCAAGGAAGATGAAAGCTTTGAGGATGTCATTTCCGATCTGGAACAGAGCCGCGTGCTCATCGAGCGTGAGCGTGAGGAGACAAACCGCTACCGCGAGGAGGCCGAGGAGCTGAAAAAGCGTCTCTCCCGCAAGGAAGATCGCCTTGAATCGAGCCGCGACGAGATTCTGCGCAAGGCGCGCGAGGAGGCACAGGCAATCCTGCGCGAGGCAAAGGAATACGCCGACGAATCCATCCGCAAATACAACAAGCTTGGAAATGCTTCCGGCTCCGCAAAGGAGATGGAAAAAGAGCGCACAAAGCTGCGTGAAAAGATGTCCTCGCTTCAAAAGGACAACGCAATCAAGACCGACAAAAAGCCGAAAAAGACGCTTCAGGCAAAGGATCTGCGCCTCGGCGACAGCGTAAAGGTGCTGAGTATGAATCTGCGCGGTACCGTGAGCACGCTTCCTGACGCAAAGGGCAACCTTTTCGTCCAGATGGGAATCCTGCGCTCTCAGGTCAATCTGCGTGATCTTGAAAAGCTCGACGATGATCTTCCGGCTTACGCATCGAAAAAATCACCGGCCACAAAGGGTACCGGTTCCGGAAAAATCAAGATGTCCAAGTCTGCTTCGATCAGTTCTGAGCTGAACCTGCTCGGCATGACAACCGATGAGGCGATCGTGGAGCTCGACAAATACCTCGACGACGCTTACCTTGCCCATCTCTCCCCGGTGCGCATTGTGCATGGAAAGGGAACGGGCGCGCTGCGCAAGGCGGTTCACCAGTTCCTGCGCCGCCAGAAACACGTGGATACGTACCGTCTCGGCGAATACGGCGAAGGCGATGCCGGCGTGACGATCGTGACGTTCAAATAACGGCAACTGCCAACAGGAACCATTTTTACAATAAAGGAGGCTTTTTATGGCTGCCAGACAGAAAATTCTGATCGTCGACGACGATGAACATATTTCCGAACTGATCTCTTTGTACCTCACCAAGGAATTTTACGACACAAAGATCGTGTATGACGGGGAGGAGGCACTTCGTCAGTTCCGGCTTTTTTCTCCGAACCTGATCCTGCTTGATCTGATGCTTCCGGGCATCGACGGTTATCAGGTCTGCCGCGAAATCCGCCAGCAGTCTTCCGTGCCGATCATTATGCTCTCCGCAAAGGGAGAGGTTTTTGACAAGGTACTTGGACTGGAGCTCGGTGCAGACGATTACATCATCAAACCATTTGATTCCAAGGAGCTTGTCGCCCGCGTCAAAGCGGTGCTGCGCCGTTATCAGCCCACTCCGTCCGCCGCACCGAAGCCGACCGGCAAATACGTCGAATACCCGGATCTCGTCATCAACCTGACAAACTACTCGGTTCTCTACAAAAATCACACGGTGGACATGCCGCCAAAGGAGCTTGAGCTGCTCTATTTCCTCGCCTCCTCACCGAATCAGGTGTTCACGCGGGAACAGCTGCTCGATCACATCTGGGGCTATGAATACCTTGGCGATACCCGCACAGTCGATGTCCATATCAAACGGCTGCGCGAAAAGATCAAGGACCATGAGAGCTGGGCAATCTCGACGGTCTGGGGCATCGGCTACAAGTTTGAACTGAAATCATGAGGCGCGCTATGAAACATAAACTTTTAAATAAGGTCATTGCCGCCTACCTCGGTTTTCTGCTTGTCAGCTTTATTTTAGCGCTCGTGCTCGTGCCGCGGTTTCTGAAGCATTATCTGTATCAGATTACGGATGACCCGCAGTATCTGCAGTACCTGCACAGTCAGTCGATTGCCATCCAGAATGTCTGCTATCTGCTGATTGCTGTTATTTTTGTGCTCTCCCTCTTCCCGGTCGTCGTTTTTTATCTGCGGATCTACCGCCCGATGAACAAAATCTCCGAGGCAGCCGCCCGCTACATGGAGGACCGGAAGGCGCACGGCACAAGACCGCCGCGCACTGTCTATGACAAGGACGACGAGCTCGGCCGTTTAAACGCCACCTTAAAATATCTCGTCGAGGCAGCAGACAACTCAAGTGAATATCAGCGAAAATTCATCTCCAATATCTCGCATGATTTCCGTTCCCCTCTGACCTCAATCAAGGGATACGTCGAGGCCATTTTAGACGGCACCATCCCGCCGGAGCTGCAGGACCGCTATCTGCAGATTGTGCTCGATGAAACCACCCGTCTGAACAAGCTGACCGAAGGCCTGCTGCTGCTCAACACGTTCGATGACAATGAAATTTATCTGGAAATGAGCGAATTCGATATTCTTGAGGTGGCGCGTCACACGGTCGATTCGTTTGAGGGCACCTGTCAGAAGAAAAATCTGACCGTGCGGATTGTCTCAAAAGAAGACTCCATCTTCGTTTACGCCGATATGAGCCGCATCCAGCAGGTGCTTTACAACCTGCTCGACAACGCAATCAAATTCAGCGCGCCTGGAAATGAGATCCTGATCACCGTCACCACACGCAAAAAAAGTGTCTTTGTCTCGGTCAAGGATTTCGGAATCGGAATTTCCAAGGAAAATCTCTCACGGATCTGGGATCGCTTTTATAAGACGGATAGTTCCCGTGGCAGGGACAAAAAGGGAATCGGACTTGGTCTTTCTATCGTCAGGGAAATCATCTATGCGCACGGACAAAATATCAATGTTATCAGTACAGAAGGCGTCGGCACCGAATTTGTTTTCACTCTCGATATGCCAAAAAAGAAGCCTTAAAAAAATGCCCCAGGGCATACCATTTAGGTATGCTCTGGGGCATTGATTTTGTTATTGTTAGATCCACTCTTTGATCTGTGCGTATACGCCTTCGCCATCCAGCTGATATTTGTGCAGCAGTGCTACTGCCGGGCCGGACTCTCCGAATACATCCTTTACGCCGATGCGCAGTACCGGAGTCGGTGCTTTCTCAGAAAGTGTCTCGCAGACTGCTCCGCCAAGTCCACCGATGATGGAATGCTCCTCTACGGTTACGACCTTTCCGGTTGCCTTTGCTGCCGCTACGACAAGCTCCTCGTCCAGCGGTTTGATTGTATGGATATTGATGACTTTTGCAGAAACGCCATCCTTTTCAAGCATCTGGGCTGCTTCCAGTGCGCTGTTCACGCAAAGTCCGGTCGCGATAATCGTCAGATCTGTACCTTCTCTTAAGGTAACACCCTTGCCGATCTCAAATTTGTAATCCGGGTTGTCATTGATAACCGGAACTGCCAGACGGCCGAAACGCAGGTAAACCGGTCCTACGTACTCATAAGCGGCTCTTACTGCTGCTCTCGCCTCGATATCGTCGGACGGGTTGATGACTACCATGCCCGGGATCGTGCGCATCAGAGCAAGGTCCTCGTTGCACTGGTGGGAAGCTCCGTCCTCACCAACGGAAATACCTGCATGGGTAGCTCCGATCTTTACGTTCATATGCGGATATCCGATGGAGTTTCTTACCTGCTCAAACGCTCTTCCGGATGCGAACATTGCAAATGTACTTGCAAACGGAACCTTTCCGGTCGTGGAAAGTCCTGCTGCAATACCCATCATGTTGCACTCTGCAATACCACAGTCGATGTGACGATCCGGGAATGCTTTTTTGAATACGCCTGTCTTGGTTGCGCCTGCGAGGTCTGCGTCCAGAACTACAAGATCCTCATGCTCTGCACCGAGCTCAGCAAGTGCTTTGCCATAGCTCTCTCTCGTTGCAATCTTCTTTACTTCTGACATAATGCTTCCCCCACTTTCTCTAAGTCTGCCATAGCTACTGCATACTGCTCATCATTCGGAGCTGTACCATGCCAGGATGCCTGATTCTCCATGTAAGATACACCCTTGCCCTTTACGGTCTTCATGATGATTGCGGTCGGCATACCCTTTGTCTCGCGTGCTTCCTTGAACGCTGCACGCAGCTGATCCATATCGTTGCCGTCTGCAACATTGATTACATGGAAGTTGAATGCTTCAAATTTCTTGTCGATCGGGTACGGGGAGCATACGTCCGCGATATTTCCGTCGATCTGAAGTCCGTTGTTGTCAACGATCACTACAAGGTTGTCCAGCTTTCTGTGGCCTGCGAACATGGAAGCCTCCCATACCTGGCCCTCCTGAATCTCGCCGTCTCCAAGCAGTGTGTAAACGCGGTAATCCTTCTTGTCCATCTTTCCTGCAAGTGCCATGCCGACTGCTGCGGAGATGCCCTGTCCAAGAGATCCGGATGACATGTCAATGCCCGGAATGTGCTGCATGCACGGATGTCCCTGCAGATGAGAACCAAGATGACGCAGTGTCACGAGATCCTCCACCGGGAAGTATCCTCTGTGTGCCATCGCGGAATAGTAACCCGGAGCGGTATGTCCTTTGGAAAGAACGAAACGGTCTCTGTCCGGATTCTTCGGATCCTTCGGATCGATGTTCATCTCTTCAAAATACAGATATGTAAATACGTCTGCTGCTGAAAGTGATCCGCCCGGATGACCGGCTTTTGCACTGTGTACTGCAGTCACAATGCCCTTGCGAACTTCATTCGCCATTTTCTGTAATTCCAATGTCGTCATAATGGATATTACCTTTCCTTTCTGCTGAAATTCCGGCCGTGCGGATCTGAATGCCCCGCACCATGGCCTGATTCGATTGATTTATTTATCCGGATACCTGCGCATTTATTTGCCCGGCTGTCCGTAGTAAGCGTTCGGTCCATGCTTTCTCATGAAATGCTTTTCCTTGATGCAGTCCGGTGCCGGCTGTACCTTCGGGTTGTTCAGCTCGGTGAGCGTCGCCATCTTTGCCACTTCTTCCAGTACAACTGCGTTGTGCACTGCCTCTGCTGCATTTTTGCCCCAGGTAAACGGTCCGTGGTTCGTACACAGCACGGCCGGAACGTATACCGGATTGATGTTTCTGTTTTTGAAGGTCTCGATGATTACAAGACCGGTATTCTTCTCATATTCGCCGTTGATCTCTTCCGGTGTGAGGTTTCTCGCACACGGGATCGGTCCATACATATAGTCTGCGTGTGTGGTTCCATAGCACGGGATGTCTCTTCCTGCCTGTGCCCAGGATGTTGCCCACGGAGAATGGGTATGTACGACACCGCCAAGCTCCGGAAATGCCTTGTAGAGCTCCAGATGTGTCGCCGTATCGGAAGATGGGTTGTATTTTCCTTCCACACGGTTGCCGTCCATATCGATGACTACCATATCATCCGGTGTCAGCAGCTCATAATCGACGCCGCTTGGTTTGATTACGAACAGTCCGGCTTCGCGGTCGATTCCGCTGACATTGCCCCATGTATAGGTGACAAGCCCGCGGCGCGGAAGCTCCATATTGGCTTCGTACACCTGTTTTTTCAGTTCTTCTAGCATAACTGCTTCCTCCTTACTTTTCACTGCCTTCCGGGGGAATTTTCTCCATCCGACAATATGCATTCTGCTTCTTTTATCATACACTTCTTTGCAGTATTCGTCCAGTTAATTTTTGCGGTTATTCGAAATTCTGCACTAATCTACACGAAAAAAAGCGGGAATTTTTCCGTGAAACTGTACAACTTCATGAATCCTGCCGTGAGTTGTACAGTTTACGGATGAAATTCCACGCCTTTTCTTACCTGACCGGTTTACTCTACGCTCTTCAGAGATTCTACCATGTCAATCTTCTTCAGCTTGAAGTACATCACCACATTGACGAGAATCGAAAATCCAACCGTAAAAAGTGTGCCATAAATGTAGCTTGCCGTCTTGATGCTGCGGCCGAACATGCAGGCATCTACTTCCACAGTTGTGATGATAAACACATGGAGAAATTTTCCGATAAAGATTCCGGCGATTGCTCCGATCACCGTGAGCAGGATATTTTCACGGTATACATAGGCCGCCACCTCTCCGTCATAGAAGCCGAGCACCTTGATGGTTGCCATCTCTCTGCGCCTCTCATTGATGTTGATGTTGTTCAGGTTATAAAGAACGACGAATGCGAGCATTCCGGCCGACACGATGAGCACCACGATAACGATATCGAGTGCACCGAGCATGTTGTCCAGCTGCTCCTCAAGTGACTTTGTGTATGTTACATTGAGCACCGCGTCGTTTTTGAGCAGCTCCTCACCGAGCGTTTCCGCCTCTGCAAGGCCGTTTTCCGTTTTCACAAAGATACTGTTGTACTCCGGCTCCTCCTCAAATACCGTGCGGTACAGCTTTGGTGTCAGGTAAATGTAGTGCGACAGATAGTTTTCGCAGACCGCTGCGACCGGGATCTCGATGTCCTTTTCCGAGGTCTTTAAGACGATCGTATCGCCCGCACTCACACCGAATTCTTTTGCAATTTTTTCGGTGATGATCGCCCCGTCATCGCCGAGTGTGTATGTTTCTTCGCGATTCTCCCTGTTTCGGAAGCAGAAAAATTCGTCGAGGTTCTGTGTGTCCTCCGGCACGTACAGATAAACAGTCCACTCCTTTTTCGCTGCTTTTGCGCCCTTTGCCTGAATTTTCTGCATATAAAAACGCTTTTTCGCCTGCACGCTGTCATTTTCCTGCACAGCTGTCCAAACTGCTTCATGCTCCGTTTCTTTCGCATCCGTATCGAGGATCACCATCTCATCGTAAAGCTGCAGCTGCTGAAACTGGAGAATCGCCACATCCATGATCGAATCCCTCAGTCCAAAGCCGACGAGCAGCAGTCCCATACAGCCGCCGATGCCGATCACCGTCATCAGAAAACGCTTTTTGTAGCGCATCAGGTTGCGGATCGTCGATTTCCACGTAAAACCAAGCCGCTTCCACAGAAATGGCAGGTACTCAAGGAGCACCCGTTTTCCTTCCTTTGGTGCAGGCGGACGCATCAGCTGGGCCGGAACGGCCTGCAGCTCCCGGATGCAGGCGGAACACGTCGCCGCCATCGTACAGATCAGTGCCGCACCTGCCGCGAGTCCTCCGAACTTCCAGTCATACGGGATCAGAATCTTCGGAAGGTACTGATACATGATGCCGTACGCGTTCACGATGATCCACGGGAAAATCTTTTCTCCCGCAAGCACACCGACAATACTTCCGCCGACCGTTGCAAGGAAGGCATATTTCAGATATTTCCCGGCGATGTCTTTTTTGCTGTAGCCAAGCGCCTTCATCGTACCGATCTGAGTGCGTTCCTCCTCCACCATTCGTGTCATCGTCGTCAGGCTGATCAGTGCCGCCACCAGGAAAAAGATCAGAGGAAATACCTGCGCAATGTTTGTCAAACGCTCTGCGTTCTCGCCAAAACCGGTATTGTCCGGCAGCTCACTCCGGTCATAGACATACCATGACGGATATTTGATCTTGGAGAGCTTCTGCTCGGCATCCGCGATCTCTGTTTCCGCGTCCGCAAGCTCTTTCTTCGCATCCGCAATCTTCTGCTCACCATCTGCGATCTTTTCCTGCGCCTCTTTTTTACCTTCCTCGTAATCCTTCCAGCCATCCGCAATCTTCTGCTCGTTCTCCGCGAGTTCTTTCTCACCATCTGCGATCTGCTTTCTGCCGTCCGCGAGCTTTTCCCGCGCTTCTTCCAGCTGGGTCTTCGCATCGGAAATCTGCTGCCAGCCGTCTGAAATCTGTTTTCTTGAAGCATTCAGCTCCGCCCATCCGTTATCCAGTTTGGTTCTCGCCGCATCCAGCTGTACCTTTGCATCCGCAAGCTGCTGTTTTCCTTTTGCGATTTCTTCTTTTGCGCTCTTTAGCTTCTCTTCATTTGCCTCAAGCTGCGTCTTTGCATCCGCAAGCTGCTGTTCACCGGATTCAAGCTCCTTTTTGTTCTGCTCAAGCTGACTCCATCCCTCACTTAGCTGCGCCTGTGCTTTTGAGAGTTCCGCTTCTTTTTCTTTCAGCTGCGTGCCTGCCGCTTCAAGCTGAATTCTCGTCTCTGTCAGCTGTGTTTTTGCACTCTGAAGCTCAGTCTCTTTTTCTTCCAGTGTCTGCTTTGCCACTTCCAACGCCTGCTCATTCGCGTCAAGCTCCCGTTTTCCTTTTGCAAGTTCTTCCTGCTTCTGGTCAAGCTCTGTCCGCGCCGCTGCAAGCTGCTGCTCCGACTCATCAAGCTGCGTTTCCTGTTCGGAAAGCGACTGCTCTTTTGCCGCAAGTTCTTCTTTTCCCTGCGCTATCGTGGTCTCTGCCGCATCCATCTGCGCTTTGCTTTCTGTCAGCTGCTGTTCTTTTTGAGCGAGACTCTCTTTTTGCTGTGCCAGTGCCTGTTCGTTTGCATCCAGCTCCTGCTTCTGTGCGGCAAGAGATGCGCTTCCTCCTTCATACGCTGCTTTCGCATTTTCCGCCTGAACGACCTGTGCCTCAGCGCTTTTCTGCATCTCATCTGCTGCCTGCTGTGCCGCGTTTGCCGCTGCCTCTGTCTCCGCCAGAGTACTTTCCAGTGATGCAGCCTGCTCTGCGGCCGCATCGCCACGATTTTTCGCATCCGCCGATGCATGCTGCGCTGCTGCGCATTCCTGTTCCTGCGCAGCAATTGTTGAGGCAAGTGTCTCCGTCTGTCCTCTGCATTCCTCTACTGCTGCCGCTGCCTGCGAGATTTCCTCTTCCGAAGCCTGCTCCTCCTGCAAAAGTGCCTCATATACCGCCTCTGCCGCTGCAAGTGCAGACTGCCGTTCCGTAAGCGCAGCCCTGTTTTCCTCAAGTCCGCTTAGAATCTCCTGCGCTTTTATCTCAGCGGCACTTTGCTCCTGTCTCGCTGATTCTTCCTGTGCGCGCAGATCATTCGCCTGCGCCTGCTGGTCCGCATATGCCTGTCTGAGACTTTCCGCCTCTGCCTGTTTCTGTTTTACCTCCTGACGCAGTGCCTCCAGTGTTGCTTCTGCTGTATCATACGCATTTTTTAATTCCTGCACCGCATTTTCTGCTGATGCATACGCCTCCCGTGCCGGTGCAAGCGCTGCATCTGATGCATTCCACGCCTCCTGCGCCTGCACAAGCTCCTCCTCGGCCTGCGCCAGCTGTGTCTTCTGTTCGGAAAGCTGTGTTTCCTGTCCGGCAAGCGTTTCTTTCGCCGCTGCAATCTGATTTTTTCCATATTCGATTGCCGTACGCCCTTCCTTTACCTGTGCAATACCGGACTCATACTGCTCTTCCGCCTCGGCAAGCTGCGCCGCTCCGGATTCATACTGCTTTTTCGCCTCGGCAAGCTGCGCTGCTCCGGACTCATACTCTTTTTTGGCCTGCGCAAGCTGCGCCGCTCCGGACTCATACTGTACTTCCCCGGCTTCCAGCTGTGTCATTCCATCCTCATACTGCTTTTTTGCCTCAGCAAGCTGCGCTGCTCCGTCATCGTATTGTTTCTGTGAAGATTCCAGCTGCGTCTCTGCCGCCGCCAGCTGCTCTTTTCCTTCTTTCAGCGCCTCACTCTGCTTTTCGTATTCCGCCCGTCCTTCTTTCAGCTGCGTTTCGCCGTCACGGATCTGTCCCTCTGCTTCTTTAAATTTCTTTGCGGCCGCTTCCGACTCCTTCTGATACGTGGTCAGGCCGCTTTGGTAGCTTTCCTCTCCGCTTCGCAGCTGTGCTTCCCCGCTGGCAAGCTGTGCCTCGCCATCGCGCAGTTTTTGCTCATTTTCTGCAATCTCGGCTTCCCCGTCCGCAAGCTCCGCTTCGCCGTCCGCTAGCTCCTGTTTCGAATCCTCCAGCTTTTCTTTTCCTTTTTCCAGCTCGGATTCGCCCTCCGTCAGCTCAGACTCCGCCTGCGCCAGTTCGGATTCTGCCTCATTTTTTCCGCTTTCCAGCTCAGACTCTGCCTCGGCAACCTCCTTTTTTCCGTCCTCGACCTGCTTACGTGCATCATCCAGCTTGCCGTTCGCCTCTTCCATGACCGCATCATACCGCGCCTGACAGCGGACATCCTCAATCGCTTCGATCCGACTCTGTACATCTGCCACCAGCGTATCATACCCGTCTGTATAGGCCATCTCATCCTGCGCCCCGTCCACGCGGACATAGATCGTGCTGTAGACCTCCGAATCAAAATCCTCCGGAACAAGATAGAGAAAACCGGAAACTGCTCCGTTTCCAAGTGTCGTGCTGCCGCGCTCAAAGGCAATGTAGCTTGAGCTGTAGCCGATTCCGACAATCTGAAATTTTGTCCGCTTCAGCTGTGTATCATCCTCAGAGGAAACCGTCACCTGCAGCGTATCTCCAACCTGATAATCATGTGCCTCCGCATATGATTCATCAAGAAAGCATTCTCCTGCCTTCGTCGGAACTGTGCCGTCCTTTGGTGTAAGAAGATTCATATCCTCCGGAATTGATTCCATGTGAAGAACCTGCTGCACTTCCTCTCCGCAGTAAACATCTTCCATATAGATGCCCTGCGCATCCTCAACGCCCTCTACTGCCCGGATCGCCTCCAGATCGTCCTCTGAAAGCCCAAGCGTTCCAAGCACCTTGATATCCATCAGCTTTGTGCTGTCAAAATAGTAATCTCCGGTCGCCCGCATATCCGGTGCGGAGGCCTGAATACCCGAAAAAAACGCAACGCCCATCGCCACGATAAAAAAGATTGACAAAAAGCGGTTCAGACTCTTCCTGACCTCGACGCGAAATTCTTTTTTCAGTGCTTTCTTCTTCAAATGTTTTTACCTGCCATTTCTAATTCCGTTTTTGCTGCTGTTCTGTCTCTTATTCTTCTTTCCAGGAGCGCGTGTCGCAGCAGCTGTTCATGCTTTGCTTCCGCGCTGTCTTTATCCGCTTTCCTACCACTCAATCTGCTCTACAGGCGTAGGCTGCGGGTTCAGGTTCACGCCCGAGACCTGTCCGTTTTTGATGTGGATCACACGATCCGCCATCGGAGTAATCGCCGTGTTATGCGTAATCACAATCACCGTCATCCTCTTTTGACGGCACATATCCTGCAGAAGCTTCAAAATCGCCTTACCGGTCTGATAATCAAGCGCGCCTGTCGGCTCATCGCAGAGCAGCAGCTTTGGATTTTTCGCAAGTGCACGCGCGATCGAGACTCTCTGCTGCTCACCGCCTGAGAGCTGTGCCGGAAAGTTTCCCATTCGCTCTCCAAGGCCCACCTCTTTTAACACGGTTTTTGAATCAAGCGGATTTTTGCAGATCTGAAGCGCAAGCTCGACATTTTCCAGCGCAGTCAGATTCGGAATCAGATTGTAAAACTGAAACACGAATCCGATGTCATCTCTGCGGTATCCGGTCAGCTTTCGCTGGCTGTATTTTGCGATATCCTTTCCATCGACAAACACATGCCCGCTGCTTGCCGTATCCATTCCGCCAAGAATATTCAAAACGGTCGTCTTACCGGCACCGCTCGGTCCGACAATAACGACAAACTCGCCTTTTTTTACCTCAAAATTGATTCCGTCAACCGCGTGGATCTCTACCTCTCCCATCTTGTAGACCTTTGTGACCTGATCCAGCTTCACATATGCTTCCTGCATGGCATCTGCTCCTTCTGTTCTTACTTTTGTATCTTCTTTTATGTCTTATATGTTATGTATTTCCTGATTATTTTCTATCTTAATTTTTTCTGACGTTTTATCTCATTTGGTTTTTTGTAGATTTGTTGTTACTGCATTTCATATAATAATGTGCTCTTACCATTACACTTGTCGTCCGTTTCAATGGTATCTTATCATCAAAGCATACATTTTTATTTTACTAATCTGATTATACTCACGCAACCATTTTATAAAAGTTTTAGAAAAAGAGCGGCGCTTTTTCGGCAGCCGCTCCTTATTTTTCCAGTTATTTTCGTTTTATTTTCGATCCTCAAGCGCAACGTACGGTACGTGATGTCCCACATACTTGTACGCCGGACGGATAATCTTTCCTTCGTTTACCAGCTCCTCAATCCGGTGCGCTGACCATCCCGCGATACGGGAAATCGCAAAGATCGGGGTGTAAAGCTGCTTCGGGATACCGAGCATCGAATATACAAATCCGCTGTAGAAATCGACGTTGCAGCAGATCGGCTTGTGAAGCTTCTTGTGGCTTGTCAGCAGTTCAGAAGCGATCCGCTCCACTCTTGCATAAAATGCAAACTCATCGGTCAGTCCCTTCTCTTCCGAAAGGCTTCTTGCATACTCTTTCAGGATGACGGCTCGCGGATCGGACAGTGTGTAGACCGCGTGACCCATACCGTAGATCAGGCCGCTGCGGTCAAACGCCTCTTTGTTGATGATCTTCGTCAGATAATCACAGATTTCGTCTTCACTCTCCCAGTTATGCACATGTTCCTTGATATCGGCAAACATATTCTCTACCTTCAGGTTTGCACCGCCGTGCTTCGGTCCTTTCAGAGAGCCGAGCGACGCGGCCACTGCTGAATACGTATCTGTACCGGTCGAGGAAACAACGTGTGTCGTAAACGTCGAGTTATTTCCACCGCCGTGCTCCGCATGAATCACGAGCGCGATATCGAGAACTCTTGCCTCCAGCTCGGTATACTGTCCGTCGCTTCGCAGAATTCGCAGAATATTTTCCGCAGTGGAAAGCTCCGGATCCGGATAGCGGATGACAAGGCTCTGGTCATTGTGGTAATGCTGATAGGCATGGTACGCATAGACAGAGATCAGCGGCATCGTCGCAATCAGGGAAAGTGCCTGACGCAGCACGTTCGGAATCGAAATATCATCTGCGTTGTCATCGTAGGAATATAAGGTCAGCACGCTTCGCTGCAGTGCATTCATGATATCCATGCTCGGCGCTTTCATGATGACATCCCGCACAAATTTATTCGGCAGCTCGCGGTACTGGCTCAGGATCTCGATAAACTCCTGAAGCTGTGTCTGATTCGGCAGTGCGCCGAACAAAAGGAGGTAGGTGATCTCTTCATAATTGAATTTCCGCGTTCCAAAACCGTTTTTTAAATCCATCACATTGTAACCCTGGAAATACAGTTCACCAGGACATGGCACTTTTTCACCGTGTACCGTCTTAAATGCCACGACATCGGATATCTCGGTCAGACCGGTCAGGACACCTTTTCCGTCTGACTCACGCAGTCCCCGCTTTACATCGTACTCCTGATACAGGTCCAGGTCGAGTGCACCGGAAATCATACAGTATTTTACCAGCTGTCCCAGCCTCTCATCCCTTGTTTTTCTATCTGTTTCACTACGTAACATCGTATATTCCTCCCTTTCCTATCATCCGGGCAGACAATGCCCGTCATAACCGAACTGACATTTTCAGGCTTCCTCCATCTCGAGTTCCATCTTTTTATTCGATTCCCATTTTTTTCAAAAGGAACAAAACATTCTCTCCTTCGATCTGGCTGAACACGCTGTCGCTGAAATCCTCCGGCTCCACCGTGCCCTGATACCACGACTGTTCGTCAAAATAGCTTTGTACCGACTGTGAGGAAAATTTTCTTCCGTGTCTTGCGTATATTTCATTGATTGCCATCTGCATGTCATCATAACTCATTCCATCCACATCGCTGTCCGTCAGAAGCCGTTCAGAGCTCTGCGGCAGAATGTAGGAACCGCTCTGCGCCGAAGTCTGCGGCTGCTCGATTGGAATTGTGACTGCTTCGGTCTGTTTTTCTGTTATTTTTTCTGTTTGCTTTTCGGTCTGTTTTTCAGATGCTTGTTCTGTCTCTTTCTTCCGGCTTTCCGAAGTTTCTGCTGTGGCCGTCTGCTTCGTCGTTTCGCTTTGCGTCTGCCCGTCTCCGTCCAGAATTGTGATTACGCTGTCCCCACCGCTATCTTCTCCTGCAGTCGTTTTTACTGTCTCGGTCTGTGCGACCTGCACATTTCCTCCATCCTGCGCATTACGGTTTCCGCTGCGCCCTTTCATCCAGAACAGGCCAAGTGCAACGAGCGCTGCAATCAGAATCGCGATCAATCCGAGCAGCAGATACTGCACCGGCGTAATCCTGCGTTCGTCCTCCTCCGGAAGCTCCCGGTTCCATGACTCCTCCCAGCTGCCCTGCAGTCGTTCCTGCTGGTAGCGGGTGCGACGTTCTCCGGTATCCTGCGACACACGGCGCTGCTCACCGTAATTCATCCGTCGGTTTGCCTGAATATTTTCTTCCTGTGCCCGTGGTCCTCGCCGCTCACCGGCTCCCGGCTGGCGACGTGTATTTTCCGCGCCTGTACGAGGCTGAGCATTCTGTGACGTTGCACGTCGGATCCCCTGCTCACTATTTTCCGGATCGCGGCGTATATTTGCTCCACTCGTACGTGGCTGAGCATTTGACACTGTCACACGTCGGCTGCTCTGCTCACTGTTTTCCGGATCGCGGCGTATATTCGCTCCCCTGGTCTGTGACTGAGCATTCTGTGCTGGTACGCGCCTGCTGCCCTGCTCACCAGTTCCAGGCTCGCGGCGTGTGCTCTGTCTCTGCACACTGCCGTCTCCCCGCGGTGAAAACACACCAAGTTCCTGCGGGCGCTGAGCTTCCCGCTCAACCTTTGCGCCGCAGTATTCGCAAAATCGGCTTTCATCTGACAGCGCATGACCGCACTGCCGGCAATACCGAATGTTTCCCATATCCTACCTCACGCTTTTCTGTATTTCTTCAGGTAGTCCGCTGCCTTCTCCATCACTTCTGCATTGATTGAATAGTAAGACCAGCGTCCCTCGCGTCTGCAGTTCACCGCACCTGAATCGCACAGAATCTTCATATGATGAGACAATGTCGACTGTACAATGCTCACGGATTTCAGCAGATCTGCTGCACACAGCTCATGTTCCTCGAGCATCCCAACAATTCGAAGCCGCGTCTCATCACCGAGTGCCCGGAAAATAAGGGCTGCCTCATCCTCTGACACCTCATCGGCTGTTTTTTTCCGATTTGCTGTTTTTACTGGTTTTCCGGCTTTTTCTGCTTTGCGCCCTGCCGCCTTTCCAGCCGATCTTTCTGTTTTTTCAGCCTGATTTAAAACGTTAGCGGCTTCTTCCATCTCCTGCGTCGGCCATACATCCTGCGATGTCTCACCTTCCAGAGCCGCTGCTTCCTGAAGCTGCTTCTTTTTCTTCTTTTTCTTGTCTTCTTTTTCTATTTTTTCATCCGTCAGAAGCGCCAGTTTCTTTTTTTTCAGCTTTTCTTCTGATTTCTGTTTTTTCTTCTTTTTGTCTTTCATGGTATCCCCTTTATCATTTCCTGTCTCTTTTTTGAGCATGAGCATTTCTCATGATTCTTATCGTTCCCCTTATTACTGCCCTCGTTTTCTTTCACCGTTTTGCATGTTTATATGCTCATATACATAAATATTCATTTTATCTTTTCAGCAAAAGCAAACATTCGCAATTAATCCCATACCACTATGGTAAGCAAAACCAACTCACTTACCATAGTGGTCACATTATATCACGACGGCGATTTTCCGTAAAGTCATTTCCTTTTATCCAAAAAATGGCAACCACTTTTGACTTGATGTTCGGTGAGGTCCAAGTTCAAAAGCCTTATCATGCAAGCATGAACGGCTTTTTGATCTTTTTCCCCTGATATCATAATAATATAACAGGTTCCCACCCGGCGGTCATCTAGGCCGCTCCGGAGGAACCTGTCCTGCTTTTATCAGCTATCAGTTCTTTGAGAAATATTTTTCCTTGATGATCTCCACCGGCATATCCATCCCGGTCCAGAGCTTGAAGGATGCCGCTCCCTGATACAGAAGCATGTACATACCGTTTCCGGTCTTGCAGCCTGCTTCCTTCGCCTCGCGCAGAAGCCGTGTCTCCTGCGGATTGTAGATCACATCAAATACGAACAGATCCTTGTGGAACATCGTCGTGTCCGTGATGATTGTATTTTCTGTCTTCGGAGCCATTCCGACAGAAGTTCCGTTTACCAGAATCGCACTGTCTGCGATCGAAGCGCGCAGCACCTCCGGATCGGAGAAATCATGCAGCGTTACCTTGCAGCTTGTGCGCTCGTTGAGTTTTGCCACGATCTCCTCTGCTCTTCCAAAAAATGCATCTCTTACGTTAAACACATTAATCTCAGCCACTCCGTCCAGCGCTGCCTGCACCAGAATTGCCGTCGCCGCGCCGCCTGCGCCAAGCAAGGTCATCTTCTTCCCGATGATATCCACGCCGTTTTCTGCTACAGCTCTCATAAATCCAACGCCATCGGTCGTGTAGGCGGTCAGAACACCGTCATCATTGACGATCGTATTACATGCGCCTGAAATTTCAGAGGCCGGTGAAACCTTATCAGCAAGCTTGCACATGATATTTTTGCCCGGCATCGTGATATTCCAGCCTCTTGCTCCCATCGTGCGGAGTCCTTCTACTGCCTGCGGCATCTTCTCCTCCGGAACATCAAATGCGAGATATGTATAATCAAGCCCCAGCTGATCGCACGCTTCATTGTGCATTTCCGGTGAAACGCTGTGTGCAACCGGGCTTCCAAGTAAACATAATAATCCGGTATGACCTGTAATGTGTTTTGACATAAGCTTATCCTCTCTGTTTCTTTGCCCCTTTAAAGCAATGATTTGTGTTTGAGTTGTATTATACATGAACAACATCTGGAACGCAACCCAAAAACAAGGGAATTTAAAAACGCAGGAGCCCCTAAGAACCCCTGCGCAAAACAAATGACCTTTTTTTGACACGGACTGCGAGTATCTGCTTATCCGTTTTTTCTCAGATTCCCAGCTTTTCCTTCATGTAGTCAACCGGTGTCTTCTTTCCGGTGTACAGTTCGATTGCGATCAGTGCCTGGAAGAGCATCATGCCCATGCCGTTGTAAACGCGCTCACAGCCTGCCTCCTTTGCCTGCTTCATCATGACCGTCTCACGCGGTGCATAAACAGTGTCCGTTACGATCAGATCCTTGCGGAAATAGGAGGTATCCGGAATGTTGGAAAGATCCTCCAGCGGATGCATGCCGACACCTGTCGCATCACAGAAGATATCTGCTGCCTGCATCTTCTCTTTCAGGAGTGCAAGGTCTGCCAGATCGTGCATTTCTGCCTTGCAGCCGGTGTTCTTGTTGATGATGTCAACGATTTCCTCGCCGCGGCTGTAGGATTTGTCCTTAATATTGAAAATATCAAGCTGCCCGATTCCATCCAGAGCTCCGCGGACTGCGATTGCTGTTGCTGCCCCGCCGGTACCGATCAGAACCATCTTCATGCCCTTGAAATCGATGCCCTCTTCTTTGATTGCCTGCCAGTAGCCCATTCCATCGGTATTGTAGCCCTTCAGATGGCCGGTCACTGCGCCGTTCTCATCGCGCTCATTGACCACGGTGTTGATTGCGCCGCACAGCTTTGCAGCTTCATCAACGTCATCCAGATATTTATGTACGACGGTCTTATTCGGCATGGAAATGTTGGAACCGAGCATCTTCAGTGCACGGATGCTCTCCACTGCGGACTCCAGTGTGCTGTTGTCTACCTCAAACGCCAGCTGGATCACATCGTCTCCGTTTTTGTCGTATGCAAGGTTGTGGGTCATCGGTGACTGGGAGTGACGGATCGGGTAAGCCATCAGTCCTACTAACTCGGTATGTCCTGTAATATTCGGCATGATAAATTCCTCCTTGAATGCTCTCTCTTTTCGCCTGACCAGGACTCTTTCTGTCTCCTGGTTAAACTTTTAATTATGATATTTTCGTAAAACGGATCTTTGCAATCCGCTTCCGCTGCTTGCCGATTCATAAGGAAGCCCAGCCAGGTGTGAGTTCATAAAATCTCTTCCAGCTGACATAAGCTTCTCTTATGTGATGCCCTGCAGGCAGCATCTTATTTTTACTCCAGCGGTGCCAGATCGATATAATCTCTGTTTTCCAGTACATTCAGGATCGCACGGCCTTCCATTGTGCCCTCCATGATACGGCGTGCACGCACAGAATCTCCGATCGTGTAGATGTACGTATCGGTATCTTCGAACGCTGCCTTCAGATCTTCCAGAATCGGATTGTTGCTCCGCATGCCAAGGCAGTTGAAGCCAAGGTCAAATTCAAGATCTGTTACGGTGCCATCCGGAAGCTTCACGGTAAATGCGTTCTCTTTTACTTCCTGCAGCGCTGTGTTGACATACTCTTTTACGCCGTACTTGTCATGCGTCTCACGCATTGAACACTTGGTAATCGGATCTGCGAGCATACCAATCTGCGGAAGCATATCGATGATCGTGCACTTTGCGCCGCGCGGTGCGAAGTATTCGATCACGTCAAGTCCGACGGAACCGCCGCCGACTACGACTACCTTTTTGTCCTTGCAGGACTCATCCGGATACTTGCCGGCATTTAAGTTGTTGATCATATCGAAGATCGTTGCCACATTGCCTGCCGCGATATTTTCCTTCAGGCCCTTGATCGGCGGAACGAGCGGAACGGAACCGGTCGCATTGACTACGATATCCGGCTTGAATTCCTTTACCTTCTCGACAGTCGCCTCTGTGTTCAGGAAAATATATAGATTTTTCAGTTTTGCTGCGCGTGCCTCAAGGTATTTCGGGAAATCCTTCATACGGGTCTTGCTCGGAAGATCGGAAATAAAGGTGGAAAGTCCGCCCAGATGATCCTTTTTCTCCAGAACAAAGACGTTGCAGCCGACCTCTGCCGCTGTACAGGCTGCCTCAAGGCCTGCCGTACCGCCGCCGACTACGACAACATTACACTGTTTTTTGATTTTCAGATTCTTATAAATATCGCCCTCCGGTACTGCCGGGTTGACCGTGCATCGGATCGGACGATTGACGCCGATGCGGTTGCCTGCACAGCCGACGTTGCAGGAAATACACTTGCGCAGCAGCACTTCCTCGCCTTCCTGGACTTTCTTTACCCAGTTCGGCTCTGCGATCAGGCCGCGGCCCATGCCGACAATATCCACATCGCCGCTCTCCAGGATCTTCTCTACGATCTCCGGATCACGGTAGTTTCCTGCATTGATGACCGGCTTGCCAAATGCATCCTTGACGGCTCTTGCCATATAGGAACGCCATCCGTCCGGCAGGAAATTCGAATCAATCTGATACTGCAAAGACGGGTTCAGTCCGCAGGAAACATCGTACATATCTACAAATTCATCAAGGTATTTCAAATACTCAAGCGTATCCTCAAGGGTATTGCCGCCCGGCACACGCTCCTCTGCGGAAATACGGATGATGATCGGGAACCACGGTCCGACCTGCTTTCTGACTTCCTCAAGCACCATGCGCGGGAAACGAAGACGGTTCTCGACGCTGCCGCCGAATTCATCCTCTCTCTTATTATAATAAGGAGAAATAAACTGGCTCATCAGATAGGAATGGCCGCAGTGGATCTCCACCGCATCAAATCCGATCGTCTGCACACGCTTTGCAGCCTCTCCGTATTTTTTCACTGTGGTAAGGATCTCTTCCCTTGTCATCGGACGCGGTATCTCACCGCCCTCTTTTGTCGGTATATTAGAGGAAGAAACAGTCTCCATACCGGTTCTGGCTGAGGATGCCGATGCACCTGCGTGGTTGATCTGGATTGCAACGGTCGCACCGTTCTTGTGCAGGTTTTCCACCAGCTGATAATAGCGCGGCATAAAGCTGTCATGGTCGATCCGGATCTGGCTTGTACCGTTTGATCCGACCGGATACTCCACATTTGCATTCTCCAGAATAATCAGGCCTGTTCCGCCCTTTGCACGCTGGGAATAATAATTCATATGACGGTTACTCATCTCACCGCTCGTCTCACCGTAATTGGTGCCCATCGGGGTCATTGCGATGCGGTTTTTGATTGTCGTACGCTTAATGGTAATCGGTTCAAAAATTTTGGGATATTTACTCTTCATGACTTATCTCCTTACACTACATCGTTCGTTACATGAGAGGTATTCCTTCGTTTGTGACACCCTTATCATAGCGCTTTTGATTAAAAATTAACAATATCTTTCAGGTAAATTTTTGATGCATTCAATCTATCGTTTTCCTGCTCCCTCTCTTCTTTTCGTGCTTCTTCCTTAATATATTGAATAAACCGCTCTACCGCAGGAAGACGGTAGCGCTCCTTCATCCAGAACATAAAAACCTGATGGTAAATGCTCAGATCCTTCAGCCTGTGTACATTTACCTGGTTCTCCCCGGCAAGAAAATCGGTTTCTGGCATCAGCGCAATTCCAAAATTCTGTTTTACCATTGCGAGAATCGAATACTCGTCCGGGCACTCGGCAATGATATCCGGATGCACCCCATATTTTCGGTAGAGATATTTCGTATGTGTTCCCATCCATGAAGCCTGGTCATAACCGATCACCGGATAACGGTCCAGCATCTGAAGCGGCACCTCCTCCTGTCCCTCCAGCTCATGCCCTTTTGGTGTGACAATCAACACTTCCTGATTTAAAATAGGAAAATGTTCCATTCCTTCTTTCTCGATGCATCCGCCAAAACCGATATCAAGCTCTCCGCTTTTTACTTTTTCCGCGATCGCAGCGGTATGATTTTGCCAGAATCCAAAGACCACACGTCTGTTTTCCTGTTTTCCCAGAAATTTCTCACTTTGCCCGGAATATACTGTCCGGCAAGCGGGAATACGTAACCGATCTCGATTCGCCCGCCGTCCGAGGCCAGTTCTCCCATCTTTTCCATTGCCACCTGGCAGTCCTCCACAATCCGGTCTGCATACTCTAAAAAAAGCCTCCCGGCTTTCGTCAGATTTACGCCTCGTCCGCGCTTTTCAAATAGTGGTACGCCAAGCTCCTGCTCCAGCGATGCCATGGAACGGCTCAGAGAAGGCTGCGAAATATACAGTTCTTCCGCTGCCAGATGGTAATTTTCCAGTCTGGCCACCTTCTGAAAATATATAATCTGATTTAATGTCATATCCGCTTCTCCTTTCTGTTTCCGCAGGCACGGATATCCGCTTTTTCTATTGTATCATATCAATACATTCAGCGCATTGTTTTTTTACTTTAAAAGTATTAGACTGCCGGCGAAAGAATTGTTAAAATTGTATCAAATGTTGCGTTATTTTTTTAACGAAACCGGAGAAACGGTGTTCCTTCGTTTGTGACAGAACAAAAGAACACCGGCTTTTACCGGAAAATTATGACAAAAAGGAGACTACCATGAACAAGAAATATCTGCCAAGTGCACTGATCCTGTACCTGAACTATTTCATCCACGGCATCGGCTGCTCGATTCTCGGTCAGGCTGTTATTAAAGAATCCCTGGCTGCTGCCTGGGGTGTAGAAGCAATGGCCATCACCGCTATTTCCGCAGCACTCGGACTTGGACGTCTGATCGCCCTTCCATTCGCCGGACCTCTTTCTGATAAGCTCGGACGCCGCATTTCCACTGCAATCGGAAGTGCATCTTACGCAATCTACCTGATCGGCCTTGCACTTGCATTCGGCGCCGGTACAAATGGCGGCTACATGATCGCTTACGTATGCGCAATCATCGGCGGTATCGCCAATTCCTTCCTCGATACCGGCATCTATCCGGCAGTTGCTGAGATCATCTACAAGGCACCTGGCGTTGCTACCATGGGCATCAAATTTTTCATTGCGATCGCTCAGATGCTCCTGCCATTTGTTCTTGGCGTTGCAGTAACCACCACCGCTTCCGGTATGAATTCCTACAATCCGCTTTTCATCGGCTGCGGTATCATCTACATCGTATTATTTGTACTTGTTCTTCTCTTCCCGCTTCCTGATTCTGACCAGAAGGCAGGCGGCAAAAAAGAAGGTCTCATCGAAGGTCTGAAGCATACTCATTTTTCCTTTGAATCCATCGCTATGATCCTGATCGGATTCACCTGCACCGGTACCTTCCAGCTGTGGCTGAACTGTGCTCAGAACTTTGCAAAAGAAAATGTCGGCTGGACAGATCCGTCGATCATGCAGTCCTGGTATTCCGCAGGTACCCTGATCGCACTTGTTGTGACCGCTCTTCTCACCAGAAAGATTAAAGATGTGCGTTTTATCCTGATCTATCCGGTTGTATGCCTGCTCACACTGATTGCTGTGCTCATGGGCCAGAACCAGACGCTGATGATTGCAGGTGCTTTCCTGATCGGCTGGGCCGGAGCAGGCGGACTGCTTCAGATCGTAACTTCTGTCTGCAACATGCTCTTCCCGAAAATTAAGGGAACTGTGACTGCACTCGTTATGATCGCATCTTCCCTGTGCAACTACACGATCCTCTCCGCTGCGTCCAGAATGACTCCGTCCCAGGTTATGACGATGAACATTGTGCTCACCGCAATCGGCGTCGCACTCGGACTTTTCGTAAATCTTCGCTATAAAAAGATGACCGAGCTCATAAACGACTAAATCATCGGTCACACTCAGAAACAGCCGTAAAATGCCTGCATTTTTCAGGCTGTTTTTGAAATTTTATCTCTTCTAAAAACATTTTTCTGTAGAACAATCAAACATTCCATATTAAAATAAAACTATATGATTTAAAGAAAGGAACATTCTGCCATGAATACCGTAAAAGTAAGAAACCTGGAAATCGGCACCGGAGCACCGAAAATCATTGTTCCGATCGTTGGCATCACAAAGGAAGAGATCATCGCTGAGGCAAAGACTTTCGATACGCTTCCGGTCCACGTCGTTGAGTGGCGTGCAGACTGGTTTGAGCACGTATTTGAAACGGAGCAGGTTATCGACGTACTGAAGGATCTGCGCGAGGTGCTCGGAGACACACCGATCCTGATGACTTTCCGTACTTCCAAGGAAGGCGGTGAGAAAGCAATCACACCGGAAGCCTATACCGAGCTCAACCTGAAGGCTGCAAAGAGCGGTTATGTCGATCTGATCGACGTCGAAATCTTCACCGGTGATGCAGTGGTCCGCAAAATCATCGACGGTGCTCACGCTGCCGGTGTAAAGGTCATCGCTTCCAACCATGATTTCGACAAGACTCCGGCAAAATCAGACATCATCTATCGTCTGCGCAAGATGCAGGATATGGGCGCCGACATCCCGAAGATCGCAGTTATGCCTCAGAATAAGCGCGATGTGCTCACACTGCTTGCTGCCACCGAGGAAATGGTTACCGATTATGCAGACCGTCCGATCATCACAATGTCCATGGCTGGCACCGGCGTCATCAGCCGCCTGTGCGGTGAGGTATTCGGTTCTTCCATGACATTCGGTGCAGCAAAGAAGGCATCTGCACCGGGACAGATCGGTGTCAGTGATCTGAATTCTGTACTCACGCTGCTGCACAGTTCTCTGTAACTGGCTGTCTGTGAACTGATGTACTTGCACAGTTACCTGCAAATTTATACCTGTTGTCTGAATCAGTGATTCTATATCCTGACTTAAGACGACAGTTTTATCTCATCGGGAGACCGTTCTGCGGCCCCGAATCTGTGACCGATATCTCCTTTTCCCGGTGCATACCTGAAGTATGCTCTGGTGTATGGAGATACCGGTCTTCCGACTGTCTGGAACAGGCGCCGAAAATATTCTGACCTTTTCTGTGACAGTCTCCTACTTTCTACTTTCGGAGGTTCCACATGAAAAAAATACTCCACTGGCTCGACGAAAATCAGGAAGAATTTCTGCTTGTATTCTTCCTGATCGCTATGACCCTTATCATGGGCATTCAGGTCTTCTTCCGCTACGTGCTCGGGCAGTCTCTCTCCTGGTCGGAGGAGCTCACCCGCTACCTGTTTATCTGGTCTGGCTTTTTAAGTGTCAGCTACTGCAGCAAAAAGTGCCTTTCTATTAAAATTGAACAGTTCGTTGCTCTCTTCCCGCGCAAGGGAAAGGCGATTTTCAAGCTTGTCAATCACACGTTTGAGCTGATCTTTTTCCTGTATATGATCCCGTTTGCCTGGTCTTATCTGATGTCCGCCGTACAAAGCGGCCAGCTTTCCCCAGCCTGCCGGATCCCAATGTACTATATACAGGCAGCTCCGCTTGTTTCCTTCGTACTTGTCGCTTTCCGTGTCCTTCAGCGCTGGATCATCGAGTTTCGCATCGCGCGCGGAGAGCATGTCATCGATCCGGCTCATCCGGAGCGCAACACACCGGAATCCTTCATCGCCGCAAATGCGGAGACTGGAATCGAACATGCCATCGAGTCAGGAATTGACAACCGGATCGAAACGATCACAAATGCAAATGAGAAGGAACACTGATGCCTGCTGCCGTATTATTTCTGATTTTGTACTCTTACTCGTAATTGCGATCCCGGTATCCATTACGCTTGGAATCACCTCCGTGCTTCCGTCGATCTTTGACCCGTCGTTTACCGTCGGCGCCAAATATCTGATCCGCGCCATGTTCGGCGGTCTCGATTCTTTCCCGCTCCTCGCTGTACCGATGTTTGTTTTATCCGGCATCGTCATGGCAAAGGGCGGCATTTCCAAGAAGCTTTTTAATGTTTTTGCTTACTTTCTTGGCCGCTTTACCGCCGGTATGCCGTGCGCTGTAATCGTTACCTGTCTTTTTTACGGCGCGATCTCCGGTTCCGCTCCGGCGACTGTCGCCGCGGTTGGAAGCATGACGATTCCGATTCTGACTTCACTCGGATACGATCTAACCTTTTCCACCGCGATTGTCGCAGTGGCAGGCGGTCTTGGTGTCATCATTCCGCCGAGCATTCCGTTTATCATGTACGGCATGGCCTCCGGCGCTTCTGTGAGCAATCTGTTTCTCGCCGGCATCATTCCGGGGCTGATGATTGGTCTCCTGCTGATGCTCTATGCTATCTATCACTGCAAACGCTTCGGAGAAGACAAAGAAAAAATCCATGCAGAAGTGTCACAGCTTCATGAAAAAGGACTGTTTCGTGTTTTAAAAGAAAGCTTCTTCGCGCTGCTCAGCCCGGTCATCATTCTCGGATGCATCTACACCGGCATTGCTTCCCCGACGGAAGCAGCTGTCATCTCAGTATTTTACGCATTCCTTGTCAGTCTGGTGA
Source organism: Lachnospiraceae bacterium (assembly GCA_029225065.1). Lineage (GTDB taxonomy): Bacteria > Bacillota > Clostridia > Lachnospirales > Lachnospiraceae > Choladousia. The sequence goes on along the minus strand of JAQXVT010000064.1, from coordinate 7,746 downwards.
TCTACCGCACCATTCACCTGCGCGATATCTGGAGCATTTTCGTGGAAGCAATCCGCACATTCACACCGATTCTGTTCATTCTGGCAGCATCGACTGCCTTCTCGCGCGTACTGACGCTGATGCAGGTACCGCAGACAGTGAGCACGTTCATTCTGGAGAATTTCCACAGCCCTGTGGCAATTCTGCTTGTGATCAATGTATTTCTTCTGCTGGTTGGCATGGTCATGGACACCACCCCTGCCATTTTGATTCTCACGCCGATCCTGCTTCCGATCGTTGAGGCCATCGGTGTCGATCCAATCCAGTTCGGTATCATCATGGTTGTCAACCTCGCAATCGGATTTGTAACCCCGCCGATCGGTGTCAACCTCTTTGTTGCCAGCTCCCTGACGGAAGTCCCTGTCATGAATATCGCCAAAAAAGCAATGCCGATGATCGTACTCTTCCTCATCGCACTGCTTCTGATCACCTTTATTCCGGCTCTTTCTATCGGAATTCTGTAGCAGAAAGGAACCGTCTATGTTTCGAAAAAATAATCTTTCTTCAAAAAATAATGCTTCAAAAACTCCTTCCATGCGTCGTCTTTCACTTGCTGCCTGCACCGGGCTTCTTGCGCTGCTGCTTAGTGGCTGCGGCCGCAGTGACGATACCGTACAGCGTTACGCCTGGCCGCTCGCAACGGCAAGCCCGGAAGACACCGTGACGCAGATTTTCTCTGAAAAATTTGCTGAGGAGGTTTCCAGCCTAAGCGATGGACGCATGAAAATTCAGGTCTACGCCAATGGATCTCTTGGCGGTGACCGCGATTTGCTTGAGACGTGCTCCGATGGTGACATCCCGTTCATTGTCCAGAACACTGCCCCTCAGGTTTCTTTTATGAATGACCTCGCTGTATTCGATCTTCCATGCGCATTTGATTCGCTCGACGACTGCCGCGAAAAAATCGATGATCCTGCCTTCTGGCAGCTGATCAGCGACGTGTATACCGATGGCGGTTACCATCTGCTCGGCATGGCTGACCAGGGCTTCCGCGTCATGAGCACCAATAAAAACGTTTCTGATTTTTCTGATTTCAAAGGGCAGAAAATCCGTACGATGGAGAACAGCTATCACCTCGCATTCTGGAAAACACTCGGTGCCAACCCAACGCCGATGTCATTCAGCGAAGTCTACATCGGACTGCAGCAGCACACGATCGACGCGCAGGAAAATCCATATGAGGTCATCGTATCGAACCGGCTTTATGAGCAGCAGGATTACGTTGTGGAAACAAATCATCTTCCGCACCTTATCTCCCTGATCGTAAACGATGAATTCTTCCAGAATCTTTCCAAAGAGGACCAGGCAATTATGACGCAGGCTGCAAAAACAGTCACCGCCTATGCAAGAGAGCAGTCCGACGCCCGTATCGCAGATCGTATCGCAACAATCGAAGCGAGCGGCACAAAGATCGTGACACTCTCAGATGAGACACGGGATGCAATGCGTGACGCAGCAGCGTCGGTATATGTGTCTATTGAATCAAGTATTAATCAGGATATTTACGATGCGTATATGTCTAAATAATGCGGCAGGTTTTGACACTAAACATTGAATTCCGCAAAACAGCTGCAAAAAGCGCCTGCAAACAAATTTTGTTCTGTCTGCAGGCGCTTCTTCTTTTATTTTCCTGCCACTCTGAATTGGTATTTCTTACAGCACAATGCCTCTTTTTTCTCAACTGACCGGCACAAGTTTCCTGTACTTATGCCTCCGCATCCACCGCACGCAGTCTCTGCACGAGTTCCTCGCAGATCTGCAGCTTGTCTTTGCCGTCTGTCTCGATCACGATGTCCGCTGCGGCCTCGTATTTCTCGCGGCGTTTCTCCATCAGCTCTGCGATATACGGCACCGTCTTGTTGCCCTCAAGCAGCGGACGGTCGTGATTGTCCTTGACGCGATTTAAGATTGTCTCCGGCTTTGCGGTCAGAAGTACCACGCGGCCATTTTTCTTCATCTCGACTACATTGCGCTCGCGCATCGGCACGCCGCCGCCGCAGGAGATCACCACGTTTGTCCGTGACTGCATCTCAATCAGAAGGTTTGTCTCCAGATCGCGGAAGTATTCCTCGCCGTACGTCTCAAAGATATCGGAGATCGACATGCCCTCCCGCTCTGCGATGATCTGATCCATCTCTACCACTTCCATCGCAAATACAGTGCGCAGAAAATCAGAGATTGTCGATTTGCCTGCTCCCATGAAGCCGATCAGGACGATATTGTAATCGAAGAGCTTGCGCGCCTGAATCCGCTTACTGTTTCTTGTAATCTCCTCAAATACGGCTGCCACTTCGTCGGTATGGCGTTTTCCCTCCATCCGCTTTTTCAGCCATTCTCTCTGCTTGGCCTCCTGCTCCGGCTGAAGGATCGGAATATCATTCTCCTCCTTGTATACCATGATATCTTCCACTACACGGTTACGCATCAGAAGCGCATCCAGCAGGATTTCGTCACACTGTCCCAGACTCTCTCGTAATATTTCAAGCTGATTCATCACTATTCCTCTTTTCTGCCCGGCGCATCTTACGCTGGGCCGTTTTCTTTCGCGGCCGGCTGCTGCTCATGCTCCGGAAAACATCTCGCTAAAGTACTCTCCGTAGATGATCCCTGCAGGATCACGAAATGATTGTAGCTGACATTCGCAATCTACATCAAAATACACACCTGCTGCAACCGCAAATTTGTATCATTATAACAGCTATCGAACACTTTAGCAAGACACAGTGGCAAATTTATATTATCAGCCACAAAAAACCGTTCTTTCATAAACACTGCGCCAGAGCATGCTTAAATCTAGTCATACACGATAACCGGCGTTCCAATTGAAACATTCTCATAAATCATCCTTGCGTTCTCATACGGCGTATTGACGCAGCCGTGCGAACCATTTGTCAGATAGATTGTGCCGCCAAAATACGCTCTCGTCTGCATGTCGTGGATTCCGACATTTCCGTTGAACGGCATCCAGAAATCCACCGGTGAGCGATAGCCCTCACCAACCAGCGTATAGTTCTGCATCTTCGCATCAATCGACCACACACCGTTTGACGGCGTTGCATTTCCCTTGTTCGGATTGCCCGTGACAACCGGTGTATACACAATGCAGACACCGTCCTTATAGCACCACATTACCTGCTGAGAAATACAGATTTCCACGTACGTATCTCCGATGTCGTTTTCTTCGCGGCTCATCGCCGTGTATGTATACTGTGGCTCCATCGTGCCCTGATAGCCGGAGCCAAGTGCGTTGAGCAGATCAACAACCGTCGCATCCTGATCCATGCACCAGCCGTAATCTCCGTCCGTCAGTGTGACTGTCGTGCCAAGCGAGGTATAAAACTGCCGCGGAAGTCCGAATGTGTCATACTTTGCCGCAAGCTCTTCCACGTACTGTGTGACCTCCACATCGTCAATGACGTAGCTGCCGTCCGCCGCCTGTGTGATCCACTGCGCAATCACCGGCGCGTTGACCCGCTCCTGCCTGCTGCCGAACTCGTATGTAATATCTGCCTGCACGAGTGCATCTTTTGCCTCCGCCTCTGCAACCAGCGCTTCATCATCACTGTAGAGATCCGGTTTCAGATAACAGTCTTCTGCCTCCAGATCAAGAACCGACTTTCCGCCGTCGAGCGCCGCATACAATGCCTTTGCGATCGTCTCCGGATTCAGAGTATTTCCCTCGGTCTCCTCCACGATCTCAAACCCATTGTCTGTCACCTGAATGTAAGCGTCGGTCGGTGCTTTTGTGTAAATTGGATTCATGCATTCCAAATCCCGAAATGCCGTCAGCGCCTTTTTCTGATCATACGAAAAGGCCACACTCGCCATATCATCCCGCTCCATCATCAGCATGATCGGCCAGATATACGAGCGCTGTGCTTTTGCCATCCGGTCAATACTGCTGTTGTCGACGAATTTCAGGTCGATCTGATCAGCACTTACATACTCGCTCGTACCACCGCGCTCCTTTACCTCCAGCCGGTATTCATCCAGCTTGTCCGTGACGAGCTCCTTTACCTCCGCAATGCTCTTCTGGCTGCAGTCGATCCCATAGATTTCGGTATCCTCATAAAAATGAGAGCTGAAGTAGACAGCCACTGCAATGTACACCACGAGCATGACGCCGCCAAATCCCCAGAGACAGTGGATGAGGAGTTTGTGGCTGCCGACGCGAGGGCGTGGTGCTGATGCTTCGCTTTGTCGCTGTTTCTGAGCTGAATTTTTAACAACATCATTTTTTTCTTCACCCGTATTCCGCCCGTTTTTCTTCGTTACCGACGCACCTGCTGCTCTTTTTTTATCTTCTTTTGTTTCGGTCCCTTTCGCTTTTCTTCTTAGATTCAGTGATTTTTCTTCACTTCCTGTTTTTTTACTGCTTCCTGCTTTCTGTTCTTCTGACACATACTTTCTGTTCTTTTTGGGCGCATTGCCGTTTTCTGACGTTGAAAGGCTCCCGGAGACTTTCTTTCGCTCCGGCCGTGTACTCACCCGCTCTGATTCTACCAGAGAGGTATGGTGAGCACGTTCCGTACGCGCTGTTCTTTCCGATGCCGACAATTGCGTTTTTTCTACTTTTTTCGTGTTTTCGTTTTTTGTATGCTCTTTCTGCTTCTGAGCCGATGTTCCCCTGATCTTTTGATTCTCAGTTCCAGACTTTACGTCTGCTTTTTTTATGCTTCTCTCTGACGGTACTCTGGATACCGCTTCCCCGTTTTTTCTTTTCTCCAGTCCGGCTTTTGCATTCTTACTGCTCCGCGAATCTTCATTTTTTGTGTGCTTCGCTGACACAGCCTTCTTTTCTTCCCCGGTCTGCACCCGCCTTGCCTGCGCGGAATGCTGTGCTGAGCGTTTCATCATCTGCTGGCTCTCCTTTGAACCATAAACGCTGCTTCGTCCGCCCGCCGGACGCCTGCCCTGGGTGCCTGTGCTTCCTGCGCGCTTCTCCCCCTGCTGCTTTTCTTCTCCCATGTTTCTCTCCCGTTTTTTCTCTTTTTCTTATATCACATATCAAAGCGGTTATTCCAAGTTCACTTTCATTATTTACAAAATTATAAAAAATCCTCACATATGTGTTCTCATAAAGAGTTTTCCTTCTGACACTGGCTCTCCATGATATTTCATAAATACCATCGATATTTTCATGAAATCCAACATGCCGAATACACTTTGTTTTTCGGCACTATCTCTTCGATTATAAGCATTTTTCCAGGTATTTACAAGAGGCGGCATGGGCTGTCTGATTAAATTTTTCTTAATCTCCTTTTTGTCCTTGCTTTTTTCTCTCCTCCGCATATCATGAACCAAAGAAATCTTTATTTTTATAATGAAATGTTTGCCGTTTTTCTGAACAAAGATGACAAAACATACGTAGAACCGGATATCAGCATCATTTGCGAAAAAGACAAACTTTCTGACCGCGGCTGTGAGGGAACCACCTGATTTCGTAATCGAAATCGTTTCTCCTGCAACTTGGAAAAGAGATTATGCATTAAACTTTTTAAATACCGCGCAGCAGGTGTCCGCGAATACTGGATTGTAAATCCAGCAAAAGACATTGTAGATGTTTACAATTTTGAGGCAGAAGAAAACTGCAATCTCTATTCCTTTGACAATCCGATTCCATCCGGAATTTACCCAGGATTTTTTGTTTGCATCAGAGAACTTATCTGATATAAAAAGACCAGCAGCTTCCGCCTGTATCAGCGTACGGAACCTGCCGGTCTTATTTTTCTTTTTTGTTTCAGTTTATCTGTAGTATACCGAATTCCACTTCAGCTCATTCTTGAGGCTGCGGATGTTGGTATCTTTGTCGATGTAAACGGCCTCGATGCCCATTGCTGCTGCCCAGTCGCCCATCTGCTCTGCAGTCAGGTCGTAGGAGAATGCGGTGTGGTGTGCGCCGCCTGCAAGGATCCATGCCTCTGCTCCTGTTGCCAGATCCGGCTGCGGTGTCCAGAATGCGGTTGCTACCGGAAGCTTCGGCATCGGCTTCTCCGGCTTCTTGCAGTCTACATCGTTGATGATGAGGCGGAAACGGTTGCCAAGGTCGATCAGGGATGTGGCGATTGCCGGTCCCTCTTTGGAGGTAAATACGAGACGAGCCGGATCCTCGCGGTCACCCATGGAGAGCGGATTTACCTTGATGCTGATCGGGCCGTCTGCGATGGTCGGGCAAACCTCAAGCATGTGTGCCTCAAGCACGCCTTCCTTGCCCGGTACGAGGTTGTATGTGTAGTCCTCCATGAAGGAAGTACCCTTTGCGTTCGGAACATTCTGGCTCATGATCTTCATCAGGCGAACCATGGCTGCTGTCTTCCAGTCGCCCTCGCCGCCGAAGCCGTAGCCTTTCTCCATCAGACGCTGGATTGCAAGACCCGGAAGCTGCTGCAGTGCGCCGAGATCGCCGAAGTGTGTCACGATCGCCTGATAATTCTTCTCCTCCAGGAAACGCTCGAAACAGATCACGAACTGTGACTGTACTGCTACGTGCCTGCGGAACTCTGCCTCATCTCTGCCCTCAAGCAGGATCTGATATTTGTCATAGTACTCTTCTACCAGAGTGTCAACGTCAGCCTTGCCGACTGCTGCAACTGCCTCTGCGATCTCATTGACCGGATATGCATCTACTTCCCAGCCGAATTTGATCTGTGCCTCTACCTTGTCACCCTCGGTAACGGCTACGTTTCTCATGTTGTCAGCGATACGCATTACGCGGATGTGGCTGCTCTCCATGATACCGATTGCGGTGCGCATCCAGGATGCGATACGCTCCTGCACTTTGCGGTCATTCCAGTGACCGACGATTACCTTGCGCTCGATGCCCATGCGGGTTACGATGTGACCGTACTCACGGTCGCCGTGTGCGGACTGGTTCTCGTTCATGAAGTCCATATCGATCGTGTCATACGGAATCTCTTCGTTGAACTGTGTATGAAGATGAAGCAGCGGTTTGCGGTACTCCTGAAGGCCAAGAATCCAGGATTTTGCCGGTGAGAAGGTGTGCATCCAGGTGATTACGCCTGCGCACTCCTCGTCCGCATTTGCCTCGTTGAATGTTTTGCGGATTACTTCGTTTGTAATCAGCGTCGGCTTCCATACGACTTCGTACGGAAGTACTCCGGATGCGTTCAGTTTGTCTACGATGATCTTGGAATGCTCTGCTACTTTTCTGAGGCACTCATCTCCGTAAAGATCCTGAGAACCGGTTGCGAACCAGAATTTGTAATTCTTTGCTGCTTTCATGTCTTGCTCTCCTTTTCTTTTTGTGTGGTATTGTATGGTACAACAGACCTCCGGCTTTCGATCTCCCCTTCAAATTCGAAGGTTGCATCGCCTCCCGGGTCTGTGATCAACCCAAGCATATTTTCTGCGGCCTTTACGCCGAGCACGTCGTGCGGATGTGTCACCGAGGTCAGCGGCACCGCATTTAAACGGGCCAGCTCAGAATTGTCGACACTCACCAGAGAAAGATCCTGCGGTATCCGAATCCCCGCCGCCTGCGCGCGCGCCGTCAGCAGATGCGCCAGCTCGTCATTGTAACAGACACAGGCGCTGCAGTCCTTCATTCGCTCCAGAATGCGCTGGCTGAATGTCAGCGATTCGCGCATTTCCTGCGTATCGATCCAGCAGATCCGTTTTCCCTCCACCTTAAGACCCGCTTTTCGCATGGCCTGCAGGTAGCCTGCATAACGCCGTCTGCCCTGTCCG
>JAQXVT010000063.1 GCA_029225065.1 Lachnospiraceae bacterium | reverse complement strand
GATGACTTCAATGTCATTGTCATGAAGCGCTTTGATCAGCTCGCGCAGCTCCGTGCCCTCGCGGTTGAATTCGACGGAGGCCGCGTAGCTGGTGTTCGGTGCGAAAAAGCTGACCGTATTGTAGCCCCAGTATTCGAGCAGCCGATTTCCGTTTACTTCGCGGACATCCATGCATTCATCGAATTCAAAGATTGGCATCAGCTCGACGGCGTTGATTCCAAGTTCTTTGAGGTAAGGAATTTTTTCTTTCAGTCCGGCATACGTCCCTTTGTGCTCGACGCCGGAGGAAGGATGGCGTGTAAATCCTCTCACGTGCAGTTCATAGATGACGAGATCGCTCAGTTCCCGGGAGGACTGAGGCGTGTCCCCCCAGTCAAAACGATCTTTTACGACCCGCGCACGATAATGGCGCGGCTTTTTTACGCCCCAGATGCTCTGGCCGGTGACGGCTCTGGCATACGGATCAAGCAATATCGTGTTTTTATCAAAAAGAAGCCCTTTTGACGGATCGTGCGGACCGTCCACGCGGTAAGCATATTCAAATTCGCGAATGTTCAGACCGTAAACGATCATGGAATAGACGTCGCCGATCTTATAGGATTCCGGAAATGGAAGGACGGCGTACGGTTCTTCCTCGCCGCGGTGAAACAGCAGCAGCTCGCAGGACGTGCCGCCGTGTGTGTGAATCGTAAAATTGACACCGCAGGACAGCGGCAGCGCACCGTTTACATCGAACATGCCGGGGCGGACCGGAAAGCCGGAGATTTCGCCCATCGGACGGAAGGTGATCGGGTAGTCTGGTGTATATTCATGGTTGTATAGTTTCAAAAAAAGCCTCCTTGTTTATAAGATTTGTACGGCGATGAACAGCCGCAAAATACAAAAATCAGTATATCCCAATTTTTTATGAATGACAACAAATGTACTTGACAAATACAATCGCAGGTGCTATGGTTAATTACACAAGTAATGAACCATATAACCAAGGAGAACAAAGCACTGGAGGGAAGGAAAGCAATCTGCAAAAAGAAAAGGCTGGAAAAAATCATCAAACAAAGGAAGTGAAACTGCGTGAATGAAATTTTAACACAGGAGAAATCCATCTATATTCAGATCAAAGAGATGATCGAAAACGATATCCTGCGCGATATCCTGCTGGAGGAGGAGCGTGTGCCAAGTACGAATGAGCTGGCAAAGCTTTACGCGATCAATCCGGCGACGGCGGCGAAGGGGGTCAATCTTCTGGTAGACGAAGGCATTTTATACAAGAAAAGAGGAATCGGTATGTTTGTGGCACAGGGGGCAAAGAGCCAGATCACGGCGAAGCGCCGGAAGCATTTTTATGATGATTATGTAAAGAGCCTGATGGCGGAGGCGGTCAGCCTTGGAATCACGAAGGAAGAGCTGATCGAGATGATCCGGGAGTCGAAAGAGGACGGAGAATGAAATGCTGGGGGAGGCAAAGCAAGATGGCGAGACCTGCTGAGAAAAAATAAATTTTACAGCAGATAAGAAAGAGAAAAGTTTCGTAAAGATAGCGAACATGTGGATGTATGCATCGGAGCGTTTTCAAATACGCTCAAAGGCAGGAAGTCGGAGGAAAATATGGAACTGACAGGAAAAGAAATCAGAAAAAGTTATGGAAAAAAAGAGGTGCTTTGCGGCATCGACCTCACACTGGAAGAGCACAAGATTTACGGTCTGATCGGAAGAAACGGAGCAGGAAAGACAACACTGCTTTCCGTGCTGACGGCGCAGAGCCCGCTGACATCAGGCAGTGTCACACTTGACGGAGAGCCGGTCTGGGAAAATAAGAAGTCGCTTTCTCATCTGTGCTTTGCACGCGAGATCAGCCAGATGACAGGAAGCGGGATTGCAGCGGTAAAGGCAAAGGATTATCTGAAGGTTGCACGGACATTCTGCCCGCACTGGGATCAGGAGATGGCGGATCATCTGATCAGCCAGTTTCATCTGGATGTGAAGAAGCGGATCAGCAAGCTCTCAAAAGGAATGGTTTCCATGCTGACGATCATTGTGGGGCTTGCAAGCAAGGCAGATATCACGATCCTTGACGAGCCGACATCCGGACTGGATGTCATCGCACGGGAAAAATTTTATCAGCTTCTGATGGAGGAATACACGGAGACAAACCGCACCTTTGTGATCTCGACGCACATCATTGAGGAGGCGGAGGATATTTTTGAGGATGTCATCATCCTCGATGAGGGAAAAATCCTGCGCAATGAAAATACACAGGAGCTGCTGGAGCGAAGCTTTCATGTGAGCGGCCTGGCAGACGAAGTGGACGCAGCCTGCGCGGGACTTACGGTTTACCATGAGGAAACGATCGGCCGCAGCAAGGGTGTGACGGTGGTATTGGAGAACGGTCAGCAGATCGCACCGGGCCATGAAGTGAAAATTCAGAAGCTGAATCTGCAGAAGCTTTTTGTCGCGTTATGTGAAAAAGATGAGGAGGCATGAGAGGAATGGGACGGTATGAGAAAATATAAAATTCAGAAGAGAAAAGCGCAGAGGCTTTTGACGGATAACGAGGGAAGGAGGAACTGATATGAGAAGATACATAAAATTCTGGGGAGAATATGTGCTGGAGGAGCTTGGCATTGCCCTGCTGGTGACGGCGCTGTATTGTGTGTTTGGAGTCAGCTTTGGAAGAATGAACTGGAACGGATCGGTTCTGGTGTCCGTTCTGGCAGTACTGCCGTCGTACTTTCTGTTTTCTGCACTGTTTGTTCACTGCATTCTGACCATCAATACATTTCGCATGTATACGCCGGTGATGCTCTCGATGGGACAGACCAGACGGTCAGCGCTTCGGCAGCAGCTTAGTACAAATGCGGTGAGCATGGTGCTGATTCTTCTGGCGGGTTGGGTGCTGCTGATCGGCGCACCGAAAATATTTTTGTACCATACGCTTTTAGGGGGGAATTTTGGACTGCTTGCCGGAATCGAACTTCTGCTTGGCGGGTTCAGCATCTTTATGGGAACTCTGGTGGTACGGTTTGGAAGTAAGCTCGGTGTGCTGGTAGGTATGCTGTCAGGTGCGATTTTTGGAGGAATGAGCGTGGCAGTCATCGATCTGGTAAAGGGAAATGTCAATGCCATGCAGACCTGGGTGGCAGTAGATGTTTCGATGAATGTGAATGTGATCTTTACAATAGTCGGAGCAGTGGCGTATCTTCTCTCCTGGATCTTTGCGGTGAAAATGACGCGGAAGATTGAGACGAAACTGTAAAAGATTCTGTGCCGTGGAATTGCGTAAGGGATAAAAGACGGCGAAAATAGAGGAGCCAGAGTGGGATAAGGCTGGATTAAGAAAAGAGGGTGTTATTATGATACAGAGTATCAAAAAACAGATGAAAATATCGATTGCTGACTGGGGGATTGGCCTTGCATTCACGGCGGGCTGCGTGGTGTTTGGACTGATCTTTATCTGGATTATGAAAGCGGTCGGTTCGATCGAACCGGAAGATGAGGCGCTTATCACAATGGCGTTTGGTATATTTGGTGCAGGAATTTTTATTATCTTATATATGGGGTTTACGCTGCTGATGAATTTTAATCTGCAGGTTGGTATGGGATGTACGAGAAAGGATTTCGTTGTCTCTTATTACGTCACCGGAACGCTGGGTTCGCTGGTACTGGTGCTGTTTGTGGTACTGACAGCGGCGGCAGAGCAGATGGTATACACCAGAATGTATGGAGCAGAGGCGATCACAGATATGGTGTCGGCCATTCTGAAATGGGGGATCCCGGCGGCATTCGCGCTTCCGGCGGTGAGCAGTATGTGCGGCGCACTGGTGCTGCGGTTTGGAAAAACAGCGGCCTGGATCATCTGGGGAATCTGGATGATCGGCTGCCTTGGATTTCCGAATTTGGCAGAGCATATTTCTGAGATGCAGGATTCTGCGGTGGGAAGAGTCGGTACGGGAATCGTGAGCATGCTCAAGAATCTTCCAGGCAGTGCATGGACAATCCTGATTCTGCTCGCAGGAGCCGTCAGTCTGGCATTGGAGGCGCGTCTTTTGCTCAGACAGGAAGTGCAGGCGTGAGCCATGAATCTGTCAGAAAATTTTTGGTGGGAATGTAGGGAAAACGCATCAGGGGAAGCGCGGATTTTCTTAAAATCAGTTCAGTTAGAAAGCAAACGGAAAATATCCGTGAAAAAATAAAAACTCTGTGAAACAACTATGAAAAGATAATGAAGCTTTCGTGTAATCTATTGACGGGAGAAAATAATCGGTTATAATCAGAACAACTTCCAAAGTTAGCACTGATTATAACCGAAGCGGCATATGATGCCGGGCTGAGGTTCCTGTAGAAATGAGGCGGATCATTCGATATCGCCTGAGAAATGGAGGAATCATTATGAGAGAACTTTATTATCACATTTGTTTAAATATGCCTGAGAAACTGAGAGATTTCCTGAACCGCCTGATTCCGGGGCTGATCCTGGAGCCGGTCAGAGTGAAGGTGCCGGTGAAGAGACCGGAGGAGAGA
>JAQXVT010000062.1 GCA_029225065.1 Lachnospiraceae bacterium | reverse complement strand
CATACTGATGGGCTTTTTCACCAGAGTGGTATTTACCCACACCTTAAGTGAAGGCTATGTGGGAATCAACGGATTGTTTACGGATATTTTAAACATACTGTCCCTTTCGGAGCTGGGCGTTGGAACGGCGATTACGTATGCTCTGTATACTCCGATTGCGAGAGGAGACATTCAGAAACAGCAGATTCTGATGCGGATGTTCCGCACGTTTTACCGGATTACAGCTGTATTTGTGCTGACGGCCGGCCTGTGCCTGATCCCGTTTCTGGATATCCTGATGAAGGACCGGCCGGATGTGGATCATCTCATCTGGATTTATCTGCTGTATCTGCTGAACTCAGTCGTGTCCTATCTGCTGATTTACAAGAAAACACTGATCGATGCACACCAGATGAACTACATTACGGTATTGTATCATAACGGGTTTCTGATCATACAGGATCTGCTGCAGATTGCGATTCTGCTGATCACCGGCAACTTTATCCTGTTTTTGCTGGCGGCAGTGATCTGCACCATCACCGGAAATATCTGTATGTCAAGACGCGCAGACAAAATGTTTCCATATCTGAAAGAACCGTGCAGGGAACATCTGCCGCAGGAAGAACGGCAGGATATCGTGAAAAATGTAAAAGCCATGCTGATGCATAAGCTGGGAAATGTAGTCGTAAACAATACGGACAACCTGCTGATCTCCAGTTTTGTAGGAGTGGTAACGGCAGGAATCTATTCCAACTACTTTCTGATTATCGGATCAGTGAGACAGGTTTTTGACCAGGCCATGCTGGGAGTGGCAGCCAGTGTGGGCAACCTTGGGGCAACGGAAGAAAAAGAGAGAATCGGGCAGGTGTTCCACCAGCTGTTTTTTATCGGCTACTGGATGTTTGGCTTTGCGGGAATCTGTCTTTTAGAACTGCTGAACCCGTTTGTAGAGCTGGCATTCGGAAAAAAATATCTGTTTCCAAAGGAGATTGTACTGATTCTCTGCGTGAACTTTTTTATCAATGGAATGCGCAGGGCAGTGCTGATTTTCAAGGAATCGATGGGACTGTTCTGGTACGACCGGTACAAGGCAGTGGCAGAGGCCATTTTGAACCTGGTGATCTCCATTTTGCTGGTCACGAATTTTGGTGTGGCCGGTGTATTTGCCGGAACATTTGCCAGCACGGTTCTGACATCAGTTTGGGTGGAGCCGTATGTGATTTATAAATACCGCTTACAAAAGCCGGTATCCGGATTTTTCAAAATGTATGCGGGGTATCTGACCGTCATGGCAGCCGTGTGGGCGGTAACGGAAGGAATCTGCCGCCTGATATCCGGCGGGCCGTTTCTGCTGCTGGTGCTAAGAATGGTGATCTGCGTGACGGTGCCGAACCTGCTGCTGTGGCTGGTTTACCGGAAGACGGAGAAATGTCAGCGGCTGCTGGCACTGCTGAAAGGAATTGTGGGAAAAGTGCTGACAGGAAATAAGGGGTGACGGAAGATGGAAACTCAGACAAAAAAAGTTTCGGTAATCATACCCGTTTATAATGCAGAAAAATATATACGAAAAACGTTGGACAGCGTACTGGCTCAGAACTTCCGGGACGTGGAAATTCTTTTGGCAGAAAATGGCGGTGAGGATCAAAGTGCAGAAATTCTTCGGGAATATGCGACGCAGCACGCCGAAATAAAGCTGATAACCTGTGAAAAACGCGGTGCGGGAGCTGCGAGAAATGCCGGGTTGGAACTGGCATCCGGAGAATATATCCTGTTTGTGGATGCGGATGATTATCTTCCGGATCCCGGAACTCTGGAGAAATACGTAAAGGCGGCGGAGCAGACCGGAGTGGATCTGGTCGTTGGCAACTATGCAAGGCTCTGGGAAGAGCGGCTGCTTCCGGCAGTGAAGCACCGTGCATTCTCGGTATACAGCCCATCCTCCGAGGAATTCCGGTTTCAGGGATTTTTTGGAACAGGCACGCTGTCCTATGTGTGGGGCAGACTTTACCGCAGGTCGTTTCTTGCACAGAACCAGATCACGTTTGCAGATTTGACGTATGCAGAAGACAAGCTGTTTAATATGGAATGCTATATCTGCGGGGCAAAATATCTTTTTCTGGAAGACACCGGGTATATTTACCGGAGAAATAAGGAATCCATTTCCTGGCAGTATCATGAAGATGCAACCGAAAACTGGCTGAAAATGGCACATTTACTGGATAAGTGGCTTCAGAAGCAGAAAAAGGACGAAGCGGGATATCGGAATATGATCTGGTATACCATCTTTTTTGCAGCCTTTTTTGACAGCAAAATGGAGTATGTACAGCATAAAAAATCTGTTTTTGCGATAAGAAGGGTTCTGAAAAAGTATCATCAGGATGCACTTGGCAGGGAAGCATTCAGAAAGCTTTCGGACAGGAAGCATGCACTTCCGATCCGGCAGAGGGCCTGGCGTACTGCGATTCGTGTATTTTCCTTTGGAATGACCAGACGGTGGTATATGGCCCTAGCGCAGGGAATCAAAATTCTGATCGATTCGAGGGTCGATGAGCGTTTTTCTGATACCGGAATCAGAGAAGAACAGTGACGCTTACTGCTCACTGTTCTCAAATATTTTGATCAGCTGTGTTTTCTGATTGCTTTTCTTAAAATCGTGCAGTGTCTGCAGAAAAGTAGTGTTTCTTACCGTGTAGGTATTTTTCAGAAAGCAGAAAAAGGTAACGCCCCACAGAACCGGCCATAAAATGGGATAACGGCAGGCCTTTGGAAACCGTACCTTCATCTGTATATGCCCTTCCTTCAGGCAGGAGGCAAGATTTACTTTCTGATAGGAGCTGCTGCCAACGAGGGAAGATGCGGTATCACTTCCCATATCGCCGTCCTTCAGGATCTGCTGCACAAACTGTTCGCAGTCCGCGTGGTTGTAATGGGTTTTCGGGTCAATCGTGTCAGACAGTCCCAGATAGATGCGGCAGCTTTCCAGAATGATCTCGTAAAGGTGAAGAATCCTGGACTCCCGGCACCAGATATGGATCTGCTCAAAATCCACTTCACCGGCATGGCGCTTCAGATACAGGGTGAAGTCACACAGCAGCCGGATGCCGAATCC
>JAQXVT010000061.1 GCA_029225065.1 Lachnospiraceae bacterium | reverse complement strand
TGTCTTTGATTTTTATCGTATCGGTGCCGAGATCGACACCACATACTTTTGGAAACAGCATGTATTTTACCCCTTATTTTTTGAAGGCTCCAGCCAGAAGCCCTGCTCTCTCATGCTGACGGCCTGTCTGTCACCGATAATGATATGGTCCAGAAGTTCAATGCCAAGCATCGCTCCGGCCGCTCTGACCCGCTCGGTCAGAAGCACGTCATCCCGGCTTGGATCCGGAATTCCGCTCGGGTGATTGTGCAGAAGAAGAATACTGACTGCCTGATGGCGGACGGCCTCGATGAAGATCTCACGCGGAGAAATCAGAGAAGCCCGCACGGTTCCTTTTGAAATTACCTCATCGCGGATCAGCTTTCCCTTGCTGTTGAGCATGACAAGGAGCAGCACCTCCTGCTCTTCGTGACGCAGTGTTTCCATATAATAGGAAGAAACAGAGGCCGGATCATGAAAAGAAACCGTCTCAGAAAAACGTGCGCGTGCAATCCGCCTTGATAGTTCTGCGATGCATTTGATCTGAAGCGCTTTTACTTTTCCGAGACCGTGGATCTTCTGTAAATCAGAAATCGACATGTGATAAATGCCAAGCAGGCCGGTCCCGCTTTTGGCAAGCACCTCTCTTGACAGCTCCAATGCCGATTGTCCACGGGAGCCGGTGCGCAGAATGACTGCCAGGAGCTCTGCGTCGCTTAATGCAGAAGTTCCCCTGGTGATGCCCTTTTCGTACGGCCGCTCCTCTTCCGGTATGCTTTTAATGGTAGTGTATGGGTGCTGTGTTTCTGTCTGCTTTTTTGATGTCTCTGTCTTATTCATTTTTTTACCAAGACTCTCTCACCCGAATCATTAAGACATTCTACCATAATTTTTTTGCAAAGTACACACCCAGAGTATTAATTTTTTCTGTAGGACGTCCCGCTTTCTGGCGCAGCAGACCGCATTTGTTTTAGAGCGTGTTTGAAAAAGGCTCTAGGAAAGGCGGAACAGCGACTGATAAAGTGCTTCCGCGACGCGAATGCCGTCGACTGCTGCGGAAGTGATACCGCCTGCATATCCGGCCCCCTCTCCGCACGGGTAAATGCCAGGAAAATCAGGTGACTGGCAATCATCCGTCCGCGTAATGCGTACTGGTGAGGATGTACGGCTTTCTACCGCGCACAGCAGCGCATCTTCGCGGTCAAACCCATGGATGCGTCTTCCGAACGCATGGATTCCCTCGACGAGCGCCTGATTTAAGGAAGCCGGGAGAATTTCCTTCAGGTCGGCAAACGCCCACTGCCCTTTGATTTCAGGGATGACAGAGGAGGATAAGCCACTGTCAGCATGAGATGCTGTCTGACTGGAATCAGATGCTCCGACTGGTGGCTGCGATGCCGGTTTTGATGTGTCATCTGCCTGCGTCTCACAGACAGAGCAGCAGAAATCGCCAAATGTCTGCACCGGTACTTTTCCGCCTGCGCATCGATAAGCCGCTTCCTCAAGGTTTCTCTGGAAAGCGACCCCGTCAAGCGGGGAATTATTCTTCTGGTAATCCTCCGGGGAGACCGTAACGACGATGGCGCTGTTGGCATTTTTACTGCCGCGATCGCTGTAGCTCATGCCATTTACAGCAAGGCGTCCCTCCTCGGAGGATGCATTTACGACGTAGCCGCCCGGACACATGCAGAAAGAGTAAACTCCTCTTCCATCGGCGCATTTGTGTGTGACCTTATAAGGGGCTGCACCGAAGTCGTACGGGCAGTCTTTTCCGTACATTGCTTCATCGATCATGGATTGTGGATGCTGGATGCGCATACCGACGGCGAATGATTTTGGCTGCATGGAAAAGCCGGCCTGGTGAAGCATGGAGAAGGTATCGCGTGCACTGTGGCCGATCGCGAGGACGAGATGGTCGGTTTCAAGCGATGGTTCTTTGCCATTTATGGAAAGAAGGTAACGCGCCTTCCCGGAATCGGAAGAATCCCGTGAGACGGAAATTTTGGTCAGACAGCTGTCAAAACGAAACGTACCGCCAAGATGGATGATCTCCTCCCGGATATGTCTGACGACAGAGACAAGGACATCGGTGCCGATGTGCGGCTTATGGTCATACAAAATAGAAGGATCTGCGCCTGCACTTACGAATTCGCGCAGGACGAAACGGATCTTTCCGCCGGGATCTTTGATCAGTGTGTTTAATTTCCCGTCGGAAAAGGTACCGGCGCCGCCCTCTCCGAACTGAACATTGGAAGCTGGGTTTAGTTTGCCGGTTTTCCAGAAGCGGGTCACGGTCTCCATTCGTTTTTCTACCGGTTCACCGCGCTCCAGGACAATCGGCTGCAGTCCGGCCCTGGCGAGCATCAGTGCACAGAACAGTCCGGCCGGGCCGCTCCCGACAATGACCGGCGGCCGCAGTATTTTTGCTGCGGCAGGGGATGGATCGAATGGAAACTGATAGGGAGAAACGGTGACGAGAGTTACTTTTTTGGATTTCAGGTGTTTCAGCACTTCTTTTGGCTGTTCAATCTGCACGTCCACGGTATAGACATAGAAGAAATCCGGTTTGGTGCGCGCGTCGATTGATCTTCGTATGATTTCATAGTGAAACGGCTGTTTCTTCAGACGAAGAATTTTGCGGATTTCCTGCTTCATCTCCTGTCTGGTGTGGTCCGGCCGGAGTTTCAGTTCACTGATCCGCAGTACGGAAGCTGTTGTATGGTTCATCGGTTTTACCTCGCAATTTTCATTGGAAATTTTTCTCGGAATTTCGTTCTCTATGATACCGTTTCCATTCTTTCCCGTCAACCCTTTGAAAAATACAAAGGAAGAAATCACATTTTCTTCAAAAACAGAACACAAAAGCGTCACATTTTTTTCTTATCGTATAGCATGCATTGAGAGATCGATGCGAATGACCGATAAGAAAGGACTTGAATGGTATGAAAAGAAATTATGTAGCAGTTATGCTTGGACTTGCACTGACGGTATCTTCCATCAGCGCGTTCGCAAGTGAGGGAACGACGGAAGCAGGTACAGAGGTTACGACAGAGGCTGCAACAGAGCAGGCATCTGAGGCTTCTGAGGAAGATGCAACCACAACGGTTTACGGTCAGGTGACCGAGATTACTTCTGATTCCATCACAATTACAAAGGGAGACCTTGTGGGAGGAGCAGCTGATACAGAAAATACAGAGGATACAACAGAAGCTGCGGCAGACAGTGAAGAAACGACAGAGGCTGCAGCGGACGGAACAGAAAATACCACAGAGGCAGCAACAGATGGTACAGAGGATACGACGGAAGCAGCAACGGAATCTTCGACCGAGGCTGCAGATGAGCAGGAAGCTCTGACACTGGAGCTTTCTACTGACACTGCGACTTACAAATTTGCACCGGATGCAGTGATTACAGAGCTTGCGTCAACGGAGAATATTACAGCGGAAGATGCGGCAGATGCAGAGACATCCACAGAAGCTGCAACTGAGGCTGCTACAGAAGCTGCGACGGAGGCTGCTACTGAGGCTTCCACAGAAGCTGTTACTGAAGCAGGCACAGATACTGAGATCAGTGAGTCGGATGAGACGACAGGTGTTGAAGTGACAGAGGAAAGCAGCGAAGCTGCTGACGACAAGATCGAGATTACCACAGATGACATTCTGGCTGGCGATATCGTAGCACTGGAAGTAAATGCAGACGGTGAGGTTACTTCTCTTACGATCCTTGCATATGGTACCGGAAGCTATGTAGATACCACAGAGGCAGAGACAGATCTTGCAGAGGAAGCACTGCTTGGAGATGAGGCTGCTACAGAGGCTGTAACAGAGTAATTCTCGACATGGTTTATTTGGAAAAATAATACGCCTGACTTGAAAAAGCACTGTGTTCAGGAACTATGTACTGCAACTCAATGATCAGATGTAAAATCAGATCATTGAGTGAGCGGTATTAAAATTCCGGAATGCAGTGCTTTTTGCAGTCTTTTTTTTACGCTTCGGTCGTGTTTTCTTCGCTGAATTTTCCGGAAATTGCGAATCCATGATTCATCGGTCCGCTTCCATGCCCGAGATCAAGCATGGCGGAAAGAGCGCCGGAGATATAATCTTTTGCGCGGGCAACGGAGTCCGCCATCGAAAAGCCTTTTGCCAGGTTGGATACAATCGCGGACGACAAAGTGCAGCCGGTTCCGTGCGTGTTCGGATTGTCGATGCGTTTTCCGTAAAACCACCGGTAAGTGCCGCTTTGCTCAAACAGCAGGTCATTTGCATCGTTGATGCTGTGGCCGCCCTTACACAAAACGGCGCAATGATAGGCTTCTGATATATGCCGGGCTGCAGCGATCATCTCCTCTTCCGTGGTAATGGACATGCCGGTGAGCTCCATCGCTTCCGGAATGTTTGGCGTCAGCAGGTCGGCCAGCGGAAACAGCTCTTCTTTTAAGGTCTGGATCGCGTCCATACTGATGAGCCGTGCGCCGCTTGTAGCGACCATGACGGGATCTACCACGATATTTTTTGCATCATAGGTGCGAAGCCGGTCCGCAATCGTGCAGATCAGTTTTTTTTCGGATACCATGCCGATTTTTACCGCATCCGGATAAATGTCGGTGAAGATACAGTCCAGTTCCTGCCCAAGAAATTCCGCGGTTACATTTAAAATGGCGGTGACGCCGGTCGTGTTCTGGGCAGTGAGGGCCGTAATGGCGCTCATGGCATAAACGCCATTTGCAAGCATGGTCTTGATATCTGCCTGAATGCCGGCACCTCCGCTGGAATCACTTCCGGCGATCGTTAATGCAGTTTTCATAGAAAATCGTCCTTTAATTAAAGTATTTGGGTTTAGTTTTATATCGTTTCTTTTACCGCTTTCTTAAGTTCTTCCGCCGCTTTTTTAATATCCGGTTTTGCATAGATCGCGCTGATGACGGCGGCTCCGCAGATGCCGCTTCCGGCAAGCTGATGTACATTTTCCTGTGTGATACCGCCAATCGCAACGACGGGGATAGAGACAGCGCTGCAGATCGCCTTCAGTGTTTCATAGGAGACCTCATTTGCGTCATCTTTTGAGCTGGTCGGAAAGACCGCACCGACGCCAAGATAATCGGCACCTGCTTTTTCTGCGAGAAGTGCCTGCTCGACCGTCTGTGCGGAAACACCGATGATCTTGTCATCTCCAAGCTTTTTGCGGACATCTCCGGCAGCCATATCGCTTTGACCGACGTGGACTCCGTCTGCATCCATGGCAAGTGCGATCTCCACATTGTCATTTATGAGAAACGGTACATGCCGGGAACGGCAGAGCGCCTGCAGTTCTTTTGCTTCCTCAAGGAAATGAGCTTCATCCAGGTGCTTTTCTCGGAGCTGAAGCATCGTGACACCGCCCTCAAGGCTTTCAAGCACGACTTCCTTTAAGGTTCGGCCGTCAAGCCAGTGGCGGTCCGTCACTGCATAAAGCAGTAAATTTTCTTTAGCGCACTTCATAGCGGGCACCTTCTTTCAGTGTTTTTGCATCCATGTTGTAGATTGCGTCAATGATGCGGTTTCGATAGGTAGAGTTTCCGTCGCCTTCCTGCATATGGCTCCAGCCGATTTCTCCTGCAAGTCCCATGGCGCAGACAGCTGCCGCGGCTGCCTCAAGCGGATGGTCTTTGTTGGCTGTGAGATAGGCGGTCATCATCCCGGAGAGCTGGCAGCCGGTTCCGGTAATTTTTCCCATTTCTGCTCTTCCGTTTCGAATCACGTAGCATTTTTGGGCGTCTGCGACGAGATCGATCGCACCGGTAACGGCGATCACGCAGCTGCGCGCAGCAGCGAAATTTTTTACAAAAGAAACAGCGCTGTCAAGATTTTCTTCTGTGACAGCATCGGCGACGTCAGCATCCACGCCTTTTGTGGTACCGCTTCCAAGCGCCAGTGTCTTGATCTCGGAGATATTGCCGCGGATGGCGGTAAAGGAAAGCGCCTCCATCAGACGAAATGCTGTTTCGGTGCGCAGCTTCGACGCTCCGACACCGACCGGGTCAAGCAGCAGCACATGATGGCACTCCTGTGCTTTCTTTCCGGCGCGGAACATTCCTTCAATGCTCCGTTTGTTCAGCGTGCCGAGGTTGATGTTCAATCCAGCGCAGATTGAGGTGATATCTTCCACATCGTCCGGTTCATCCGACATGATCGGACTGCCGCCGCAGGCGAGCAGAATATTTGCCACGTCGTTGACTGTCACATAGTTTGTGATATTGTGAACGAGCGGTACGGTTTTTCTTACGTTTTCCAGACAGGTTTCCAACATAATGATACACTCCTTTATTTTTGATTTATCGAGATTACATGGCTGCGTGCCGCCCGGCAACGTATCCGCTCGACCATGCCCACTGCAGGTTGTAGCCGCCGCACGGTCCATCTACATCCAGGAGCTCTCCGGCCAGGTAAAGGCCCGGAACCGATCGACATTCCAGCGTTTCGGGAGAAAGTGCGGACGGATCGACGCCTCCTGCGCAGACCTGACACGTATCGAAGTCTTTTGTGCCGGTGATGGTTAAACGAAATGCACGGCAGGCATGAAGAAGCGCATCCATGGATTTTTCATCCAGCGCAGCACACGTCATTTTTACCGGAATCCCTGCTTTTTCCTGGATGACCGGGATCAGTTTTTCCGGAAGAATACCGCGCAGCACAGCGGCCGCCTTTTCCTGCTGGAGTGCCAGGGCTCTTGTGCGCAGCATGGAAAGCACTTCGTCATCCGAATACGGATCAAGCAGATCGATTTCAGCTGTAAAGCGTTCGTTTTTCGATGCGCAGCTGACATGACGCGACAGCTGGAAGACCGCGATGCCGGAGATGCCATATTTTGTCCACTGAAGCTCACCGCACTCGGAGGCGACCGGAACCTCACGGCTGCGCAGCAGCGTCACACGTGCATGACAGCGCACTCCGGCGAGCGAGGAAAGAAATTTTCCTTCACAGAGAAGCGGCGTGAGCGCGGGGGACGGTGTATGGATGGAAAGTCCGGCTGAGGCTGCAAGCGCATAGCCGCTGCCGTCCGAACCGGTCTGCGGCATACATTTGGAACCGCAGCAGAGAATCAGCGAGTCACAGGAATACGTCCAGGTGGCAGTCTGCACCTTCCACTGCCCTTCTTCCCGGAAAATCCGTTCTATTTTCTCGGAGAGCTTTACCTTGATTTTCAGTCGTCTTACTTCAGCGAGCAGGACTTCCAGAACAGAGGAAGCCTGGTTGGTGTAAGGATAAACGTAACCGCTGCGGTCAGTAGTCAGCAGTCCGAGTCCATGGAAAAAATCGAGCGTTTTTTCAGGCGGGAACTGTTCGATCACGGACTTTGCGAATACGGAATCTGAGCCATGGTAGGCGGAGGAAAGCTCTGGATCGAGATTGGTCAGGTTACAGCGCCCATTTCCGGTCACAAGGATCTTGCGGCCAGGGCGGTCCATCGCCTCTAAAATTGTCACCTTTGCGCCGCTGCGGGCGGCTGTGATGGCAGCGATCAGGCCGGAAGCACCGGCACCGGCCACAAGGACGTGTTTTACCATTTTACATACCCTTTTTCATACAGTCTCTGGAGTGATTTCAGAATGCCGAGTTTCGCGTGCGGCCAGGTCAGACCGCCCTGGAAATATGCGGCATAAGGCGGTTTGAGCGGACCGTCTGCACTCAGTTCGATCGAAGAACCCTGGACAAATGCACCGGCGGCCATGATGACGTCACTGTCATAGCCAGGCATCGCCCACGGTTCCGGTGTGACGTAACTGTCTACCGGGGCTGCAAACTGAATGCCTTCGCAGAAGGAAGTCAGTCCCTCCGGGAATCCGAACTCGATGGCCTGAATGATGTCGTGGCGCTCTTCCGCCGCGTTCGGAATTACCTTGAAACCAAGGCTTTCATAGATGTTTGCGGCAAAGATCGCACCCTTTAATGCGGAGGCGGTGACGGTTGGAGCAAGGAAAAATCCCTGATAGAAGGACTGCATTACACCGAGGGAAGCGCCGACTTCTTTTCCGAGTCCCGGAGAGGTCAGACGGTAGGCCGCGCGTTCTACGCATTCTTTTGTTCCGGCGATGTAACCGCCGATCGGAGCAAGACCGCCACCCGGATTTTTGATCAGGGAGCCGACGATCATATCTGCACCAAAATCACTCGGCTCAAGGCGCTCTACGAATTCTCCGTAGCAGTTATCTACCATGACGATGATATCCGGGCGCAGCTTTTTGATGAAGGCGATCGCCTCACCGATCTGTGCGACGGAGAGCGTCGGACGGGTCAGATAGCCTTTGGAGCGCTGGATCTCAATCAGTCTCGTCTGCGGGCGGATCGCGTTTTTAATTGCTTCGTAATCAAAATTTCCATCCTCCAGAAGCTCAACCTGTGCATAGGTCACGCCATATTCTGCGAGCGAACCGCAGGATGGACGGATGCCGATGACTTCCTCCAGCGTGTCATATGGTTTGCCGGAGATGGAGAGCATCTCATCTCCCGGACGCAGGTTGGCGGAAAGGGCCAGTGCCAGCGCGTGGGTTCCGCAGGTGATCTGCGGGCGGACCAGCGCATCTTCTGTATGGAAGGTTTCGGCATAGACCTGTTCGAGCGTATCTCTTCCGATATCATTGTAGCCGTATCCGGTCGAGGTATTGAAGCACTCGGCGCTGACACGGGCTTTCTGCATGGCATTGATTACTTTCAGCTGGTTGTATTCGGCGGTCTCGTCGATTTTTTCAAAGCGCTCTTTCAGTCCGGCAAGAATCTTTTCGCCGTATTCGTATACCGCCGGGCTGATGCCGAGTGCGGTATAAATTTCATTCATTGTACTCATGGAAAATCCTTTCGTTATTTCATTGTTTCAAGTCACAGTCAGTATTTTCATGAAGTTTGATAAGTCTAAAAAATCTGACTTGTAGTTTGTTATGAAGCGATTCCGTTACAGATCCTGCGTACCCGCAGCTGCTCTTCCATGTACGCAAGGATCGCATTTTCTCCTTCAAACTCCGGCCGGTTCACCCAGATCACGTCCTTTTCACGTTTGAACCAGGTGATCTGACGCTTTGCGAAGTGGCGGGTGTCGCGTTTCAAGATGCGCACGGCTTCCTCCAGGGAGAGATCTCCGTTTAAATAATCGAGGATCTCTTTGTAGCCAAGCCCCTGCATGGAGACCATGTCCCGGGTGCAGCCGCTTTGCTGCAACGCACGGACTTCATCTACCAGTCCGGCATCCAGCATTGCGTCGACACGGCGGTCAATGCGGTCGTAAAGGACGGCGCGGTCATCGTTTAATACAAAGTAGGCAAAATTGTACGGCGATGTTTTCTGCCGCTCCGCTTCGTTGTGCTCAGAGATCTTCTGACCGGTCTCATGGTAAAATTCTAGTGCGCGGATGACGCGCTTGATGTTGTTTTCATGAATGGCATCTGCAGAAGCCGGGTCGACTTCCCGCAGCATCTCATGCAGAACATGGGCGCCCTGTGTGTGTGCCAGATCCTCTAAAGATTCGCGGTACGTCATGTCACCGCCGTTTTCCGTAAAATCAATGTCGTACAGGACGGCCTGGATATAAAAACCGGTACCGCCGACGAGAATCGGAATTTTTCCCCGGCTGTGAATCTCCTGAATGTAGCGTTTCGCGTATTCCTGAAATTTTACGACGTGAAATTCCTCATCGGGTTCAAATTCATCGATCAGGTAATGCGGAACACCCTGCATCTCCTCTTTTGTCACTTTTGCAGATCCGATGTCCATTCTGCGGTAAACCTGCATGGAATCGGCGGAAATGATCTCGCCGCCGATCTTTTTTGCCAGATTTACAGAAAGCGCGGTCTTTCCGACCGCAGTCGGTCCGGTGAGGATGACGAGAGGCGGACGATTGGATGCATCTGAAAAAAGATGATTCGATGATGGTGTGGTTTCCATTGTCATGCGCCTCCTCTATAAAACTCGTTTAAATTTCTTTTCCAGCTCATATTTTGTCATTGTCACAATGGTAGGACGTCCGTGCGGGCAGTTGTACGGGTTTTCAAGCTGTAAAAGCTCATCGATCAGTGCGTCAGCCTCTGCGGTGGAAAGCCGGCTGCCGCCCTTTACGGCTGCCTTGCAGGACATCGAAGCGATCTTTTCGCAGACGATCTGATCGGACGCGCGCTCGGAAACACCGGAAAGCCCGTCGAGAATTTCGAGAAAGAGATCGCGGCTGGCAAGGCTGTAGAGATTGCCCGGCACGGCGCTGATCGCGTATTCACGGCCGCCGAACGGAGAAATCTCAAAACCAACATCGGTAAAAGCGGTCATATGACGCTTCAGAAGCTCTTCCTCCTGAAGATTTAAGGTAACGATTACAGGCGGAGTGATCATCTGGGAGGTCTGCTTTTTCTCGTGATACAGCTTCATGAACCGCTCATACATGACTTTCTCATGTGCGGCGTGCTGGTCGATCAGATACATTTTGTCATCGAACTCTACGATCCAGTAGGTGTCGAAGACCTGGCCGACGAGGCGGTGTCTCGGACGGCTGGATTCGGAGAGCAGTTTTTCTCCGAAAAGCTCCATCTGGACAGCCTTTTTTTCAAGCTCCTCTTCTCTTGCGCGTGCGGTGTCCTCCTGCAGAGCCTCGGAGACTGTTGCTGGAAGCGGATGAGAAAGTGCTTCTGGAAGAGACTGCCCTGCAGCAGCTTCTGCATGATTGCCTGCTGCATCCTGCAAAGAATCAGGTGATTCTGATGCAGCTTCTGTTTTAGTCAAAGAATCAGCAGAAAATACCGATTCTCCTGACTTCTCTCCTACTTCGCCGACTTTTGTCTCACCGGACGGAAGAATGCTTCCAGTGACCGGTTTCATGGATGCGCGTCGGTCGCGCTGCGGGTATTTCACCTGATACGGGCTGTTTGCCTCGGCGATCAGCTGGCTGCGGATTTTTTCAAATGGCTCTGGGTAGCGTGCCGATTTCTTCTCCGGAGCTGTGGCTGCCTCTTTATAAAGAGTGTTAACGCCTCCCAACATTTCATGGGCAGATTGACTGGCCTGATGATTGCCAGAATGGCCCTGCGCTGCATTGGCCGTAAGGCTGTCTGGAGAAATGTCAGAGTGTTTCTCTGTTGCCGCTGATCCAACTAAGTGACGGGAAAATGTAGAACCTGACATAGTTCCCGGTTTATCTGCTCTTCCGGCAGCTTCCGAAAAGTTCTTCCCTGCGGAATTTCCAGATGCCCCACTCTTCTTCGGCGCCTGCCCGGCCGGCCGGTCGATCGTAAACTCCGGGATCAGCTCCTTGCCAAGAAGCGCTTCCTTTACCGCCTGGCATACCTTTTCGTAAACGTCCTGCTGATTGGAGAAACGAACCTCCATTTTCTGCGGGTGAACGTTGACATCCACTTCCTCGGTATCGATCTGCAGCTTTAATACAGTAAACGGATATCGGTGGCTCATCATGAATGCTTTGTAGGCGTCCTCGATCGCGCGGGCGACGATGGCACTCTTTACGTAGCGGTCGTTGACAAAATAATTTTCATAATTGCGGTTGCCGCGTGAAATCACCGGCCTTCCGATAAAGCCGGTAATCTTGATATTGCCATAATCTGCATCAATCTTCAGCAGATTTGAGGCAATGTCACGGCCGTAGATGCTGTAGATAATGTCTTTTAAGTTGCAGTTTCCGGAGGTGTGCAGCTTCGTATCACGGTTGCTGATGAATTTAAAGGCGATTTCCGGATGGGAAAGAGCCATTCGTTCCATCAGATCACTGACACAGCCGGCCTCGCCGGAAGCGGATTTCAGAAATTTTTTCCGGGCGGGTGTATTATAAAACAGATTATGCACCAGAAACGTCGTTCCCTCCGGAGCACCGATCTCCTCGAGATTCTTTTCGGAACCGCCCTCAATGACGTAGCGGACACCGGTCAGGCTACCGGCTGTTTTTGTAATCATCTCGACCTGGCTGACAGCTGCAATACTGGAAAGTGCCTCACCGCGGAAACCAAGTGTGCCGGACGTGAGCAGGTCCTCAACTTTTCGGATCTTGCTCGTTGCGTGCTGCTGATAGGCGATCCGCACCTGCTCCTTTGGAATTCCGCAGCCATTGTCTGTGATGCGGACAAGCGAGGTGCCGCCGTCCTTGATTTCCACCGTGATCGCGTTGGCTCCCGCATCGACCGCATTTTCCACGAGCTCCTTCACAACGGAAGCCGGGCGCTCGACGACTTCACCCGCGGCGATCTTATCAATGGTATCCTGACTGAGTAAAATAATTTCGTTCATGACATCCCTCTTTTACCAGCGGTTTTTCAGTTTGTTCTGCAGGCGGTACAGCGTGTTGAGCGCATCGAGCGGCGTCATCACGGAGACATCGATTTCCTGCAGTTCTTTTAACACATCCGAGTCGCTGACCGTATCAAACAATGACATCTGATCGAGATCAACCGGGTCAAGCTTTGCAGGCTTTGCTTTCTTCTGTTTTGCCTGCTCCGCTTCGCCGCCCTGAACGTGGACCGTGATATCAGCGTTCGTCAGCTCCTCTGCAAGTTCTTTTGCACGGTTGATGACAAGATCCGGCACACCGGCCAGTTTAGCAACCTGGATTCCGTAGCTCTTGTCAGCACCGCCGCGGACAATTTTTCGGAGAAAGACGATGTCGTCTCCGTTTTCCTTGACGGCGATACAGTAGTTGCTGACACCCGGAAGCTTTCCTTCCAGCTCGGTCAGCTCATGGTAATGCGTGGCAAAAAGCGTTTTTGCGCCGAGCAGCTTCGTATTGCTGATGTATTCCACGACGGCCCAGGCGATGCTCAGTCCGTCGAAGGTGCTCGTGCCGCGTCCGATCTCATCGAGGATCAGCAGGCTGTTTTTTGTCGCGCTGCGCAAAATGTTTGCCACCTCAGTCATCTCGACCATGAAGGTACTCTGGCCGCTTGCGAGATCATCCGAAGCACCGACTCTTGTAAAGATGCGGTCCACCAGCCCGATCTTTGCGCTGTCAGCCGGTACGAAGCTTCCGATCTGCGCCATCAGGACAATCAGCGCCGTCTGGCGCATGTAGGTCGATTTTCCGGCCATGTTCGGGCCTGTGATGATGGAGATGCGGCTCTTTCCATTGTCGAGATACGTATCGTTTGCGATGAACATATCGTTCGGAATCATTTTTTCGACGACCGGATGACGACCGTTCTTGATATCGATGACGCCTTTTTCATTGATGGTCGGCTTGACAAAGCTGCCGCGCTCCGCGACGAGTGCCAGTGAGGCAAAGACGTCGATGCCTGCGATGGCATGCGCTGTCTTCTGGATCCGCACGATCTCGTTTGCGATCCGGGTGCGGACATCCACATAGAGATCATACTCGAGCGCAGTCAGCTTATCCTCCGAGCCAAGGATCGTCTCCTCAAGCTCTTTGAGCTCCGGCGTGATATAGCGCTCCGCGTTTGTCAGCGTCTGTTTTCTTGTATAGTAATCCGGCACCATATCCTTATAGGAATTGGTGACCTCCAGATAATAGCCGAACACTTTGTTGTATTTGACTTTCATCGTCTTGATGCCGGTTTTCTCGCGTTCCTCGGCTTCCAGTTTTGCCAGCCAGGATTTTCCTTCCGTCTTGGCGTGACGCAGACGGTCGATCTCCTCGTGATAGCCCTCCTTGATAAAGCCGCCATCACGGATGCTGATCGGCGGATCGTCCACGATCGCAGCCTCGACGAGGTCATACAGATCTTTCAGTTCATCGATGTCCTCCTGGATTTCCTGAAGCAGCGGAGACTGCAGGCTTTTCAGCAGATACTTGATGTGCGGAAGCATGGACAGAGACGATTTGAACGCGATCAGATCCCGCGGATTGGCACTCTGATAGCTGATCCGGCTGATGAGACGCTCCAGATCGTAGACGGGATTTAAGTATTCCCGCAGTTCCTCTCTGGTAATCGCATTGTTTTTCAGCTCTTCTACTGCGTCAAGGCGGCGCAGGATCTCTGCCTTTTCAATCAGCGGCTGTTCGATAAAGCGGCGGAGCAGTCTGGCTCCCATTGCGGTCTTTGTTTTATCCAGTACCCAGAGCAGTGTCCCCCTCTTGTTTTTTTCCCGAAGTGTCTCGCAGAGCTCCAGATTTCGTCTCGTGGAACTGTCGAGCACCATATATTTGGAAACAGAATATGGAGTCAGGGAAGTCAGATTGGAGATGGAGGTCTTCTGCGTCTCGATCAGATACTGGAGCAGCGCGCCTGCTGCGATAATCTGACAGCCGTTCGGGTCAAGCCCGAGTCCACTCACTGAAGATACATGAAAATGCTCGAGCAGCTTCTTTTCGCACATCGCATCGTCGAAATACCAGGAGTCCAGTGAAAAGATGGAAATTTTCAGCCGCTCTTTCAGATCCTCCAGATCAATGCTGCTGACACAGAATGCCTGATTGCAGATGATCTCGGAAGGAGAAAATTTGACGATCTCGTCGAGCAGCTTCTTTTCACCATCCAGCTCAGTGACCTGATATTCTCCGGTCGAAATATCAGCAACGGAAAGACCGAAATGTTCTCCCATGCAGACGATGCACATCAGATAATTGTTGCGGCTTTCATCAAGCGCCTGGGCGTCGAGGTTCGTGCCGGGGGTCACAATGCGGATGACATCCCGCTTTACGATTCCTTTCGCCTGCTTCGGATCTTCGAGCTGTTCGCAGATCGCAACCTTGTATCCTCTGGAAACAAGCTTATTTAAATAAGAATCGACTGCGTGAAACGGAATCCCGCACATCGGTGCGCGCTCTTCCAGTCCGCAGTCTTTTCCGGTCAGGGTAATTTCCAGCTCTTTCGATGCGGTGACGGCATCGTCAAAAAACATCTCATAAAAGTCACCGAGGCGATAAAATAAGATGCAGTCTTTGTACTGATCTTTTGTCTTCATGTACTGCTGCATCATGGGGGTCAGGTTTTCACGTTTTATTTCTTTTTTTGTACTTTCAAGCATTTTCAGACAGGTCCCTCTATTTTCTACCATTTCTTTTGATAACAATTTCCAAAAACGACCCTTATTGTAACAAAAAACGGAAGAAGTTGCAAGGTTAGTTGCAATAAAATCGCTAAAGAGCAAGGGTAATTTGAGCTTGTCAAAGCAGATATTCGCACTGATACATACAGAAATCACAAAGACAGGATTCGTCGAATGATCCGGTTCAGTTTTTCCGGTGATCCGTTCTTCCATTGCATGATACCCGGAAACAAATATATAAAGCCTGGATACTTATATGCAATATGAAATTGTTCTTCAAATGTATGGGGACTGATGCGAAGTCCTCTGGCTGCATAAGCATGATAACACAGAGGAATCTGTTCCAGTGTAAAGTAATCTACCAGATCAATATAGAATGGTGCGTATCGCGAAAATCCAAAATCAATGAAGTAAGGTTTTTCTTCTATATTATAAACATGATCTCCATCTATGTTCTGCAAGTCTCCGTGTGTTATTGTTAAAATACTTTTTTCCTGACACAGATCGGTCATCTCCTGGAAAAATGTTTTTGCAGATTCCTGCATACGAGGCAGAAACGTTTCAAACTGCTTGGCAAATTCAGGATCTTCGCATATTTCCTTCTCAAAATGATGTAACGAAATTTCTGTGATAATTTTTTCCCAATACTTTGCGTCTGCGTGTGGCAGCCACGGCATTTTCGTGCCGCATCCCATATTTGTCAGATGAATGCCAGCCAAAGCGTCAGCCACATTTTTCATCCATTCTGATGAAGCCTGCGGTGCTTTTACGCGTTTCCCAAGATCCTGCTGTATCATCCAGGCGGATTCTTCTGAAGTGCTGTCAAGCGTACAGGATACTGGCGTATTAGCATGACCCTGCTCGGTAAGAGTCTGCATGACCATTCTCTCTTTCCGGTCTGTTTTTTTGCAAATGAAGCTGCTTTGTTTTCCATTTTTATATAAAACGTTCAGACGAAACAGCCTGGCACCGGAAAACCCCTGTTCATCCGAATCCAACTCTCTTTTTCTCAGCTCTCCTACAGTTCCCATGTCCATAAGCCAGGATATTTTTTGGGTAAGAGTGAAAAATTCCTGTTCTTCTTCCTTTTTTCCGATAGATGGTTTCCTTTTATTCATCTTTCTTTTTCTGTACAGGAAGTATTTCCTGTCACTTCCTGATTTATCGATAATCCTTTGATACCTCGAGATAATCGCGTTTTCCATTGATATAATCTGCATAGGCAATTTCCGGATCTTTTCCGCGAAATATGGTGCATAAGCCACACATATCGCAGTCGGCAATGCATCGGAACGTATTTTTTATATATTGCCGGCGTTCTTCCTGCGTAGAATGTTCTATTTCTGGTGGTCTCATAATCCCGTTTACCTCACAAGCCCTGTATTGCTTCGGTATTCTTCATTGATTTCACGCAATTCTTTTTCTCCGTTAATGTACGGTTCATAAAAAGAATCGATGGCTCCGCCGCCCAGGTTATCACAGCCGTTACAAAAGTCACAGGCTCCGCCGCACTGGTTCAGTCCCTGCTGGACAATACGGATTCGTTCCTCTTTCGTTGTGTCCTTAATCAGTATACTTGTTGTTTTCATTGTACTTCCTCCGTTCTTTTGATGTTTCTTTTCATATACAATAATGGATAAGGATTGCCCTGTTCATCTGATTCCGTTCTTTTATAAATGCGAAATCCCATATACTCATAAAAGCCTTTTATGTAATCATCCGCATTTATTGTCATTATATCGGTTTTATCAGGTCCTGTCTACTCACAAGATTTCCATGCCTCCCGTGCTTTCAGTGGCAGTACAGAAAGGACGATCATTTTGCCAAAAGTGGAAGCCGCAGCTTTTTCCCCTCTCGTTCAATCAGCCCCTCATCCGCCATATTTTTCAGCTCGCGCATCATGGCGCTTCGATCCACGCTCAGATATTCTGCCATGGCGGTATACGACATGGGGAGGGTGAAACAGCTGCTACCCTGCTCCTGGGCGATATGATGCAGGTATGCCATGATTTTCTTTCTCGTGTTGCCGCGGGAAAGGACAAAAATACGGTTTGCCTGATGGCTTGCGTGCACTGCGATCATCTGCAGCAGGTTGCTGACCAGCTGGCTGTGGAAGTTGCAGGCATTTTCGCAGCGCTTGATTACGTGCTCATAGTCGATAAACAGCACACGTGTTTCTGATTTTGCGCAGACATAGTAATGCTGGGATTCTTCCGGAAGAAGAAACGGTTCTCCGAACACGCTGTCCTTTTTCAGCTCATCAAGCAGGTACTGCCTTCCTTCCTCATCGCAGCAGTATACGGCAGCCTGTCCGTCCAGGATCAGGCCGATTTTTTTCATGGAACTGGCGTATTCCATGATGGTTTCGTTATTCTGGAAGGATACTTCGCGCATGCGAAAACAGACGCGCATCCGCTCCTGCTCCGTGGGGGTGATGCAGGAAAATAAGGTGATTGCCGGCATATACAGGCCTCCTTTTTAACCGGGTAGCGAAGCGAATTGCGAATATCCGCTCTGACCCGAATCAAGGCAAGTCCACTGCTCTGATTATAAATATCCGCTCTGACATGAGTCAGGTGTGCTGCAGATATCTGCGTTGTCTGAGTGTCTTGGCGTAAATCAGCGGCAAGGGATTTATTCGATACAATAAATATAGAATACATCTGTTTTGTTGTATTTGCAACAGATTTTATGCCATAATCTGGGTATAATACTGTTAAAACATTAACAAAGTCAGTGGAAAAGAATAAACGGTCTGTTGCTTACAAGTCAAAGTGGCTATTTAGTTAAAGCAGTGGATTTGCCTGACTCAATTCAAAAAAGTAAGGAGCGATCATATGAAAATCACAGATACCATCAAATATGCAGGCGTAAACGACCATCAGGTTGATCTTTTTGAGGGACAGTACAAGGTGCCAAACGGCATGGCTTATAATTCTTACGTGATTCTGGATGAGAAAATTGCGGTTATGGACACGGTAGACGCGAATTTTACGCACGAATGGCTCGATAACCTGGATCAGATCCTGGACGGCCGTAAGCCGGATTACCTGATCGTACAGCACATGGAACCGGATCATGCGGCAAATGTGGCGAATTTTCTGAAGGTTTATCCGGACACGACGGTTGTGGCAAATGTAAAAACCTTTCAGATGATTCACAACTTTTTCGGCCTTGACCTGGAAAATCAGAAGCTTGTGGTAGAAAACGGCGGAACCTTAAGTCTTGGCAGACATAACCTCACGTTTGTCTTTGCGCCGATGGTACACTGGCCGGAAGTCATGGTGACGTATGACAGCACGGACAAAGTACTCTTCTCTGCTGATGGCTTTGGAAAATTCGGTGCACTTGATGTAGAGGAAGATTGGGATGACGAGGCACGCAGATACTTCATCGGAATTGTCGGAAAGTACGGACCGCAGGTTCAGAAGCTGTTAAAGGTGGCCGCGGGACTGGATATTCAGATCATCTGTCCGCTTCATGGGCCGGTGCTTACCGAAAATCTCGGCCATTACATTGGACTGTACGATACGTGGTCTTCCTATACCCCGGAGACAGAAGGAATCGTCATTGCCTACACTTCCGTATACGGCCATACGAAAAAGGCAGTGGAAATGCTGGCAGACAAGCTTCGCAGCAAAGGATGTCCAAAGGTTGTGGTCTACGATCTTGCAAGAGATGATATGTCGCTGGCTTTATCCGATGCCTTCCGTTACAGCAAGCTGGTGCTCGCTACTACAACTTATAATGCGGGTATTTATCCGTTTATGAATGATTATATCACCCGTCTGGTAGAGCACAACTTCCAGAACCGTACGGTCGGTATCATCGAAAATGGTTCCTGGGCGCCGCTGGCTGCGAAGGTCATGAAAGAAATGCTTTCCGGATGTAAGAAAATAAACTGGCTGGATACGACGGTAAAAATTCTTTCAGCAGTAAATTCGGAAAATAAGGATCAGCTGGAAGCGATGGCGGGCGAACTCTGCAAGGAATATATTGCACAGAACGATACGCTTGCCAACAAAAACGACATGACTGCTCTTTTCCGCATCGGATATGGACTTTATGTCGTAACCTCAAACGACGGCAAAAAGGACAATGGACTGATCGTCAATACGGTGACGCAGCTCACCGATACACCGAACCGTATCGCAGTGAATATCAACAAGGCAAACTATTCCCACCATGTGATCAAACAGACGGGAGTGCTCAATGTAAACTGCCTGTCGGTAGACGCACCATTCTCAGTATTTCAGCAGTTCGGATTTCAGTCCGGCCGCAGCGTGGACAAATTTGCAGGACAGAACGTCTACCGCTCGGATAATGGTCTTGTCTTCCTTGATAAATACATCAACGCATTTATGTCACTGAAGGTGGAACAGTATGTGGATCTCGGTACTCATGGAATGTTCATCTGCAGCGTGACAGAGGCGCGCGTGATGAACGATCTCGATACGATGACCTATACCTACTATCAGAAAAACGTAAAGCCAAAGCCTGAGACAGAAGGAAAGAAAGGATTTGTCTGCAAGGTATGCGGATATATCTACGAGGGGGATGAGCTTCCGGATGACTTTATCTGCCCGCTGTGCAAGCATGGAGTGGCTGATTTTGAGCCGATTGAATAGAGCATGATAATGAAGAAATAAAAGATTTAGAAATGAGAGGCAGCGTCAAATTTTTTCTGACGCTGCCTCTCACTCGTGGGCAAGTCCACTGCGAGGTTGCAAGGAGCAATAAGCAGTGGACTGGTCTGCAGTATAGGATTGATTGTTACAGTTCAAGCCGCATATATACCAGCTCCTGAAATCCTGCCGTTTTGGAGCGGAAGCCTTTCGGATTTCGACCGTATTCCTGAAAGCCAACGCTCTGATACAGTGCGATGGCTCTTTCATTGTCTGCGACAACGTCCAGCTCCAGCTGAACATATCCGGCTTCTTTCGCGCACTGCACACAGGCGTTCATCAGTGCGCGGCCAATGCCGAGTCCCCAGTACTCTTTCAGAATGCTGATTCCAAATTCAGCACGGTGCTTGACCTTATATTTTGCTCCGACTGCATCAATTCCGGCGATCCCGGCCAGTTTTCCGTCTATGAAAGCCATAATTTCAATTTCGTTTTCGCTGTCTGCTTTCTTCTGCAGATATTCCGCTTCCTCTGCGACGGTGTGACTGTTCTCCTCCGGATAAGACAGCAGATAGTCTGTTTCCATATGCGTCCTGGTAAAAATATCAACCACTGCTGCTCCATCTTCGGCGGTGGCGTTTCGCAGATGGAGTGTAGTTCCGTTTTTCAATGGGATTGTCTTTTTGTATTTCATGGCTAAGTACCTCCTGATTGGTCTCATTTTTCTTTTTTTAAATATAGAATATAGCTCTGAATGGTGTTTTTTATTGTTTTTTGGGTGGAGACTTTTTTGCTTTGATTAAGGCAAGACATAAAGAGAATATCATAGATCAGGATTTGGAATTCCCGGAGATCTCCAGCATCAGATACTCCGACCTGCATCCCGTCTTAAATTTGATTGCCCAGTCGGAAATGCCGGAGGTCACGATAAAATTTGTATTGCCTCGCTTTTCATAGCCGTAGATCCGGTCATCCGGTGTCATGTTTGTGAGTTCCTCGATCGGCCGAAGCGGGAAAAGCTGTCCGCCATGGGTATGGCCGGAAAGCACGAGATCGACGTCTGCTTTGGCCTGTGCGTCGTAGTCCTCCGGCTGGTGGTCGAGTACAATGGAGAACTTGTCCGGATCAAGATCTGCGGTGAGCTCTTCCATGGTTTTCCGGCCGGATGCGTACTCTTCTGATTTGTCGGTTCTTCCAATCAAATAAAAGCGGTCGTCGATCAGTTCTACATCGTCCTGCATGACGTGGACGTTGTTCTTCTCAAGTTCTGCGATCAGGTCGTCCCCGTCGTAGCCCCGGTAGTCCGGCGAATAATATCCCTTGTCGTGATTGCCGAACACAAAGTATACGCCGTAGGTAGTCTTCATTTCACCGAGCGCTTCGCAGCAGCGGATCATATCCTCTTTCGACGTGTCATCATCCACGAAATCACCGACGATCAGGACAAGATCCGGATTCTGTGCTTCGATCTCTTTCATATGCTCTGCAAATCCATCTCCATGAAAAGTCGTTCCGGTGTGAGAATCGGAGAACACGGCGACGCGCAGATCACCGACGTTTTTATCGGTTTGGATCTGATACGCAGTCTGCCATACGTGGTGTGCCTGATACCAGCCGACGCCAAGATAACAGATCGTAAATGTGATTGCTGCGATTCCGGCATAATACCGGGTAAATGGTTTTTTGCGGCGTTTTTTGATCAGAGCAAAGATACCGTCGCTTACGAGCCAGAAAATAATCAGGTGCAGAACGCAGACGATCGCGTTCATGGAGCCCCAGGCGAGCCAGATCACCGCTGTCAAAGCGGCGGCGATGAGAAGTCCGGCGAGCATCCGGGCCACCTTTTTTCCTCTGGTGAGTTTTTGGATCAGGGCAAACTTTCCGATCCGGTTTGCAAGATAACATACGCCTGCGATCGTCAGGGCGAATAAAACGATCATAAGAATCATCCACATCCACATAGCAGCAAAAAGTTCCTTTCTTTTTTTCAGAGGTTTTCAGTTTTTTATTCTTCCGGTAAGGAATCCCGTTTGATAGCCTCTCTTCTGTCTTTCTATAATACAATAGAATTTGTCTGTATGATAGAGTCAAAATAAAAAAGGAGAGGCTGTTGTGTCTTACATCGACTAATTTAAGAAAATCTTTCGAATTTCTTAGAAAAATTCGACGTAAAAGAAGAAAAAAGTTAAAGATTTAAGGAAAAGTCGGTGCTATAATGGCGCTGTTCTTCGGAAAAGTAAAACATAAGTTCGAAAAGTCGAAAGAACATAGATTGCAAACCGCAATAGAAAGGGGAATTTATTATGAAAAGAAAATATCTGACTTTATTACTGGCAGCCGGAATGACGCTGACAGCGCTTACCGGATGCGGTGCAAATACAGCTTCTACTTCACAGAAAACAACAAATGCGGCAGAGAAAGAAACGAAAGCCACACAGGCGCAGACAAAAGCACCGGAGACACAGGCTTCCGAGACAAAGGCACCGGAAACGAAAGCACCGGAGACGCAGGCACCGGAAACAAAAGCGCCGGAAACGAAAGCACCGGAGACACAGGCGCCGGAGACAAAAGCACCGGAAACACAGGCACCGGCTACAGAAGCACCGCAGACGCAGGCGCCGGAAAGCAACTCTCCATCCAATACACAGAGCGAACAGGTGAAACCGCTTCCTTCTTCTGTCTCCATTGATAATTTAAGTGACTGTACAGTCGCTGCTTCGTTTTCGAATGGAGATATTACAGCAGATGCAAACGGAAATCCGGAGATCCATATGACCGTATATGATTATGAGCTTTTTGATGCAGCAGAGATTTCTGCCCTGAAAGCAGGTGACGTACTTGTCATTGATGGCCAGGAAGTGACCGTTTCTTCCGTAAACAACGAGGGAGATCGTGTCGATATCAACGGAGGCGTTGACGGCGGCGGTGTTTCTCTTGTGACAGAGGAAGATGGAACGTATTATGAAACACTCAATTCTTCTGCAGACGTGGTACACAATTATCTGACAGTTGGAGATGTGACACTTCCGGTTGCCCAGGACTTTGTTTATAATGACAATGTAAATCAGCAGACTTATCAGGCAGCAGATCTTCTTGGCAAGTCAGATTCTGTTGACTTCAGCTGCAGTGCACAGAACAGCAGCGTACAGATCTCTGGTGGACAGATTGTCAGTGTAACAAAAATCTATACGCCGTGATGTTGCAGACAACGAAGCGGATTGCAGGGATTCGCTTTGTCCCAGGCAGGACAATAAGAGAATGTTTGGGGGTCATGCACGAAACAATTGCAGCCGGTCATTGAGTTTGCGGTAAATACGTGCCTGAAACCACGGTTCTGTGGAGGCCTCAATTGCTTTTTCAGGAGAAAACCAGGCAACGCCGCTGTTTTCATCCGGCTTTATCTGCAGGGGATATTTGTCATCTGCTTCAAGCAGGTAGGTAAGATTTAGATGCAGATGGGACGAGACGTAGTGTCCATGTTTCTCATGGCCGTCTACGGTTAAAACTTCAAGTGAATAAATGTCCGGGGAGAGCGGCTGTACAGTGTGCAGACCGCTCTCCTCTTTTACTTCGCGTATGGCGACGGACAATAGATCTGTCTCGCCATCAGCATGTCCGCCAAGCCATGACCAGGAATGGTAAATATTGTGATAGACCATTAAGACGTGGTCTCTTGCCGGATTGACAACCCATGCGGAAGCAGTCATATGCGCCGTTTCATTTTTGCGGGTAAATACATCGGGGAAAGTACGCAGTGCATTTAAAATCACCAAGCGGTCTTTTTCCTCCTGCTCGTTGCAGGGATGATAGTTTAATAGCTGCTGTTCGAGTGGAAGCAGGGTTTTTGATAACGGTTTTGGAGAGGTATTCATCTTTCTTGTGTCCTTTAAAATGTTTTTTCTGTTTTTATCTCATATTCTTTTTTACTGGAACGTTTCAGGGAAAGAATATGGAACTCTGTCATTTTGATTATACAGTAGGGCAGATAAAAATCACAAGCAGAAAATGAACCGGACTGTGGATATTATAAATATCCTACATTGCCGGTCACAAACTCCGGTGTCTCCAGTTCGCGGGCCAGGTCAGACAGTGCTTTTTTATTT
The DNA here is from genome assembly GCA_029225065.1 of Lachnospiraceae bacterium. Lineage (GTDB taxonomy): Bacteria > Bacillota > Clostridia > Lachnospirales > Lachnospiraceae > Choladousia. The sequence continues at coordinate 4,098 of JAQXVT010000061.1, read as the reverse complement.
TTAATGGAGTAGACAAGCCCATGTTTTTCCAGGTATTCTTTTTTGACGAAGTCACTCATGACTGTACCGACGTGGCGGTAGGATACACCGAGGCTCTCGGAGATCTGGATCTTTTTAATATAGAAACAGGTTTCCTGGCTGTTGTCGAGAATGAATTTTGCGAGACGGTTTTCAAGCGGATAGCCAAACGTGTGAATCAGAGAAAGTGCCTCGGTGCGCTCTTTGGCGATCAGGTCAAAACAGAGCCTGCGCAGAAAGTAAGGGTCTTCCAGCAGATAAGTTTTGGTCTGTTTCAGCTGGATCGCGAGCATGCGGCTTTTTTCGAGCGTTTGTACCGTATAAGAGGAAACATCCCGGATCAGCTCGACTTCGCCAATGAGGCAAGGCGCTTTCATGGTCTGAAGAATGACGGATTTTCCATTGGCGAGCAGCACGCGGACACTGCAGCGGCCGGAAAGCATGAGGTAGAGAAACTCAGGCTTACTGTCCTGCTCTAAAATGATCTCTCCGGCATCAAATTCACGGATCTGCGTATACCGTTTCAGGGAATCCGGCTGTGAACCAACTGTCCGGTTCGGAGCAGGCAGGGAAGCGGGCGCTGCATCTGCTCTGTGGCAGGGTTCGCGGAAATAGTCAGTATACGGTGCAGAGTTCAGATATTGTTCCATCAGAGCAGAGTCATGTAAAATTTTCATTTTTCATCACAAAACAGGAGATTTTTCCTATTTCCTTTCGTTTTTTTCGATTATACTACAGACATAAAGGAGGTACAATACAATGGATAAAAACGGAAGCAGAAAAATTAAAACAATTTTGGACTGTGATGTAGGACATGATGATGCGATCGCACTGATGCTTGGGGCATCTCATCCGGAAATTGACCTGATCGGAATCTGCGCGGTAGCAGGCAATCAGGTATTAAAAAAGACACTGACCAATACGCTGCATGTAGTACAGCACCTTGATCTGGATATTCCGGTTTACGCAGGTATGGACCGACCGATGGTACGTGACCAGATCGTTGCGGCTGAAATCCATGGAGAAACGGGACTGGACGGTCCGGTCTTCGGACCGCTTACGAGAAAGCCGGAAAAGGAGCATGCGGTCAATTATATCATCCGCACACTGATGGAGTCTGAGGAAAAAATCACACTGGTTCCGGTTGGACCGCTCTCCGATATTGGCATGGCACTTCGGCTGGAGCCGAAGATCGCAGATAAGATCGAAAAAATTGTATTGATGGGCGGTGCATACGGCCTTGGCAATTACAGTGCGGCAGCGGAATTCAATATTCTTGTGGATCCGGAAGCGGCTCATGTAGTCTTCTCTTCCGGTATACCGATCGTGATGATGGGACTGGATCTTACGAATCAGGCGCTGGCGGACATGTCTGTCATTGAGCGGATGGAAAAGCTCGGAAATAAAGCCGGAAAGCTGTTCGGAGATATGATGCGATTTACGTTCCAGACACAGCGGATGTTTGGCCTGGAGGCCGGACCGGTACACGACGTGACGGCGATGGCATATGTGGTTCGCCCGGATCTGTTTACAACAAAGCCGGCTTATGTGGAGATATGCCTGGATAAAGGTTCCTGTTACGGACGAACAGTATGTGATTTTTATGGTATCGCCGGAAAAGAGCCGAACGCACTGGTCGGAACGGGACTGGATCTTCCGAGGTTCTGGGATTTTGTGGAGGAAAATCTGCGGAGACTGAACTGAGCGGCAGATGCTCGGTGAGTAAAAGAGAAAAAGAAAAGTCAGCAAACGAGGCCCGCAAAACAGGTGCTCTCGTTTGCTGACTTTTTAACCGAACCAAGCAGGGGACTTGCTTGATTCGGTTATGAGCAAGTAGCGAAGCGGATTGCGAATATCCGCTTTGACTGCAAGTGGCTGCCGGATTACGCTCCTACAGTCCGAATTCTGCCGGTAAAAACCGCGGGCACACATTCTCAGAGGACGTGATGACGGACGCAGCCAGTCTCGTGCCGATCTCAACCGCGTCGGAAAGTCCTTTTCCGTACGTCAGCCCGATGGCCACAACGGCGCAGAAAGCGTCGCCCGCTCCGGTCGTATCCTTTACCTGTACCTTCTGCGCCGGGCAGATGCCACAGTTTCCATTGATATCCGCATAAACGGCGCCGTCCTCTCCCATTGTCACGACCATGGACGGAATGTTGGCGCGTTTTAAGCTGTCCGCGAGGATCGTTTTCAATGTATCCGGTGTCTTTTCACTGTAATCTTCAGAGAAGAACTGACCTGCTTCGAGCTGGTTGCAGATAAAGCAGTCAAACTGCTGCAGCAGATCACGCCGCTCGAGTACGATCCGCATATTGCTGACCACACCGTACAGTTTTATATCGTATTTTTTGCAGAGCTTAATTACTTTTTTTACGATCTCCTTGTCCATGTCGACTTCCATCACGACCGAATCTGCCTCGGAAAAGATTTCATCTCCCTTTTCCTCTAAGATAGTCAGCACCGGGGAAAGATCCGGGCGCTGAGAAATCGAACCGGCCACATCACCGTTGTTATCGAAGACTGCAAGCCAGGTGCCCATTCCATCCGGAACCTGCTGCATATAAGAGGTGTTTACCTTGTGGCGTTCCAGCTTGCTCTTTACATCCGCTCCGATCGCGGAATCGTCCACGATACCAAGAAATGTTGGCCGCAGTTCGATATTAGCGATATCTTCGACCACATTTCGGCTTACACCGCCGTGTACGTATTTTACCCGGCCTGCATTTTTTCCGGTTGGAATATAAATGTCATCTGGAAAGCCTTTGATATCCACGAAAACTGCACCTAATACGATAATTCCATTTTTCTTTACTGCCATTACCTGTTGTATCTCCTTTATTACCTTTTATTTCTTTGTTTTTGCTGCATTTCTGCGCTCGCGTTTCTCTTCCAGATTGGAAACGACGATCGTGCAGGCTGCGTCGCCCGTGATATTAACGGTGGTACGTCCCATATCGAAGATACGGTCGACACCGGCTACGAGTGCAATACCGTCTACCGGAAGTCCGACAGAAGTAAGCACCATGGCGAGCATGACCATACCTGCGCCCGGTACGCCTGCCGTTCCGATCGATGCGAGGGTTGCGGTGAGCACAATGGTCAGCATCTGAGGCAGGGTCAGATGAATGCCGTAGCAGGCTGCGATAAAGATGGCGCAGACGCCCTGGTAGATTGCCGTACCGTCCATGTTGATGGTGGCACCGAGCGGAAGCACGAAGGAAGCGACCTCTTTTTTCGCGCCGAGTTTTTCGGTGCAGTCCAGGTTGATCGGAAGCGTTCCTACGGAGGAAGCGCTGGAGAACGCGAACATGATCGCCGGAAGCATTCCCTTAAAGAATTTGATCGGGCTCATTCCGCCCATTGTTTTTACGGTGATGGAATAAATCACAACTGCATGTACGATGTAGCAGATGTATGCCGCGAGAAGTACCATCGCGAGAGAACCGATGATGGCCGGTCCGTTCGATGCAATAACCGGACAGAGCAGGCAGAACACACCGATCGGGGAGAGCTTTAAAATCAGCTCCATACATTTCATGAAAATAGCGTTGAGGTCATTGAATGCATTGACCACGCGGATGTTTTTCTCTCCAACCAGAATAATGGAGAATCCGAGCAGAATCGCCATCACGATGATCTGGAGCATGTTCGCCTCAGCCATCGGGGAAATAAAGTTGGACGGGAAAATATTGACCAGGGTATCCATGAAGGAAGTGGATGCTGCTGCCTCATAGCTTAAGTCGGTTGTGGCAACGACCGGAAACAGTCCCTTGAACAGATTTCCGCCGATCAGGCCGACGGTAACGGCAAATGCGGTTGTGCACAGATAGAAGCAGACCGTTTTCAGACCAATAGCTCCGACCTTGCGGATATCGCTCATGGAGATGATGCCGCACATGATCGAGAACAGAACGATCGGAACGACGATAAATTTCACGAGATTCAAAAAGATCGTACCAAACGGTTTGATGTACGTGTTTGCAAAATCTGCGTGGCTCTGGATGAGCAGGCCGATCACGATCGCGAGGATCAGTGCGATGAAGATCTGCATTGCGAGTGACATTTTTTTCTTTTGTT
>JAQXVT010000060.1 GCA_029225065.1 Lachnospiraceae bacterium | reverse complement strand
CCTGGAACTGGATGCAGCAGCCATGGCCATGGGAAGGAGGCGACTGTTAAGTATGTGGAATTATGAAAAGAGACTGGAATACCCTGTCAATATCAAGACACCGAACGCGAAGATCGCGCAGATCATCATCAGTCAATATGGCGGACCAGAGTGCGGTTTCTCAAAACAGCCGAAAAAGCCTGGATTTATGCGGGTTTCCGGGAATCTGGCGAATCCTCCGGAACCTTAGGATCAGCACAATAGAGATAGAACGAGAGCGTCTTTGTGGCACGGTTCCAGACAATCTTTTCTACAACCGACCGCATGAAGCTCCCTTTTGTTTCATAATCAACTGCATCACTTTTCACAATATCGTATACCGTGCGAATCCTTTGCAGCATTTCCTCTTTGTGCTGCTGCGGATCCGGAAACGAAGCGGCAGCGGCTTTCTCCTGTAAAAGAGCTGCAAGCCGCGCGGATTCCGCTTTCAATCGCCTACGGTTTTCCTTGTACTCTTCAAGAGAATCAATCCCGGCCTCGTATGCTTCCCGGATCCTGATTAGCCGCTGATCCATCTTTTCCAGTTCCTTTTCGTAGTTCTCTTTCTCATCCGGAAGCTGTATCTCTGGTACAGTCTGACGGCAGGTGAAGGTAAAATCCATACCGTCCAGCAGCTGTTCAAAATATTCCAGGACTCCATTCACCAGCTGCTGTTCACTAATGCCGTTTGTTCCCTCATGCATCCCTTTCGTATATTTCCAACAATGAAAAAAAGGATATTTTGCTTTGTTGTACCCAAGAGAAGCGCCGCACACAGAGCATTTTACAAGCCCGGAAAGCCAGTGTGCGCAGGTTGATACGTTTCGCCTGTTTTTGGGCCTGTAGGTAGCCTCCAGACGGTCATTTGCTGCCTGAAAAAGCTCAGGGCTGATAAATGTCTCATGCACGCCATCACGTTCGATTCCGTTCCATACAACTTTCCCGATATAGAACCGGTTTCGGAGCATGAGATTGATATTGCGCTTTTCAAACCGGTTTCCACGCTTGGTCAGCAGATTCCGGGCATTCAGCTTACGGGCAATGGATGTCTGGTCCCTGTGCTGGTTCACATACTGATCAAAAACATATTTGACAATTTCAGCCTCTTCCGGCACAACAACAAACGGCTTCCCATGACCAGGCGACGTATATCCAAGTGATGGTGTCACCTGATAGCCGCCGCGCAAGGCTTTCTCTGTCATTCCCCTTTTAACTTCCTGGGAGAGATTGATTGAGTAATATTCGTCCATCCATTCGATGATCCGCTCGATCAGGCCGCCGAAAGGACCGTCAATCAGAGGCTCTGTAATACTTACGACGTCAACACCGTGCTGCTTTTTGAGCATTGACTTGTATACGATGGATTCCTCCTGATTCCTGGCAAACCGGCTGAACTTCCAGACGAGGATCACGGAAAATGGCGGCTCATCTGTCTTTGCGATGCTGATCATCTTCTGAAACTCAGGTCTCTTGTCTGCCTTACGGCCGGAGATGCCGTTTTCAACGAAGATATACTCCGGAGAGATAAAAATATTGTGAGCCTTTGCATAATCAAGCAGCAGCCGTTTCTGCGCGTCTGGTGACAGCTCTTCCTGCTTGTCAGTGCTCACACGGATATATAACGCGCCATAACGCATTGTATTATCCATTAAGACCACCCCCTCTTTGAAAATATGAAAAAAGAGTATAAAAAATACACCCTGTACAAAGCGAAGAGGTGTGTGGTATAATCTTCTTGCTTAGGGAAGATTTTCACACAGATCTTTGATCTGTACGGAATCTATGCATAACCGTTCGGCGTTACCAGCACCGGGCGGTTTTTGCTATGTAGTTGTAGTTTTTCTCTCCTGCAGCCGTTCTGAAAATTCCTGATCGGTTATCCGGCCAGCGTTATAATCTTTAATCAGGCTTTGCAAGAATTTCTGATCAGATGCTGACAGAGAGTAAAATCCTGCCAGAAATATTTCTTTTTCACTCATCTTTCTTTCCTCTTATCAGGATAACAATAATATATCCAACACAGTATACTACAAGCGGCAAAAGTGATCCAAACACTGCGCCGAGGATTGCAGCGCAAATACATCCGGCAATAAAAGATGGATGGAAGTAAAGTCTCATAAAAGCGGCTTTTGTACATGGATTAAGAAGCACGCGGATCAGAAGCACGATCGCACAAACAGAAGCCCATACGCTCCACACGATCAGATCTCCGTAAGCACCTCCAAACGTTGAAAATCCTATTACGGCAGCCAGCGCAAACAATATTACACAAGCAACATCCCCGCCTTCTTTTTTTCGGGAGACTATTGATACGATACCAGCTGCAAGGATAAGCCCAGCGGAAAATAACCCTGCAACTCCGCTGTAGCCACCAACCACAAGTGCCTCATATGCCATTGAAACAAATGACTGAAAAATCATATAAGCAGCAATTACTATTGATAATATTCCTGACACTAATTTCCAAGTTTTCATAACTATACACTTCCCCTTTTCATAGTAATTCTTTTTTCGAAAATAATATTTACATGCAAATATCGCTGGAGAAAATCAGGTCCGACAGAAATCTCACGATCACTATCATCAGATGAATTCCACCACTGCAAGCCCCGGTTCAAAATACACCACATAATTATCGACGCAGCAGCAGCGACCGTACTTACTGTGGTATGCATTTATTGAATCATGGAAAAACTCTTCGGTCACCCCCAGAAACTCAGCTGCTTCATACTGACTACGGCAGCCATGTTTCCATGCGTTGACGATACCGATCAGGCCGATCTG
>JAQXVT010000059.1 GCA_029225065.1 Lachnospiraceae bacterium | reverse complement strand
CTGAAGCCAGACAAGGAAAAAACGAACCAGCGGATGTGTCTGTCAGAGCATCCATTTGGAACTATAAAACGAGCCATGGGAGCCACTTATTTTCTTCTAAAAGGAATGCGAAAAGTGGCTGGGGAGTTTGCACTCTTTTGCGTGGGATATAACCTGGAAAGAGCCAAAAATCTCCTTGGATTTCAAAAAATGATGGAATTGATGGAACAGGCATAAGCCTCTTTCTTCATTCTGTGTATTTTATTCAGTTTTCAATGACACAGATGGAAAGGAAGGGGCTAAATTTATGCCTGAAAATCAAGTTTTCGGACGGGCTGCGGGGGGCGGTATAAGTAGTCAAAAATTTGTAGAAAAAGGCAGAAAATTATGGTATGATAAATCAAATATGGGCTTTGAGAAGAAAGAGAAAAATGGCACAATGAAAACTGGCCGATGCGGCCAAAAGAGGGGAGGAAAAGGGGATGAAGAGAAAAAGGCACCTGGCGCTTTTGTGCGGCATGCTGTTTCTGGCACTGTTTCTTGGCAGTGCGGTCTGCCTGGGAGAGGACGGGAGCACAGAGCAGGCACTGACGGAACCAATATCCGAGGCATCGCAAGAGACCGGGGCACAATGGTCGACGGAATCGGCATCCGCCCGCAAAGTCGTGCGCGTCGCGTTTCCGGAGCAGGCGGGCATGAGCTACATCGGAAGATCGGGAAAGGTGACGGGATACAATTACGACTACCTGGAAAAGATTTCCGAGTACACCGGGTGGGATATGGAGTACGTGGCCTATCCGAGCGACGACGGCAATGAGGCGGTCATGACTGCGATGCAGGATCTGATGGACGGAAAAGTGGATTTGATGGGACCGCTGCTCAAAAATTCCTACACCGAGGAAAACTTTGAGTTCCCGGAAAACAGTTACGGTACGGTATATACGACGCTGTGTGCGCTGACGTCGAGCAGCCTGCATGAAAATAACATCCAGAATGCAGCACTTTTGAAGATCGGTCTGTGGACACAGGCCGAGACGCGCAACGCGGAGATCTTAAGTTTTCTGGATTCCAGCAGTCTGCCGTATGAGATCATATATTATGATACCTCAGAGGAACAGTATCAGGCGCTGATTGACGGGGATGTGGACCTCATCTCAAGTGTTTCCCTTTCTCCTTTTTCCAATACGAAGATTATCGAACGGTTTGCGCCGCGGCCGTATTATTTTGCGGCAACGAAAGGTGAGACGGAGCTGATAGACGAACTGAACGATGCGATTCTGAAGATCGATTATGTACAGCCGACGCTGCAGGATACTCTGTTTGCCCGGTATTTTCGGAGTTCAGAGGATTCTTTTGTTCTCTCGAATGCGGAGGCAGAGGAGATGGCGCAGCTGGATACTTTGCAGGTGCTCTGTATCGATTACGATGCACCCTACGTTTATCAGGAGAACGGGGAAGCAAAGGGCATGCTGATCTCGATTCTCGATGATTTTGCGGCAAAGATTGGGGGCACGGTGGAGTATACTTTCTGTGAAAGCCGCAGTGAGGCAGACGACCTGATGAAAGATTCCAGCTTTGATCTTTTGATCGGATTTCCATTCACCTCGGATTACTGTGCGGAGCGTGGATTTGTGCGGAGTGAGCCGATTATTGAATCCGGCCTTTCCTATGTGCAGGACAGTGACCGTGTCAGACGCAATACAATTGCGATTGTAAAAGGTGTGGAGGACCGCGTTGATACATCCACATTTCGTGATGTGCTTTTGTATGACACTGCGCAGGAATGTATTTCAGCCTTAAATGATGGCAGAGCGGATGCCGCAGCGGGTGACCGCTCGATGATGGAGTACTACATTTATGAATCCGGAAGCCGGCTGACGACAACGCTGATTTCAGGAGAGACGCAGAAAGTCGGAATCGCTGTCTCAAAAGAATGCGGCATGGAGCTGATGGAGATTCTGAACCGCTACATCTACAGTCTCTCTGATCTCCAGAAAACGCTGTACTTAAGTGCGGGCAATGAGCACGCAAACTCATCCTCGCTGCTGCGCTATATCCGTCAGAATCCGGCACAGGCGACGGTGGTTGTTGTGGTTATCACGGCGCTTATTGCAACCGGTATTTTCATGATGCTGTATGCAAAGCAGATGAACCGCAAAAATGAAGAGCTGCGCGCGGCAAACGAGGTAAAGAGTGAATTCCTGACGCGTATGTCGCACGATATCCGTACACCGATGAACGGAATTATCGGAATGCTGGATATTTCGGATCAGTTTCTGGAGGATCCGGTGCAGCTGAAACGGTATCATCAGAAGATTCATAAAGCTGCAGAGTACCTGCTGTCGCTGATCAATGACGTCCTCGATATGAGCAAAATGGAAACGACAAAGGGATTGGAGATGGAAGACTCCGTCGATCTTTGTGCGGTAATCGGGGAATGCAGTGATCTGCTTCGAGTGAAGGGTGCGGAAAAGCACGTCTCTGTAGTCATGGAGGAGGCGGAGGCGTTTGCACCGCCGCGCGTATTTGCGCCGGAGCGGGAGCTGAGGCAGCTTTTCATGAATCTGCTTGGCAATGCGGTGAAATACAGCCGGGCGAATCAGTCTGTTGAAATGACGGCGCATGTTCTGGAACAGACAGATAAGACTGTCACCTGCGAATTTTCCATTCGTGATCATGGAATCGGAATGAGCAAAGAGTTTCAGAAGAAAATGTTTGAACCGTTCTCACAGGAGCATGGCGGAGCACGCAGCGAGTATATCGGTACGGGGCTTGGCCTTTCGATTGCAAAGCGGATCATCGACTGTATGGGCGGCAGGATTCAGATTGAGAGTGAACAGAACAAAGGAACAGCAGTCACCTAGACGCTGCAGTTTCCAATCGACAGCGACTATCATCCGGACGAGAAAGAATCCGGAGCAGAGAAGCAGGAGCACAGGGATGTGCTGGACGGCCTGAAAATTCTTGCTGCAGAGGACAACGCGCTGAATGCGGAAATTTTGGAGTTTATGCTGAATGAGGGCGGGGCGGAAGTGAAGCTTGTGGAAAACGGCCTGCAGGAAGTGCTTGCATTTGAAAAATCGAAGAGCGGAGCGTTTGATCTGATTCTGACAGATGTGATGATGCCTGTTTTAAACGGATACGAGGCGAGCGAGAAGATTCGTGCGATGGAGCGGCCGGACGCGAAGACAATCCCGATCATCGGAATTTCGGCAAATGTGTTTGCGGAGGATATTGAGCGGGGCGTACAGGCTGGAATGGATGGTTATGTGACAAAGCCGATTGATCCGGAGCATTTAAAAGAGACGATAGAAAGGATTCTGCAGGAGAAGAAAAACAAAAAATAAGCGTGATGGTTCGGCGGTACATAGATTGTGCCGCCGGATTTTTTTGACCCTTTTTCTACTCTTTTGCTTGACATATTTTGTATAATTGCTATAATCATAACAGCGTTATGAAACGGTGTTATGGATATGCGGAAAAGACAGTGAGACTGAGGAAAGCGGACATTCGCAGCTGTTTGGCGGCTGCGTTCAAACTGTCTGATTGACAGGAGGTGAGAAGATGGCAAAACAGATCGAAGGCGTTTATGATCGGATTCTGGAATGTGCGCGGACAGAGTTCCTCGAAAATGGATACACGGATGCATCACTTCGGACGATTGCATCGGCGGCGGGGACGAGCACGAATTCTATCTATGTGCGTTTCCGGGATAAGGAGGGACTGTTCTGTGCGATTGTGGAGCCGGTGGTAAACGGGATGACGCAGCGGTTTATAGAGATTCAGGAGCGGTTTCATCAGATGGACGGCGAGGAGCAGTCAGAGGAAATGATTGATTATGCGCAGGATGGCATGAAAACGCTGGTGGATTATATGTATGATCATTTTGATGAATTTCTGCTGCTGCTGGATGCATCCCACGGTACACGGTTTCACAATTTTGTGGATGAGCTGGTGCGCATTGAGGTGGATTACACGTATAAATACATGGAGGCCACCGGTTATCCGCGCAAAATTGGCGATGCATTGACGGAGAACCTGCTGCACCTTGTGACGACAGCCTATTTCGAAGGCATTTTTGAGGTCATCCGCCATGGCATGAGCCGGGAGGAGGCGCAGGAGTATATTGTGCTTCTGGGGAAATATCATCATACGGGATTTGAGGCGATCTTTTCGCGGGAGTGAACCAGAGGATGTGGATGTAATCTTTGTCGGTAAAAAAAGCTGGCAATGACGAGGTATGAAAGGATTCGTCTGCTATATAGTTAGATTAAACTAATAAAAATCAGCCAAAACTGCTTGCGTAACTGGAGGAAAATCAGCCACAAAAGCAAGGGCAGGAAAGAAGCTGAGAGTACATTTAGAGAGATGGGAGGAATTAATATGGAAAAACAAAGCCCGATTCTACGAATCTGGGAACTGGGAAAAAACGAGCATGACCGGCTGATAACGGCAGTTATTCTGGCGATTCTTGGCACCTTAGGAGGCATGGTGCCTTACTTTGCGGCAGCGCACATCATTGTCATGCTGCTTGACGGCGAGCAGGCGCTTTCCGGGTATGTGACGTGGCTGGCAGCAGCATTTTGCGGCTATGCGGTGTGCACGATCCTTTACAACCTGGCATTATCGATCTCGCATAAAGCGACGTTTTCTGTTCTGAAGACGATCCGGGAGCAGATGCTTGCAAAGCTGCCGAGACTGCCGCTCGGAACGGTCATGGATACTTCAAGCGGAAAAATGAAACAGATCATCGTCGATCAGGTGGACGGCATGGAGACGACGCTGGCACATCTGTTTCCGGAGATGACCGCAAATATTACAGCTCCGGTGCTGACTGTGATTTATCTTTTTGTGCTTGACTGGCGTCTGGCGCTTCTGTCCCTGGCAGTGTTCCCGGTCGGATTTGTTTTTATGATGATGGTGATGGGAAACTATGAAAAGGACTACGAGGGTGCGGTGAAGGCGACGAACGAGATGAGCAGCACGATCATCGAGTACATCGGCGGAATCGAGGTCATCAAGGCGTTTAACCAGGGAAAAACATCGTATGCACGGTTTACGGACCGGGTACTGGCGAACGCACAGTATTATTACGACTGGATGAAACGCAGCCAGCTTGGCATGTCGATGACATTTGCACTGTTTCCGGCACAGCTGCTGACGGTACTGCCGGTCGGCTGGATTTTTTATCAGCATGGAAGTCTGTCATCGGCGACATTTCTTACTGTGATTATCCTGTCTCTTGGCGTCGCTGCCCCGATCGTGGCGGCGTTCAATTTCGTCGATACGCTGGCGCAGGTCGGCACGACGGTTGCTCAGATCGATGAGATCCTGAAAGCAGAAGAGCAGGAGCATTTGGAAACTCCGGTAACCTTTGCTTCGCATGATATTGAAGTGAACCATGTTTCTTTTGGCTATCATGAGGAAAAAGAAATTCTGCACGACGTAAGCCTTTCGATTCCGGAAAAGCAGATGACAGCGCTGGTCGGACCGTCCGGAAGCGGTAAATCCACGATTGCGAAGCTGATTGCGGGCTTCTGGGATGTGACGGACGGCAGTATCACGATGGGCGGCCATGACCTGAAGGAAATTCCGCTTGCGCAGCTGTACGATCAGGTGGCGTTTGTCTCTCAGGACAACTATCTCTTTGACGAGAGCATCCGGGAAAATATCCGCATGGGAAGACAAAGCGCGACGGATCAGGAAGTGGAAGCAGCGGCACATGCGGCGGGCTGCGACAGCTTTATCGGAGCACTGGAACACGGTTATGATACGATGGTCGGCGGCGGAGGCGCACATCTTTCCGGTGGAGAGCGGCAGCGAATCGCGATCGCACGGGCGATGCTGAAGGACGCGCCGATTGTTATTCTTGACGAGGCGACGGCGTACATCGACCCGGAAAATGAGGCGGTCATTCAGCGTGCGGTGGCAGAACTCGTGGAGAATAAGACGGTCATTGTGATTGCGCACCGGCTTTCGACGATCACAGGCGCAGATAACATTGTTGTGATTCAGGACGGAAAGATTGCAGCGCAGGGAAGACATGAGCAGCTGCTGAAGGAAAGTGCGCTGTACAAAGATATGTGGCAGGCACACATCGGAGCAAAGGATGGTGACGAGGTATGATAACGACATTTCGAAAGGTCTGGCAGTTCGCCGGAAAAGAAACGGGGAATATCAATCGGTCTGTGGCAGTCAGCTTTGTAAATGCAGTCCTTCAGATGTTTCAGGTCGGAGCGGTTTATTTTGTGCTCCGGGCGCTTTGCGGCGGGGAAACTTCCATGAAAACCGCATGGATTGCGCTTGGTTGTATGCTGGTGGCAGTTTTTGGCGGAGCGGCAGCCTCCAGCCAGGCGAAGCTTCTGCAGACGCATGCAGGTTATTTTATGGCGGCAAATCACCGCATTTCGATCGCGGATTCTCTGAAACGCGTTCCGATGGGGTTTTTCAATGCGAATAGCCTCGGGCAGCTCTCCGGTGTCTGCACGACGGTGATGGGCAGCATCGAATCGATGGTTCCGATGGTGTTGGTCAATATTTTGAGCGGCCTTGTGACGACCGCGGTATTTACAGTGCTGATTCTTGTATTTGACTGGCGCGTCGGTCTGATTGTGGCTGCAGGAATTGCACTGTATCTTCTGGCGGTCTCTGCGATGGAGAAAAAAGCGGCAGTGATCGCGGATGATACGCAGCGCTCCCAGACAGCGCTGGTCGAGGCGGTGCTCGAGCAGGTGCAGGGAATGAGCGTCATAAAATCTTTTAATTTGAGCGGTAAAGGCGATAAAAAGATGCGCGGCGCGCTGGAATACAGCAGACGCAGCAATCTGCAGGTGGAGCAGGTGATGACACCGTATACGGCGCTGCAGGAGCTGGTGCTGCAGGCGGCAGGAATCGCGATGATGCTCTGTGCAGTTCTGCTTTGGCGGGATGGGACAATGACATTGACGAACGCGCTGATGGTGATCGTGATGTCGTTTATGGTGTTCAGCCAGATCAAACTTTTCGGCATGGGCATCTCGATGCTGCGGCTGGCCGGTGCGGCGATCGACCGCACGACGGAGACCGAGCGAATGCCGCAGATGGACGAAAAGGGCAAAACGATTGCGCCGAAATCGCATGACATTACATTTGACCATGTTCGTTTTTCTTATGAGAATAAGGAGATTCTGCACGACATCAATGTGCATCTTCCGGAAAAGACCACGACGGCGATCATCGGGCCGTCCGGAAGCGGCAAGACGACGCTGTGCAACCTGATCGCGCGTTTCTGGGATGTGGATGGCGGCGCAGTGAAAATTGGCGGCGTGGATGTGCGTGATTATACGCTGGAGTCGCTGATGGATCAGATCAGTATGGTGTTCCAGAATGTGTATCTGTTTGCGGATACGATCGAAAACAACATTCGTTTCGGCTGCCCGAACGCGACACATGAGGAGGTCATCGCGGCTGCGAAGAAGGCCTGCTGTGATGATTTTATCGAGGCACTGCCGGACGGTTATCAGACTGTGATCGGAGAGGGCGGAGCCTCTCTTTCCGGCGGCGAAAAGCAGCGGATCAGCATTGCGCGTGCGATGCTCAAAGACGCGCCGATCGTCATCTTGGACGAGGCGACTGCGAATGTCGATCCGGAAAATGAGGATCGCCTGCAGAGAGCAATCGAGTCCCTGACGCGTGATAAGACGATTCTCATGATCGCGCACCGTCTCAAGACCGTGCAGAATGCCGACCAAATTCTGGTGGTCGACCACGGCACGATTGTGCAGCGCGGAACGCATGAGGAACTGATCGCTCAGCCGGGCATTTATGCATATTTTGTAGGAGAAAGAAAAGAAGCGGCAGGGTGGAAGCTGTAAGGAAGAGCTGGGAAAGCGGGTAAGTGGATTGCCGGGGAGCAAACGGCTGAAGCCGAAGAATAGCAAGAGATAAGAGAGAAAAGAAATAAGAGCGAGAATCGCCGTGGGATGGATCTGCGGCGATTTTTGTGGTTAAACTGAAAATTCAAAAGAGGCTGTTTTTCTTAAGGTAAGTCTTGTATAATAAAGTGTATGCATACTTAAAAGCATGAAAAAAAGAAAGAGGACAGCATGAAAAATTTAAAAATTATATTTACATCAGATACGCACGGACATTTGTTTCCGACAAACTATGCGGGAAAGTGCAGCGAAGATGCGGGACTTTTGAATCTGGCGCATCAGATCGAGAAGGATGGAAATACGCTGGTGATTGACGGCGGTGACACGCTGCAGGGCACAACGCTTTCGCAGTATTATATCAGCCACAGGGACGCATATCCGTTTCAGCCGCTGGCCGAGGGCTTTAATGCAATGGGGTGCGATTATTTCACACTCGGAAATCATGATTTTAATTTCGGATACGAGGTGCTGAAAGAATATATAAACGCGATGAATGCGACCTGCCTGTGTGCGAACCTGACCGACCTGCGCGGTGAGCTGGGCGTGAAAAATCATGTGATTCACGTACTGGAAAATGGCCTGCGTATCGGCCTGACCGGAATCGTGACTGATTATGTGAACATCTGGGAGCAGGAAAAAAATCTGAGCGAACTGAAGATTAGCGATGCATTTGAGGCAGCTCAGCGCGAATATGAAATCCTGCGAGGTCAGTGTGATGTGTGCATCTGCATTTATCACGGCGGTTTTGAGGAGGATCTGGAGACAGGCGAGCGACTCACACAGTCACGAGAAAATGTGGCCTGCGAAATCGCACGAAAGCTCGGCTATGACATTTTGCTGACCGGACATCAGCACATCGCGATGGCAGGAAAGGATCTGCACGGGACCTATGCGGTGCAGCCGCCGGCGAATGCGGGGAAGTATATCTCGCTGGAGGCGGTGTATGAAAAGACAGAAGCCGTGAAAATTGCCAGGCATGAAGGATGCGATGAGGCTGAAGGGAAAGCTGTGGATGCCGGAAATGGTGAAAGAAACGGTGAAAAAAGAATAGGTGCGACGGAAGAAGAAAAATATGGTGCAAAGAACGATGAAAGTCGTGACGGAATAAAAGAAGAAACAGATTTGAAAGAGACACGGACGAGGAGACAGATATCAATTTCCTCAGAGGTGGTTAAGGTAGGAAATGAGCACGATTCGCAGCCATTTGAAAAACTTCTTTTGCTGGAGCGTGACGTGCAGGCATGGCTTGACGCGCCGGTCGGTACACTTGCCGAAGCAGTCCCCGCAGAGGAAAAGCTGGACGCGGCGCTGCACGGAAGCCAGATGGCAGATTTCTTCAATCAGATTCAGCTGGAGGAAACAGGCGCAGACTTTTCGTGTACAAGCCTTGGAAATATTCCGGTCGGTCTGCCGCGCGAGGTGACGATGCGTGATATCTGCACGGCCTATCTGTTCCCGAATACGCTGTTTGTACTTGAGGTGGATGAAAAAGTACTGCGGACAGCGCTGGAGCGGTGTGCTTCTTATTTTGACGTGGAAAATGGCGCAGTACGGGTATCGGATGAATTTCTGCGGCCCAAGGTAGAGCACTACAATTACGATTTCTACAGCGGCATTCGTTATACATTTGATGTGAGAAAACCGGTTGGCAGCCGTGTCGTATCGCTGACGAAGGCGGATGGGACACCGCTTGGCGATAAAAAGTACCGTCTGGTGATGAACAACTACCGCGCAAGCGGCACCGGCGGCTATCAGATTTTTGAGACCTGCCCGGTGCTCTGGTGCGGCGAAAAAGAGATGCCGGAGCTGATCGCGGACTATATCCGGAAGCACAGTCCGGTGGAGGTGAAGCGGGAAGAAGCGGCGGCGCTGGAGGTGATCTGGAAATAGTCAAAGCAGATATTCGTAATAGAAGCAGGGGACTTGGTTAAAGGAACGTTATTGAGCGGAAGAAAAACAGGGCACCGTTCACAGAAATCAAATTTGGGGAAGAGTTAAGAAGAAAAGAATTGAAAAACATCGATATGACAGGCGCTGAAGTGCGAAGTGAAGACGAAACAATCAAAGACACTACAAAAATTTTTAGTAACTCAGAATGCAGAAAAAAGGCAGGGAGCGGGAAGGCTCAGAAAGAAAACGGAATGGGAAGAAACAGAGAAGATCATAAATATGAAACACTGAAGAAATATTTCGGGTACGACGGATTCCGCCCGGGGCAGGAAGAGCTCATCGATGCGCTTCTTGCGGGAAGGGATGTGCTTGGCATCATGCCGACCGGAGCCGGAAAATCGATCTGCTACCAGCTTCCGGCCCTGCTTCTTCCGGGTATCACAGTCGTGATCTCCCCGCTGATTTCTCTGATGAAAGACCAGGTGCGGGCTTTGAACGAGGCAGGGGTTCATGCGGCGTACATCAACAGCTCTTTAAGCGAGAATCAGATTCGCCGCGCGATGGAATACGCCTGCGCAGGTCGGTACAAGATTATTTATGTTGCGCCGGAGCGATTGCTGACGCCGCTTTTTCTGGATTTTGCGCACAGAGCCAGTATTAGTATGGTAACGGTGGATGAGGCGCACTGCATTTCGCAGTGGGGACAGGATTTCCGGCCGAGCTATCTGAACATCGTTGACTTTGTGGAGCAGCTGCCGGTGCGGCCTGTGGTCGGTGCATTTACTGCGACCGCGACCACGCAGGTGCGGGACGATATTCTCTGCGTGCTGAATTTGCAGAATCCGAAGGTGATGGTGACCGGATTTGACCGGGAGAATCTGTATTTTGAGGTGCGGACCGGAAACAAGGATCAGAACCTGCGGGACTGCCTGAAAGAGCACGAGGGAGAGAGCGGAATCATCTACTGTGCGACGCGGAAAAATGTGGAGGCGGTCTGCACATCGCTTTTGATGGACGATATACCGGCTACGCGGTATCATGCAGGACTCTCGCCAGAAGAGCGGCAGGCAAATCAGGACGCGTTTATTTTTGATGAGAAGCCGGTGATGGTGGCGACGAATGCATTTGGAATGGGTATTGACAAGTCCAACGTGCGGTTTGTCATTCATTACAACATGCCGCAGAGCATGGAAAACTATTATCAGGAGGCCGGGCGTGCGGGCCGTGACGGAGAACGTGCGGACTGTATTTTGCTCTATTCGCCGCAGGATGTACGGATCGGACAGTTTCTTCTGGAAGAGAAAGAGCTGCGCGAGGATATGACATATGAGGAAGCGCAGGCTGTGCGGGAGCGTGATGCAGAGCGTCTGAAACGGATGACCTTTTATGCGACGACGCATGACTGTCTGCGCGGTTATATTCTGAATTATTTTGGAGAAAAAGCACCGAGGCGCTGCGAGAACTGTTCCAACTGTCTGCAGGAGTTCGTGGAGGAAGACGTGACAAATGTATGCATCGATATTATTCGATGTATTGGAGAGCTGAAGCGGGGATACGGTGCAGGTACAATTGCAGGAATCCTGCATGGCTCCCGCGTCAGCAAGCTGCTGGAGTGGGGACTGGATCAGCTGGATTCTTATGGCAGGCAGGCTGAAGTCAGTGAGCCTCGTTTAAAAGAGATCCTACAGGAACTGGTCGCTCAGGGATATCTGACGACAACGCCGGATAAATATGCGCTGCTGGGGCTGACGAGCCAGGCAAAAGAATTTCTGGAAATGCAGGAAGCAGTAATTAAACAGACGACGCAGGAAAGTGAAGCTCCGGAAAGCGGGCAGATGATGCAGGAAAGTGAAATTCCAGAAAGCGGATATGAGTTTCCAGAAGAAACATTTGACGATTTCCAGAATGCGGATGAACAAATAGGTATCTCGTCACGTATCGTCATGAAATTCTCCAAACCAAAGGAAAAGGCCCCTGCAAAAGCAAAGAAAAAACGAAAAAGCCAGAGCGGCGAGCTGGATTCTGCCTCCTGGCAGCTGTTTGAGCGGCTTCGTGCGCTGCGCCTGAAGATCGCAGGCGAGCAGAGAGTTCCGCCTTACATCGTATTTACCGACAAAACCCTCACCGACATGTGCATCAAAAAGCCGGCCACACGGGAAGAAATGCTTGAAGTGTCCGGTGTCGGGGAGGCGAAGTTCAGGAAGTATGGGGAGCGGTTTCTGGAAGAGTTGCAGAAAAAGTAATTTTTTTTCTTATTTCAGATGCTCCAGCGCATACTTCAGTGAATCCTCCAGATGTGCTTTCATCAGATCACCGGCGGTCTGATAATTGCCGGTGCGGTAGGCGTCGTAGATGCGGTGGTGCATCTCGTTGATTCGGTGCTGGGGAGCACTCTGAGTTTCGTAGAGATTGGAAAAGATGGTCAGCTGGCTG
Organism: Lachnospiraceae bacterium; assembly: GCA_029225065.1. Taxonomy (GTDB): domain Bacteria; phylum Bacillota; class Clostridia; order Lachnospirales; family Lachnospiraceae; genus Choladousia. The sequence goes on along the minus strand of JAQXVT010000059.1, from coordinate 54,750 downwards.
CGCAGCTTTTCTGCGGCGTGGGTCAGGCGGCTGTTCTGGCAGTAATCGTAGAAGAGCAGATGAAAACGGTCGGAGTACTCGATCCAAAGAGGAATGTCCGTTTCATCGAGCTCTTTTTTTTCTTCAATCAGCTGTGTTTTTGCAAGGACAAGCTCAGCCTCGCGGCAGATCTGGGCCTGATCCGGCCACATAGCGCTGTAGAGAATCGCAAGACGGTCGAGATCTCCCATGAACTGATACAGTTCGATCAGATCTTTTTCGGACAGGGAGATGACGTTGACACCGACATTGGAATAATACTCTGCCAGTCCGTCTTCTGTAAGCCGTGTCAGTGCTTCACGGATCGGCGTGGAGCTGACTTCAAAGCGGTTTTTCAGATTTTTCAGTGTCAGCTTTTCTCCGAGCGGGATTTTGCCGGTCAAGATATCACTGCGGAGAATTGCGTAAATTTGTTCAGAAAGAGTGGTCTTGTTCAGGTCCATAAGAACTCCTTTATCTATTTTTTAACCGAGTCGGGCAAGATAACTATATTTATTGTATAAATGCGTTCCAAAATGTCAAGAAAAAAGATTTTGCAAAATGCAAAATGTTTATTGCAATCTGCATGGAATGATGATAAAATATTGTCAGTTTAAAGCGTTGAAGGGGCAAAGTACAAAGAAGTACAACGGTACTTGCCCTATTTTATATTACATACAAAGGAGCGACCCAAAATGAGAGATTTAAATCTGCTCCGCGAGCTGACACAGCTCTGGGGAGTGGCTGGATATGAGAAACCGGTACGGCAGTACATTGAGAAGATCGTGGCACCGTACGCAGATGAGATGACTACCGATGCGGTCGGCAATCTGATCGTACTGAAAAAAGGTGTCGGCGGTCCGAATGCAAAGAAGATCATGCTGGCGGCACATATGGATGAGATCGGATTTATGGTTAAGAAGATCGAGCCGGACGGACGCCTGCGTGTCTGCAACCTGGGATGGAACTGGACCGGTTCTGCATACAATGCAAGAGTTCGTTTCCGCAATGGCGTGAGCGGCGTAATGGGCTGCCTCGGACCGATCGAGGAAGCGAAGAATGATCCGGGCAAGCTGTACATTGACATCGGAGCGACCTCAAAGGAGGATGCGGAGAAATACGTAAAGCTCGGCGATGCCTGCGGATATTATGGAGAGTTCCTGGAGCTGGCAAATGACCGTGTCTGCGCAAAGACACTGGACAACCGCATCGGCTGCTATCAGCTGATTGAGTCCTTAAAGGAAAACGACGGCACCTGGCCGAACGATGTTTATTACGTATTCGGTGTGCAGGAGGAGCTTGGCTGCCGCGGTTCGAAGGTAGCGGCTGCGCGGATTCAGCCGGATGTCGGAATTGCAGTTGATATCACCCCGGCGCATGATTATCCGTGTGACCTGGAGGGCAGCAATGTAGTCGGCGGCGGTGTCGGCGTAAAGATTTGCGATCCGTCGGTTGTCTGCGATGAGGATGTCGTTGCACTGATGGAAAGCTGCTGCGAGAAGGAGCAGATCAAATATCAGAGAGAGGTTATCGACAAGGGCGGTACAGACGCATCGAGCATGAACCTTTCTGGTGTCGGTGTACGGACCGGCGGTGTCGTAGTTGTCACACGGTATCCGCACAGCCAGAGCGCGGTGGCTTCGAAGGAGGACATCGACGGCGGCGTGGATCTGCTGAACGCATTCTGCAAGAGCGAGCTTACGTTCTGCTGAATGAAAAAATTTTATTATCAGACAGAGCGCTTTCGATTATCGGTGAAATGAAAAATTCGTAATGTAGCTTGAACGCAGGTCGCGAAGCGGATTGCGAATGTCCACTTTACTGCAGATAAGTGGTCCAATGTTTCAAATGCGCAAAGCGAATTGTAAATATCCGCTTCTATGAATGAAAAGGAAAAAAGTATCAGGCATATGTCAAATCAAATGCAGTGATGAGAAAGAAGTAAAAATATGGAAAATAAAAAGACAACCGCCCTCACAGTCCTGAAAAACGGACAGCTGCTCACGATGAATGACGGCCCTGTTTTAGAGGACGCAGATCTGTGGATCGAGAACGGGAAGATTGTTAAAATCTCAGATCGAAAAGAAGCGATCCCGGAAGCTGCAAATGTGATCGATCTCTCAGGATGTGTGGTTATGCCGGGCATGATCGATTCCCATGTGCATTACGATGAGAGCTACATGGGGGACTTTTTTCTGGCAAGCGGCGTGACTTCGGTCCGCAACATGCAGGGCTTTGCCGGACATGCAAAGTGGCGGGATGAGATTCTTGCCGGTACGCGCAGAGGCCCATATATTTATTCCAGCGGACCGATCGCAGACGGAGAGGATGAGACGATCCCGGACAACACGAATATCATCATCCGTTCGAAGGAAGATGCGGAGAATATCATCGCCTATACGAAAAAATACGGATTCCTGTGGCTGAAGACGTATCCGTCGATGGAGCCGGAGCTGTACAAGTATCTGCTGCGCAGAGCAGTGGAGGAAGGGCTTCCGCCGTGCGGTCATATGACGAAGATTCTCGATTATAAGTCATTGATTGATGCAGGGTATTCCTGCTGTGAGCATACGAGCTCGCTTCCGCGGGAAAAAGAGGATATCGCCTACGCAGCACAGCATGGCATGTGGTTCTGCCCGACCCACGTGGTCTGCAAGACGCTTCCGGATTACGTCTGGAACGGCAAGCAGCTGACCGAGGTGGAGCATTTTGAGGATCTGCCGGAGTGCATCCGCAGAAGATGGGAAGAGGAAAATGAAGTTACCTGCGAGAATTACCGCAAGCTTGGCGTAAAGCCGGACTTCCAGACAATCATTGACCGTGGCAGGACATTTCTTGAGTATTCCGACAGGGTGATGGCCGGTACGGACTGCCCGTATGCGGGCGTGGTTCCGGGATTTGCGCTTGCGGATGAACTGGAGAGTCTGGTGGAGGCGTACGGCATGACAGGGTATGCGGCGCTTGAGGCGGCGACAAGCCGGCCTGCAGAGTATATCGGTATCTCAGATCAGAAAGGAAAGATTCTTCCGGGATTTGATTCAGACCTGATTGTACTGGAGGAAAATCCACTGGAGACAGTTGGAGCGGTGCGAAAAATCCGCATGGTATTCCAGGGAGAAAATGTCTGGGATAAAGAGACACTGGACGGATTTCTGAAAGCGGCAGGCAGACTTACGCAGGAGGAAATCGAGTTTATTCCACTGAAAATGTGACAATGCTGAGCTGCAATTTATACTTCAGGCAGATCGGTAAAATGGTTTTTTAAATATGTCTAAAGATAAACAACAGAAGCTTTATCGCAAGAAAAAGCAACACCTCCGCACACAACCACCGCAGTGAGAACTGTGCGGAGCGGAAATAAAGGACAGGATTGGCCGAAACTTCGTGCCGACACAAAAAAGGAGGAAAACATTATGAAAAAGAGATTTGCATTACTCGCTGCCGCATGCCTTTGCATGGCAGTATCCATGACCTCGTTCGCAGCAGACAAGACGGACATTGTAGTTGCGATGGACGCTGATGTGGATACGCTTCATCCGACAGACTTTTCTACTACGGTAGAGCTCGGCGTACTGAACCAGATCTACGACACCCTGCTTTACTACAGCCCGGATGGAACGAAAGATCCGGAGCCGCGTATCGCAGAGAGCTATGAGATCAGCGATGACGGACTGGACTATACGTTCCATTTAAGAGACGATGTGACCTTCCATGACGGCACACCGGTTACGGCAGATGATGTCGTATTTTCCATTGAGCTGTACAAGGCATCTGAATATCAGGGATCTCAGATTTCGATGCTTTCCAGCGTAGAGGCAACAGACGAGCACACCGTGGTATGTCATCTGGATGCACCGTATTCTCCGTTCCTGCAGGGCATCTGTTCCCCGATGATTGCGTCAAAGGCATACTATGAGTCCTCTGAGGATGATTTTGTAAATAACCCGATTGGAAGCGGCCCGTATAAATTTGTCAGCCGCGCAAAGGGAAGCAATATCAAGCTGGAAGCAAACGAGGATTACTACAGAGGAGCACCGGAAATCAAGGAAGTAACCTTTGAGGTGATTCCGGATTCTTCTACAAAGGCAATTGCGCTGCAGACCGGCGAGGTAAATTTCGCAGAGATCGATTCCGCGACGAAGCCGCAGCTGGAAGCAAACCCGGCAATCACAATCGCCGAAGTACCGACCTCTTCCTTCTCCTACATTGCAATGAACACAGAGAAGGAGCCGTTCGATGATGCAAGGGTTCGTCAGGCAATCAACTATGCGATTGACCGTGACAACCTTGTGGCAGTGTGCTATGACGGCGAGGCCGAGGTAAATTCAAACATCTGCGCAAAGGAGCGTTTCGGTTATTCGGACGACCAGTTCCAGTATACGTATGATCCGGAGAAAGCAAAGGAGCTGCTTGCAGAGGCCGGCATCGAGACACCGTATGATCTGGGTGAGATTCTGGTAGCGGAGAAATACTCTAATCTGGCAACAGTAATTCAGAATGACCTCAAAGCAGTCGGACTTGATGTAACAATCTCTGTAAAAGAGTTCAACTCCTACATCAGCGATCTGCAGAACGGAAGCTATGGAATCACCGCTCTGAACATGACACTGGAGGGTGACACTCAGACACTGGAGATGGCATTTACCTCTGACTACATCGGAATTGCAAACAACGCAAGATATTCCGACGAAGAGATGGATAAGCTGTTTGGGCAGGCAAGAACCGAGACGGACAATGACAAGAGAGCAGAAGTGTTCAACGAGATCTTTACAAAAGCACAGGACGAGGCAATCTACGCTGTAATGTGCAACCCGATGACACTGTACGCATACAACAGCGATCTGACCTGTCCGGAATTTGTACTGGAAGGAAACTACTACCTGTACGACTTCTCCTGGGCTGAGTAAATCAGTATCAGCGGACTAAAAAGCGGGCAGAAAACGGGCGTAAGTGTCCGTGAAATCGCGAAATGTGTCCGGGAACGAAAAGATACGGAGCAAAAAGAAGCCTCCGTTCATGAAAACAACAGATAAGCTGCCGGAGTATTTTACAAAAATGCTCTGGTGCAGCAGGCGGGGATCCGGGAAAATCCGGCATCTCCGCCTTCTGTTATGAGGAAGGAGTACGTCTTAGATGACAAAATACGTAATCAAACGAATCTTATATATGATTCCGGTGCTGCTCGGGGTGGCATTTCTTGTATTTACCATCCTGTCGCTGACGCCCGGTGATCCTGGTTCGATCATCCTCGGCATCACGGCGAAGCCGGAAGACATCGCCGCACTGAATGCAGAATTTGGCTATGACAAGCCGTTTCTGATCCGGTTTTTTAATTATATCGGTGACATTATTTTTCATTTCAGCCTCGGCACCTCTTATCAGAGCCGCGGTCCGGTCATGGCGGATATCATGTCACGTTTCCCGAATACGCTGATGCTTGCCATTTTATCGATGGCAGTTTCCTCGATTATCGGAATTTCCCTCGGAATTTTTTCGGCAGTGCGCCAGTATTCCGTGATGGATCACGTCTGTGTGGTCGTCGCGATGATCTTCGCATCGATCCCGGGCTTCTGGTTCGGACTGATGCTGCTTCTGCTGTTTGCGCTGAAGCTCGGTTGGCTGCCGTCCTTTGGAGCAAGCTCATTGAAGCATTTTATTTTACCGACGCTGACCGTTTCACTGACTTCTGCGGCCGGACTTCTGCGATTGACGCGCTCGGCGATGCTGGAGACGATCCGTCAGGAGTACATCCGCACGGCGAAGGCGAAGGGCGCATCCGAAAAACGCATCATCTGGAAGCATGCGCTGCGCAACGCGCTTCTTCCGGTTGTCACGACGCTTGGCGGAGGCTTCGGTGCATCGCTTGGCGGTGCAATCATCGCTGAGACGGTGTTTGCGATGCCGGGCATGGGCACGCTGATCACGACCGCAATCCGTCAGAAGGACATTCCGATGGTTATGGGGGCAACGCTGTTCCTTGCAGTGCTGTTCAGTTTCGTCATTCTGCTGGTCGATGTGCTGTATGCATTTATTGACCCGCGTATCAAGGCAAAATATCAGAATGGAGGAAAGAGCCGTGGCTGAGACGACGCAGACGCTCCGCAGCGCTGGTGCGGCGCGCGGAAGAAAGAAAAATTCGCAGGCAAAAGAGATCTGGCGGCGTTACCGCAAAAACAAGGCTGCCGTGCTCGGACTTGTGATTCTGATCTTTATTTTGGGCATTGCTTTATTTGCCGACCTGATCGTACCGTATTCGAAATGCATTGAGCAGGTGGGCGCCGACCGTCTTCAGGGACCGAGTCTGGCACACTTTTTCGGAACCGATGAATATGGCCGCGACCTGTTTGCCAGAGTTGTACATGGTTCCAGATTCTCACTGTTTATCGGAGTGGCGACCAGCCTGATGGCGCTCGTATTCGGAGCGATCCTCGGAGCAAGCGCGGGCTATTTCGGCGGCGTGGTCGACAATGTGATCTGCCGTATCATCGATGTGTTTGCGTGCGTGCCTCCGATCCTGTTATCCCTGGCCGTTGTGGCGGCACTCGGCACAAACCTGCGCAACCTGATTATCGCGATCACTGTTTCCTGTATTCCGGGAAATGTGCGCTTGATTCGTTCGCTTGTGCTGACGGTGGCCGAGCAGGACTATGTGGAGGCCGCGAGGTCGTACGGCACATCGACGCCGCGTATCCTGTTCCGCTACGTGCTGCCGAATGCGATGGGCCCAATCATCGTAAACACCACAATGTCAATTTCAGATATGATCCTTTCCGCAGCCGGACTGAGCTTCATCGGCATGGGAATCCAGCCGCCGTCTCCGGAGTGGGGCGCGCTGCTTTCCAATGCACAGACGTATCTGTTTACGGCACCGTACATGCTGGTATTTCCGGGCATCTTTATTATTCTCTCCTCACTGGCCTTCAATCTGGTCGGTGATGGATTGACCGATGCGCTGGATCCGAAACTGAAGGACTAGGGAGGCTGTGATGGAAGCGAAAGAAGAAGTATTAAAAATTGAAAATTTATCGATCTGCTACAAGACAGATCTGGAAACGGTCTACGCGGTCAACGATATCAGCTTTTCCATCGGTGCGGGCGAAACGCTGGGACTCGTCGGTGAGACGGGAGCCGGAAAAACGACAACGGCACTTGGAATCCTTGGCCTGCTGCCGGAGCGCACCGGTCATGTAACCGGTGGAACGGTATTATTTGAAGGAAAAAATCTGCTGGATTTGAGTGAGCATGAGATGCTAAGGGTCAGAGGACAGAGTATTTCCATGATTTTTCAGGATCCGATGACGGCACTGAATCCGGTGCTCACGGTCGGTGAGCAGATCGGGGAGGCACTTTACCTGCACCACAGCAGCGAGATGTCCTCGAAGGAGATTGAGCAGAAAGTCGGCGAGACACTGGAGCTTGTCGGTATCCCAAAAGAAAGAGGCAGGGAGTACCCGTATCAGTTTTCCGGAGGCATGCGTCAGAGAGTTGTCATCGCGATGGCACTTGTCTGTAACCCGCAGCTGCTGATCGCGGATGAGCCGACGACGGCGCTTGATGTGACGATTCAGGCGCAGATCCTTTCAATCATCTGTGATCTGCAGAGAAAATACGGCACGTCCGTGATTATGATTACACATGACCTCGGTGTTGTTGCGGAGACGTGCGACAAGGTCGGAATCATGTATGCCGGTGAGATCGTGGAATACGGCACACTGGAGCAGATTTTTACCGGGGATGAGCACCATCCGTATACGGTCGGACTGTTTGGTTCCATTCCGAATCTGAAGGAAAATGCGAGACGTCTGCATCCGATCGAGGGCCTGATGCCGGATCCTTCCGATCTTCCGGAGGGCTGCAGCTTTGCGCCGCGGTGCAAACACTGCACAGAGCAGTGCCGGAAACAGAAACCGCAGACATGGGAAAAGGACGGTCATCTTGTGAGATGCCATCTGGCCGGAAAGGGTGGAAACAGGATTGATGGAAAATAAAAAAAGCGAGACACTTCTTGAGGTGAAAAACCTCAAAAAATATTTCAAGACACCGGGCGGCATGCTGCATGCGGTGGATGATGTGAGCTTTCGGATTCCGAGAGGAAAGACCCTCGGCGTGGTAGGCGAGTCCGGATGCGGAAAATCGACGCTTGGACGGACGCTGCTGTGCTTAAATGAGCCGACGTCAGGAGAAATCCTGTTTCAGGGAACGGACATTGCGAAGCTTGGAAAAAAGCAGATTAGGGCTGTGCGCCCGAAAATGCAGATGATTTTTCAGGACCCGTATTCGAGCCTGAACGGACGAATGACAGTCCGGCAGCTGATTGCAGAGCCGTTAATTGTCAACAAGCTGTGCAAAAAGAGACAGGAAATCGATGATCGTGTGGATGAGATCATGGAGATCGTCGGACTGGCACCGCGCCTTGCAACGGCGTACCCGCATGAGCTGGACGGCGGCCGGCGGCAGCGAATCGGAATCGCGCGCACGCTGATTCTCAATCCGGAGTTTGTCGTCTGTGACGAGCCGGTATCGGCGCTTGACGTATCGATTCAGGCACAGATCCTGAATCTTCTGATGGATCTGCAGGAGGACCGGAATCTGACGTATATCTTTATCACGCATGACCTTTCTGTCGTAAAACACATTTCCGATGAGATCATGGTCATGTATCTTGGAAAATGCGTGGAGTATGCTCCGGCAGACGAAATTTTTGAGCATCCGCAGCATCCGTACACAAGGGCGCTGCTCAACGCAATCCCGATTCCGAGCATTGAATCCTGCCATAAGCGCAGAGAACTGCTGCAAGGCGAGGTCACAAGCCCGATCAATCCGAAGCCGGGCTGCCGTTTTGCGGCACGCTGCCCGTATGCGAAAGAGGAATGCAGGAGCTGCAGCATGGAACTGCGGGAGATGCGGCCGGGACATTATACGGCGTGTCCGTATGCAGAGGAGCTGGAGTTGTGATGAATGGTCGAAACTGTCACTTGCAAGGGGAGAAGTGATAGAAAGAAAGCGGCAGCATCCGATAAAGAGAAAACAGCAGTCTTAGCTGATATAAGGGAAGAAACAGCTGGTAGGGAGACTCTGTTTGTGTTTCGTTATGAAGTGGAAACAAGGAGAACAATAATGGAAGAGACAAAATATACATGGCCGTACCCGAATGAGGCCGGTCAGGAGGAGGTCATCGAGAGCGATGTCCTCGTTCTTGGCGGCGGTCTGGCGGGCTGTTTTGCCGCAATCGCGGCGGCGCGCAGCGGCTTATCGGTAACACTGGTGGAAAAGGGAGCGGCAGAGCGCAGCGGCTCCGGCGGAACCGGTTTTGATCACTGGGAGTCCGCCTGTACGAATCCGTGCTGTCAGGTGACACCGGAGGAGATTGCGAGCGCGTACGTGAACGAGCAGGACTGGTACAGCAACGGCATCGCGCATTATATTGAATGCCGTGAGGGTTATGACCGTCTGCTTGATCTGGAATCATTCGGCGGCAAGGTACGCGATACGGACGATGAGTTTGCCGGAGCAGAGTTCCGGGATGACGAGACGAAGCTGATGTTTGCGTACGATTACAAAAACCGCTACACCATCCGCGTCTGGGGTTCGACGTTCAAACCGGCGCTTGTAAAAGAATTGAAGCGGCTCGGCGTAAAGCTGTATGACCGGACAGAGGCGACGGCGCTTCTGGTGGAGCAGAAGTCTGAGGCAGACGGAAGCCTGAAAAAACGCGGAATCGGTGCGATGGGCATGAACGTCCACACAGGAAAATTCTGCATTTTCCGTGCAAAATCCACGATTCTGACGATGTCGCGCCCGGCACGTGTCTGGCTGTTCAACCCGGATACGACCGGACTTTGTGAGTTCCGGCCGATGCAGAGTATCGGAAGCGGCCATGCGATGGGCTGGCGTGCCGGCATCGAATTTACGATGATGGAAAAGTCAGTGCGGGCGGAATTTTCCGCGGCAGGACGCAGCTTCCCGCCGTACGGTGCAGGAAACAATCACAACACATGGTATGCAGCGACGATGGTCGATGCGCGCGGCGTGGAGATTCCGTACGTGGACCGAGACGGAAGAGAACTGAAAACGGTGTCCGAGCGGTATTATCCGGCGCCGGGTCAGAAGTTTTTCTTGAAGGGCGGCGTCATTGACGAGCCGAAATACGAGTACCGCGGACCGGAAACGTTGAATTTTGAGGAGCTGATGAAGCGCGGCTACCAGCTTCCATTTTATGCGGATTTAAGCCGGATGCCGGAGGCGGAGCGGAAGGTCATCTGGGGCATGATGGTCGGGGAAGAGGCAAAGACGAAGATTCCGATCTACCAGAATTATACGGAGCGCGGCTTCGATCCGGAAAAGCATATGCTGCAGAGCTATGGTACAGGCTGGCAGTCTGCGAACTTCCTGGAGCAGGAGCGCCAGTTCTTCGGGGCACCGGGCGGTGTGATGCATGACTGGGATATGAAGACAAATATTGACGGAATTTATGCGGCAGGCGATCAGGTTTACGCGTCGGACTGCGCAGGCTTCGCCTGTGCGACCGGCTATTATGCAGGCAGAAAAGCGGCGGATTACGCACGGACAGTTTCGCTCGGCGAGGTAGACCGCGCGGATGTAGAAGCAGAAAAGCAGAGGGTGTATGCACCGCTTTACGTAGACAAAGAGGACGGTATGTCCTGGAAGGAGCTGAATATGGCGATTTCCAAGGCGATGCAGAATTACTGTGGCGGTGTAAAGTGCGACGCGCTGCTTCTGGAAGGACTCGATCTTTTAAAGAGCTTTGAGACGGAGATTGTTCCGAAACTGACGGCTTCCAACCCGCATGACCTGATGCGGATTCACGAGGTGCTTGATATCCTGACGGTATCTCAGCTTGTCCTTCATGCAAGTCTGGCAAGAAAATCAAGCTCCGCACCGCTGTTCTTCAAGCGCAGCGATTACACGGAGATGGATCCGGAGCGCGACCGCCATCATATCCTGATCCATCAGGAAAACGGCGAGGCTGTGACACGCATCGTGCCGCTTGACTATTTCGGTGATCTGCAGACCGAGTATGAGAAACGAAATATGGACTACATCGAACAGTATGCAGTGAAGAAATATCATGCGGGAGAGAACACGGATGCTGTGCGTGCGGAAAAGAAAGCAGAGGCTCACGCAGAAGCCGGTACGAGTTCGAAACTGAAGGGTGCAGGAGAGGAGGCGCCGGAGCATGAGTAAGATGGAAGATACGACAAAAGGAACAGAAAATCTCGGAATCGATTTTACGGTTGAACCGGTGCCGTGCAGTACGATGCCGCTCAAATACGATGACAGTCTGTGCATCGGCTGCAACCGCTGTGCGTCGGTATGTCAGTGCGATATCCTGATTCCGTCGCCGGAGAAGGGAAAGCATCCGATTGTGATGTATCCTGGTGAGTGTTACTACTGCGGCGCTTGCGTCATGGTATGTCCGAAGCCTGGCGCAATCAAACTGTCGCATCCGCTGATGAACCGGGCAAAATTTGTGCCGGTGAGGAAGCCGGAGCAGAGCTGAGACTGCTGGAAGACAGAAATATAAAATGCAAACAGGACAGGGCGAACGGAAACAAATCCGGACTCCCTGTCCTATTTTTCACATATAAGAATGCATTTGCAAATGATTTGTGGTCTGACGTGATAAAATCATCGTTCTGACCAGATTGCGAATATTTTTTCGATTACTTCTTCGCTTCCATCCACTTCACAAGCAGTCCCACATTCTGCGACTCATATGAATTCATCACACTGACATCGAAATCGTCTGGTTCAATGTAGCCATCGTACCACGATTTGGAATTGAAGTAATCCTGTACCTCTTTTAAAACAAATTTGCGATGGTGCACGGCGTAGATTTCATTGATTGCCATCTGAATCTGGTCGGCATCGAGATTTGCCACGTCCGCTTCGGTGAGAAGTCTGGTGGAACTGTCCGGAAGCAGGATATATTCGGAAGAAGAAACGCCGTTTCCGTCTTTCTTAAACGTGACGGAATCCAGCACCTTGTCGACATCACCGTAGAGCTCCTGAAATTCTGCAAGGATATCTGCGTCATCGGTGTAGCCCTGCATATCCGTCGCGAAGGAAGCGTAGTAGCATCCGTTTTCGCCATTCCCAAGGATCTCGTAGGAAGGATCGCTGTCGATGAAATCAAAGTTTTCCGCATAGCAGATCGAGAAGAGATATCCGCCGTTCGGTCCGATATCAAGCGCATTCGTCCATGCCTCTCTGGAAGCGATGTGATAGAAAGCGGCGTGATCTGCGCTCGTGGAAACCTGGCATTTTCCTGCCCAGTTGTCCGGCAGCGTCAGCTGAAATTCTTTAAAATCAAGAAGAATATTGTTGTTCTCATCGCGGGAGGTCGTGCAGGTAAACAGACCGTCCGAGGTGGTGCCTGAAGCACTGTCTTCTGATGTGGCAGCTGCGCTCATGGCAAATCCGGCCGTCAGGCAGGTGGCAAGAAGTGTAAGTGAAATAAGTTTTCGCATTTGATTTTTCATATCATTTTCCCCCTTATGCTATGAAGTATATTTGCGTAAATGTCATGCATGCGTTCTGTAAGCATCATACCATACCACATCCATAAAAAAATGAATGTATTCTTAAAAGCCGCGGAAAACTTTCGGGAAAATGTTAAAATATCTCCCATATGCCAATTCCTGTCTGCTGTTATTCAGGACAGATTTCAGAGCCATTAATTGCCGCTGTTCTTTTGATTTTTTACATGATCGGAAGCCGAAGCGTTTTTTAAATTAGTCGAGACTCGGACCACAGACAGGATAGAGCTCACCGGTCTGTGTGTCGATCACATAGCCGAAAATATTGATGTCCTTTGGAATCAGCGGGTGGTTGCGGATCGTATCGACTGTCTCACGCACGGAATCCTCTACAGTATCAAAGCCTGCAAGCCATTTCTCAAAATCAATGCCGCAGTATTTCATCAGATCAATCGATTCCTGTGTAATTCCGCGTTCCTTCATGTGATGGATCATCATCTCGCTGTCAATGTGCTGCACGCCACAGTCTGTGTGTCCGATTACCATGACATCTGTCACGCCAAGTTCAATGATTGCGACGAGCAGACTGCGGATCACGCTTCCAAACGGGCTTGATACAACACCGCCGGCATTTTTAATCATCTTGACGTCTCCGTTTTTCAGACCGAGTGCTGCCGGAAGCAGTTCCACAAGCCGCGTATCCATACAGGTCACGATTGCCAGCTTCTTGTTTGGAAATTTGTCGGCACTGTACTGTTCGTAACGTTTTTCTTCGACAAATTGTTTGTTGTAGGCAAGAATTTTTTTGATTTCCTCCATAGTAAGGCTCCTCCTTTTCAAGTACGATGTGTTCGTTGTTATGTATTGGATTATTTTACCATATGGGAGAAAAGGAATACAATACCGCAGGCCGATACTTGCAAGTTTTACGCAAATTTTTTATTTTCGTGGATTTATCTATATTCCCAAACCGGTTTTCGTATGGTAAAGTATAGAAAAAGTATTTTGTGGAGAGGATTGCGAATGTTCGTTTTACCACGATTTGGGAGAAGGGATGAGAAAAACGGAAATTTTGAGAAAAATAAGCGGCAGTGTTCGCAGGTGGTTTGCACTTGGTCTGGAAGAAGAGGAGCTCGCACAGTACAGTGCAGCGGGGGAATATGCCGCGGAGTTTGCATTTGATAATCTGGAGACGTTGAAAGGATATTGCAAGATCAGTTATCCGACTCTGCTGCTGTTTGTGGTGGTCATGTGGCTCGGTGGAAGTACATGGAGAGAGCTGCTGCCATTTCCTGCGGTTGTTTTTTGTATAGTATGGATTCAGCTGGTTCTTGAAAAAGAAAACGGAAAGCACAGGACGGTGCGGATGTCTCGCTGTCTTACGGCACTTTTCAATCTGACCTGGTGTGCAGTCGTGATCTGGCATGATATTGTTTTGCATCCTGAGGTACCGGGACCGTTGCTTTGTCTGGTAGTGCTGCTTCTGACATCGATGTACAATGCATATCCAAGGGACAATATCATTTCGGGGTTAGGTGTTTACGTTATTATGCTGGGAATTGATTTTTGTCTGGCTTCCCCGAAGATCTGTTATACGAATGCTGTCAATGTTTTACTGTCATTGATTCTTGGCATATGCATCGGGCAGAAAAACACGAGGCAGAATATCAGTCGGAAGCTGTATACAGATATGTATAAGACGGTGATACAAACGAGCATTCTTGTGATTCAGGTGGATTTGGTTTGTGATACCTTTGAGGTGCTGCAGGCACCGACTTATATGGAACCGGTGTTGTCACAGGATATTACAGCCAGTCAGGGAATTCTGATGATCAAGCAGCAGTTTGTAGCAGCGGAATTTCGTTCCGACTTTCTAAAGGAGATTGAGTTCACGACACTGCAAAAGCGGCTGGAGAGAAACGGTATGGTAAGCTTTTATTTCCTGGATTTTCGTCAGAGATGGTGTAAGCTTGAGATTGTGGAACAGAAGCGAAGAGGAGAACAGGTGTCGGCTGTTGTGGCTGTTGTGCGGGATGTAGACAATGAAAAGCGCCGGGAGCTTGAATATCAGCGGCAGTTGAAGGATGCAGTGGAGGAAGCACGGGTAGCAAGTGCAGCTAAGACAAGCTTTCTGCGCAGAATGAGTCACGATATCCGTACGCCGATCAATGGAATCCGTGGGATGCTTGAGATTGCGGGAAATAATCCTGAGGATTTGGAAAAGCAGAAGGAATGCAGGGAAAAAATGTGGAAGGCATCGGGCTATCTGCTTTCACTGGTGAATGATGTGCTTGATATGAATAAGCTGGAGTCTGGAGCAATCACGCTGGAGCGCAAACCGTTTCTGCTCAGAGAAACACTGGTAGAGGCAAATACAGTGACCGAGCTGCAGGCAATTGAGCATGGAATTCATTTCCGGATTGACAGGGAGCAGCTTTATATTGAACACAATCACCTGATCGGCAGTGTCGTTCATTTAAAACGGATTTTGCAGAATATTGCAGGAAATGCAGTGAAATACAATCGCAAAAACGGATCTGTTACGGTAAGCTGCCGGGAATTAAGATCGGATGAAAAATATGCAGTGTTCCAGTTTACCTGTGCAGATACGGGAATTGGAATGAGTCCGGAATTTCAGAAAAAAGCATTTGAACCATTTGCACAGGAGGGTCGGACTGCCAATACAACGTATGCCGGAACAGGACTGGGGCTGTCGATTGTAAAGGAACTGACGGAGCGAATGGGAGGAAAAATAGAGCTTTCCAGTAAGATAAATGAGGGATCTGTTTTTGTTGTGACGATTCCGTTTGAAATTGATCCAAATCCGGTCGGGGAAAGGAAAGAGAAAAAGGAGCGGATTGATCCGTCCGGGAAAAAGGCTCTGCTTGTGGAGGACAATGAGCTTAATACGGAAATCGCAAGATTTTTGCTGGAAAAGGAAGGCTTTACCGTGGAGACAGTCGGCAATGGGCGTGAGGCAGTGGAACACTTTAAGCAGTCCGCCCTTGGAGAATATGCCATAATTTTTATGGATATCATGATGCCGGTAATGGATGGACTGGAAGCAACAAGACAGATTCGCGCCCTGGAGCGGGAGGATGCATCGCTTCCGATTATCGCAATGAGTGCGAATGCATTTCAGGATGATGTGGAAAACAGCCTTACAGCGGGCATGAATGCGCATCTGATGAAGCCTCTGGAGGCTGATAAGCTGGATGAAACGGTGCAAAAGATTTTGCGGCAATGTGGAAAAATTGAAAAGGAGGAAAAATAATGAAACAGAAAATGACAGCAGTTTTACTGGCAGCAGTATGTGCGGCATTTCCGCTGACTGCATTTGCAGATGAGAAGGATGACCGGATTCAGGAGCTGGAGGAGCAGATCGTGGAGATGCAGCAGACGATCGATGATCTTCAGAAACAGCTGGAAGAGGTAAACGCGGGAGAAACGGAAGCAGCTTCCGTTGTCTCAAAGGATGAATATGGAATTGGAGAGACCTGGACTGTTGACGGACAGTGGAAGCTTACCATTCTGTCAGTGGAAGAGACGCAGGAGCGAAATGAATATTCCGATAAAAATCCGGCAGCGGTGTATTTTGTTACTTATGAGTATGAGAATCTTGGCTATGAGCAGGATGGCTGGAACGGACTGTATCTTTTGATAGATGATGGCATTGTGGATGCTGCAGGAAAGATGGGATATGAGTATCCGGGGGATGTGGTTGACTATCCACAGGAGACGCCTGTCGGCGCGACCTGCACAGCACAGACCTGTATCGGAGTGGAGACTGCCGGTGATTTTAAAATCCATTTTTCTGACTATGACGGCAATGGGAAGGAACAGAAAGCAGTTTTTGCAGTGAAGGTTTCCGAAGAGAATTGACAAAGCAGGAAGATCCACTTTACACAGGCACTGCGGTGAATGGCAGGAAGCAGTGATCGAAAGAAAAATCTAAGAATAGAAAGAAGGATGGTATGCGATGAAAAAACTTGGTTTTGGACTGATGCGTCTTCCGCTTCTGAATGAAGAGGACAAAAAAAGTATTGATAAGGCACAGGCCTGTCAGATGACGGATCTGTTTCTGGAGCGTGGATTTACTTATTTTGATACGGCATATATGTATCATGAATATGAGAGCGAACGTGCCGTAAAGGATTTCCTTGTGACAAGAAAAGACCGTGACAGCTACACACTGGCTTCCAAGCTTCCGGTGATGCAGCTGAAAGAAAAAGAGGATATGGAGCGTATCTTCAATGAGCAGAGAGAAAAATGCGGTGTGGAATATTTTGATTATTACCTTCTGCACGCGCTCAATGCAGAGCATTATAAGACCGTAAAACGGCTGGGGTGCTTTGAGTTTGCAATGCAGAAAAAAGCAGAGGGGAAAGTAAAGCATGTCGGATTTTCATTCCATGACAGTGCGGATGTGCTGGACGAGATCCTGACCGATCACCCGGAGGCAGAGTTTGTACAGCTGCAGCTGAATTATCTGGACTGGGAGGACGCAAACGTACAGTCGAGAAAATGTTATGAGACAGCAGTAAAGCACGGGAAAAAGGTTGTAGTTATGGAGCCGGTCAAGGGCGGTACACTGGCAAATCTTCCGGCAGAGGCAAAAGAAGTGCTGCACGGTCTGCACCCGGACTGGTCAGATGCATCCTGGGCAATTCGTTTTGTGGCAAGTCTGGAGAACGTCATGGTCGTACTCAGCGGTATGTCGAATCTGCAGCAGATGGAGGACAACAGCGCATATATGGAGCAGTTTGAGCCGCTGACAGAGGAAGAGAAAAACGTGCTGCTTGGACAGGTAGTTGATATCATTCATGAAGCAGCGAAGATTCCATGTACAGCCTGTCGGTACTGCGTGGAAGGCTGCCCGATGAGTATTGCGATTCCGGAGTATTTTGCACTTTATAATGCGGAGATTACAGATAAGGGAAACCCGGAGCACAAAGAACGGTTTGAAGCGCTTGCAAAAGAGCATGGCAAGCCGGGAGACTGCGTTGCGTGCGGTCAGTGTGAAGGGGCCTGTCCGCAGCATCTGCCTGTAATTGAATGGCTGAAAAAAGCGGCAGAAGTATTCGAAAAATAAAAGCATGGAATACAGATAAGCGGTTTATGCTTTTTTCTTCTCCGGTGAGGCGGAAGCAACCAGTACGCCCGCCATCATCAGTGCCGCTCCGAAGTATCCTTTTGCGGAGAGCGTTTCCTGCAGAAAGAGGAAAGCGAACAGAGCAGAAAACAGCGGTTCCAGAGAGAACAGAAGTCCGGTGTGTTCCGGAGTCGTGTATTTCTGTGCCATCGGCTGTGCGACGAATCCGAACGCGCTGCAGATCAGAGCAAGTCCGAGCACAGCCATCCACTGGGACGGTGCAGCAGGAAGCGTCGGTGTCTCAAAAAGTATGGTACAGATCAGACCATAAAGGCCGGCAAATCCAAGCTGCCAGATACCGAGAAGAAGGCCGTCTTCTTTTTTCGTAAAATCAGCGGTCAGCAGAATGTGGAAGGCATAGACAACTGCGCCGATAAGACAGAGCACGTCGCCGCTGTGTAGTGCCAACGACTGCTGCAGTGTCATAAAACCGATGCCCGTCATAGTCAGCAGGGTGCCGATCACAATGGGGCGGTTTGGAAGCCGCCTGGTGATCAGCGCATGGAAGACTGGTACGAGGACGACAGTTGTACTCGTCAGAAAACCTGCGTTTGAGGTGGAAGTCGTCTGCATACCGTGAATCAGAAAAGCAAACAGTCCAAACAAAAACAGACCAAGAATGCTGCCGTGCAGAAGCGTGCGCGGTGTGGTCTGTTTTATTTTTTCCCGAAAGAGGAAAGATACGGCCAAAAAAGCGATCAGAAAACGCAATGCGATCAGCGAAAAAGGCGGGATCGCGCCGAGACCGACCTTCATCAGCAGATAGGAACTGCCCCACGCCATTGCGACCAGTGCAATCAGCGCGTCAGCGCGGTGCTGCGTCCAGCCGATGTTCTGGCCGGAAGGCAGCGCGATCGTGTCCGAGAGCGTCAGCGCAGCTCCGTTTGATTTGGAAAATTTATCAGAAAAAAGACTCATAATGATTACCTCGTTTTGATTGAAAAAGAATGTGAGACAACTTGACATTTCAACTCCCAATGCCCTATTATACCCGTGCAGAGACATTTGAAAAGAGAATTATATGAATGGAAGACATTCTGAAAAGTTATGGATAAAAGGAAAAAGATAAGCACTGTATGTGGAAAGGAACTGGCATGGGACTCAATCGATACGAAATATTTTTAAAGGTGGCTGAAGTCGGAAATATCACACGAGCAGCCGAACTCCTGCATTACACACAGGCGGGAGTAAGCCATTCAATTGCGGCACTGGAGCGGGAGGCTGGTGTGCCGCTTCTGATACGCGGTTCAAATGGGGTAACCCTGACAGAAAATGGCAAGCGGCTGTTGCAGCCAATCCGGACGCTGGTGAATGACCGGCGCGCGCTGGAACAGTCAATTTTTGAGATCAATGAGGTGGTGGCCGGTACTTTGCGCCTCGGGGCATTTACGAGTGTGGCGGCACAGTGGCTTCCGTTTCTGATTCGCGATTTTCAGAAAAAATATCCGAAGGTGGAGTTTGAACTGCTGGCAGGAGATTATGATGAGATCACGGAGCACATTTTCAGTGGAAAGATTGATTGTGGATTTTTGAGTGCACCGACTGCGGATGGGCTTTCTTTTAAGCCTTTGTATGATGATCCGATGCTGGTACTGCTGCCGGAGGGCCATGAACTGGAGCAGGAGCAGGTACTGACACTTGCGCAGATCAAAAAAGAACCGTTTATCCTGCCGATGAAGGGATCAGATAATGATATTCAGGCTGTGCTGCGCGGAAGCAGCAAAAAAGTGCAGGTGCGCTACACGCTAAATGACGATTTTTCTGTAATGTCGATGGTATCGCACGGCTTTGGGATTACAATTATGCCCGAGCTGATTTTGAAAAATTTCAATCTGGCGCTTTCTGCCCGACCGATGGATCCGCCGCAGTACCGGACAATCGGGATTGCATCGCCACCGATGGACAGGCTTTCGATCGTGACGAAGACCTTTATTCATTATCTGGGTGGAATTACGGTCGAGCAGTACAGGGGAATGTGCTAGAAAACTTATCAGGGAGCCATTTCTGCCTGCGGGAGCTCCCTGATGCTTTTGCAGGTGGCCAAAGCAGATGGCGAATGTCGCTTTACAAATGTTTCAGAATAAAAAAACGGGAATGCGCAAATTGGCATTCCCGTTTTTTGGATCGATATTAATCGATTTTTAAAATCAGCTCCAGCACACGGCGCGCGCAGTGCTCCAGCTCCGGACGGCCAAGCTCGCCGAGCTCCATCGCTTTTTTTACACGCTCCGGATAACCGTTGCCCATCTTGACATCGTTTCCGGCCTTGATTTCTTTGTAGTGCTCACCGCGGGTCCACCAGTCAGTCGTGACCATGCCGGTAAAGCCCCACTCGCCGCGCAGGATATCCTCAAGCAGCTCACGGCACTCAGAAGCGCGGTGCCCGTTGATGGCGTTGTAGGAGGACATGATGGTCCAGGGCTGTGCCTCTTTTACAATGATCTCAAATGCTTTCAGATAAATTTCACGCAGCGCACGCTCAGATACGCGGGAATCACTGTGCTTGCGGTTTGTCTCTTTGTTGTTGACTGCAAAGTGCTTTACGGAAGCGGCGATGTGCTGCGACTGGATACCACGCACCATGGCAGCACCTGTTTTGCCTGCGATCATCGGATCCTCGGAATAATATTCAAAGTTTCTGCCGCACAGCGGGTTGCGATGGATATTGATTGCCGGAGTCAGCCACACAGCGAGGTTGTTTTCCTTTACCTCCTCTGCGCCTGCAGCGCCGACGCGCGAAACGAGCTCTGGATTCCAGGTGCAGGCAAGAAGCGTTGCACACGGCCATGCGGTTGTGCAGACACCGCACTGCGGTGCGATGCGAAGTCCGGCAGGGCCGTCCGCGGTCATAATGGAAGGAACGCCGTATTCCGGCAGATTTCCGAAGCCGAACGTATTTGCCACGCCGGTATTTGGCTGGCCGCCAAGCAGGTGAATCAGATCGTCATCGCTTAACTGTGCAATGAAATCATCAAGGCTGAGTTTTCCTTCTGCGACTTCAATCAGCTGACGGCGGCCGCCGTTGTCATAAAGCGGTGCAGCTGCATAGCCACGGACAGACGGAAGCATTCCTTCCTCGGTACCTGGCACCATTTTTTCAAATGCGCAGGCGTTCATATCATTGCATTCGCCGGTTGGAAGCTCCTCAAAGGAACCATCCGAGCGCATCCGTTTTGCAAGACTGGTCGGCGCAAGGTGGGAGGAAAGCTGCAAGGTCACGGTATGCTCGTCAACTTCCAGTGTAAATGCAGCTTTTTTGGCGCTGCGCACGGAGGTACCGATGTAGAATGCGTACGTGCCCTGTTCCAGAATGTAAGCAGATTTTGTGATCCTGCCAAGGTCATCGTAGGATGCGAGATCATTTTTTGCGAAGGCCAGTGTTACAATCTGCAGTTCACCCGGCTGAAGAAGACGCGTTTTTTCA
Source organism: Lachnospiraceae bacterium (assembly GCA_029225065.1). GTDB lineage: Bacteria > Bacillota > Clostridia > Lachnospirales > Lachnospiraceae > Choladousia. The sequence goes on along the minus strand of JAQXVT010000059.1, from coordinate 33,656 downwards.
TAAGCAACGAGCTTGCGCGCCGGTCCATCAAGAATTTTGCCTGGTGCCTGAGCGTAGAGCTGAACGACTTCCTTTCCTGCGGTATGCCCGGTATTAAGGATCTGAACCTGTGCGCAGATCGAGCCGCTGCACTCGTACATCTTTAAAACAGAGACATCGAATGTAGTGTAGGACAGGCCATAGCCAAATGGGTAAACGACTTTTTCAGCAGCTCCCGGAAGAGTCTCAAAATAGCGGTAGCCAACGTAGAGGTCGTCTGTGTAATGCACGTAATCAAAGGATTCATGGAAGCCTTCTGTGGACGGATAGTCTTCGACTCTGGCTGCAAAGGTATCGACGAGCTTTCCGGACGGATTTCCTTTGCCGGTAAGGAGCTCTGCCATTGCAAGGCCGCCCTCCATACCTCCCTGCCAGCCAAGCAGAGCGGAAGAGATGTGCACATCATCGCGCACCCAGCTGAGGTCGATGATTCCGCCGATGTTTAACACAACGGCAACGCGGTCAAAACGGGAGATAACCTGGGCAATCATAGCTTTTTCTGCTTTTGTCAGATAAAAATCACCGTCCGGGAAAATGTCTGCGGAGATCTTCGGCATGGAAGTTTCATTTTCCCACGGATTGAATTCGTTGCTGCACTCGATGCTGGAACGATCCCAGCCTTCGCCGGAAAAACGGCTGATGACAATCAGGGCAGTATCGGCAAAGGAACGCGCCCCATCTGCAAGTGCATCAGAAAGAGGCGGTTCAACGGTCATTCCCGGAGCAGCACCTGCGGCATACTGAGACTGTACGTCACTGCGGTAAAAATCACAGAGCGGCTCGTAAATCTGTACCGCGTCGCCCTGCATTTTCAGCCCGTCGTAAAGATTATGTACGTAGGAAACGGTTACGTCGCCGCTTCCGCCGCCGCCCTTTACGTAGTCAAAGGTACCTTTTCCGAAAAGTGCGATACGGCTTCCTTTTTTTAGCGGAAGTACATCGTTTTCATTTTTTAATAATACCATACCTTCCTTTGCAGCTTCTTTGGAAAGCTGAATATGCTCTTTGCTTGCCGTTACGCGTCCGCTTTCATGAAGCGGAAGATTCGGCTGAAATTTTACTCTTGTCCACTTATTCATAAGAGACCTCCTCAAATACTGTTTTTGCTGTAGATACGTTGGTTTGTGTGCTTACAGTCTACGGGAAAAGGAAATAGTTTAAAAGATGCTTTCTTGCTTTCTTAATAGGTTGATATTGATATTTAGGGGACAGTTTGTTAGAATTATTTCAGCAAAAAAGGGGTGATTTTGATTTGAGCGGACAGGAAAATCTGGAACACGAGATTATTTTTGAGGATGCGCGCACTCAGCTTTATTTTGCATGCTACACAGGGGAGGAAAAAATGCTTCTGGCGCACTGGCATGAGCATCTGGAGCTGGTCTACGTGCTGGAAGGTGAGATGACTGCCTACAGTCAGGACAGTGCGTATGAGCTTACGCAAGGAGATCTTTTTCTGGCAAATACGAGTGAAATCCATTATACCCATACGCACCGCGGTACACGATACTGTCTGCTTCAAATTCCGCCGGTGCATTTAAAACGTATTACACCGGAGTGGAAGACCCTGCGTTTTCGGGAGTATATCGCACATTCCGATGAGCCATGCAGCCTGAGTGGCCGCATTGATGGTATTTTTCAGTCGATGCGTTTGCTGCAGGAGAGAAAAGGGCAGGGCGATCAGCTTCTGCTGCTTTCAGAGGTCTTCCGGCTGCTTTATCTGCTGGACACAGAGGCGCGGGAGGAGAAGCTTTCCGGATACTTTGGAGAAAATGCACGTGATCTGGAGCGGATTAAGCAGACGATGGAATACATTCGGGATCATTACCAGGAGCCGCTGACACTCTCAGACGGAGCCGCTTTTCTCTCTGTAACGCCGGAACATTTCTGCCGACTGTTTAAAAGATATACCGGTCAGACGTTTCTAAGATATCTCGGACAGGTGCGCATGACACATTTTTATGAGGATCTGGCCGGGGAGGATAAAATTACACTTCTGCTGGACCGACATGGAATCCGTAATTATAAGGTGTTTCTGCGGGAATTTAAAAAGAATTACGGCAGGACGCCGCAGCAGGTGAGAATGGAATATCATAAGATGACACTCTCATGAGGCTGCGAAAAGCGATATCGAAAGAAATAAAAGGATCCGGATAGATGAGAATAAGGGGAAGGCCGGAGAGGAATGCAAAAGGAGAACAGCGGACGGACTTGCACTGAAGAAAGAAGTGTGATAAAAAAGAAGCTGTGTGAAATGCAAAATGAGCAGGAATATCGGCGGTGAAAGAAGAACTGCCGGGAAAAACAGCAAGGGGTACGATCGTCCTATGGAAGAACAGATGCAGTGCATCCGGTGTATTCTGGATGCGGGCGAACTTATTTTGAAATCAGGCGGCGAGATCAGCCGTGTAGAGGACACGATGACCCGTATGTTTCATGCATACGGGTTTCTTCGTGCAGATGTTTTCACGATTACATCGTCGATCGTGGTGACAGTATATACAAAAGAGGGAGAAATCCTGACTCAGACGAGACGTGTGTCGGGCTATGACATGAATCTGGAACGTGTGCATGAGATGAATCAATTGGCGCGGGATGTGTGCACATCGCCTATGCCGCTTCATGAGCTGGAACGGCGCATTGATGCAATTCGAACTTCACCGGAGCTTTCGGGTTGGAAGATGGCACTGCTGTATGGAGCGGTAGCAGCTGTGTTTTCTGTATTTTTTGGCGGTGGGGCAGCGGAAGCATTTTTCGGCGGTGCGACGGGAATGGGACTTTGCCTTTTGCTGCAGCTGCTGGAAGGACCGGTGACGAATGCGATTGTGCGCTATGCATTGGCAGCGGTACTCGGCGGATTGTTTCTCGGCGTGACCAGAAAATATGGGATTGATTATGCGATCGAACCGGCACTGATGGGAAATATTATGCTTGTAATCCCGGGAATTCCATTTACGAATGCAATTCGGGATATGTTAAACGGAGATACGATGTCAGGCATGCTGCGGATGAGTGAATCGCTGCTGCGTACGATTGCACTTGCAGCTGGCTTTGTAGGGGCGCTGGCGATGCTGGGCAGTATCTCATAAACAGAGTTTATGAGTTGCCGTCTGTTTGCAGGAAGCGAGACGGATTGCAAATATTCGCCTGATTGGGGAGGGACACATATGACATTTCAGGAAATTACAGAAATCATTGCTGCGGGCCTTGGTTCAGTCGGATTTTCGATGATGTTTCAGCTGCACGGAAAAAAGCTGATTCTGATAGGCTGCGGAGGAGCACTGTCCTGGTTTATTTTTTTGCTGGGAAAAAACAGCGGTTCATCCTTAAATGGACTTTTATGGGCGGTGATCGTGGCAGCGGCAATCGCAGAGATCGAAGCGCGCCGCCGTAAAACGCCGGTGATTGTGCTGGAAGTACCACTGCTGGTTCCGCTGATTCCAGGCGGTGATCTGTACCGCATGATGGTCTCAATCATGACAAAAGGCGTGCGTGCCTCGATCGATCCGCTGGTATGGCTTGCACAGGAGGTATTTGTGATTGCGGCTGGTGTTATCCTCGTGTCGACCGCGGCGTCTCTTCTTGTGAAAGCAGCCCATGCGGTGCGTCAAAGCGTACGGTAATTTCAGCGACCTCGCTGTCAGTGCCGATGCGCATGGCAGGGCCCCAGACACCGACTCCGGAGGTAACGATGCTGGTCATGTCCTGAATGCGGATCATACCGCAGGAATTTTTCCAGCCAATGCGCGTGGTCAGATTGCCGGGAAAGAGCTGTCCGTCGTGTGTGTGGCCGGAAAGTACAAGGTCGGCACGGGCCGCCGCGAGCGCTTCCAGATCAGATGGCTGATGGTCAATGACGATGACCGGGCGCTCAGGGTGCAGTGCAGCAATCAGTTCCTTTGCAGAGCGGCGGATGATGCCGCTTTTCTTTTTGCAGGAGGCGTCAAGCCGTCCAATCAGATAGAAGGCATGGTCAATCAGGAGCGTTTCATCCTGAAGCAGCGTGATGCCGGAGTCCTTCAGAAACTGATCCATGCGCGGATCGCTTCGGATTGCATCGCTTCCGGAATCAAAAGTGAATCCGGCGAGGATCAGCTCATCGATGTCGTGATTGCCCCAGCAGGCAAAGCTTCCGTAGGTACTGTCGATTGAGGCGAGCAGCGTGGCGATTTCCTCCGGATTCTGGATTGCATCGAAATCGTTGTCGAAAATGTCGCCGGCAAAGACGACCAGATCGGGCCGGATCGTGTCGATCACGTCCTTCATTCGCTGCATCTGTTTCAGACCAATGCTTCCGCCAAGGTGCAGGTCAGCCACGAGTGCGATTTTCAGCTTTGAAATGGGAGCACTTTTTGCAATAGAGACCTCATAGGAGGTTTTTTTGATATGTGAGGCGTGGCAGATTCCGTAGACGGAGACTAAAAGGACGGCAGCAAAAATGATGCCTCCGGTGATACGCAGAGAATTTGCATCGATCGCGGAAAAAAGTGCCTGATGTGTGGCGAGGCAGTAAAAGATGCGCAGAAGATCTGCGAGCAGCAGAAAGATCAGCAGGTACATCAGTGTGCCAAGCCAGTAATTGCTCAGGATTCGCATTTTTCCCCGTATTTTGCCGGGAGCAAATGCAGCCGCAAGCGGGGTAAGCGCGAGCAGAATATAACAGATAATAAACGGAATCACGAACCATAGACTTCCGAGAAACGAATGCAGCGTGCGGAACCACAGCAGCATCCGGCTGATGAGATAAATGTTCAGCAGTAAATAAAGTGGAGAAAGCAGTACGGCGCCCAATTGAATCCCTCCTGTCTGATATTCATTTAGCCAAATTGAGTAAACTTCCTGTAAAGATCAATAAACGGTGAGGCGGCTATTTGATGATGTATAAAAACGAAGCTGCAGCGGATGCCCATTTTATACAGCAGTATATCTGAAAAACAAAGAAAACGCGCGATTCCCGCGCGTTTTCTTTGTTTAAAGTGAGTATTTGCAATCTGCCGGCCGACAGCTGCTCAATCAAAACTTAGCCGATGGCTGCTTCACTTGCAGCTTCAGATTCAGCTTCGCCTGCGATTTCACCAACTGCATCTTCGATAGAATCAACCGGGTTTTCAACGTCCTGTGCTGCCTGAAGGGCCTCATCCGGAACCGTGATCTCTACTGCATCACCATATACACAGGATGCATCGATGGATGCGTCATTGAGTACAAGCTCTGCGGTAGAACCATCCTCAGCTGCAAGAGCACCTGCAAGCAGAGCATTTAAGTTTGTCAGATCACTGTCATTGAGATCCATGTGAAGGCTTACCGGAAGATAAGTTGTAGTATCTACATAATACTGAACCTTCAGAGAGATGCCGTCAAGATAAGCAAGTGCATTGGAGACATCCTCATCGGAGGAAAGATCTTCACCGGAAAGCTCAGATACCTTATTGATCATGGTGTTCAGTGCATTCTTATCGATCACTGCAGTAAGCAGATAGCACTCTTTACCATCGACCTCTGCTGCTTCCGGAGCAAGCTCAAAGGTCATGCCCCAGTCAGCGTAATCAGATACGCTGAAGGAATTGGACATCTCTATCAGCTGTTTGTAATCGATGCTGGAGTCGGTTGTATGAGTCCATCCACTCTCGCCGGTAGAAGAATCCTCGGAGTAGGTGTAGGTATCAAGTGCTCCCTCATCGTTTGTAACACTGTAGGATTTCAGAGTAACCTGCTCGTTTGTACCAATGGCAGATACTGTTACGTCACCTTCCATTTTCATAGCAAACGGGTCAAGATTTGTAGCGATATCAAGGTTTCCATTCACCTTTGCCTCAAGGGTGGAGGTTGTGGTACCGTCTCCAATATTAATTGCGCCGTCCAGGTTCATAGACATGTTCATTGTCATGCCGGCAACATCCTTTGAGGCCTCCTGTGTTTTTGAAAGCACATCCTCTGCGGTCTGGGTATTGTCGAAACCGCACAGCATGGAAGCTGTACCAAGAACTGCGAGCCCAAGAACTAATTTCTTTTTCATAATCCCAAATTCCTTTCTGTGGTTGATTTGACAGAAGTGCCAAACGTGATGATGGATTTATCTGCAAGAATTGCAAAAAAACCCTGAATTACAGATATTATATCACGGTTATTTTTCGGTGTCCAGAAAAAGAGAAGAAACACGGGTAAAATTAAGGTTTTGTTAATGAGTAGTGTCAAAAATAGGAAAAAGCTGAAAAACAAGCGTTTTTCTGTCAGGAGGCGTCCATTTTTGCGAAAAATAAATCTTGAAAACAGGGGCGGCTGTGGTATCATGGATAACGTGATGCTTACCCGAATCTGGAAGGAAACGATGAGTCACAAAAGAAAAATTTTGATTATAGATACAGAAAAGAGAGACGATCATGAACTATACAGAAGCAGTAAATTACATAGAAGAAGTACCGAAGTTTACCAAGAAAAACAAACCGGAAAATACACGGGAGCTGATTCGCCGGATCGGTCATCCGGAGCGGGCGATGAAAGTCATCCATGTGGCCGGGACAAACGGAAAAGGTTCCGTCTGCGCATTTCTTTCCTCTATTTTGACAAGGGCAGGAAAGCGCACCGGACTGTTTACCTCACCGCATCTTGTAGAGATCACGGAGCGTTTTCAGATCAACGGCGAAAACGTTTCCCATGAGGTATTCGCGCGTGCGTTTACCCGGGTAAAGGCAGAAGTCGACGCGATGATAGAGGATGGTTATGCGCATCCGGCGTATTTTGAGCTGCTGTTTGCAGCCGGTCTTCTGATTTTCGCGGAGGAAAAGGTGGAATATCTTGTTATGGAGACCGGACTTGGCGGACGGCTCGATGCGACAAACCTTGTGGAGCATCCGATTGCGGTGGTGCTGACGACGATCAGCCTCGACCATATGGAATATCTTGGCGACACGGTGGCAAAAATCGCGGCGGAAAAGGCGGGCATCATCAAAGAGGGCGTTCCGGTTATCTTTGATGCGCGCAATCCGGAGTCTGCGGAGGTGATTCTGCAAACCGCAAAGGAGAAGCACGCACCGGTTTATCCGTACTATGGGGATCAGTGTGAAATTCTGGATAAGACGGACAAAAGCATTGATTTTCTGCTGGATTGCAGGTATGATGGGGAAGATCCTCACAAAATGCGCATTACGGTGCCGTATCTGGCCGAGTATCAGATTGTAAACAGTTCGCTTGCTGTGACGGCGATGCATGTGATCGATAAAAACAGAGCGGTCAGTGATGAGGAGATTGCAGCAGGCATTTCGGCGACGAGATGGCAGGGCCGGATGGAAACCGTGCTTCCGGGCGTCGTACTGGACGGCGCGCACAATGCGGATGGAATCAGGGAATTTATCCGTACGGTCGTCAGCGTGCAGGAGCGCATGTCGGTATCGCTGCTGTTTTCGGCGGTGGTAGAGAAGGAATATGAGAAAATGATTGCAGAGATCTGCGAGAGCGTGCATGCCACGTCGATTGTTGTGACGCAGATCGACGGCGCAAGGGTTGTACCGGCGGAGGTGCTCGGCGGTGTATTCCGCAAATATACGGATGCCGAGATCATCGTGGAGCCGGATGTGGAGCAGGCCTTTGAGACCGCGCTTGCAAAACGGGGAGAGGGAATGCTGTTTTGTGCCGGATCGCTGTACCTTGTTGGAGACATCAAGGCGATCCTGAAAAAGAGAAGCGAAAAATAAGGAGAAAGAATGATTAATTACGAAGAGGAACTGAAGAAATACCATCCGAGTATGGATGTCAACGAGGCAGAGGATGCGATCTACAGCCGTGATCTCACGGATATGACGGACATTCTGAAGGAAATGATGAAGGAAGAGAAGAAGAACAGAAAGCAGGGGAATTCATGAGATGTATTTACTGTAATACCCCTCTTGCTGCGATTGATTACTGCCCTGGATGCGGCGCAGACGTCACAATCCAGAAACGGATCTTCCGGATATCGAATCTGCTCTACAATGAGGGGCTTGAGAAAGCGCTGGTGCGCGACATGGAGGGCGCGATTGTCTGCTTAAAGCGCAGCCTCAAATTTAATAAGGAAAATATCGATGCGCGCAACCTGCTTGGCCTTTGCTATTATGAGACGGGCGAGGCGGTAGCGGCGCTGTGTGAGTGGGTCATCAGCAAAAATCTGAAGCCGGAAAATAATCTTGCAGACAATTATATCAATGTCCTGCAGTCCAATAAAAACCGGCTTGACACGATCAACCAGACGATCCGCAAGTACAATCAGTGCATTCAGTACTGCCGCGAGGACAACGAGGATATGGCGATTATCCAGCTGAAAAAGGTAATCAGCCAGAATCCGAAGCTGGTCAAGGCATACCAGCTGCTGGCGCTGCTCTACATGAAGCGTCAGGAGTATGAGCGCGCGAGAAAGCTGCTTAAAAAAGCAGCCGCTATCGATACGACAAACACCACGACCCTGCGTTATCTGCAGGAGATCGAGGATGCGACAGGACGCAGCACAAACCTGAGCAAACGCAGTAAAAAGTATGAAAAGGACAGGGGAGAACAGGTCTCCGGGACTTTACGGTACATGAGCGGAACGGAAATGGTGATTCAGCCGACAACGTTTCGCGACAGTTCCACGATTGCGACGTTTATCAACATCGTGCTCGGTATTCTGCTGGGCGGTGCAATTGTCTGGTTTCTGGTCGTTCCGGCGAACCGCCAGGCGGTCAATGATGATGCCAACCGTCAGGTAACAGATGCAAATACAAAGCTTGCGACAGAATCGGCGCGGGCGCAGGATCTGCAGGATGAGATTGACGGCTATAAGCAGCAGGTGGAGGACGCGAACAAGGAACGCGACGATGCGGTGGCAAAAGCGAAGAGCTATGACGATCTGCTTGCTGCGGCTAACCAGTACATCACCGGCGATTCGAACTCGGCGGCAAATGCGGTGGGAGCACTGGACGCATCCGCATACGAAGGAAACGCAAAGACACTGTATGAAAGCATGGCGGGCGCGGTGAGCACGACGCTGTTCAACCAGTATTACAATTCCGGTACGACCGCGTACATGGCGAAGGATTATGCATCTGCGGCGGCACAGCTGAAAAAAGCGATCGAAGCCGATCCGGAGCGCAGCAACAGCCAGTATTCCGATGCACTTTTGTACATGGGAATCGCGTATCTGCAGCTCGGCGATCAGGCGAGCGCGAAGGCGGCGTATGAGGAGCTTCTGAAATACTATCCGGACAAGGCGGCGACGGTGCAGGGATATTTTTCGGGCACGTCGGATATTTCCTCGGATACGGCAGCTGCTGATCTGAGCGGCCTTGGTGATGCGGCGACCGGACAGAATGCGGGCGATGCGTCAACGGGAAGTGCAGACGGAACATCGGATACGACAGGCACATCTGACAGTCCGGTGGATATCATTGACGACAGCAGTCAGAGCCTTCCGCAGCCGGATTCCTACGTGGCCTGGACCGACCCGAATACCGGCGAGAATTATGACCAGTACGGAAATAAAATGTCATAAGAGGCAGACGCAGATCAAAGGCGGAATGGATATCCTGTGAATATTCATTTGAACGAAGGTTGTGAAGAGACTGCGAATGTCCGTTTTACCAGAAAAATAGAATGTCTGACTGAACGCAGATGAGAAAATAAAGCAGGATAAAAATACAACAGAGAAAAGAAGAAAAAGCACAGTACAGAGGAGAGACAGACTGCACTGTGCTTTTTTGCATGTTTTGACTGAATCAAAATCAAGCAAGCAGCGAAGAGAATTGCGAATATCTGCTTTGATATGCAGGCCGCGAAGCAACTGCGAATGGCAGTTCATCAAGCATCAATGACATTATTCATAGATAAGGAGGAGTTTTATTATGGAACATCATTTTACCTTAAGCGGCACGACACTGACCGTGCATCTTCCGTCCGAACTCGACCACTGCAGCTCCCAGCAGCTGCGTCAGGAGATCGACCGCCTGATCCGGGTGCGCAATATCCGCAGCATTTTATTTGATTTTGGAAATACAGAATTTATGGACAGCTCCGGAATCGGAATGCTGCTGACAAGCTATAAGACCATGCGCTTTATGGGCGGCACCATTCTGGTTATCCATGCGGGGGAGCGGATGCGCCGCATTCTCACACTCTCCGGGCTGGACAAATTTATCGATATCTACCAGGGCCTGCCAAGAGAGTCGGATTTGATCTGAACTCCAGTTTCATACAGCAGCAGGGTCTGTGTCCTGCAGTATGAAACGTACGGAATTGATGCAGCAAAAGATACAGGAGACACCGAAGCAAATTTATTTGCGGAAGGTGCAGGAGCAAATGTTCAATGATTCAGAGGGGGAGATCATGCAAAACAATATGAAACTGGAGTTTGACAGCAGATCCTGCAACGAGGGATTTGCCCGGGTGGCGGTTGCCGCATTTATGACGCAGCTCAATCCGACGCTGGAGGAAGTCGCAGATGTCAAGACCGCGGTGTCCGAGGCAGTGACAAACGCGATTATTCACGGTTATGAGGGGCGGACGGAGACGATCGTGATTCGATGCCGGATCGAGGGTGAGGTGCTTACTGTCGAAGTGGAGGATAAGGGAAAGGGAATTGCGGACGTAAAGCTTGCAATGGAGCCGCTCTTTACGACAAAGGCAGAGTGTGACCGGGCGGGAATGGGATTTTCCTTTATGGAGGCGTTTATGGATTCTCTGGAGGTGCACTCTGCGCCGGGACAGGGGACGCTTGTCCGGATGACGAAGAGAATTCTACGGCCGACAGCAGATGGGCCATCCGGTTATCAGAGACAGAAGACAGAGGCTGACCGGCACAGCACCTGGGGCGGTAGTGAGGCGCTTTCGCGGGAAAAAGGCTCAGAGAAGACCGAAGAAATGATTCGAATGAAAGAAGGCGGCAGAACGAAAGAGGGAAAAATAGAAGAAATTTACAGAAAGGAGTAGCCGCAGGCTGACAGATGGACCATACCCTTACGCTTATCAGACAGGTACACGAAGGGGATAAGGCGGCCAGAGACGAGCTTGTAAAAGAAAACATGGGGCTGGTGTACACCGTTGCGCAGCGTTTTCTCGGACGCGGGTGCGACCGGGATGATCTCGTGCAGATCGGAAGTATCGGATTGATAAAGGCGATCGATCGGTTTGACTGCAGCTACGATGTACGTTTTTCGACGTACGCAGTACCTCTGATTGCGGGAGAAATCCGGCGCTTTCTGCGCGACGACGGAATGATACGTGTCAGTCGTGCCCTGAAAGAATCCGCTGCGAAAGCGTACAGTGCGCGTGAGCAGCTGGAAAAAAGGAATGGCCGGGAACCGACGATGGAGGAGCTGGCGAAGGAGACGGGGAGCAGTGCGGAGGAGCTTGTCATGGCGATGGAGGCAGTTTCGGAGGTGGAATCCTTGAGCCAGACACTTTACAGCAGCGATGGTTCGCCAGTCCTGCTCGGTGACCGTCTGCCGGATGAGCAGGATCATACGGAAGAGCTGCTGAACCGGATGCTGCTGCGCCAGCTGCTCGGCCTTTTGGAGCCGGAGGAACAGCACATGATCCACCTGCGCTATTTTGAAGACTGCACGCAGACACAGGTAGCAGCAGTGCTTGGTATGACCCAGGTGCAGGTCTCCCGCGCCGAGAAGAGAATTCTGCGCAAGCTGCGGGAAGCGGGGCAGACCTGATTCGTATCTGATTCATATCAAAGCGGATATTCGCAATCTGCTTCGGAACTTGCTTGACTCGGTTAAAAAATAAAGAGGAATTTCGCAGCAAAAGAAGCGGAAAGAAAAACTGCACATGGAAGAAAATAATTGGGATTACAATGATTTTGACAGGGAGACGGACGCATGATATGATAAAAAGCATTGCCCATTCAGACGAGGATGGTTAAAATAAGTACGATACAGAGAAAGGAACCTCAGAAAATACATGAATCACGAATTATCACAAAAATTTACACCGCTGTCACTGTTCCGATTTGTTTTTCCGTCGGTGCTGATGATGGCGGTGATGTCGCTTTATACGATTGTCGACGGCTTCTGCATCTCCTGGTTTGCGGGGAGCAATGCGCTGTCTGCGACGAATATCGTTTACCCGGTTGTCAATGTACTTCTGGCAGTCGGCGTAATGCTCTGCACCGGAGGCAGCGCGTACGTGGCAAGGCTGCTCGGTGAAAAAAAGGAGCGGGAGGCAGATCAGTCGCTGACGCTGATTGTCTGTTTCGGACTCACGGTCAGCGTTTTGCTTACCGTACTGACGGAGGTGTTTCTGGATACACTTTGCATCCGGCTTGGCGCAAATACCCTGCTGCTCGATGACTGCCGGAAGTACCTGGGCGTTGTGATGCTGTTTGCACCGGCGTGTATGCTTCAGACGCTGTACCAGAATCTGCTCGTGACAGCCGGAAAGCCGCACTTTGGCATGGGGCTGACGGTGGCGGCCGGAATCACAAATGCAGTCCTTGATTTCTTTTTTATGGGCGGTCTTGGAATGGGCGTGGAGGGAGCTGCGCTGGCAACCGGAATCGGGCAGATGATTCCGGCTGTGGCGGGCACACTCTTTTTTATCCGCAACAAAAAGGGACTGCATTTCTGCCGGTTCCGCGTGAAGCCGCATGTACTGGTAAAATCCTGCTCAAACGGAAGCTCCGAGATGGTGTCACAGCTGGCAAACGCGGTCGTGACGGTCATGTTCAACAGCATTCTGATGCGGATGACAGGCGCGGACGGCGTGGCTGCGATCACGATCATTTTGTACGGGCAGTTTCTGTTTTCTGCCGTTTATCTTGGATTTTCCGGCGGTGTGGCTCCGATCTTTTCCTATCAATATGGAGCCGGTAACCGGAAAGAGATTCGGCGTCTTTATAAAATGTGCGTGACCGTAATTCTGATCAGTGCAGTTGTGGTTACGTTTTTTGCGTGTGTAAGCGGGGAATGGATTGTGCGGCTCTTTGTTGGAAAAAATGGCAGCGCATATGCACTTTCCGTGCGCGGATTTTTCCTGTTTTCCTTTAACTATCTGTTCTGTGGCTTCAATATTTTTACATCCGGCATTTTTACTGCGCTCTCAGACGGCAGAGATTCCGCAGTCGTCTCATTTGCGCGGACGTTTGGCTTTCTCGTCGCCGCGCTTGCACTGATGCCGCGGCTCCTGGGCGTGGACGGCGTATGGCTTGCCGTTCCGGCGGCAGAGGGAATGGCTGCGCTGCTGGCGCTGTTTTTGACGGTGCGGATTATGATAAAACGATATATGTAGAGTTGCAGCAGGAAAACGTAATGATGAGAATGGATGTTCATAATTGAAGAGCAGTGCAAAAGACAGGCAAAAAGCAGGACTTAACAGTGAGAGGATGAGATCGCCGGCACACCACGTGTCAGCGATTTTTTCAGCTCATGTTTGAATGCCATGCAGCGAAGCGGGTTGTGATATCCGCGCTGCATTATGTTTTGGAGTGAAACGGGAAAGTAATATACGAAAAAGAAAACGTCATATGTAAGAGATCTCCCGCATAAAATGATGATAAGGCAGGAACTCTCCTCGGCCTTAGCTGAGGAGGAAAAACAGAAGAATGGTCAGTTTGCCTGCTGGAGAAAAAGGAAGCGGAAAGGATGGAAAGTATGCCGGAGTACAGACGTTTTATTGCTTATTTTTACGAATACATAGATGGGAAAAAGACCAGTAATGTAGGGTTTGCGAAGGTCGAGCTGCGAAGCGGAATGTGGAGGATTCTGTTTCGCCTGACCGCGGTGCACAGCCCGGAGCCGCCGGTGCAGGTGTATGGCTTTGTGCGTGAAAAGGGCTATCTGCTGGGGCTTTTGATGGGGACTATGCGCTCTGGAAATCAGATGCTTGAAGAGTGGGCCTACCACGCAGGCAATGAGGTCTGGAAGAAACAGTACGGATTCTCTGATCTTGCCGGAATCTGGATTCAGTGCGGCGACGGGCGTCGGTATGTGACTGTGTGGGATGATGATCCCATCGAAATAAATCGATTTGTTCTGGAACTGCCGGATGAAGGGAAAGTGGAGCAGGGAGAAACAGGTGCAGATTCAGAAACATGGAAAATGCAGCAGGGAGAAACGGGCACAGACTCGGAAAGCTGGAAAATGCAGCAGGGAGAAAGCGGCACAGACTCAGAAACGAAAGAAGATAAAAATGGCGGGAAAGACAGCGGTGAGCCGATAAGTGAAAACGCAAACGTGCAAAGTGAGCACGCAGAGGAGATATCGGAAAAATCAGAGGAAGAAAAACAGTATGCAGGTGCAACAGCAAAAGAACCGGAGGAAAAGGACTATAGTGGGATAAGCGTGAAAAAAGTTGAGAGGGAAATACGAAGCGGAAGGGAAGAAAATATCAAAAGGCAGGAAGTATATAGCAGCGGTACAACAAGTGAGGCCAGAAAAGAAGCTGCCGCCGCGGGCGGAGCATTAGCTTATGTGGAGGCCGCGCAGCTTGCCGAAGACGGAATCTATACAGAACTTAACCGACGCAGCGTACCCTCACCGTGCGATGCGATCACGCAGCGCAGGGAGGCCTTTGAACCGTTTGAGGATACACAGTTTGAGGCGTGTTTCAAGATCCTGCCCTGTGACCTCGTAGCGCTGCAGCAGGCAGGATATCAGGTTGGCCGCAGCAGTTTTCTGCTTCACGGATTTTATCAGTACCATCATCTGCTGCTTGCCAGAAGGGCAGATGGAAGCTTCGTGCTTGGCGTGCCGGGATTGTATAATGCGCAGGAGCGCTACATGGCACAGACCTTCGGCTTCCCTGATTTCAAAACCGCAAAGTGGAAGGACCGCGGACGGCAGTTTGGTTATTATTACAGAATATTATAGAATGAACCGCGCGCTCACGACACCCCATCCAACGTATCCTCCCCGCCAACCGTCTGAATCACGACGCGGTTTGGCAGGCAGGTGATGATACCGCCTTTTTCATCGATGTAGCCCTGGTGCACGCAGAGCTGATCCGGGCAGTCTGCGCTTACCATGTGTGCCCTGCCGCCTCGAATCTCACAGACGTTTGTATCTCCAATCGGAATCGTACAGTCTTTTGAAAGAGAAAAGACACCGAACTCCTCCCCGTCGACCGTGATACGGATGGAAGCGGAAGAGCACGGTGAGGCGAGCCGGATTCCGAACCAGAGAAGCACGGCGGCAAGGAGAATGCCGGCTGTAATCAGAAGTTCTCGTTTTTTCATATATTTTAAGAAATCCTTTCATAGAATATCACAAGGGATTGATTGTGAAAGCTTGTAGGAGGGAACCTCGCAGGGAGCTGCCCGTTTACATTCTGCAAGCAGCGAAGCGGATTACGAATATCCGCTTTATTCAGGAAAGCGTAGCACAAAAATCAGGAAAAAGCAATTCTGCGGCTTGACAAACAAAAAGCGGTTTATTAAAATGGTTATTGCTCAGAGGCAGGCAAAATTCTGCAAATAACAGTAAAATATCTGCATTTTGGAGGCTGGCTCGAAGCGGTAATTTAAAAGTATTCAGGCAATGAAAAAGATCAGTAGTTCCAGTGCACCTGTCAGAGAGAGGCCGGTCGGTGCGAGACCTCAGGCAGCGGGAATGAACCGGCTTTGGAGCTCCGTATGAAAATACGGCGTAATTCGGCGTTAACGAAATGAATGAAGAGAACAGCGAAAGCTGTTAAAAAGGGTGGTACCGCCGGCACTTCCGGTCCCTTGAGGGGATTGGATGTGTCGGCTTTTATGTTATAAGGAAGCTGACAGGGGAATACGAAGCCCTGCAAGCGGAAGAATTTCCTGAGATTTCCACGATATGAAAAGAAAACCCATATAAAAAAGAAAGAGGAGAAAAAAATGGCAAAAGAAAAGAAGCTTGTAGAAGCGATCACCTCAATGGACGAGGATTTCGCGCAGTGGTATACGGACGTTGTAAAAAAAGCAGAGCTGTGTGATTACACAAGCGTAAAGGGCTGCATGGTCATCAAACCGGCAGGCTATGCAATCTGGGAGAACATTCAGCATGAGCTGGACCGCCGTTTCAAAGAGACGGGCGTGGAGAATGTATACCTTCCGATGCTGATTCCGGAGAGCCTGCTTCAGAAGGAAAAGGATCACGTAGAGGGCTTTGCGCCGGAGGTTGCATGGGTAACACATGGCGGACTGGAGGAGCTGCAGGAGCGCATGTGCGTGCGTCCGACTTCTGAGACGCTGTTCTGCGATTTCTATCAGAATGATATTCATTCCTATCGTGATCTTCCGAAAGTCTACAATCAGTGGTGCTCCGTTATGAGATGGGAGAAGACGACAAGACCGTTCCTGCGCTCCAGAGAGTTCCTGTGGCAGGAAGGACATACTGCGCATGCGACCGCAGAGGAGGCAGAGGCACGTACAATTCAAATGCTGAACGTCTATGCAGACTTCTGTGAGCAGGTGCTGGCAATCCCGGTTATCAAGGGCCGTAAGACAGATAAGGAAAAATTTGCCGGTGCAGAGGCAACCTACACGATTGAGTCCCTCATGCATGACGGGAAAGCACTGCAGTCCGGTACCAGCCACAACTTCGGTGACGGATTTGCGAAGGCATTCGGCATCCAGTTCGCGGATAAAGATAACAAGCTGAAATATGTACATCAGACTTCCTGGGGTATGACGACCCGTATGATCGGTGCGATCATCATGGTACACGGCGACAACAGCGGATTGGTACTTCCGCCGCACATTGCACCGACCCAGGTTATGATTATTCCGATTCGCCAGCAGCAGGAGGGTGTTCTGGAAAAAGCAAACGAGGTCAAGGAGGCACTTGCAAAGAGCGGACTTCGCGTGAAACTCGACGACTCCGAGAAGAGCCCGGGATGGAAATTCTCCGAGCAGGAGATGCGCGGTATTCCGGTTCGTATCGAGCTCGGACCGAAGGATATCGAAAACGGCGTGGCAGTGATCGTCCGCAGAGATACCCGCGAAAAGATCACGGCATCGATCGAGGAGCTGCCGCAGAAGGTGGCAGAGGTGCTGGAGCAGGAGCAGCATGATATGCTGGAGCGCGCAAGAACACACAGAGATGCGCATACGTACGAGGCAACCGAAAAAGAAGAGTTTAAGAAGATCGCAGACGAGAAGCCGGGCTTCATCAAGGCAATGTGGTGCGGCTGCCAGGAGTGTGAGGACGCAATCAAGGAAGAGTTCGGTGTGACCTCCCGCTGCATTCCGTTCCATCAGGAACAGCTTTCCGACAAGTGCATTTACTGCGGCAAGCCGGCAACCAAGATGGTATACTGGGGCAAAGCGTATTAATTCCGTGTGCAGAATTCCTGCAATGTCCATGGTATGCGGACAGGTGTAGCCTCTTGCCATAACATTTTTCGTAAAAATTCTTGACAAACACATATAAAGTGGGTATGATTGCCCTAAGAAAGCACAAAGAGCCGTGTTTCTGCGGCTCTTTGTTTATTTCGAGAAAACTCAAGGAGGAAATTATTATGAAAAAATTGGTTAAATTTGTAAGTCTGGCATGTGCATCAGCTATGCTGCTTTCTACGACAGCTTTTGCAGATGGCGATGCATTTAAAGTTGGTGGAATCGGACCTGTGACCGGCGGCGCAGCTGTTTACGGACAGGCAGTAAAGAACGCAACAGAGCTTGCAGTAAATGAGATCAATGCACTTGGCGGCGTTCAGTTTGAGTTCCAGTTTGAGGACGACGAGCACGATGCAGAGAAGGCAGTCAACGCATACAACAGCCTGAAGGACTGGGGAATGCAGGTACTGCTCGGTACTGTTACCTCCGCTCCGTGTATTGCAGTTGCAGCAGAGACAGCAAATGACAATATGTTCCAGCTGACTCCGTCAGGATCTGCTGTAGAGTGTGTTCAGAACCCGAATGCATTCCGTGTATGCTTCTCAGATCCGAACCAGGGTACTGCATCCGCTCAGTACATCGGCGAGAAGAAGATCGCAACTAAGATCGGCGTGATTTATGACAGCTCCGATGTATATTCATCTGGTATCTATGAGAAATTTGCAGCAGAGGCGGCAAATCAGGGCCTTGAGATCGTATCGGCTGAAGCATTTACCGCAGACAGCAAGACTGATTTCACAGTACAGCTGCAGAAAGCAAAGGATGCAGGCGCAGAGCTTGTATTCCTTCCGATCTATTATACAGAGGCTTCTCTGATCCTGACACAGGCAAACGGCATGGGCTTCGCACCGATGTTCTTCGGATGTGATGGTCTGGATGGACTGCTGAACGTAGACGGATTTGATACTTCTCTGGCAGAGGGCGTTATGCTCCTGACACCGTTCGCAGCAGACGCAGATGACGAACTGACTCAGAACTTTGTAGCAGCTTACAAAGAAGCTTATGGTGATACACCGAACCAGTTCGCAGCAGATGCATATGACGGAATGTACGCAATCAAGGCAGCAATCGAGAAATCTGGTGTGACTCCGGATATGAGTGCTTCTGATATCTGCGACGCACTGGAAGGTGCTATGACAGAGATCAGCATCGATGGACTGACCGGCGAGGGAATGACCTGGACAGCAGACGGCGAGCCGAACAAGGCACCGAAGGCTGTTAAGATCACAGATGGCGCTTACGCAGCAATGTAATTCGTTGCAATGATGCAGCCGCTGCAGAAATCCTGCAGCGGCTTTCTTTCGCAGACCGGGAATGGCCGGCTTAATACGGCCTGGTATCTGCAGTCTGTACTCCCCGTTTTACAGCAGAGCGGCAGTTCTTCTGCAAAACGGGGCGCATATCCTGTAGAAATGTGCTGCCCGGCTCAAAACAAATCTGAAGTAAAACCCGAAATGTGAGGTGCCAATATGAGCTTTCTTTCTTATCTTATCAATGGTGTCAGCCTTGGAAGCATCTACGCGATCATAGCGCTTGGCTATACGATGGTATACGGAATCGCGAAAATGCTGAACTTTGCACATGGCGACGTTATCATGATCGGTGCATTCATCGTATTGAATGCATTAAATGTAATGAATTTGCCGCTAATCCCGGCAATCCTGGTGGCAGTGGTTGGCTGTACCGTGCTTGGTATCGTGATCGAGCGCGTGGCTTACCGTCCGCTGCGAAATGCTTCCTCGCCGCTTGCAGTTCTGATTACCGCAATCGGTGTCAGCTACCTGCTGCAGAACGTAGCGCTTCTGATTTTCGGCGCGGATACCGTATCCTTCCCGAACAAGATCACACTTCCGGCGCTTTCCCTGGCGGACGGAAATCTTGTGATTTCTTCCGTTACGATCATCACGATTGTGGCTTGTATCGTGATCATGGCAGGTCTGATGCTCTTCATCAATAAGACCAAGGCAGGTCAGGCGATGCTGGCAGTATCCGAGGACAAAGGAGCTGCGCAGCTGATGGGAATCAACGTGGACGGCACGATTGCGCTGACATTTGCGATCGGTTCCGCCCTGGCTGCAATTGCCGGCTTTCTTCTGTGTACCGCGTATCCGTCGCTGAATCCGTACACGGGTTCCATGCCTGGTATCAAGGCATTCGTTGCAGCCGTATTCGGCGGCATCGGTTCTGTGCCGGGTGCAATGATCGGAGGAATCCTGCTTGGTATTATCGAGATTTTTGCCAAGGCATATATTTCTTCCCAGATGGCGGATGCAATTGTGTTTGCAGTGCTGATCGTGGTACTGCTCGTGAAGCCGACGGGACTTCTCGGAAAGAAGATTCAGGAGAAAGTGTAGGTGGCAGAAATGGGAAAAAAATTAAACAAGACAGCGAAAAGCAATGCGGTGACCTATGGAATGGTAGTTGCAGCGTGGGCGGTTATGATGGTGCTGCAGAGTCAGGGAATGGTATCAAACTCCATTTCCGGTCTGCTTGTTCCGGTCTGCATTTACTCAATTATGGCGGTTTCCCTGAACCTGACGGTTGGTATTTTAGGTGACCTGAGCCTTGGCCACGCGGGATTTATGTGTGTCGGCGCATTTGCGAGCGCACTGTTTACGAACCTGACAGTAGAAGCAATTCCGGCGACCTGGCTGCGCTTCACGCTTGCCATTTTAGTCGGAGCAGCGGTGGCGGCAGTATTTGGCTTCCTGATTGCGATCCCGGTACTTCGCTTAAGCGGCGACTATCTGGCGATCGTTACGCTGGCATTCGGTGAGATCATCAAAAACTTTTTGAACATTCTCTATGTCGGAAAAGACAGCCACGGACTTCACGTGTCGATCAAGGATTCGATGTCACTTGGCATGGAGCCGGACGGTGTAGTTATTATTAAAGGACCGCAGGGAATCACCGGTACCTCGAGAGACGCGACATTTACAATCGGTATCATCCTGCTTCTGATTGCACTGTTTATCGTACTTCGGCTGATCCAGTCCAGAGATGGCCGTGCAATCAAGGCAATTCGTGACAACCGTATTGCGGCAGAATCCATCGGTATCCATATCACCAAATACAAACTGATGGCATTTACGATTTCCGCGGCAATCGCCGGAATGGGTGGTGCACTGTATGCGCATAATTATTCATCTCTGGCAGCAACAAGTGCAAAATTCGGCTACAACATGTCGATTATGTTCCTCGTATACGTCGTACTCGGCGGTATCGGAAATATCCGTGGTTCTGTGATTGCAGCAACCATTCTGTATATTCTTCCGGAGATGCTGCGCTCCATGCAGAAGTACCGTATGCTGATTTATGCGATCGTGCTGATTGCCGTCATGCTGTTCAGCTGGAGTCCGGCAGCCCAGCAGTTCCGCGAGCGTTACTCGCTGAAACGCCTTTTCAAAAAGAACACAGAAAAGGAGGATGCATAAAATGGCAATGCTCGAAGTAAAAAATCTGGGAATTTCATTCGGCGGTCTTCGCGCCGTAAACGGATTTGACATTAAGATCGAAAAAGGAGAGCTCTACGGTCTGATCGGACCAAACGGAGCCGGAAAGACGACTGTATTCAACCTGCTCACCGGCGTTTACAAGCCGGATACGGGAAGTGTTGTGCTGGATGGCACGGAGATTACCGGAAAGAGTACGATTGAGATCAGCAAGGCCGGAATTGCGCGTACGTTCCAGAATATCCGTCTTTTCAAGGATATGTCGGTGCTCGACAACGTAAAAGCCGGACTGCACAATAAGCATGAGTACTCTTTTCTGGCCGGCATTTTCCACACACCGTCGTATCAGAAGGTGGAAAAGCAGATGAATGAGCAGGCGATGGAGCTTCTGCGTGTGTTTGAACTTGAGGAGGAAGCAGATACACTGGCTTCCAATCTTCCTTATGGTAAGCAGCGTAAGCTGGAGATCGCGCGTGCGATGGCGACAGAGCCAAAGCTTCTGCTTCTGGATGAGCCGGCAGCCGGTATGAACCCAAATGAAACACAGGCGCTGATGGACATGATCCGCTTTGTGCGGGATCATTTCAACATGACCGTTCTGCTGATCGAGCATGATATGCGCCTTGTTTCCGGAATCTGTGAGGAACTGACAGTGCTGAACTTCGGCGAAGTGCTTGCACAGGGCAAGACGTCAGATGTACTGCACAACCCGCAGGTTATTACGGCATATCTGGGTGAGTAAGGAGGAAATGGACAAATGGCAATGCTTGAAGTAAAAGACCTGCAGGTATTCTACGGAATGATTCAGGCAATCAAAGGAATTTCCTTCGAGGTAAACGAGGGAGAAACAGTCGCGCTGATCGGAGCGAACGGCGCAGGAAAAACGACGATCCTCCACACTGTCACCGGACTGCTCTCACCGAAAAAGGGCAGCGTGGTTTTTGAGGGAAAAGAGATTACAAAAATTCCGGCACACAAGATCGTGAGCCTCGGAATGGCACATGTACCGGAGGGCCGCCGCGTGTTCGCGCAGCTTTCCGTATACCAGAACCTGAAAATGGGTGCTTACACGAGAAAAGACAAGGCGGAGATCGATGAAATGCTGGAGACGGTATACAAGCGCTTCCCACGTCTGAAGGAGCGGCAGAACCAGATGGCCGGTACACTTTCCGGAGGCGAGCAGCAGATGCTTGCGATGGGTCGTGCGCTGATGTCAAAGCCGAAGATCGTGCTGCTTGATGAGCCGTCGATGGGACTTTCTCCGATTCTTGTAAATGAGATTTTTGATATCATCCAGAGTCTGAATAAGGCTGGCACGACGGTACTTCTCGTTGAGCAGAATGCGA
This sequence comes from Lachnospiraceae bacterium, assembly GCA_029225065.1. Taxonomy (GTDB): domain Bacteria; phylum Bacillota; class Clostridia; order Lachnospirales; family Lachnospiraceae; genus Choladousia. The sequence continues at coordinate 11,508 of JAQXVT010000059.1, read as the reverse complement.
AAAAGGCACTTTCGATCGCAGATCGTGCATACGTGCTTGAGACCGGACGGATTGTACAGTCCGGCGATGCGCAGGTGCTGCTCAATGATGAGTCGATCAAGAAAGCGTACCTGGGTGAGTAAGGGCAGACGGATATGTCTGAAAGGAAATGGAAAGACATACGTATGTCCACTGTGAAAAAGTGAAAGCAGTAGAAAGTATCGGAAAATGATAGCCTAAAAAAACAGGCAGCACGGTGAAAAAGGTTTTGGCTGAACGCTGAAGCTGTGCTGACTTATAATAAAAGGGGTGAGACTATGAAAAACGTAGTAATTACGATTGCAAGACATTTCGGAAGCGGCGGAAAGACCGTCGGAAAAATGCTCTCGGAGGATCTTGGCATCGGGTTTTACGAGCACGAGATCATTGAAATGGCCTCTGAGGACAGCGGAATCGCAGAGGAACTGTTCAACCAGGCGGACGAGAAGCTGAAGCGTACCCCGCTGTTTTTCGGAAAGACGCACGGCGAGTACAAGGGAAAGCTGATCGCGCCCGGCAGCGACGAGTTTGTCAGCGACCACAATCTGTTCAACTATCAGGCGAAGATCATCCGTGAACTTGCACAGCGAGAGTCCTGTGTCATCATCGGCCGGGCGGCAGATTATGTGCTGAAGGATTACGACAACGTAGTCAGCGTGTTCGTGCATGCATCGAGAAAATACTGCATTGAGCAGGCCGTGGAGCGCCGTGCTTACGTCGGAAAAGACGTTGAGAAATTTGTGGAGCGTACCGACAAGTACCGCAGTGATTTCTACCGCTATTACACCGGACAGGAATGGACCGATGCCCGCAACTATGACCTGTGTCTCAACAGCGAACGCCTCGGATTTGAGGGAACGATGGAGGCGATCGAGGAGTACATCAAGGTGCGCTTCGGTGAGCTGCCGGGAACGAAAAAGTAGGAGCACAGCACAGATCAGCACAAAGAAAACAGAATGATAGAAGTAAAGTGGAACACCGGCGGGCCGAAGGAGGCCAGCCGGTGTTTTGACGTTAATGGAAGAAATGGGATATTTGATGGGAAATAATGTGTGTTAAAGTGAACATTTGCTTTTTGGTTTTCTTCTTTCTGATTAAATATTAATAATTGACATTATTTAAATGATATGTTATTTTAAAACAGCAAAGAGTGGATAGCGAAACGCTTGTTACGAAACTGCAAAACGGAAGTAAAAGAAAGAGGAATTGATACATCCAGCAGGGGAGAGCGGGTGTGGAAAAATGGAAGCAGAAGAAAAGGTAAGAAGTACGTGTGAGAAAGGAGCTAAGAAACCGGGAAAGCAGGAACAGGGCAGCCCTTACCTGATTGCCTGCGACGAGCAGGAGCGGGAGCGGCGCAAGGAATGGCTGTATGAGATTCTTGGCCCTGTATTTTTCGGGGAAAAAGAGGCAGCCGATGCAGAAGAACTGAAGCAGATGTTTCAGGAAAAATACGGAATCGATGTGCAGCATGATTTTGTAGAAGGCGATGAGCATTATGACGAGTATCTTGAGGCACAGCAGGCGATCGCGGAGGGCATGAGCATTTACGGAGGCGAGATTGGGTTCGGAGACAGCACGCTGGCAGAGCTTGCCGAGCATGTCTGGGCCTGGATGGAAGAAAAGGACAGGAACGGTTTTCGGAGGATCAATACGATGCTGGAAGAATGAATATGAAAAAAAGCTTGCATTTTTATGCGTAAAGGTGTACGATACTATGCATAAATATTCATAAATGCATGAGAGGTATCGGAAAACGACATGCATAGAAATACGAGGAGGAATATATTATGAAAAAAACAGCCGCAATCTGTATGACACTGGCAATGGTAGTTAGCCTGAGCGCAGGATTTACAAGCCTGGCAGATGATCAGACTGCTCTGGATCGTGTACTTGAAAGAGGAAAGCTGATCGTGGCAACGGACGCTGCATGGCCGCCGTTTGAATATATGGAGGGCGAAAATGTAGTCGGAGTTGACCTTGATATTGCAAAAGATATCGCAGACGGACTTGGTGTGGAACTGGAAATCATCAATGTATCCTTTGATTCTCTTTCCATGTATCTGGAAAACGGAGAGGCAGATCTGGCTCTGGCAGCAATCACCGTTACCGAAGACCGTGCAGATGCAATGGAGTTTTCCGAGCCGTACTGTGAGTCCAGCCAGTACATTGTTGTAAAAGATGACAATGATGATGTAAAGAGCATTGACGATCTGGCAGGCTACACGGTAGGTGTTCATCTTGGCACGACCGGTGACTTCCTGATTTCCGATGAAGTAAACATGGGTGTTCTGGCAGGAAGCGGTGCTTCCGTACAGCAGTACAAGGATCTGACAATCGCAGCAATGGGACTGAATGCAGGTGATGTACAGGCTGTTGTATGTGATAAGCAGCTGGCAGAAAATCTCTGCACTGTAAATGATGGCCTGAAATGCTTTGAGGCAGTTTATGCGGATGGAAGCTCCACTCAGGAAGAGTATGCGGCAGCAGCTGCAAAGGGTGAGACCGATCTGATCGCGAAAGTAAACGAGATTATTGTGCCGCTGAAAGAGGACGGTACGATCGATCAGTACATCGTAGAAGAGAGTGCAAAATCTTCTGCACTGAATGAGGAAGCTGAGGTGTCTTCTGAAGCTGGTACGGAGGCTGATACAGAGGCAGCTACCGAGGCAGTGACAGAGTAAACAACGATTTCTATTATAAAGAACAAAGCAAAATGGCATAAAGACAAAGCAGAGGAAGCGGATCGTAGGTATCCGCTTCGCTGTATGTCGGGGCAAAGCAGACAGATCGGTAACGTGGGCAGTTAAATTGCTTTGAAAATTGATTGTGCAGGCTGTGCAGGTTGTATGGATATACTGGACGTAACTGCTGTAGCGTGGTACAATGGCAAAGAAATTGCGGCATCACTGCGAGGTGCTGCGGAAACAAAAAACGGCGGATCATGGATATCCGCTTCCTAAGAAAGGCAGGATTATGGGCTGGATGGATGAGATCAAAGCGGAATTTGTGAAGACATTTATCCGTGATGACCGCTACAAGGTTTTTTTAACAGGTTTTGAGAATACGATTCTGATTACGCTTGTGTCAATCGTCGTCGGAATGGTGTTCGGTATCGCGATTGCCATGCTGCGGTATGGGTTTGTGCAGATCAAAAAGAGAAAGCCGGTTACAGCGGTAAAAAAAATTGGCTATGTGCTGTATTTTATTATTGATAAGATACTGGCACTTTATGTGGCAGTAGTTCGCGGCGTGCCGCTTGTGGTACAGCTGCTGATTATGGCGTTCGTTATCATGGCAGGCTTCCCGAATAAGATCGTGGTCTGCTGCATCGCAATGGGACTGAATTCGGCGGCTTACGTATCAGAGGTCGTGCGCGGCGGTATCAATTCCGTAGACGCAGGACAGATGGAGGCTGGACGATCCCTCGGCGTTGGAGCATTTGATACGATTCTTTACATTATTCTTCCGCAGGCGTTTAAATCAGCGCTGCCGGCACTTTGCAACGAGGGAATCGCCGTGCTGAAGGAGACATCAATCGTAGGCTATATTGCGGTCGTTGATCTGACTCGTGCATCCGATCTGGTGCGAAGTCGTACGATGTCACCGCTGATGCCGCTGCTTTTTATTGCGGCAGTTTACTTTGCATGTGTCATGATTTTATCCTTCGGGGTAAGCATTCTGGAGAGGAGGCTGAAGCAGGGTGATCGAGGTTAAGGGATTAAAGAAAGAATTCGATGGACTGAAGGTCTTAAACGGCATCGATTACACGATCAACCAGGGCGAAAAGATCGTAGTCATAGGTCCGAGCGGATCTGGAAAGAGTACATTTCTGCGCTGCCTGAATCTTCTGGAGGAGCCGACCGGCGGTGAAATCTGGTTTGATGGTACCAATATTACTGATCCGCAGAACGATATCAACAAGATGCGCCAGAAGATGGGAATGGTATTTCAGCATTTCAATCTGTTCCCGCACATGACGGTGCTTGACAATATCACATTTGCTCCGGTTCGGCTGAAAATGCAGACAAAGGCGGAGGCAAAAGAAAATGCACTGCGTCTGCTTCGCAGGATTGGCCTGGAGGATAAAGCAGGCGAGTATCCGAATAAGCTTTCCGGAGGTCAGAAACAGCGAATCGCAATCGTACGTGCACTTGCGATGAATCCGGAGGTAATGCTGTTTGATGAGCCGACCTCGGCACTTGATCCGGAGATGGTAGGTGAGGTGCTCGACCTGATCCGTGAGCTGGCGGACGAGGGGATGACAATGGTGATTGTTACTCACGAGATGGGTTTTGCGAGGGAAGTCGGCACAAAGGTTCTCTTTGTAGATGAGGGACTCATCAAAGAAGAAAACACGCCGGAAGAGTTTTTCGCACACCCGAAGAATGAGAGATTGCAGGAATTTCTGTCGAAGGTGCTGTAAGGATTTCCGAAAACGTCAGGAGAAATGCAGAAAGCAGAGAAAACACAATAAAAACGGCCCGCAGAAAATGCTGGCAGAATGGAGAAAAATTATGTTTAAAAATGTAATTGTAAAGAGACCATGCAGCAAAATCACAGAAGGTATCACATCCGCACCGGAGCTTGGCAAACCGGATTATGAGCTTGCGCTGAAGCAGCACGACGCTTATATTGAGGCGCTGAAGAGCTGCGGCGTAGAGGTAACGGTACTTGACGCTGATGAGAATTTTCCGGACTCCTGCTTTGTAGAGGATACGGCAGTTCTGACAAGAAAGTGCGCGATTATCACAAACCCGGGCGCCGCATCGAGAAACAAAGAAGTAGAGGCAATGATTCCGGTCATCAAAAAATTCTTCCCGGAGGACTGCATCGAGTACATTAAGGCACCTGGCACACTGGAAGGCGGAGACGTTATGATGGTAGGCGATCATTTCTACGTAGGTCGCTCCGCACGTACGAATGAAGAGGGAATCCGTCAGTTCATCGCAATTCTTGAAAAGTATGGTCTGACCGGATCAGAGGTACCGCTTGAGAAGGTGCTTCACTTAAAGACCGGTGTCAACTATATCGAGAACAACAACATGCTGGTATCCGGTGAATTTGTCGACAAGCCGGACTTTGCAAAGTACAATAAATATGTGATTCCGGAAGACGAAGCGTATGCAGCAAACTGCATCTGGATGAATGGCAAGGTCATTGTGCCGGATCATTTTCCGAAGGTAGCACAGATTGTAAAAGACGCCGGCTATGAAGTAATTCTGGTAGATACATCTGAATACCGTAAAATTGATGGTGGCTTAAGCTGCTTAAGCCTGCGCTTTACAAGTCTTCTGTAAGAGCGGCAGAAGCATATGGGAGGATTGTTTCGGCTTCTGAATAAAACGAAGGTATTTCGCGGACTGACGGAGCAGGAGTTTGCATGGGTACTTTATGATGTGGGAAATTCTGCATTTACAATGCTGGCATGCTCTCTGATTCCGATCTGGTTTAAGAGTATGGCGGTCGGCACAGCGAAAGGCCAGATCAGTGCGGATCATGCAACGGCGTATTATTCGATTTCCATTGCACTGGTGACCGTACTGGTTGCGCTGCTTGGACCGGTGTGTGGCGCACTCGCGGATCATAAAGATACAAAAAAAATATTTTTTACGACGGTGACAGGACTCGGTGTGGTCGGGTGTATCCTGAATGGATTTGTGACAGGCTGGGTATTGTTTATCGTGATCAATGTTCTGACACGCATCTGCTACAATGCATCTTTGATGTTCTATGATTCGATGCTGAACGATGTGACGACAGAAGAACGGATGGATGAAGTATCCTCCTATGGCTTTGCATGGGGTTATATCGGTTCCTGCATTCCATTTATAATCGCGTTACTTGCGTACGTGCTTGGACCGGATATGCTCGGGATGCTTTCCGGCGGTGTATCAAAAGCGATCGGTTTTACCGTCACGGCATTTTGGTGGTTTATCGTAACGATTCCTCTGATCCGTACATACAGGCAGAAAAATTACGTGGAAAAAGAGCCGCATGCCGTGAAAAAAGCATTCGGACGGATTTTTAAAACACTTAAGAATATTGCGCTCCACGATAAAAAGGTACTGTTTTTCCTGATTGCATTTTTCCTTTATATCGATGGAGTGGGAACCATTATCGATAATTGCATCAATATCGGTACGGATCTGAACCTGAACACGGTAGGGCAGGTCATTTTCCTGCTTGCGACACAGGTTGTTGCGTTTTTTGGTTCCATGGTGTTTGCAAAGCTGTCAAAAAAGTATGATACGGTAACCTTAATTCTGGTTTGCATAGCCGGATATTTCTGCGTGGCGCTTTATGCACTGACTTTGCGGACCCTGGTACATTTTGCCATTCTGGCTTTTGGTGTGGGCTGCTTTCAGGGATCGATACAGTCTCTGTCACGCTCGTATTATTCAAAAATTATCCCGGCAGAAAATTCCGGAGAATACTTCGGGCTTTACGATATTTTCTGCAAGGGAGCGTCCTTCCTTGGCTCGGCGGTGATTGCAGCGGTCAAGCTTGCAGGCGGGACAATCAATGTGGCGGTTGCATGCCTGGCGATCTTTTTTGCACTCGGATTTCTGTTTTTAAAGATTGCAGATAAGCAGGAAGGTATACGATAAAAAAGATATGGCATGATAGCGTGGATAGTTGCGTTCTGTCAGTGGAAGCGTTCAGCTTTCACTGGCAGATTGTAAAGGACAGCGCCGTCTCCCAATTCTGAAAGATTTTTGGTTGACTTTTTGAAAAACAGGAAATATAATTACTTCGGAACGAGTGGCAATGACTGCGTAAATCCAGTTTCTTGATACTTGTTTTTTTATTTCAGTAAAGTTTATATTTGCATAAAAAAGTGTGTAGCTTATCAGCGTAAGTCCAGCTTACCGGATGAGTACACACTTTTTTTGTGCAGAACAAGGAGGACGCTAAGGAGATGGCAGAAAGTAACAAGATGAAGGATATGCCTGTAAATAAGCTGATGATTCAGATGGGCATACCAATGATTTTATCCATGGCGCTGCAGGCGGTTTACAATATTGTAGACAGTGCGTTTGTTGGCAATATGAAAACGGGAAGTGAATCGGCACTAAATGCGCTGACTCTGGTATTCCCGGTGCAGATGCTTATGGTAGCAGTTGGAATTGGAACCGGCGTGGGAACGAATGCTCTTCTTGCAAGAGTGCTCGGTCAGGAAAACCGCAAAAAGGCAGCAAAGGTGGCAGGAAACAGCCTGTTTCTTGGCATAGTTATCTATGCGGTATGTCTTCTGTTTGGTATCTTTGGCGTAAAGGCCTATATTTCCTCACAGACTGTGGACGCAGAAGTACTTACAATGGGAACAGATTACTTAAGAATCTGCTGTGTTATTTCTTTCGGAATCATATTTTTCTCATTATTTGAAAAATTACTGCAGGCAACAGGACGCTCTCTATATTCTACAATCGGTCAGGTAGCAGGGGCAGTGATCAATATTATTCTTGACCCGATTATGATTTATGGCATCGGACCGGTGCCGGAAATGGGAGTAAAAGGTGCAGCATATGCAACTGTAATCGGTCAGGTGGCATCTGCGGTACTGCTTCTTATTTTCCATATGAAGCTGAACAAGGAATTTGATCATGGAATGAAGCATATGAAACCGGATGCCGGAATCATCAAAGAGATTTATGCGATCGGACTTCCGGCAATTATTGCGCAGGCGCTGATGTCAATCATGGTATATGTTATGAACCTGATTCTTAAATTCAGTCCGTCAGCACAGACTGCATACGGTCTGTTTTACAAGGTTCAGCAGTTTGTACTGTTTCTGGCTTTTGGACTGCGTGATGCAATCACACCGATTATTGCGTTTGCGTATGGAATGCGCAGTAAAAAGAGAATTCAGGATGGAATAAAGTACGGACTTATCTACACCACTGTTCTGATGGTTGCCGGACTGGCTATTACAGAAATTTTCCCGAACGCATTTGCAACGCTGTTTAACGCAGGACAGTCAAGAGAGCATTTCATCAGTGCAATGCGAGTGATTTCGATCAGCTTTATTTTTGCGGGTATAAACGTAGCTTATCAGGGAATTTATCAGGCGCTGGACGGCGGTATGGAATCTCTGATTATCTCACTTTTGAGACAGCTTGTGGTTATTTTACCGCTTGCAGGTATCTTTTCCATTTTTGTACGGAATGGTCAGGCAGGAGTTTCTCTGATCTGGTGGGCATTTCCGATCACAGAGCTTGTTGCATGTGCAGTAGGCTATATGCTGCTCAAGCGGATCAGAAAAACAAAAGTGGACAGCATGAACTAAGGTCGTGAAACGACTGCGTTTATGAAATATCATAAGGAGTCCACGCTTGTGGGAGGATGTCTTATGATCCTGCAAGCAGCGTAGCGGATTGCGAATGTCCGCTTTACCTAAGGAGGATTGGACAATGGCAAAAAGAATTATTACAATCAGCAGAGAGTTCGGAAGCGGCGGCCGCTTTATCGGCGAAGAAACGGCAAAAAAGCTTGGAATTTCTTATTATGATAAGAATATGATCGGCCAGATTGCGGAGAAATCCGGGCTGTCTCCGGAATATATTTTGGAAAAAGCAGAGCTTTCTCCGAGAAAAGGATTGTTTGCATATGCATTTGCGGGCAGAGACAACACAGGAAAATCCGTAGAAGATCTTGTATATGAAGCGCAACGAAAAATTATCCTGGAGATAGCGGAAAAGGAACCGTGTGTGATCATTGGACGAAATGCAGATTATATCCTGAAGGACAGAACGGATGTGATCAATGTTTTTATACACGGATCTGTAGAGCAGAAAACGAAACGCATTTGTGAGCTCTATCATGTTTCAGAGGCTGAGGCAAAAAGCATGATGGCAGAGATCGATAAAAGACGAATGACAAATTACAGCTTTTATACGAATCAGAAATGGGGAAAAGCAGATAATTATACTTTGTCATTAGACAGCTCACAGCTTGGATATGAGTTGTGCGAAAAAATTATTATGGAATGTATGAAATAAAAAATTACTTACATTTTTGAAAAAAATAAGGTATAATTTATAGCATACAACCACGTACAATTTACATGAAAAATCAGGGATCCTTTCATTCAAATTTACTGAGTGAAGGATCCCTTTTCGTTTCTGTAAGGTATGTTTAGAATGAAAGAGAGGTAGCCAACATGAAAAGAATTAAAGCAGCTTGTATCACTCAGACTTTATGTTTTTCAAACCATGACGGAGAGACGACAGAATATGCGAAGAAAATGATTGAGCAGGAATGTGAAAAGTATAAGAATCAGCTGGAAAAGAGCGGAACAAAATACAGAATTTTATCGGAGACAAAGAACGAAGACGGTTCTATTGTAATCGAAATTAAAAAGCAGTACAATACCTCTCCGGTTGGAGAATATCTGAATTAATTGTCCGAAAAAGAAACAGATCGGAAGTCGGCAAATGCCGGTTCCCGGTCTGTTTTTTTAGTGGCGTTATTGGAACGATCTCATACGATAACAGAGAAAGAAGTGGAAAGAACCGATGGAATGAATGATCAGAAAATAGAAAATCTGCTGAATCTGGCACTGGATACACCGCAGGCGGAGCGGGAAAAATCAGAGCTTCTGGAGGTCGGTTATCAGGCTACTGCGCGTACCTGGCAGGTAATTGTGCGCTACAGCGGCGACCTCGCAGGCGCTGCAAAAGCGGCCGCCGGAGAACGATGGAAAATTATTGAATTATCGGGTGGATATGCCATTGTGACGCTCCCGGAGAGGGATTTGTCAGTGCTTGCGGATTTAAACGAGGTAGAATACATCGAAAAGCCCAAACGGCTCTATTTTTCTGTGGACCAGGGACGGCAGGCGTCCTGCATTTCTGCAGTGCAAAGTGGAACAGATGGATTGGATGGAGAGGGTGTGCTGGTGGCAGTGATCGACTCCGGTGTGGATTATTTTCATCCGGATTTTCGGAATGCGGACGGGACAACGCGGATTCTGACCATGTGGGACCAAAGTGCAGAAGCCGGGAAAAACAAACGAAACGATCCGGAAGATACATGGAGGGAAGAAAAAGAGATAACAAGCCGGATACAGGAGAATATGGAGCAACCAGAAAGAGGAGGTCAGGGCAGTGGAATTCAGTTTGGCAGGACACCGGACGGTTTCACACAGGGAGTGGAATATACAAGGGCAGAGATTGATGCGGCGCTTGCAGCGGGGAGCAGGCAGGAGGGGCTTGCGCTTGTGCCGGAAGAGGATGTGAGCGGTCACGGGACAGAGGTACTCGGGATTGCGGCCGGAAATGGGCAGTCATCCGGCGGAAGATACAGGGGAGTTGCGCCTCAGGCAGAGCTGATTGTGGTAAAGCTTGGAACACCGGAACCGGGCGGCTTTCCGCGAACGACAGAATTGATGCAGGCGATTGAGTATGTGGTACGAAAAGCGGAGGAACTAAGGCGTCCGGTGGCAGTAAATCTGAGCTTTGGAAATGTCTATGGATCGCATCGCGGCAATACCCTGCTTGAGACGTATCTTGACCAGATGGCAAATCGCTGGAAGAGCGTTTTTGTGATTGGAATGGGGAATGAAGCTGCGACAGACGGCCATGTATCAGGGAAGCTGGAGCAAAACGGCCCGGAGCAGGTAATCGAATTTACGATCGGAGAGCAGGAGACATCACTGGGAATTCAGCTGTGGAAAAATTACGCAGATACGTACCGGATCACGGTGATTGATCCGGAGGGGCGCAGTGTCGGACCGTTTAGGAGTGAGACAGGTGCTGCAAAGTACAGAAATGGCGGAACAACGCTGCTGATCTATTATGGGGAGCCGGCACCCTATCAGGGGCAGCAGGAAATTTTTATGGAGTGGATTCCTGTGGATGATTATCTGGACAGCGGAATCTGGAGAATCGTCCTGACGCCGGGAAAAATCACAGACGGATCCTATAATCTGTGGATGAGCGACGGCCGTGCACGGGGCCGCTACACCCGCTTCCTTCGCCCAAACCCGGAGGCAACGCTCACGATCCCGGCGGCAGCTTCCCGTGCCGTAGCAGTCGGTGCGTATGATTCACGCACAAATGCGTATGCGACCTTTTCAGGGCGGGGGTGGCCGGGAGAAATTTACGGTGTGCGCCCCGATCTCGTGGCGCCTGGTGTGCAGATTACTGCGACGGCACCCGGAGGCAGCTACAGAACCGTGACAGGTACTTCCTTTGCTGCACCGTTTGTGACCGGCAGCGCAGCTCTTTTGATGCAGTGGGGCATCGTAAGGGGAAATGATCCATTCCTGTACGGCGAAAAAGTCCGTGCGTATCTGCGCAAGGGAGCCAGACCGCTGCCGGGCTTTACGGTGTATCCAAATGAGAAGGTGGGGTATGGGGCGCTTTGTGCAGCACAAAGTATTCCATTATAGTTGAAAAATAAGCCTTTTCGAGAAAAACAGTCGTATGTCTGTTATTATCCGGAAAATTTATCACTGTAATGAATATGTATATCTTCCCAGTCCAT
>JAQXVT010000058.1 GCA_029225065.1 Lachnospiraceae bacterium | reverse complement strand
GCAGTACGCCTTTGTGGTCATTGCCGTGTGTGCTGTTGGCTACCTGATCGCCGGCTTTACCGAAAACTGGTGGCTGACCCTGCTTTGCTCGCTGGTGATTTTGACCGGAGTGCTGTTGGAGATAAGGAAGAGGGAAATGTGCGGCCGATAAACCATACTGACGTAGCATCATCAAAAATAACCTGTTTTGCACACTATATGGGGCACTAAAACCGGTCGTGTTTTACAGTTAAAGAAGCTGAAAGAACAGCTTCTGTTTGCGCCGACACTGACACCTGTAGAAGCCTAGAATGATGAAAAGAAACCAAGGGGGAAGTGCGCCCATTTTTAGGAGGAGGTGATTAGTTTGCAGGAACAGAAAATGTGGCACGCCGGTGTTCTCGGTATGACATTAAACGTGGATGAAGGCCGGATCACGATTTTTCGCAGTATGGAGCGAGTGGGCTACATTCTGGCGAATACCCTGCACCACAAAATCTTTGATGGCCGCTTTTCTCGCCGCAATAAGGAATGGGCAGAGCAGGTAAGTACCCCAGAGCATAATGCAGACCGCATGACCTTCCGCACAGATTGGGTGGTTGACAGCCATCCGGCTATTCTGGATGGCTTTGTGACGATGTACCGGGATAAACTGGAAATGCAGAAGAGACAGGAACAGCCTTTCGTAAAGCAGTTCTATGTGGTCGAAAATCTGCAAGCCGCTCCTTTGAAAATTGAGCGGTTCGGAAATCTGGATGATGCAATGTCGCAGTATCAGGCACTTCCGAACCATTACATGAAAGCCCTGGGGGTGGAGAAGAATCTGAATCCGCTGCCTGGTTCACTGGATATTTTGCAGTGCAAGAACGGCCTTGACACCATCGTAGAGGACTATAAAACGGTTCCTGGCTGGGATAACCCGTATATCCGGAATCATGTTGTGCACCCGTTACAGGGGGCCTTAGCCGTGCAGGATGTGGAGCTGGCCTACGAATTGCCGGATGCCTATTTTCATATTCAGACTTGTGAGGATGGTTTCGACTATACCTTATATAATAAGGACTTCACAGAACGGGATGGCGGAATCCTCGAAACGGATGGTGATAAATCCGTGCAGAAGGTCACGACGGAATTGCTGACAGAGTTCGACTGCAATGCAGAAGAGGGCAAGGTTATGGATGCAGCGGAACTGCGGGAACAAGCCGATACGGTAGCTGAACAGCAGGCAGAAGCTTTGAAAGAAAAGCTCGCTGCAGAAAGAAAGACCTGCACCGGTGGAAAGTATCAGCTTTTATGTCGCTGAGTGTTCGGAGTTTACATTTGCAGGAGAATACCACGATCATCTGACGATGGAGCAGGCATTGGAAATTTACGATAAGATTCCGTCCCAACGGATGAACGGCGTTAAGTGCATTGGATTCTGCATTGAGGAAGATGGCGGTTTTGTCGGAATGTATGAATTGCTTGTGGGCGATAAGGTGCAGCGGGAGAACATCAATTCCATCAACTATTTTAGAGATGATAAACTGGTACAGCAGGCCATTTCCGACATGGAAAAGCTGATGGCGGAGCGGCAGACAAACCGGAAAATGGAGGATCGCAGCAATACCAGGAAGTCTGTTCTGGAAGCCCTGCATAGCCTGAAAGCAAAGAAGCTGCAGCAGCTGAATGAGCAGCAGTTCAAGGGGTTGGAACTGGAGTGGTACAAACCGGATGAACCGAATCAGAAAGTAGAAAGGGTGGCAGATGAATAAACAGGTCAGAGTTTTCCAAATCAAGGAGATTCATCATAAGCAGAGGGCAAAATCTTATGCACAGCAGATAGAGGACGGTTTTCTGATTCATCATCAGAATTACCAAAGTGCTTATAAGGGGCAGGTAGGACCGAGTGAAACACCGGTGACAGTTCGAGGGCGTCTGGAAGAACAAAGGCCAAATACATTTATCGGTCGTCCGTTCGGAGTCAGTGATGTTATGGTATGGGACGAAGAAGAAAAGAGAAAATTCTTCTATGTCGATAAAGATGAGTTGGTTGAGTTTGGCGGTTTTACGGATATAGACTCTGCCGGAAATGCTGTTGCCCTCATGGTTCCCAATTACCAGGTTGATGGAAAAACAGGAACATGGCTCCCGTATGATAGTGAAGTTGTAGAGGGTGTTTTCTTCTTTATGATGCGGAATGAGCAGCGCAGAGATGTTGTTTCTCCAATCGTGGTAGACAGTAAAGGGGTATTTGTGACAGAGGCACCGAACGGCTTTGAAAATGTTCGGGCTACTATTTCGGAATATGTTCGCCGTGCTGAAAAGAAACAGCAGGATATGACAGAACATGAAAAGTGCCTGTCGAATGGAACGTATGAAAGGGCGCGGGAGTCTGGCACAGAGCAGAATTACAATATGATTGATGGTTGCGTCAACAACAATCAGAAAAAGCCACGCGTCATAGGCAACAGAGCTTCAGTGCTGGATCGGCTGCATATCAAACTGGAAGAGCGAAAGCAGAAAGAACAGGGACAGCAGCAACAGCAGGAGAGAACCCTTAAAAATTAAAAATTCGTTATGACGCAGGGTGGCGGTTTCTATAACAAGGAGCCGCCACTCTTTTTTGTGTGGAAAACGAAGATGTCTTGATATTTTTGAAAATCACGAGTACAATAATAACAGAATAGAAAACTCGAAACACGAAACTGTGAATGGAGGGCAGTATGGAAACATTATACGAGTATCTTTTAGAAAACTACAAACCGAATGAGCCGATTTTCCTTGCTGAGCTTCAAATTGAAGGCATGAGCCGCGCCAACCTTCGACAGCAGATAAAAAAACTTACCGATGCTGGAAAGGTAAAGCGGTTTGATAGTGGGGTTTACTTCTTGCCGAAAAAAACGATTTTCAAATCAGGGTCACAGCTTCCACCAGAAAAAGTGTTGGAATGTAAATATCTGAGAGATAAGGATAAGCGATGTGGCTATGTGAGTGGTTTGATGTTCTTTAACCAGATGGGGCTAACGACACAGGTTCCTATGCTGTATGAAGTTGTATCAAATAAAGCAACGAATGAATACAGGGAAACATCTCTGGCAAAGTCGCGGGTGATTGTTCGTAAGCCGAAAGTGCCAGTGACAGAATCCAATTATAAGGTGCTGCAATTCCTTGATTTGCTGAAAGATGTAGATGTGTATTCCGAAGTTACGGGAAAGCCTTTGCAACAGCGATTATATCAATATATGAGCGATGCAAGTTTGAGCCTTTCAGAAATGGAACCGTATTTTTCTTATTATCCGGATAAGCTGTACAAAAATCTGGTAGAAACGAGAGTGATTTATAATGGCATACTTGCACAGTGATAGAGAACAATTCCGGGATGCGATTGACTTGGCCTATGAGCAGACTGGTGTTATGGTACAGGCAATCGAAAAAAGATTATTATGTTACGATGTTACTGCGGCTTTTGGCTCAGAAGATGCCGTATATCGTTTTTAAGGGTGGCACATCACTGAGAAAGTGCCATAAAGTGATTCGCCGCTTTTCTGAAGATATTGATATTACGATTGATACACTGCTGTCACAAGGACAGAAGAAAAAGATAAAACAGGCAATCGTGGAGTCAGCAGAAGAACTTGGAATGACGATTGAAAATCTGGACGAAACCAGAAGCCGCCGTGACTATAATCGCTATGTGATTGCATACGATTCAGTCATTCCGATGGCAAGCGATGCGCTGAAAGCAGCGGTTTTGTTGGAAACATCTTATACGGTAGTATCCTTTCCGACTGTTTTACTGCCTGTCCATAGCTACATTGGCGACATGATGGAGCAGGAAGCCCCAGATGCGATTGAAGAATACAATCTAAATCCGTTTGGAATGAAAGTGCAGGGGATTGACCGAACACTGGCGGACAAGGTTTTTGCAGTTTGCGATTATTACTTGCAAGGAAAGGTTGCAAAACATTCTCGCCACCTCTATGATATTTATAAGCTGCTGCCGCTTGTGCCGCAGAATGAAAATTTTAGAGAATTGGTAAAAGAGGTACGCGCAGTTCGTGCACAATCCGCTATTTGCCCATCTGCATTGCCGAAAGCAAATGTTCCAGAATTACTTGAAAAAATCATAAGAGAAAAAGCATATAAGCAGGACTATGATAGTCTGACAACGCAGCTGTTGGAAGAAAACGTGCCGTATGATACGGTGATAGCTGCATTGAAGGAGGTTGCAGAAGGCAGCCTTTTTGAAAATAACTAAAAATTGAGAAGCCAGCCACAGGACTTTCAGAGTGAAGTCTTGTGGCTGGCTCTTTTTATGCAGTTATTTAAAGAGATGGTTCGTGACGGCGTTTAGGCTGTGTACGGCTGTGCTGCTGTGTATGTTCTGTTTCAAGAATCATATCAACATTCTGACAAGCGGTTTGCAGTTCGTGATAGTAGTCTTTGAAATAGGCATAGCTTTCGTACCGTGCAGTTCGTATAGATAGCAGTTTTTCTTTCTCAGCCCGCAAATCCTTCATAGTGGGAATCGTGCCATCCGGGGAACTGCGTTTTAAGAATTGAGCGGCTTCCTCATATTTGGCGATTTCATCTTGATGCTCAGAACGGTAAATCTTCTTATTGTTGGCCTGTAGAAATTCTTTATAGGTGGCTTTTGTGGAGAGATACTGCCCCAGATAGTGAATCTGTTCATTCAACCGTTTCAAATCGGCATCCGTGGACTTTGCGGTATTGCGGGCATCTGACATTTTAGCGGAGAGTTCATCCCGCGCCTTTTTCAATTCGTCATAGCTGTCATAGCCGTGCTGCTGTATATAGACGATGGTATTTGCCATCTGTTGCAAATTGGAAATCTTGACTTTCTGTGCATAGGCGCGGCTCTGCTGGGCCTTTACGCAGTCCTGCAAATTCACAACCAAACGAAGATTCGATTTGATATAGAGAACGGCAATGGGGTCGGTAACACTCCATTGCTGTTTTTCTTTTTCAGCGGCGAGAGCATTGCTTTCAAAAAGCATCAGAAGATGATTGCGGTCAAAACTGGTTCCTAGTGTTCGGGCAGAAATGTATTTCTCCCTGTTCGGTAAAAGATAGCTGAATCGCCCACGGTGATCCTTGACAGAAATACCGGATTCAGCTTGAAGCTGTCGGCTGAACTCTTCAAATGATTTTGATCGTTTTGCTGCTGCAGTAATGGCATCCCGCAGTTTGTCCTTTTCGGTTTGAAATTTGGTTCGCATGGGTGTGAAGCCTTCTGCAACAAGTTCAGCGTTCAATTTGTCCAGATTGATCTGCCCGCGCTGTTTAGCATAATACTCCTGCTGCGTGATTTTGTTGACAGATGGGGAAAGCAAATCGACCTGATTGAGATTTTCTCTCATGCAGATGTTCATAAGAGACTGCTGTAAATGCTTTAAGTAATCTTTTGTCAGGTGGTGCTTGTAGCCAGCTTTACAGTCGATGGGACGTTCCATAAAGTTTTTTTGCGGAACATCCAGCTTTCGCAAACTGTTGATTACGATATGTACATGGATATTGCCGCTGCCGTTATGCCCGTCCATGTGGGTGCAGACCAATGCCTGATGGCCAGGAAAATTTGTTTTTACATATTCCATGCCGATGGCTTGTGCTCGTTCTCCTGTGAGTCCGCATTCATCCTTATCCGCAGGATCGAAGCTGATGAGATAATAATGTGTCTTGATTTCATCATAATTCTGATTTTTATGGTACTGTGCATTGAGCATTTCACACTCTACGTCAAAAAGTTTCGGTTCACAATTTATGCCTTCCAGCAGAATATCCCGGCGGAGCACCCAGTTTCCATTTGCATCCAGCAGAGGTTTCTTCAAGACCTCATCGTGCTCATATTTCAAATAGTCGAGTGCCGCACCGTAGTCTGCGCTTTTACCTGCGACGTGTTTTAAGATTGCCACGATAATCACCTGCCAATTCAGCAATATCTTTCCGCATGGAGCGGAGGTCGGTCATGCAACGATTGATCTCTTCCAACATAGCGCGAGATTGGATACCACCGCTGTTAAAGAAGGCTGCAATCTGGTTCAGATTGTTTCCGATATGAGAGAGCTACCTTGCAAAATCCCGCAGTTCTGCAATGTCAGCAACGACGTTGTAGTGAACGGTCAGTTTTTCGTTGAGAGTACATCTGCGTACAAACGTGCTGATAGGGCATCCCAGGTCTTTCGCATGACTGGAAATCAGTTCATATTCGGTATCGCTGTATCGGACATGGACGCGCTTTCCCCGACATAGTTCCTTTTGTTTTTTCGGTCGAGCCATAGTTTGATCCTCCTGTATTTTATAGTTGCGAAGCAACTTCCGATAAGCCGTAGGCGTTCGGCTGCGAACACATTTATGTGGAGCCAGATAGCCAGAATCTGAGATTTTGTGCGTACCATGGGAATGGGGAACGGAATCCCCATCAAGATTGCCGTCCGGGAAAAATCACGAAAGTGAGTTTTGAGCGGACATAGGCGAATCTTGCTCTAAGACAGGGAACCCCTGGTGTTGCAGTATAGGCTTTGCCATCAGAAAAAGAAGTGCTTCTATAAATAGGAATCCGCAGCCTTTATTTGGAATACACTTTTCAGCTTTTTTAAAATTTCTTTCAAAAACTGTATTCCAAAATGCCCTTCTGGATTCCTATTAGTAAAGGAGGGTTGATCCGATGAAGCAGAAAGAGCGAATGGACAAAAAAGTGAAGCAGGAGCGAACGGAGCCTGACCATCACAGAAAAATCATCATTAAGGGCATCACCGTGTATGAATCGTTCCGGCCAGAGGGCAGTGAACTGTGGGACTGCCTCTTGCAGAGCATGGGAAAACACTGAAAAAAAGATTTTTTGAAAATGTACGCTACAGCTTGATTTTTGTGCCACAGCTTGGTAGAATACAGACGGGTTAAGTAAATATGTGCAATCAAAAGCCATTAACTTTCTGGATTTTACCATGCGAATTGCGTGGAGACGGGAGGTTTAATGGCTTTGTTTTATTATAAGGAAAAAAAGAATAAGGGCATACGAGCAGCGGCCTATCTGAGATTGTCTATCGAGGACGGAGATAAGGCTGAAAGCAACAGCATCGGAAACCAGAGAGAACTGATTCAGAATTTCGTTGCAGAACGACCAGAACTGCATTTGGTAGGAGAATATGCAGATGATGGTTACACGGGAACCAATTTTGAGCGACCGGGCTTTACGCAGATGATGGAGGACATCCAATCCGACAAAATCAACTGCATCATAGTCAAGGACTTGTCTCGACTGGGCCGTAACTACATTGAGATGGGAAAGTATCTGGAACGGATTTTCCCGATGATGGGGATTCGGTTCATCGCCATCAATGATAACTACGATAATGCAAACACTGAGAGCAGTGATTCAGATAGCATCGTGGTTCCCTTCAAGAATCTGTTGAATGATTCCTACTGCAGGGATATTTCCATTAAGGTTCGGAGCCAGTTGGACATTAAGCGGCGCAAGGGGGAGTTCATCGGCGGGTACGCAGTGTACGGCTACAGTAAAGATGAACAGAACAAAAATCGATTGGTGGTAGATGAGTACGCAGCAGATATTGTTCGTTCTATCTATCGCAGAAAATTGGAAGGCATGAGTGCAAACTCTATTGCAGACCAACTGAACAGCGAAGGGGTCCTGGCTCCCAGTGAATACAAACGGCTGTGCGGATTAAATTATCACAGTGGTTTCAAGACTGGAACTCATGCAAAGTGGCAGGCGATTCAGGTACTTCGGATTCTGAAAAATGAAGTTTACACCGGAACGATGGTGCAGGGTAAACGGCAAAAAATCAATTACAAGATCAAGAAAATTCGGGATGTAGATGAATCTTGCTGGATCAAAGTTCCCAATACACACGAGGCAATCATTTCACAAAAAATGTTTGACATCGTGCAGGAAGTTTTGAAGCTGGACACCTGTGCATCGAAAGGACAGAAGATAGTCCATCTCTTTTCAGGTATTGTTCGGTGCGGTGACTGCGGACAGAATATGGTGCGGTGCACCGTATCAAAAAAAGGTAAAAAGTATATATATCTGAACTGCGTCACAAATCATAAGGGCCTGGGCTGTTCTTCACACCACATTAGGGAAAGTAAATTGGAAGAAGTGGTGCTGGCTGCATTGCAGGAAAAGATTCAGCAGATCAGCGGACTAGAAGAACGTCTGGATGAAATCAACGAGATTCCCAAAAACCAACGAAGGTTAAAATCGGTAGAAGAGCACATGAAAGTGCTGGAACAGGAAGAACAGAAATACCAGACCCTGTGCCGTCAGCTTTACGAAGATATGAGCAACGGCATTGTCAGTAAGGATGAGTACAAAGAGTTCAGCTGTTCCTTTAACGAAAAAATCGAAAATATCCGTAAGGCAAAAATGGAAATGGACTGTCAACTGGATAGTTTGAACAATCTGGATGTGGAACATTTGCCGTGGATCGAAGATTTTAAATCCTATCAAAACTTAACGAGTCTGAATCGCCGTGTTCTGGTAGAACTGGTGGAAAGCATTACAGTCTATGATAAGGAGCACATTCACATCCAATATCGCTTCGACCAGGAAATCCGCAATGTACTGGAATATTGCAACAGTGTTCTGACAACAGAAACGGAGGAGGGTGCAGTATGAAATGCGTAAGCTATACCCGGACGATACCTTGGAAAAACCATAAAGGTGAACTGACGATTGCCGACCAGAATCAGCGCATTGCAGAATACCTGGCTGGACATAAAGAGTTAAATTTACAGAAAAGGTATTCTGATCGCAAGAATGCTGAAAACGCAGGTGCAGCATTTGACAAAATGATTGATGATGGAGTGGAGCGAAAATTTGACTGCATCATTGTAGCATCTATGTACTACTGTGGTCCTGACTTCCCAGCGGCGCGTCAGGCAATCAAGGAAACTCTTTATGAGACAGGTGTTAACCTGATCGTGCTGGAAGAAGGACTGGACACCAGAACTGCCAGCCGAAAAGAGGTTGAGGACTATTTTGAGGAAAAACGCTGCGAGATGCACGCGGAAATCATGTTTGCATGGAGGAAAAAGCAGGGCGCAGGATTCCGACTGACCAATTCTGTTCCGTTTGGTTATATCCGCAGGAATGGTGAAAGCAACATGGTAAAGGATGAAGAGGTTGCGCCGTATCTGAGCGAAGCTTTTTCCAGATATGTATCGGGACAGAAGATGGGCGATATTGCAAAATGGTTGAACGAACAGAATGTCGAACCGCCAATGAAGCACAAAAAAAGAATTCAGGGAAAACCATATGAGGGAGAACCTGATCTGTGGACATCGGATAATCTGAGGGGATTGTTCAGAAATCCAACATACACGGGTGCGGCGTCAAATGGAAGCCGCCAGATTATTGCAGAGAACTGCCATGAGCCGTACATAGCAAAAGGACAGTTTTATGCGCTTCCTTGCAATATGCGGCAGGGCGAGAACAGAATATCTACTCGGAAAAAATACAAAAAATCGAATCCGCTGGCAAAGCGTATCATTTGTACCTGTGGACGCGCACTTTGTTGGCATAAGGATAAGAAAACGGGAGAAGAACTATTCTATTGCCGCTACTGCCGCGCTCACAAGGAGAATGGAAAGGAATTGAAAGTTCCGGCAGCGTCTGTATATAAAAAGGTGATAGATGCTATGGAGGGAGAACATCAGGAAGAAGAAAAGATGTATTCCGCAATTCAACAGGGGAATGGCAGAAAAGCAACTGAAGCAGTAAGAGCTGAAAGTTCGATGCAGATGAAGACCATTCTGGCTGAACTTAATATGGAACAGTTTCGCCGTGTACCGTTATATGAAAGCTATATGGCCGATGAAATCACGGAAGAACAGTATCATGTTGAAGTTCTGGACTATGAAGAAGCCCATCGAAAGCTGAATGAACAGCTTACGTCGATTATGGAAAATACGATGGTATGGGAACGGGCATTGAGTTTGCGAAATCCGTGGATTCAGCAGATGAAACAATATAAGACCCCAGAGGCACTGGATCGTAATTTTGTGAAAAAGTACATTGAACAGGTCGTGGTTACATTTTTGGGCGATAGGCAGGCAGAAATCAGCTTAACGATGAAAACACAGGAATGGAAGCAGATGCTTGAACGGATAGAATTGGAGGGTACAGACGATGGCACGAAAGAGTAGAAAGAATTTGCCCCAACCGGAACAGGCAGTGATTTCAGTGCAGTTCCCGGAATTGGATGAAGGAAAAATACCAACCGCAATCTATGGACGGCTTTCGGTGGAAGATGACGAAGATAACGAAAGCATGGAAACGCAGATTGCACTGGTGCAGGATTTTATTAACCGCAGCAGTGAACTGAATTATGTGGATACTTATTTTGACAATGGCTTTACAGGAACAAATTTTAAGCGCCCGGCCTTTACCCGTTTGATGAACGATGTGCGGCAGAAGAAGATCAAGTGTATCGTTGTAAAAGACCTCTCGCGCTTTGGTCGCAACTATCTGGAAGCGGGGTACTATATTGAAACTGTATTTCCGTTTCTTGGTGTTCGATTGATTGCTGTCAACGATAATTTTGATAGTACGCGCAAAGAGGATATGGAAAGCATGGCTCTTCCGATTCGGAATATGGTCAACACCATGTATGCGAAAGACATTTCCAAAAAGGTGTGGAGTTCCTTGCAGCGTAAAAAAGAAGCCGGCTATGCAGTCGGAAGTGATGCTCCGTTTGGATATATTCGGAATCCTGTGACAAAACGAAATGAGATTGACCCGGAAACGGCTTTTTATGTACAGTTGATTTTCCAGTGGGCACTGATGGGCGTAGCGATTTATGAAATCGCCAAACGGATGACCTTACTGCAGGTTCCTACCCCACGAGAGTGGCATCGGAAAATTGTTGAGGGAAAGGATGTTGTTACTTATAAAAAATGGGGCGAAACCTCGGTACGGCATATGCTGGCCAACCAAACCTATGTGGGAGATACCATCAACAATAAAAGCACACAGAAGTTTTTTGCAGGGCAGGACAAACGTGACTTATCGAAAGAACAGTGGTATGTGACAAGAAATACACATCCGGCCATCATTGCAAGGGATGATTTTGAAAAGGTGCAGGATATTCTGACGAAGAATCAGAAAGTATTCAAAACAGTAAGAGCAGAAACAGAACAGATTCGCACGGAGTATCAGAATGACCTTGCCGGAATGGTATTCTGTGCAGACTGTGGCAGACCGATGGATTTTGATAGGCTTCCGCATGGAGCAGAAGAAAGTAAAAAGGTTTGCTACTATATTTGCAGAGCAAGGCAGGCGGATGATAAGTGCATCGGACATCAGATTACGGAAAAACTTCTGAAAGCTCTGGTAATGGATCAGCTGCATCTTTTCATCGTTCGGCTCAGTGATAAGCGCAAAATTCTGGAAGAACTGCGAAAAATCGAAGATATGCAGAATCCTGTCTACCGTGCAAAGAGTGAGGTAATGAGCCTGACGGATAAGGTTGGGCAGATGGCGAAGAAAAGAGAACAGCTTTATGCGGATTATGTGGCAGGCGCGGTGGATTCCGAAGAATATCAACAGATCCGGGAAGAGTATTCCAGACAGTATGATAGCCTGCGGACAGCACTGCAGAGAGCAGAAGCAAAAAAGATGGAAGTAGAACAACAGATCAGAGAATATCTGAATATGACTTCCAACCTGGAAGCGCATCTGGATGACTTTGGATTTGATGCTCAGCTGGTAAAATCCCTCGTGCAGAGAATCGAAGTGAGTGCAGATAAGCGGATTCGCATTGTATTTGGATTTCAAGATGTGTTAGCAGACTTCGGAAAGGAGAGTGCGGGAAAGTGATTGCAACGTATCAGCGCATTTCAAGGGCGGACGGTGATTTGGGTAAGGATGGAAAAGACAAGAGCAACAGCATCGAAAACCAGAAAGAACTGATCCAGCGGTATATTTCCCACAAAGAAAGTCTGCAAAATCTGCCGGTGATGGATTTTGTGGATGATGGTTACACAGGCAGCAATTTCGACAGACCGGGCTTTCAGAAGATGATGGATGGTGTGCGCAGTGGCGAGATTGATACCATTATCGTAAAGGACCTTTCTCGTTTTGGACGTGATTACATTGGTGTGGGCGAATACATGGAGCAGATTTTTCCACTGCTGGGTGTCCGGCTCATCTCCGTCAATGACAACTATGACAGCAACAATTATAATGGTGCGACACTGGGGATGGATTTGGTTGTAAGCAATCTGGTAAACACCATGTACTGCCGGGATGCAGGAAAGAAACTTCGGACAGCCAATCGAGTGAAGTGGCGTAAGGGGATTTCTACAGCATCTTCTGCACCGTTTGGTTATCAGTTTGACCCGAATAAAAAAGGATCCTATATCATTGACCCACCAGCGGCTAAAATTGTCCGTCGTATTTTTGACCTTGCGATTCTGGGACTGGGGACGCGAGAAATAGCGATGACGCTGAATGATGAAAATGCTCCGGTGCCGAGTGTTTATAACCGGGAGCATAAGGCGTATGGAAAAGAGACAACTTACACGATTGCGCCTGTGATACTTTGGGATAGCACTCGTGTCTGGAAAATTCTCACAGCGTATGTGTATACCGGTGCGATGGTCCTGGGAAAAAGCCAAAGGTTGATTTCCGGTAAGCCTATCTCTCGTACTGTTCCGAAAGGGCAGCAGTACATTACGGAGGGAACCCATGAAGCCATCGTCAGCCGGGAAGAATTTGAGAAAGCGCAGCTTGTCATAAACAACCGCAATAAAGTAGTGATGGGCAGCGTGGATTTTCCACTCAAGGGAAAAGTTCGGTGCGGTAATTGCAGACGAGCTATGGGATACGACTACAAACAGACTTCTCCCATATTCTGGTGCAGAGAGGGACAGGAACTTATCGGGCAGACCAAATGTTCATCGGAGATATTTCAGGCCAATGATATTGAAAATGCAGTATTTCAGGTATTGAAAAAAGAACTTTCTTTATTAGGCTCTCTCTATGGTGATATTAAAAAGGAAGAACAGAGCTTGAAAGAAGCCAGTAGAAAGGCAAGCCGTCGAAAAACATCGATGGAGCAGGAACTGAAAAATCTGAAAGGCGAGAAGATGCGGATGTATGAGGAATACGCAGCCGGAACGCTCTCTCTGGATAACTATAAGAACAAAAAACAAGAATATGATAGGAAGATTGCGGAGGTGCAGGATAAAATTGAACAATCCAAGGCGGAAGAAGCTGCCCAGAGCGTTGTTCCAGGAACAGTACGCGCAGCGGCAGAACAGGCAGAAAATTTCCTGCACGGCACGAGACTTACGGCAAGTATGGTATCGGCCTTCATCGAAAATGTTTATGTGCATGAGGGTGGGCGAATCGTTGTACAGTTCAAATATGAGCAGAGTATACAGGATGCTGTAAGAGCATTACACACAGATTAAATATCAAAAAAGGCGAAGTTGCCCATGCTATTACATTGGTGAGTGTGATATAATATGGGCAACAGACCAACCGGAAGGAGGACGAAATGAGTATAACCCGAAAGCTGGCAAAACTGATATTGACCTTGTTGAACCTGCCGCTACTCGTAGTAGTATGGCTGCTGAAATGGTTCGTGATGTTCCTTTATTGTTGTTCAGCATGGATATTCTATCTGCTGGGCAGTGTGCTGTTCGCAACGGCAGTGCTTTCGTTCCTGATGAAGCAGTCGCAGGGGATGGAAGCGCTTCAAATGCTGATCGGAGGGTTTGCGATTTTTATGATTCCGCAGGTGGTTGGCAGCGTGGCTGTGTTTTTGGAACTGGTGGCAGCAACGATTCGGCAAGTATGGTACATATAAGGAGAGGTGAAACCTAGAATATGAAATTAGCAGCGATTCATCATGTGGCAATCATCGTTTCAGATTATGAGAAATCGAAAGACTTCTATGTGAATAAGCTGGGATTTGCGATTGTACGAGAAAACTTCCATAAAGAACGGAATGACTGGAAACTGGATTTGCGTGTTGGTGAGGGTGCTGATGCGATTGAACTGGAGATCTTCGCAGAGCCGGACCCGCCTAAGCGCGTGAATCGACCGGAAGCCTGCGGACTGCGGCATCTAGCATTCCGGGTGGAGGATGTGGAAGCCACTGTAGCAGAACTGGAACAGATGGGGATAGGATGTGAACCGATTCGATTGGACAGCTACACCCAAAAGAAGATGACATTTTTCTTTGATCCAGATGGTTTGCCGTTGGAACTGCATGAATAAAAAACAACGCCCTCATAGTTGAGAGGATTCGTAAATCTTCTCTGCTATGAGGGTGTTTCATTCCATAGGAATGGGAAGGTTATAGATTGAGCGTTTCTACCCATGCGAATAGATCTGCTTTGGTGGAGTTGGAGTTAAACACTTTTTCATGCCTCGTATCTGACAATTTCCATAATTAGAAAATATTGAGTCTTATAAAATAAAAGTTTCCGAAACAGGAAAATAATTTGATATTCTGCGTATAATATGCTATACTGAGAAAAAAGGAGGGATGCAGATATGGTTGAACGAAAAGAATATCTTGACCAGCTTTGGGCATGGAAAGATGAGCGGCAGATCAAAGTCGTGACCGGAATCCGTCGCTGTGGAAAATCTGTACTTCTGGAACAGTATCAGCAGAGACTCTTGGCGAATGGAGTCACACCAGAACAGATTATTTCTATCAATTTTGAAAATCTGGATTACGAACCCTTGAAAGATTATATGAAGCTGTACAACTACCTCAAAGAACGTTTGTGTGTTGATAAGATGACATACATCTTTTTGGACGAGGTTCAGGAAGTTCCTTCATTCGAGAAAGTGGTTGACAGCCTTTATATAAGAGATCATGTGGATGTTTATATCACAGGCTCCAATGCATATATGCTGTCAAGTGAGCTTGCAACGCTTTTGTCAGGAAGGTACACAGAGATCAAGATGCTGCCGCTTTCTTTCCGCGAGTATATGGCGGTGACAGGTATGGCAAAAGAGGAAGCTTTTGCAGAGTTTATGAAAACTGGCGGAATTCCGTATGTGGCAGTAATGAACCGTACGGATGAAAAAATAGATCAGTATTTGGAAGGAATCTACAACACCGTCATTGTAAAAGATATTGAGCAGCGACAGACAAGAAGAGAAAAAGAGAGTGGAAAACGAAAAATCACAGACATTGCGTTACTGAAGACAATTGCCAGATATCTGGCAAGCGTTATCGGCAGCCCGGTGTCTATGAAAAGTATAACCGATTATCTGATCTCAGCTGGCAGAAAAGTATCCCAAAACACAGTCAGCGATTATGTTGAAGCCCTGACAGAGTCTTTTGTTTTTTATCCTGTGGTGCGATTTGACATTGTAGGAAAGCAGCTCTTAAAGGTCAACAATAAGTTTTACATGGTAGATATGGGAATCAGAAACCACATTCTTCCAAGAAAGCGATACGATCTTGGATTTACCATTGAGAACATTGTGTATCTTGAACTTTCACGAAGGGGCGGCAAAGTCAATATCGGAAAATATGGTTCTACTGAAGTTGACTTTGTGACACAGAAGGAAGGCGTGCTTACCTATTATCAGGTGACCGCTGATATGACGGCGGAAGAAACCTTTGCGAGAGAGATGAGACCGCTGCGGAGCATTCAGGATAATTATGAAAAGATTGTCCTGACACTGGATCGTTTTTCGCTCGGAAATTACGACGGCATAAAAGTTATGAATGTCATCGACTGGCTTTTGGGATGAGGAATCTGCATCTGGGTTTGTACACACCCAACCAAGGAGTTCCAAAACACTCTGGTTCGTTATTCCATTCGACCAGAGCAACCACAGAGAAAAAGAAAATTCTTGAAGAAGAATTTGGCGTTGCAATGAACGAAGAACTGGAAAGAGAGGTGTTTGTTATGTGCAACCTTAGTCAAGGCGTGAAGGCCGAAGGCATTAGCATTGGTGAGATGCGGATGTTGGTGCAGCTTGTCCGAGATGGTGATTTAAAAATAGAGCGCGCTGCTGAAAAGGCAAAAATGACAGTGGAGCAGTTTAAGAAAATGATGGAAAACACTCCGCTGGGGCGAAGCCTCTGACAAGACTCCTGTGTATGCTGCAGATGTGATCGTGACCTATCAGGTGCTTCCTGAGAAGAGTGCATAAGTTTCGTGAAAAGCTCACCAGACACCTCAATAGGAGGATTCGGTGGAAGCAGAGTCGGTCGAAAAGATTCATAAGCCATTTCGCCTGACAGATTACTCACGAGTGTACCAGCTCGGTTTATCATGATTGTTTCCTTTCCTCCGAAAAACGGAAATTGAAATTTCTGAGGCTATTTTAGCATAGAAATTTCAGAAAAACGACTTTTTGTGAAATTGCTCAAGCAAAATCACCATAGAAATTTCAAGTTAAGAATTTTATAGTTTAATTTTGCCCTACTTATGTCAAAGAAAGTAGGGCTTTTCTTATGCCCAAAAGGAGGGGGTTACGCAAATGGCATCCAGAATGCGACTCTTGCCAAGATCGATGAAGCTGGAGAAAAGCTCCAGAACATCGGATCTTCTGTGGAGAATGTCGGCAAGAAGTTTCTGCCGGTGACTGCCGCTGCTTCTTCCAATGCGAACACCAATGTCTCCATGATGGGCGAGACGTTCAAGTACTGTGCGCCTATCGCCGGTGCGCTGGGGTTCTCGGCAGAGGATCCGTAAGATCGTATCTGCCGTGCAGCAGTTCGTGGATAAACTGAACAGCATGGATTGAATTTCAAAAAGGCGAAGTTGCCCATGATATTACATTGGTGAGTGTGATATAATATGGTCAACTGAGAAAAACTACGATAACTAAAGGCTTTTTTTGCGGCTTGAGTTGTTCTTTAAAAGTTTTATTTGTTGAAAAACTGCAAGAAGGCCGTGTGACAATTGAAGAAGCAGCGGAAGATGCTGGAATGACAGTAGAGGAATTCAAGAAAGTGATGGAAAATACCTCTCTGCAGGCGGTCTAAGAAAAAACATATAGAGTAAACTGTTAAGCCCTACAAGGCTGAAAGCCTTGTAGGGCTTATTTTTTTGCTTTTTTTCAAATTTATTTGTGAAAAATGTTGCCCAAGACTTGACATCGGCCGGTTTGGACTGGGATCGCGAGAAGTGGCGCGGAAGCGTTGCATCCAAGTTCATTCGTGGCGGCGAAAAGAATGCTGTGAAATATGCGGACGAGATCATTGTTCTAAGCAAAGACGTGCAGAAGTACTTCATGGATACGTACGGGAGGGAGACGCATTTTATCAGAGATGTATTGTACATCAGGTAAGAAACACGCTAAAATATGTTCCGGATAAGGACAGAAAAGCGTTCGCTTCTGACCTAAAAACGATTTACCATGCTTCCGATGAAGAGAAGGCTAGACTGGCTCTGGATCGAGTTACTGAAAAATGGACCGCAAAATACCCAAATTCCATGAAACGCTGGTATGATAACTGGGATGCAATAACACCGATTTTTAAGTTCTCACCGGATGTCAGAAAGGTTATTTACACGACAAATGCTATCGAAAGTCTGAATTCTACCTACCGTAACCTCAACCGTCAGAGAAGCGTATTTCCAAGTGATACAGCGCTCCTGAAAGCCCTGTATCTGGCAACTTTCGAAGCCACTAAAAAATGGACTATGAGCATTCGGAACTGGGGACAGGTCTACGGCGAACTCAGCATTATGTATGAGGGACGACTCCCAGAATAACAGAATCTATATGCATGATGAGAAGGACGTTTTGACGTCTGCTCTTGACATGCCCGAAATCATGTTGTATATATATAGCAAGAGCTGGAAGCTCCAATTTAGCGCTTCCAGCTCGATCATTATCATAGAAGATTATTATTTACAGACTTTTCTTCATAGTCTCTCCGGTTTTCCTTCATGCTGGTCTCCTTCTGTTTATTCCCGGTAAATCTGTGCAAACCGGAAATTTTTGATGAATAACATGGTGCAGGATCGTTTTCGATTATTATATTTTACTGTGAGATTGTGATATTAGCAATAGTGAAATGGGGCAGAGAAGAGTTGAAAAGGCAGACGGATAAGAAACAAAGATAAAATAGTAAAAATAGAAT
>JAQXVT010000057.1 GCA_029225065.1 Lachnospiraceae bacterium | reverse complement strand
CTCTGAGCACCGTCCACCACGATCGCAATGCCCTTTTCGTGACAGACCTTCGCAAACGTTTTGACATCATTCTTTCTGCCGAGCACGTTTGAAACCTGTGTGATTGCCACCAGCTTCGTCCGCTCTGTCAGTGCCGCCCGAAATGCTTCCTCCGTAATCTTACCCTTCTCATCGCATTCCAGATAGCGCAGCACTGCGCCGTGGCGGGCAGCCGCCGCCTGCCACGGAAGCAGGTTGCTGTGGTGCTCCGCGATGCTCACCAGAACCTCATCGCCTTCATGAAGCACCAGATCACCGAAGCTGTACGCGGCAAGATTCAGGCTTTCCGTTGCATTTCTCGTAAAAATGATTTCGTCTGCTCTTGCCGCATGGATGAACTTCTGCACCTTTTCTCTTGCCTGCTCGTATTCTTCGGTTGCCGTCTGCGCAAGGTCATACAGCCCGCGCAGCGGATTTGCATTACTCTTTTCATAAAACTCCGTCACCGCCCGGATCACCTGCGACGGTTTCTGGGAGGTTGCCGAATTGTCCAGATAAATAAGGTCCGGATGATTTTTTAAAATCGGAAAATCCTCCCGGATTCTGTTCACGTCAAAATTCGTGCTCATCGCGTTGTCCTTTCTTTTTACGCCGCCATCTGGCATGCAATCACTTTTGATTTTCTTTCAGAGCGCGGCACTTCTTTACTGCTCAGTTGTTTTGCAGACTATCGGGAGTGTATTCTCCTACCACTTCCGATCTCTGCAAATCATTCACTGCTTATTTTTCTTCATCCTGTGTATCCCCAAGATACGCGCGCACCTTCTCCCGCACTCCTGCGTCCGGAATCTTTCCGGCGATCGCATCGATGCGTGCCCGTGCCATCATCTCGTAGACGGCCTCCTCCGACATTCCGCGGGATTCCAGGTAAAACAGCAGCTCTTCATCCAGCTTTCCAATCGTGGCGCCATGATTTCCTTCGACATCTTCCTCCTCGCAGAGGATCAGCGGAATCGTCTGGTTTACCACCGCGTCGTCGAGCAGCAGCACATCCTCTTTTTCATTACCGACCGCACCTGCGCAGCCCTTGCGGAAATCGATCGTACCGCGGAACAGCTTGAATCCATTTTCACGCAGGACGCCGGAAGCATCCATGCGGCTCTCTGTCTTTTTGCCGGTGTGATACGCCACAAAATTCATATCGAGCCGTTCATCTGCCCCAACAAGATAACCGACATCGGAAGACAGCACGCTGCTCTCACCCTCCAGCGCGCTGCGGCTTCCAAGATACGTATTCTTTCCGCCAAGCACCAACTGAATCGTCTCCACCCGCGCATTCTTTTCACACTTTGCACCGATGTCATTGTAAAAAGTAAAGCCTTTTCCAAGGCGCTGCACCTGCACCAGATGAAGCACCGCACCTTCCTCCGCATACACCTTTGTCTGAAGTGCCGCCGTGCCGCAGCTTTCTGCCTCTGCTGAAAGATCCATCAGAACCGTCAGTTCGCTTCCCGGAAGCAGGTGGAACGCGAGGCGGTTTGCCATCTGCCGACCTGTTCCATACGTAAAATTCAAGACAAGCGGCTGCTTTTCTGAGGTCTGTGATTTTGTTGTATAAAAGCGAAGCTCCACATCTCCGCTTTTCAGGAAACCATCCATCTCAGTTCCCATGCCGGTCTGTATTTCTGAAAATGCCGCATCCGCTTTGTTCTCTGATGCAGCCTTATATTCCACGGATGACGGTACAGTCTGCTCCACCGTGCCGTTTTCCAAAAGCGCCGGGGATTTCACACTGGTTCCATTCATATGAAGCCAGTTCCATGTTTTCGCCGGCAGCGGATTTATGTTTAATTCATACTCCTGATTCATATCGTTCCTTTCTGCAGTATGTTCTGCCGAATGCTCTCCTCCACGCAAATCACTCATAGTTCTCCATACGCGAATTCACTCACTCCTGCAGATTTCTGCGTCTCAACCAATGCTTCCCTTCATCTCCAGTCGGATCAGATTGTTCATCTCCACTGCGTACTCAAGCGGAAGCTCCTTCGAAACATTGTCTGCAAAACCGCTGACGATCAGCGCTCTTGCCTCCTCCTCGGAAATGCCGCGCGACATCAGATAGAATACCGCCTCGTCGCTGATTCTTCCGATCTTTGCCTCGTGTCCGACGTCCGCGTCATTTGTGCGGATGTCCATAGCCGGGATCGTATCGGACCTTGAGATGTCATCCAGCATCAAGGACTGACACGATACGGCTGATTTGCTTCCCTTTGCCTTCGGATTTACAACCACCGCGCTGCGGAACGTGCTGATTCCGCCATCCTTTGAGATTGATCTCGTATTCATATAGGAAGAAGTATTCGGCGCGTTGTGCACGATCTTCGCTCCTGTATCGAGGTTCTGTCCCTTTCCGGCAAACGTGATGCCGGTAAACTCTGCCCGTGCACCCTCTCCGTTTAAGAGGCTCATCGGGTAAAGGTAGGATACGTGCGAACCGAACGAGCCGGATACCCACTCAATCTTTCCGCCCTCGGCGACTTTTGCACGCTTCGTATTTAAGTTGTACATATTTTTGGACCAGTTCTCGATCGTCGAATAGCGCAGCGTCGCATTTTTTCCGACATACAGCTCCACGCAGCCTGCATGCAGGTTTGCCACGTTGTATTTCGGTGCAGAGCACCCCTCGATGAAATGAAGGTATGCGCCCTCGTCCACGATAATCAGTGTGTGCTCAAACTGACCTGCTCCCGGTGCATTCAACCGGAAATACGACTGCAGCGGAATCTCCACCGATACGCCAGGCGGCACGTAAACGAAGGAACCACCTGACCAGACTGCCCCGTGCAGCGCTGCAAACTTGTGGTCGCGCGGCGGCACCAGCTTCATGAAATGCCTGCGCACCATGTCCTCATATTTTCCGGTCAGCGCACTCTCCATGTCCGTGTATACCACACCCTGCGCTGCTACCTCGGCACGCACATTGTGATAAACCAGCTCGGAATCGTACTGCGCGCCGACACCGGCCAGCGATTTCCGTTCCGCCTGCGGAATACCCAGCTTTTCAAACGTATCCTTGATATCCTCCGGCACATCCGACCATTTTGCGCTCATATGCGTGTTTGGACGGACGTACGTCACGATATTTTCCATATTTAATCCTTCAATCGAAGGTCCCCAGTCCGGCATTTCCATCTCATTGTATATCTGCAGCGACTGAAGCCGGAAGTTCTGCATCCACACCGGGTCATGCTTTTCGCGCGAAATCTGCTCGACGATCGCCGGAGTCAGTCCCTCTTTTACGCGGTAAGCATCCTTCTCCTCGTTGCGGAAATCATACATGCTTCGGTCAATATCTTCCACGTATGTTTTTTCCTTCAACTTTGCCGCCTCCTTACTGCTCGGTATACTTTTCGAAACCGTTTTCGTTGATCTCATCTACGAGTGAGCTGTCTCCGGAAGCCACCATCCGGCCATCCGCCAGAACATGTGTCTGATCTACCTTCAGCGCCTCAAGAATCCGTGTGCTGTGTGTGATAATCAGCAGCGCGCCTTTCTTGTCCTTCTGATACTCCTCCACGCCGCGCGATACCGTGCGCACCGCATCGACATCCAGACCGGAATCCGTCTCATCGAGAATCGCAAGCGACGGACGCAGCATCAGAAGCTGCAGAATCTCCGCCTTCTTTTTCTCGCCGCCGGAAAATCCGACGTTCAGGTCACGCTCCGCGTAGGACTCATCCATCTGCAGAACCTCCATCGCCTTTTTCAGCTCTTTTTTGAACTCCCACAGACGAATCCGCTTGCCGGTCCGCTGCTCCAGCGCCGTGCGGATAAAATTACCAAGCGTGATGCCCGGTACCTCGATCGGATTCTGGAACGAAAGGAAGATGCCCTCCTTCGCGCGCTCCGCCGGAGTCTCCTGCGTAATTTCTTTTCCATTAAAATAGATCGCCCCGTCTGTGACCTCGTAGCGCGGATTTCCCATCAGCGCGTAACCGAGCGTTGATTTTCCCGCTCCGTTCGGCCCCATTAGAACGTGTGTCTCGCCTTTATTTATCTCCAGATCAACACCGTGAAGAATCTCTTTCTCCTCCACGTTTACGTGCAACTGATTAATCTTTAATAATGAAGCTGCCATCTTTCTACCTCCATTTTCAGACCGGCTCTATCTCTTTTCGTAAATCAGTCCTATTTTCCAGATCTACTCCTGTTATCGAATGCCCGGTCCATGAATTTCTGATGCAGTCTAATTCCCACTAATTTACTGCGATTTGATTATAGTTCTTTTTTCTCATTATGGCAAGCCATAATTCCGACGAATTTGGTGGGAATTGAAGAAAGAAAACCGTAGAATTGGACAGAAAGCGCCCGGAAAGCAGCATGCTCTCCGGGCGCTCAAACACTCTATGCCATGTTTTGAAAGATTTCTATTCTCCAGCAGATACTTGCGCGGCCTTACCTTTCTGTCTTTTTCCCAGTCGTTTCTCCAGAAGTTTCCATCCTTCCATCAATCCGTCCGCCGAGACCAGTATCATAACCGGAAGAAAGCAGACGAGATACCGGCTGTTGCATTCCCAGAGCGATAAAAACAGGAAAATTCCAAGAAGCGTCAGCCTTCCGATCGAAAATACGGAACTTTCCTCCGTTTTTTTCCAAAAAGCAGAAAATCCAGACAGTACCAGGCCGAGTATGATCATCGCATAATACGGCCACGAATACAGCTGTACCATCCAGTGCCATTTTCCTTTCACGTTGAGAAGCTGCCATGTTCTCGTCTTTCGCATCGGATTTTTTGTTCCATAATAATTTCCGGACAGGATACTTTTACACCATCCATATCGCAGCTTTTCTCCAAAAATATGGTTCAAAAGCCCTGCTGCTCCATATTCCTGAATCCGCTTCTGAATTTTTTCGATATTTGCAGCCTTTTTCGCCTCGTAATCCGGCTGTTCATGCGTATATTCTACATCCGTCTTATTGTACCCACCGCTTCCCGGTGCAAGTCCCATCATAACCCAGTGCGTGATCGGAAATTCCAGCTCATTGCTCATTTTTTCGCTGATTGCAAGCGTATCGCTCAGCATAAAATCGAGTCCCTTCACCGTTCCAAGCAGCGGCAGTGCCGTCAGAAGCAGGCAGACTGCAAAGTTTTTCCACTTCTCCTTGGTCCCCTTCTTACTTAAAAATTCCTCAATGAAAAGGGCAATCACAAAAATCACCGTTGTCACTTTCACTTTATAAGTAATTCCGCCCACGCATCCAAATAATACAAGGTAAAGTGCTCTGTGATGCTCCGTTTTTTTCATACGCACATACAGATACAGCATCAGCGCCAGACCGAACATTCCCGGAATATCCGTATATGCAATCTGCGCATAATAGTAAAACGGAAGAAACAAAACAGCCAGTGCTCCTGTCCAGAATGCACGCTTTTCGGTCATAATCAGCCGTGCACTCTGATAAATCAAAAGCAGCGTTCCCTGTGTTAAAATACCACCAAGTACCATCGATGCCACTTTACATTCATGCAGTTCGAATGCCGGCCAGATCCGCAGCACCAGCTTAAAAAATTCAGTCATGCAGGCCAGCCAGAACTGATTATTCGGATACACCGCAAAATACCGAAAATTCACTTCATCCATTTTTCCAGCAGCTAATAAATACGCATTCTGAATAACCGCGCCCCAGTCCCAGGAAAGCTGCAGTTCCACTTTCTGCATCTCAAACGCCATCACAACAATTGAGAGAATCTGCAGAAAAATCCATACTCTCCGATAATCAAATGACAGCCTGCACAGCTGCCCAGGCAGCACCAGAAACACAAGCAGCAGCCCCACTGCAAACAATACCGCTCCGCCCGGTGACTTCTGTACCATGACCCGCAAAACCTGAATCATTACAATAGAAAAAATCAACGCAAACAGTGCCTGATAAATCCGTTTTAATTTACACATTTTATGTACATTTAACCCTTTCTTCCGCCCCGACCTATTTTTCTGCTTCCATTTTCCGAATCAGATATCCCCCCCTTTTCCATATATCCGTTCAGTTTTTTCACCCGTTCTCCGCTCTCATAATACCAGAAAACGTATTCCGCACCCGTACAGTCATAAGCGTCTCTGTCAAACAGCGCCCCGCTTTCCCTGCAGAGAAATTTCAGGCGATACTCCTCCTTCGGAAAATCTACCGGAGCGGTCAGTACTTCCTTTTGTTCCATCAAATGTGAAAAACACGCGTCCAGCAAATCCACACCGCAGTAATGTCTGATCAGATTCCACATATGGCAGCCATCCAGCCGCGGTGCCACTTCAAGTATAATCGGATGTTGATTTTCATCCAGCTTCATCTGACAATAACACGGACCATCGTGCAGTTCCAGTCTCCTGGCTATCCGCTTCACCAGATCCACTGCCTCCTTTTCTGCTTCCGTCCCGGCGAGAATTGACGGAAGACGATGCTCTTTTATAATTCCCCCTGGAAATTCAGAAAATGTAATCCGATCTGAGACCAGAGCAAAACGAAGCGCACCATTTTGAAAATAGGCATTAACCGAAATTTCGGCTCCCTCCACATAAGGCTCCAGAATAATTTTTCCCTCTTTTGAATACTCCAGAGAATCCGCAAAATGCATTCGAATATCCTCTGCACAATCCACACGGAAGCACCCTCTTTGTCCCTGGGAATCCACCGGCTTCATCATGCCCGGATACCGCTGAAACTGAAGCGCTTCTTCCAGTGTACCACACACCAGATATTCTTCATTTCCGACAAAATTCCTTCCCAGCGTCTCCCGCAGTAAATGTTTCGCGTGACAAATCTGTGCCGTTTTTGATGAAACAAAATGAGGCAATGAAAGCAGTTCACTCACTTTCATTGCCGTCGGCATCGCCAGATCAGAGCCAATCGAATACACCGCATTTACCTGATATTGTTCCGCCACACGCTTTACTCCATCCACGTCCTTGATATCCACCTGTTCAAAATGATCCAACAATGAAATTCCTTTATCCTCAGAAGTATAACTGCATCCAATCACTTCCCAGCCGCGTCGCTTGCAGTATTCTATCGCATCAATCTGCGCATTTCCCGCACCCAGAAGCAAAATCCTCTTTGTGTTCATAACTTTTCCCTTTTACCTTCCTGTAGTTGCTGTCTACGGGATAGTATACAGGAAAACGTTTTTAATCTCAACTAAAAATGTTGCCTATACATACTAAGTACAAAAAAGGCACTGGATCTCTCCAATGCCTCAACTCTTCTTATGTACTTTCCAAACTCTTTCGTACCTGTCTTCTTATGTAAATCAGGTACTTTATGTACCCTCAAAACCACATACAGTCTATATCTTTTGTTCTCCGATTTATTTAACCCTAACCCTGCTTCGAAACCGGATATCTTGAAAACTCCGTTTCCTCCGCGTTTGGATAAGCTTGCGACCGATTAGTAACAGTCAGCTCCATGTGTTACCACACTTCCACCTCTGTCCTAT
>JAQXVT010000056.1 GCA_029225065.1 Lachnospiraceae bacterium | reverse complement strand
GTAGATAAGATCGTAGAAAAAGTAAAAAATATGACCGGGATCGATAACGTGTTTTTCCGGGAAGCAGATGACAGGCTGGCGGAAGATTCCATCATGGTCGTCCTGTGCGGGGATGATAAAGACAAATTTGTGGGCCGTATCCTGCCGGGAGAAGCGTACAGGGAATATCAGTCCGGCCGTTCCATGAATCAGATTCTGAAAGAGATCATGGACGGGATCTGCCCATATGGGAAAATGAATGTGAAAGAAAAAATGGAAGCGCTGAATGATTATGAAAAAGTAAAGGGTGACCTGTTCCTGAAACCACTTAATTACGAAAGAAATAAAAAGAAACTGGAAGGGGCAGTATACCAAAAGAACGGGGATATTGCACTGGCAGTATGCCACAGGCTTGCAGAAGCTAAGGGCTGTATGGTAAGCGGCTACATCCTGTCAGAAACAGTTAAAAAATGGGGAAAAGAGGAAGAACTGGTCTTTGAAGAGGCAAGGAAAAATACCGGGAAGATACGGCCTGCCAGAGTGATTTACTTAGATAAATTGTTCTTTCATCCTGACTACGAAGGGGATGACCTGATGGATCCGTCATTGGAAATAGGGGAAGGCCAGAAGAGAATCGGAATCTGCGTAAGTGTGGACGGCAAGACTAACGGGGCTGTAGCAGTATTTGAACCAGAGGCTGCAAAACGTCTGAGTGACCTGATGGGAGGGGATTTCTATATCGTCTTTACCAGCTTACACGAAGCTATGCTACACAGTACCCGGATGGTAGAAGCTAAAGATTTGGCAGAAGTGCTGAAGGCAACGGTTGAAAGTAATACCCCGGAAGAAGATATCCTGACACTTCATATTTACCGGTACAGCAGGGAAAAAGCCCGGATTGAGATGGTGCCATCAGTAGGAGAGGATGGATATGCAGATGCTAAATAGAACAGGTGGGAACATCTGCCAATAAATCCGTTGCAGGGCGAAAGGCTCTGCAACGGATAAATAAGAAAAATAGACATTTTTATTTATTTTGAGATAGGAAAAATTTATGAATGATGCTATACTATATAAAAGGAACAGAATTATCAAGGATAAGGAAAGACAATTCCGGAAAAAAATAGGGCCTTTCCATTTTCCAGGTTTGACTTGGAAAAAATGCTAAAATAAAAAAGGGATTATGTATGGAAAGTAGTATGTCAAAAGAGACTTTATTCTGATGTGCGGTATAGCATACGGATAAAAGAGAGACGGTATTTTGACAGCAACCGTGACAGCAACGCCTAGAATATTCTGCAGCATATAATCGTAAGCAATGGAAAAAATGCTGGATTTAAAGGGATTTCCTGGACAGAAAAAAATATACTGGACAGTTGGCTGAAAACTTAAAATCCCGTGGGTAGTGATACCCGTACCGGTTCGATCCCGGTCTGCGGCAGAGAAAAAGCTTGTTTTATACAAGCTTTTTTTGTATTATATAAAAGCAGACGCATACATACTTGGATCAGAAGGAGAAGTGGAAAGTGAAACGAAACAGTGCAGAGTTAGAGCAGCATATTATTGATACAGTAAAAGAATGGCAGATAAAGATTGGCTATCGAAAAGAGGCAATGAATTTGTATTATCCGGAGGAATCCTTGAAGGATATGCTTGGACTGTCCAGGGATGCATCGGAAAAAGTATTAAAAGAGACATTAAAATTGTTTGCGGATGAGACGGCACCTCGATTTGGTCAATTGAAAATTTCAGATAAAAATGGTCGCTACTGCATTGGAATTCCGGAAACCGGGTGTGAATATATCCATGAAAATATTCCAGACTCTGATTTTTTAAAAGAATTTCTGCAAATTGTTACAGGAGAGAATCCAACGTTTGAGAAGATACGTAGATGCTTTGAAGAGATGGCAGAAAAGTATCAGGAAACCTTTGCAGAACAGGATCACGGAACAGACGGAATGGGGCGGGTATTTTTCTTTACTGGAAAGAAAGGAGGAGAAATATCAGAAGCATCAAAAATCGACCGTTACGTATACTGTGTGGAACTGGATGATTTTGGAATGACGTATCATAGATTTGCCTGGCATGATTATCAGAAGCTGCTTGCAGAGGATGAGTAGATGAAAATGTCTGTTTGATAGAAGAAGCAGGTGGCAAAAGCGGACTACAAAGTCTGCTTTCCGTACAGGAAAGGATACCATCATGAGAACAAGAGAAGATGCATTGGAATTTGGGCGGTCTTTTCCAAATGTATATGTGGAAAGACCCTTTCATGATACAAATTGGGAATTGGTGAGAGCCAGAGAAAACAAGAAAGCGTTTCTGTGGGTTTATGAGCGGAATGGATATATCAATTTGAATGTAAAAGTGGATCCGCAATGGCGTGATTTCTGGAGAGACCGATATCCTTCTGTGACGGCTGGATACCATCAAAATAAAGAGCATTGGAACACGATTATTCTGGATGGGACGGTACCGGAGAATGAGATCAGGAGAATGATATCGGAAAGCTACGATTTGATTACGGATAGTCCGACAAAGCGGATTTATGAGGCGGTAAAGCAGATTCCACACGGTCGAGTTGCGACTTATAGTAGAATCGCCGAAATGGCAGGTGAACCGAAGATGGCACGTGCAGTCGGAAATGCGCTTCATAAGAATCCAGATCCAGAGCATATTCCATGTTTTCGCGTTGTAAATGCAAGGGGGGAGCTGGCAGGGGCATTTGCATTTGGCGGAGAAGATGCACAGGCAAAGCTTCTTGAGGCAGAAGGAATAGAAGTAAAAAACGGAAAAGTAGATTTAAAAAGATTTGGAATTTAACAATGTAGCTGCGAAGCAGACTACCGATACTGCGAATAACCGTATGCTATAAAGCTGCAAAAACCACTGAAATGTCGCAGAAAAAACAGAATGGAGCGAACTATGAGATACACAGTCCCTGATTACTATAAAAAATTCAAATGTCTGGCATCAGATTGCCCAGCGACGTGCTGTGCCGGATGGCAGATTATGATCGATGATAAAAGTCTGAAAAAGTATGCCGGATGTCCTGGAATTTTTGGAAGCCGACTGGCTAATTCCGTTGACTGGGAGGAAGGATGTTTTAAACAGTATCACGGTCGCTGTGCTTTTTTGAATGAAGAAAATTTGTGCGATATTCACCTGGAAAAAGGAGCCAATTTTTTATGTCGTACCTGTAGGCGGTATCCGAAGCATGTGGAAGTGTACGAAAATGAGAGGGAAATTTCATTATCTCTTTCATGTCCAATGGTAGCGCGGCTTCTGCTTTCCAAAACGGATCGGGCACAGTTTTTTACAACAGAAAAAGAAGTGGTTGACGCTATTGAAAGAAAAGGTTCGAAAAAACAGCTTTTACAGTGGGAAAAGAATCCGGAAGAAGAAAGTGATGATGATTTTGACGAATTTTTATACTCTGCTTTGCAGGACTGCAGAAGTGTGTTGATTGCAATGGCGCAGAACCGCAATGAGGCGTTAAATCTTCGCATGGCAAAGATTCTGTCGCTTGCCCATGATGTGCAGAATCGGATTGATTCCAGGCAGTTATTTGACACGGAGAACGTGCTGGAACGTTATCAGAGGGAAGGAGCAGATACAGCACTTGCGCGGAAGCTAATCTGGTTTTTGCTTGTAAATGAGGAATTCTGCGGATCAGATGATAAACATCGGGCAGATTCAGATTATCTTTCCGTACAATGGCGCGTACTGGATTATCTTAGAGATTTTGAGGTGCTCGATCCACGCTGGGTACCAGATCTGCAGCGCTGGCGGAAGGCACTTTATGGAGAAGGACCGGCCGTTTACCTGGAAAAGAAAAAAAGGTTTTTGAAAGCAGCAAGCGCCTGGGAGACAGAGTATGAACAGCTTCTGGTGTACTTTCTGTTTGTGTATTTCTGTGGTGCAGTTTATGACGGGGATGCGCTTCGAAAGGCAAAGATGGCTGTGACGAGTATTCGGATTTTAAAAGAGCTGGCATTTGCACAGTGGATTCTTGCAGGAGAAAAGCTGACCCAAGAGGATCGGGCGGAGCTTGCATGGCGCTATGCGCGGGAACTGGAGCACTCCGATCCGAATTTAAATGCAATGGAACGTATGATGGAGGAGTGGAAAGAATCCGACTTCGAAGTACAGTTACTTATGCTGCTGGCAGAAATGTAACCAATTTGCGAAGCAAATTGATTACGGAACGAGCATCGTGCGGAGCACGATTTTGCATGCGAGTGAAAAATGTAACCAGTTTTGCAGTAGAAAGGATAAAATATGTATTATCAGGCTATTTTATGGGATGTGGACGGGACACTGTTGGATTTTGAAAAATCTGAGCGCTATGGTATTCTTTCCTGTATGGAGGAGTTTGGAATTGAGGGCTGTGATGATGCGATGCTCAGGCGTTACGCAGAGATAAACCGTGTCTGCTGGGAGGCGCTGGAGCGCGGAGAGATGACGAAGCCGGAAGTGTTGGTCGGCAGATTCCGCCGCTTTTTTGCACAGGAGGGCATCTTTTGCAAGGATGTAGAAGGATTTAACGATTCTTACCAGAGAAAGCTGGGAGAAATCTTTTTTGAAAACGAGAAGTCGGTGGCACTATGTCGGAAGCTGCATGGAAAAATCTGTCAGTGTGTTATTACGAATGGAACAATTGAGGCGCAGCGGGAGAAGCTCAAAGGTTCAGGACTTGGAGCCTATATGGACGGAATTTTTATTTCAGATGAGATTGGAGTGGAAAAGCCGGGCATTGGATTTTTTCAACCGGTTCTGGAGCTGTTAAAAGGAATTGACCCGAAAAGGATTCTTGTCGTCGGCGATTCTCTGACAAGTGATATGAAGGGTGGAAATAATATTGGAGCCAGCTGTTGCTGGTATAATCCACGAAAAAAGAAAAATATGACAGAAGTGCGTGTGGATTATGAGATTTCAAAGCTCTGGGATGTGGAAAAAATCCTGGAAATCGATTAAATATTACTGTAAATTTTATGCAGAGGCTATTTTTTCAGGAAGCTTTGTAGCGACACTTGTTGGAGTGCCTGTACTTATGTGCAGGGGAGTCCTGGCAAGTGCTCTCCATATTGTGATTTCTCTTGGTATAGCAGGTAGTATTGATTGTCAGACTTCGAACAGTAATGAAAGATCCTCAGGATCTGCTGTTTCTGTTTTGGCTTTGCTGATTGATTTCCGGTATCTGTTCCATATGTTTATCGTCAGATTACACAAAACTTACACAGAATTTACATTCGCTTTGCAATTTCCTTACTTTTATGATATGTTATAAATGGATGAAATTTGCGGATACCCGCAAAAACAAAAGTCTCATCAAAGGAGGAAAGGGAAACCTGGAAAAAGTTTCCTGGAAAACAGCATATGGGAATTAACAGTATTATTGCTCTGCTGGGTGGATTGGGAGCCTTTCTGTTCGGAATGAAGTACATGGGCGAAGGCCTGGAACTTGCTGCCGGTCCCAAAATGAAGGATTTGCTGGAGAAACTGACACGAAATCGTTTTATGGGATTTCTGCTTGGTGCACTGGTTACCGTGGTAATTCAGTCATCTTCGGCAACAACCGTTATGGTTATGGGTTTTATCAACGCAGAGATCATGGATCTGGCGCAGGCAACAGGTGTTATCTTTGGTGCCAATATTGGTACCACGATCACCAGCGTATTGATTGCACTTGACGTTTCCGGAATTGCTCCGGTCTGTATCTGTCTTGGAGCAGTGCTTTTGCTTTATGCAAAAAAGAAGCGTACGCGCTATGTCGGGCAGGTCATTCTTGGGTTCGGAATTCTGTTTCAGGGACTTCACACAATGAGTTCCGCAATGTCTCCGCTGAAGGATTCACCGACATTTCAGGAGTTTATCCTCAATGCGAAAAATCCGTTGCTCGGGTTTGTAGTCGGTGTAGTTCTCTGTGCTGTGATACAGAGCTCTTCTGCGGCGGTCGGCGTTCTTCAGGCGCTGGCCATGCAGGGACTGATGCCGCTTTACTTTGCAGCATTTTTGATCTGCGGTATTAACGTCGGTTCTTCCACGCCTCCGTTGCTTTCCGCATTAAATGCAAAGAACAATGCAAAGCGCGCAGCCTGCATTTATCTGATTTTTAACATTGTCGGTGCAATTTTGTTTATTCCACTGACAATCCTGACACCGATCACACAGATGATCGAGCAGGTGATTCCGGATCCGGTATTTCAGGTTGCTGTTTACCACATTATCTTCAAGGTAGTGACTGGTATCGTGCTGCTTCCACTTGTTAATCTCGTTGTAAAGTGGACGTATCGGATTATTCCGAAGCAGGCACATGAGAGTGCGTTCCGACTGGAGTACATTGACCCGAACATGGTTGGTTCTCCGGCTGTTATGTCTTTGCAGGTAGGCAAGGAAGTCGAGCGTATGGCAGGCATTGTCAAGCAGAACGTGGCGGATGCGGCAGAGGGACTGATCGAAAAGGATATTATGTCTGCCAATATTATAAGAGAGCGGGAGCAGGTAGTCGATTATCTGGCTTCTGAGATCACCGATTATATTACAAATGTGAATGCACTGCAGCTGCCGCCAACAGTTTCACATTATATGGGCTGTATTTTCCACGTTATCAATGATCTGGAGCAGATCGGCGATCATGCGATCAAGATTTTGGTGCAGACTGAAAAAATGATGGAAATGGGGCAGGCTTACAGTGAAGCAGCACAGCAGGAGCTGCGAAAGGTATACCAGATGGATATGGAGCTGCTTGACGAGACGATGAAGACGTTCCGCGACCAGCAGATGACGGCAGAGAAATGGCTGGAGCTGAAGCTGAAAGAGCGTTCGATTATGAAAGCGGCAGCGAAGGCACAGACAAACCACATGGAGCGTCTGCAGGAGAAGAAGTGTACGTTTGAGCAGGGACTTACATTTGTTGAAGCTCTGAATAGTTTCACGCGAATCGTCAATCATGTGATGAACATTGCAGAGGCGAGCGCAACGGAGCCGATGTTGATTTCTTCAAGAGAGGCTGCGAAGTAAGTGGGAAGTTGCGCCAAGATAAATATTCCATAGTTTCAAACGTGCAAAGCTTAAAAAAGGTAAGAGCAGGAGGCGTTGAAGCACCTCATTGACCGGCCATGGAGTGGTTG
>JAQXVT010000055.1 GCA_029225065.1 Lachnospiraceae bacterium | reverse complement strand
TAGCACCGAATCCGAGTGAACTTGTTTCAAGTAAACTGTTTACGCTGCTTCTTGAGGAAATGCGGAAGCGGTATGACTATATTATTGTGGATACGCCGCCAGTCAACCCGGTTATCGACGGAGCGCTGATCGCGAAGAAATGCGACGGAGCAGTGCTGGTCATTGAAAGCGGAGTGACGGAGCGTGCACAGGCGCTTCATGCAAAGCGTCAGCTGGAGTATGGAGGAATCAAGCTCCTCGGAGCTGTACTGAACCGCGTTGGAGCGGAAAAGAAGGGCTATAGCTACGGTTACGGTTATGGCTATGGTTATGGAAAAGAAGCTCAGGGAAAGAAAAAGAAATAAGGAAAATAAGAAGGCAGAGAAAAAATGAGCAGTCACAGTTCCGAAAAAGGACATCACCACCACCATCATCGCCACAGTATCTGGTATCGGATGCACCGATGGATACGGCACAATAAAAAGTTTGCCGTTGCCGCTGCGCTGCTTTGCGTCGCGGTTCTGTCAGCAGGCGGATTTTTTCTTCTGTATTCCCATAAAGAGCAGAGCCGCTTTCATGTGACTGCCGGAAATTCTGTTGATATGAAAGGCGGTTACCGGACGCTGACGTATCAGGGGAAAGAGTACCAGTATAATTCGCTGATTACAACGGTGTTGTATGCGGGACTTGATTCGACAGATCCGCTGAAAGCATCAGAGACCTACAGCAATAA
Source organism: Lachnospiraceae bacterium (assembly GCA_029225065.1). GTDB lineage: Bacteria > Bacillota > Clostridia > Lachnospirales > Lachnospiraceae > Choladousia. Next base: position 66,555 of record JAQXVT010000055.1, on the reverse strand, counting down.
AGCGCGGGCTGACAGCGTTTCTGTTGTGATATTGGATAAAAAAAAGAAAAAAATGAGCATTCTTGCCCTGAATCGTGATACAATGACAGAGATCAGACGATATACGAGGACGGGAGAGGATATGGGAACCTATGTCAGCCATCTCGGGTATGCTTACAGTTATGGAGACGGCGGAGAGGTAAGCTGTGAAGATTTGAAAGAAGCAGTGGAAAATCTCCTTGGCATTCCGATTGACGAATACGCTGTCACGAATCAGTCTTCGATCACCTCGATCAATGATTTGGTTGGCGGAGTGACAGTGACCGTCCCAAATGATGATCTTGCATCGATGTATCCGGAGTTGAAAACAGGTGCAGTCGTGACACTGGATGATTCCAATGTCAAAGATTTTCTGCAGCACAGAGATACGGCAGTGGATTTCAGCAATGAAGGGCGAATTGAACGCCAGCAGGCCTATGTAACGGCCTATGTGGATTTGCTGAAGAAGCGGCTGAACAGTGAGTCGGATCAGGTATGGCAGGAGATCAGCCAGATGGATGATTATCTTCAGACCAGCATTACAAAGAATAAATATCTCTCACTGGCGAATTTGCTGGAAAAGGTATCTTTCTCTGATGCGGACTATTACAGACCGACAGGAGAGGATTCCCTTGGTGAGCTGCACGATGAGTTTTACGTTGATGAGGATGCACTGCAGCAGCTGGTGGTAGATCTGTTTTATGAGGAAATCTGAGACAGATAATTGAATTCGGTTTAAACTTAGCAATAAGTTTGAACATAAATCGGCGGTATACCGCCGGACAAATTTTCAGGAAAGGAGGAGTGAACATGAAGAAGTTTACCGCATTTTTCTGCGCAGCAACGATGGCACTCGGAATGTCTGCCAGCGCGCTTGCTGCACCGAGCATCGGAGAACTGATTCCGGAAGCACCGACAGTATTATCAGGTGATATTGCAGAAGGCTGGTGGCTGACAGTTACCAATGCTGATCCTGATAAATATGAAAATGAGACAGTAAAAGATATCGTCAGCCGTTACAACGACGACGAAGATCCTACAGTCAAAGCAGTTGAGGATATACTGGATGATCTTGATGTAGATCTGACCCAGGAGATCAGAACTACAAAGGATAATGTGATTGACCCGACGCTGTATAAGGCACTCACACCGTTTGTTGATCTTGTACTGACAGATGGCGTAGAGATAGTTTACAAGTCGGCTGATGCTGAGGCAGAGACCGAGACCGAGACTGAGGCTGTTCTTGAGACAGAAGCTCAGACCGAGTCGGCTGATGCTGAGGAAGAAGTAGAAGGAATCAAGGCTTCTATGAAAGTAGAGGTTGCAAAAGATCTGAAGAAGGAAAATCTTGCAATTATGCAGATTGACCCGTACACTGCAGAGGTATATTTCATCGAACTGGACGATTATGATCCGGAGAATGGTGAGATTACAGCAACTTTCCCGTGCCTTGGACCGGTTATGATTATCTATACAGAGAATCCGGAAGAAGCTCTGACAGCTCCGGCAGCAGCTCAGGCTGAGACGGAAGCAGCGACTGAGGCAGCAGCTCAGGCAGTTGTGACAGAAGCAGCGACTGAGGCAGCTACAGAGGCAGCTGTAACAGAAGCAGCAACTGAGGCAGCTACAGAGGCAGCAGCTCAGTAATGAAAAACAGGCAGGACGGAGTCTCCGAAGGGAGTCCCCGTTCTGTATCTGTAATAGGAGTGCAGAATATGGCGAAAAACAGAAATCCTGAAAATGAAAGAAATCCATTCAAAGTGGTTTTATATATACTGATCGTGCTTTTGTTGATCGGAAGCATTGGCTTCCTTTATTACCAGAATAAAAAGCGGCAGGCAGCTTACCGCGAAGAAATTGAACAGATGGCTTCGGGGGAGACGGAGTATGTCCGGGCCGAACGCCTTACTGAAACAGAAACAGAAAAGCAGACGGAGAAACAGACCGAAAAGAAGAAAACGGAGAAAAATGCGACGGGCTCTAAAAATACAAAGGCTGAGACTGCGGGCGAGACAGAATCGGAGACAGATAAAAATGATTCTGCAGCAAATATGGAGCCTGAGAAGGAGACAGAGCTTTTGTCAGAAGCGGAAACTGAAGCGGAAACTGAAACGGAGACTGTATCTGAGACGGAGTCAGAATCAGAAACAGAAACAGAGGAAGTAAAGACAGCATCTTCTAAAAGCCTTCAGTCAATTAAAATCGTAGTACTCAATGCAAGCGGAAAAGAAGGCGCGGCTGCGATGTGGAAAGACGTGCTGGAAAAAGGCGGATATAAAGCAATTTCCGTGGGAAGCTATTCCCATAAAGAGGAAGGAACAACAATTTATACCGAAAACGTGGAGCTGGGAGAAGATCTTCAGTCTATTTTCCCAAATTCTAATGTATATGAAGATGGAATCAACGAAGTGAAGAGTGAAATTGAGTCTTCTGATACAGTGGAAAATGCGAACAGCGCGGATGCTTACGTTGTAGTGGGAAAGAATAATACAGAGATTTAACTGAATTAAGCAAGCAGCGAAGCGAATTGCGAATATTTGAATTAATAAAGAAGACAGAGACAGTCAGGGAAATCAACGAATTGGAAATTGATTTTCCTGACTGTTTTTTACGGAAAAAGTCTATAAAAAATCCCTGTAGCCGATTCCCGTCTGGTGTCAGCTGCAGGGGAGAGAATGCCTTTCGGGCAAAAATAATTTTAAAAAGTAAAGGTGTCCTTAAATCCAAGCCATTTCTGGTCTTTATCGCTTAAATTAAGCGGTGTGCCATCCTCAAGTGTATATCCCGCAGCGGACGGCGTACCGTTGTAAGAACCAACCAGCTGCGGCCAGACAATACCAAGATCCGGATCATTCCATGCCATGCCGCCTTCATCACCGGGACGGTAGAAGTCGGTACATTTATAGCAGAATTCCGCGATGTCACTGAGCACCAGAAAGCCGTGAGCAAATCCCTGAGGAATATAAAATTGCTTATGATTTTCTTCTGTAAGCTCAATACCAAACCATTTACCATAGGTGGCGCTGTCTTTACGTAAATCGACGGCTACATCAAAAACAGAGCCGCGAATGACGCGTACCAGCTTGCCCTGAGGATGCTCTTTTTGATAATGAAGACCTCGCAGAACACCTTTTACAGAGCCGGATTGATTGTCCTGAACAAATTTCATGGTTAATCCAGCTTCGTTCATGTCATTTTGATTATAAGTTTCTGCGAAATATCCACGAGCATCTCCATGAACTGCAGGGGTAATGATGCAAAGCCCTTCAATACCACCTGCGTTTTTTTCAACTTTAATCTGTCCCATTTTTAATCTCCTGAAACTATTCATTTCCACGAGGCATTCGCTTGAATGGATCTGGAATATTATAAACTATCATTTTACACTATAGACACTGCTGAAGATAGCGGTGAAGAGCGTCACGCCAATCAGGGAGCGGCGTAAAACCATTTGTGATAAGTTTGCTTTTATCAAGGCGGCTGTTGAATGGCCGGGCGGCTTTTGAAAGCCCATACTCAGCGGTTGTGACAGGAAGCACAGTGATTTCTGAATATTCAGTATGACCGAGCTCTGCGGCCTGACGGAAAATTTCTTTTGTAAAATCATACCAGCTGATATAACCGCCTTCATTTGTTGCGTGGTAATATCCGTATTTATCGCTTTCGGCCATGTCGCAGAGCAGAGAGGCAAGATCGAAAGTATAAGTCGGCGTACCGATTTGATCATTGACAACACGAAGCGTATTGTGTGTTTTTGCGATATTTAACATGGTTTTGACAAAGTTGCTTCCGTTTGTACCGAATACCCACGCAATACGGACAATAAAGTATTTTTCAAGCAAAGAAGAAACCGCCAGTTCGCCTTCCAGCTTTGTTTGCCCATATACGTTGAGCGGATGATAATTCTTACAATCAGGCTGCCAGGGGAGATTCCCCTGGCCATTGAATACGTAATCTGTAGAGAGGTAAATCATTTTACAATCAATTTCCCTGCAGGCGCGGGCAATATTTTCTGTGCCGCAGACATTGACTGCGTGAACTTTTGCAATGTTATCTTTTTCTTCTGCGAGATCAACAGCGGTCCAGGCTGCACAGTGTATTACGACGTCTGGAGAAAATTCTGTAATTACATGCTTTACGGCTGCCTCATCGGTGATGTCCATTGACACATAAGATACTCTGGTTACAGCAGTACCATCCTGATTGCCGTTATATTCTGAAGTAAGACCGGAACCAATGCATTCATGTCCACGTTTTACTAATTCATTGATTACATCATGACCAAGCTGGCCGCCGACTCCGGTAACAAGTGCCTTCATGTTATACCTCCCATTGACAGGTTTTGATTCTTTTAACGATTTCCGTACATTTTTTCGTAGTAATTCTGATATTCACCGGAAATAATGGTTTCCCACCATTCACGATTGTTTAAATACCACTCGATGGTTTTCTTGATGCCATCCGCGAATTTTGTTTCCGGAAGCCATCCGAGTTCGTTGTGAATCTTGGTTGGATCGATTGCATAGCGCATATCGTGACCCTTGCGGTCAGCAACGTAAGTAATCAGACTTTCCGGTTTGCCGAGTTCGCGGCAGATCAGTTTTACGATGTCGATGTTGCGCATCTCATTGTGGCCGCCGACGTTGTAGACCTCACCGACACGTCCTTTGTGGATAATCAGATCGATTGCACGGCAGTGATCCTCAACATACAGCCAGTCGCGTACATTTTCACCTTTTCCGTAGACCGGAAGCGGCTTATCGTTTAATGCATTGGCGATCATGAGTGGAATGAGTTTCTCCGGGAAATGGTAAGGGCCGTAATTGTTGGAGCAGCGGCTGATCGTAACAGGAAGACCATACGTGCGGTGATAAGCAAGAACGAGAAGGTCTGCACCTGCTTTGGAAGAACTGTATGGAGAACTTGTGTGGATCGGGGTTTCTTCCGTGAAGAAGAGATCCGGGCGGTCGAGCGGAAGATCACCGTAAACTTCATCAGTAGATACCTGATGATAGCGGGTGATGCCATACTTACGGCAGGCATCCATTAAAACAGCAGTTCCCTTGATGTTGGTGTCAAGAAAGATCTCAGGGTTTTCGATGGAACGGTCCACATGAGATTCGGCAGCGAAGTTGACCACGATATCTGGGTGCTCCTCCTCAAACAGACGGTAAACTGCTTCACGATCTGTGATGCTGTCTTTTACAAAACGGAAATTTGGCTGATCCATGACCGGAGCAAGTGTGGAAAGATTTCCTGCATAGGTCAGACAGTCCAGGCATACGATCCTGTAATCCGGATGAGCCTCCAGCATGTGAAAAATAAAGTTGCTTCCGATAAATCCGGCACCGCCGGTAACGATAATATTCATATGTGATAAAATCTCCTTTGCATCTGATGTTTTATAGAATTCTTTGGTTTAAAAGGCAGTAATTGATACGTACTTAAAAACATTATAGTATTACCGATGCAGAATATCGATATATTTGTGGTCAAGTACATCTTTCAAATACTGTCCATACTGATTTTTCTTCAGTACTTCGTAAACCTCCAATACTTCTTCTTCGGTAATCCAGCCGTTCAGATAAGCAATCTCTTCCAGGCAGGCGATCTTCCGATGCTGATGCGATTCAATCGTCTTGACGAAATTTGTTGCTTCAACGAGGCTTTCATGAGTACCTGTATCCAGCCAGGTAAAGCCCTGACCAAGCAGTTCCACATTTAAATTGCCGCTTTCCAGATAGATGCGGTTTAAGTCTGTAATTTCAAGCTCTCCGCGGGCACTCGGTTTCAGATTTTTTGCGTATTCTACAACTTTATTGTCATAGAAGTATAATCCGGTAACACAGTAATTACTCTTTGGATGCAGCGGTTTTTCCTCGATGGAAACAGCCTTGCCTTCTGTGTTGAATTCAACAATACCGAAACGTTCCGGGTCATCGACGTAATAACCGAATACCGTAGCACCCTTTCCGGTTTCTGCATTTGAAACGGCATCTTTTAAGCGCTGGGTTAATCCCTGACCGGTGAAGATGTTGTCACCGAGTACCATAGCTACCGTGTCGTTTCCGATAAATTCTTCTCCGATAATGAAAGCCTGTGCCAGTCCGTCCGGGCTTGGCTGTACGGCGTAGGTCAGATGAACACCAAACTGATGCCCGTCACCAAGCAGTTCGTGGAAACGCGGCGTGTCCTGAGGAGTTGAGATAATCAGGATGTCACGAATTCCGGCATTCATCAGAACCGACATTGGATAATAAATCATCGGTTTGTCATAAATCGGAAGAAGCTGTTTTGATGTTACCATAGTGAGCGGATACAAACGTGTGCCAGATCCGCCGGCGAGAATGATTCCTTTCATATGATAGCCCTCCTTTGTATCATATACCTGAATTGTACGCTGCAGAACAGGTAAATATTTAATTTATGAATGACGTAAAAGTAAGAAACACTATGTAAGTAAAACGATAATACAACTCTTGTTCATCTTGTTATTATAAAAGATGACGTAACGTCACCTGCAAGCTTTTTTTGCTTTTTTTTTTTTTAATGTCTTTATAAAAGGATTAATAATTTTTTATAGAAATTATGTTGTAAGTAAAGCGATTATTCGTATTTTACGTTGTGCACACGATATTTGCCGGAAAACCTGCTGTCAAACATCATTTACGGCATAAAAAGATTCCGCATTCTTTTGTAATATGAAAGCCATTTTGCACCTTTTTTTCGACAAAAGTCCGAAATTCGTGGTATCGGTCAAGCAGGATCTGGTTTTGGTTCCCATGGCAGGAAAGAATATATTCGATCAGAGGCTCCGGCTGACCAAGCTCGATCGAGTCTTCATACATATGTTCAGAAACAGAAGAAAAATAAGGCTGCAGCAGCGCAGCACCGTTTTCCAGGCCGAAATGATCATAAAGCTTGTCTGCTGAGAGAACGATTCGGTTGTCGAACTCCCGGACAAGACTGCTGATTTCCTGCATATGATGTCTGCTGTATGTGCTGCAGATAAAAACTCCGGAAGGGCGCAGTACACGGCACACTTCCTGAAATACGGAAGAGAGATCTTCACAATAAAAAAGTACATGATTGGCAAAGATAAGATCGAATGACATATCCGAAAACGGAATATGATGACAGTCGAATGGCTGGAAGGAAAAACGGGAATCTTCAAGACCGATTGTTCTTCTGGCATCGCGCAGCATTCCATCGGAAATATCAGAGAGAGTGATGTGTACTTTATCAGGAAGACGCTCCTTATTTTCCTGCCATAAGGAACCTGTGCCGCAGCCGACTTCAAGGATTTCCATGCCGGAACGGATCTGGCTTTGGCGGTACAGCCATGGAAACCACCCTTCTTTATTGGTGGAATAATCGCGGTGCAGCCGGATGCGCGCGGAAATATTTGTGGCATCCTGGTACTGTGTCTTGAGACTTTTTTCCATACTAGTGAGATGAATCAGATCGAGCATCTGACTCCAGTCAATCTGTTTCTGCTCACCGATGGCGGAAATGGTGTTGTCAATGGCATGTTCAACAAGCTGTAGCTGCTCCATGCGGTCCTGAACAAGCTTTTTCTGCATTTTCAGAGAGCTGAGCATGAAATGGCAGTCGAGGTCATTGATCGTCATTTCACGGATATCATCGAGCGAAAAGCCGAGATATTTAAGAAGAAGAATTTGCTGCAGTCTGGCAAAATCAGAGTCAGTATAAAACCGTGCGCCGGCTGGCGTGACATAGGATGGTTTCAGAATATTTTGTTTGTCATAAAACCGGATTGTGCGGACAGAAACATTTGCCATTTTTGCAAATTGTCCGGAGGAATAGTATCCAGGTAATTTCATGGTACTCCTTTCTGCAAAAGACTGCCTGAATCGGGCAATTGCAGGTCTGGTTTGTAATATTTTAACCGAGCAGCTGCTCTGTTATGAGCAGGTAGCGAAGCGGATTGCAAATATCCGCTTTGGTTATTATAATAATAAAAAAAACATAAAAGTGCAAGAAAACTTCGCTACTTGACAGAATGCAGGAAAAAGCGAATAATGAAGAAAAAGCATACAACAGAAAGGAGAATAAAAATGGCAGTACTTACAATAACAAAAGAAAATTTTGAGGAGAAGGTATTAAAGGCAGACAAGCCGGTTCTGATCGATATCTGGGCCGTATGGTGCGGACCGTGCCAGATGCTTGCACCGATCGTGGAGGAAATTAGTGAGGCACATCCGGAAATCATCGTGGGAAAAGTAAATGCGGATGAGGAGATGGAGCTGGTACAGCGCTTCAAGGCAGCTGCGATCCCGATGCTGGTGCTGATGAAGGACGGTGAAATTGTGAAAAAATCTGTCGGATATAAGACGAGAGAAGAGCTGGAAGCAGAGTTGTTTTAGGTAATATTAAGTTTTTCTAAAGTGGGTTGACATCTCCCCTTTTTATGGTATTATTTGAATAACTCGCAGTGCGAGATATCTGACAGGGGGAGGGCATCTGATATGAATATGAATGAATTTACCGCAGAGCATGCGAAAAAGTGTCAGCAGGTCGATACGATCGATAAGGATTTGTATCTGAAATACGGTGTGAAGCGCGGACTGCGCGACCTGAACGGGCAGGGCGTCCTGACCGGACTGACGAATATTTCCAACGTGGTTGCGTTTAAGGAAGAAGACGGCCAGCGCGTTCCCTGCGACGGCCAGCTGTGGTACCGCGGATACAATGTGGAGGATCTGATCCGGGGCAGCGGAGACTCCCTGTTTGGATTCGAAGAGACGGCGTACCTTCTTTTATTCGGAGAGCTGCCGTCTGAGACGGAGATGAAAAATTTCAAGGAGGTTCTCGCACAGAGCCGGGATCTTCCGACTAATTTTACGCGTGATGTTATCATGAAAGCGCCGAGTGTCGATATCATGAATTCCATGACGAAGAGTGTGCTGACGCTTGCATCGTATGATAAAGATGCCACGGTCCTTGATCTGGACAATGTGCTGCGCCAGTGTATGATGCTGATCAGCGTTTTTTCGATGCTGGCGGTATACGGCTATCACGCTTACAATCATTATGACAAAGACGAGAGCATGTATATTCACCGCCCGGATCCGTCGTTTTCCACCGCAGAGAATTTCCTGCGGATGCTGCGTCCGGACAAAGAGTTCAATCATCTGGAGGCGAAGGTGCTTGAGGTCGCGCTGATCCTGCATATGGAGCATGGCGGCGGAAACAATTCCACGTTTACGACGCGCGTCGTGACGTCGTCTGGTTCCGATACGTATTCTGCGGTTGCGGCAGCACTTTCATCCCTGAAAGGGCCGAAGCATGGCGGAGCGAATCTGATGGTTATGAAAATGATGGACGATATCCGTGCACATGTGAAAGATTATAAGGATGACGAGGAGATCGAGTATTATCTGGCAAAGATCCTGAATAAAGAGACGTTTGACCATAAAGGACTGATCTATGGTATGGGACATGCGGTTTATTCGGTGTCTGACCCTCGTGAGCGTGTGCTGAAGAGCTTTGTGGAACGCCTGGCAGTGCAGAAGCACAGAGAGGAAGATATGGGGCTGTATCAGCGGATCGAGGAGATCGCTCCGATGCTGATCGCAAAGCAGCGCAAGATGTATAAGGGTGTCAGCCCGAACGTCGATTTTTACAGCGGCTTTGTGTATGAGATGCTTGGCATTCCGATGGAACTGTATACTCCGCTGTTTGCGATTGCCCGTATTACCGGCTGGAGTGCGCACCGGATTGAGGAGCTGGTAAGCATGGAGAAGATCATCCGTCCGGCTTACAAGAGCCTGATGGTAGAGCGGGAGTATGTGCCGAGAGATCGGCGATGAGGCAAAAAGAAAAATGGACAGGACAGTGTGGGAAACAGGGCAGGGACAGGAGACGGCGGAACGGTTTGATGGAAAGGATTCCTCAAATTCGTTTCCAGAGGAACTGCCGGAAGCGGCAGGGCAGTCAGCGGATGCGATCAGTCAGGAACTTTATGTCATGTTTGCAAATCTTGGCAGATGGAATCTGCAAAAAGAAGCGACGGCCAGCGTGAGCGGCGAGGAAGGATTGCTTCATTACCTTGCATACAAGAAAAACGGGGTTTCTTCCGGGTTTCTGAAAGAGCAGCTGGAGGTCGGTTCAGGCAGAATGGCTGATATATTAAAGCGCCTGGAAGAAAAAGAACTGATCTCCAGAAGAGATGATCCGAAAGACAGCAGAAAGGTGATTGTATACATCACGGAACAGGGACGGGAACATGCAGTGCGGACGAATGAGCGGCTGCATGCATGGTATCGGAAGCTGCAGGAATATCTTGGAGAGCGCGACAGCAGGGAGCTGGTGCGGATACTGCGGCGATTGGGAAGCTTTGAGGAGAAGTGACCTGCAGGGAAATGCGAAAGTACTTGCAAATTGCGCAGGAGTGATAACAGCAAAAACGGCGGGGCTTTGATTGGATAAAAGTGAACAGGGCTCTGCGAAAATATTTTCAGGAATTAAAGCAAAAGCATTATAAAGTAAGATAAAAAAAGGGATAACAAAAGTCAGCAGATATCACATCATTGTAAAATGAGATATTTGCTGACTTTTTATCTGTCAATACAAAGAATGTAAGGAAGACGAAAGGGAAAATTTGCAATCCATTTTATAATTTACCCAAGCAGTGCCTGGTCGTTTGCAAATTCTTCACCACTGGCTTTCTCGAACTGCTCAAGCAGGTCTTTTACGGTCAGCTTTTTCTTTTCCTCGCCGCTGATGTCAAGAATGATTTTTCCCTCGCTCATCATGATCAGGCGGTTGCCGTGGAGAATTGCATCACGCATGTTGTGCGTAATCATCAGCGTAGTCAGATGATCACGGTTGACGATCTGGTCAGTGATCGAGAGGACTTTGGCAGCGGTTTTCGGGTCGAGCGCTGCGGTGTGCTCATCGAGAAGCAGAAGCTTCGGTTTTTTTAAGGTAGCCATAAGAAGCGTGAGCGCCTGGCGCTGTCCGCCGGAGAGAAGTCCTACCTTGGAGGTGAGACGGTTTTCGAGGCCAAGGCCAAGGGAAGCGAGCAGAGAAATGTATTCCTCGCGTTCCTGCTTTGTGATGCCGGGACGGAGAAAACGTTTGTTTCCGCGGCGCTTTGCAAGTGCCAGATTTTCCTGAATCTCCATTGTAGCTGCGGTTCCGGTCATCGGATCCTGGAAAACGCGTCCGAGGTAGATGGCGCGCTTATGCTCGGGAAGTCTGGTGACATCATTGCCGTCGATGAGGATATTGCCCTCGTCAACGAACCAGGTGCCGGCCACCGCGTTAAGCAGAGTCGATTTTCCGGCACCGTTTCCGCCGATGACGGTGACGAAATCTCCGTCGTTTAAGGAGAGAGAAACGCCGTTCAGAGCCACTTTTTCATTGATGGTACCCGGATTAAAGGTTTTGTAGATGTTTTTCAGCTCAAGCATTTGTATTTCCTCCCCGTTTCGTAGGTTTTGAAAAATATTTTCCCTTCCAGTATGGAGTTGCCAGGAAGATGGCAACAACGATTGCGGAAAGGAGTTTCAGCAGGTCGGTATCAATGCCAAGCCAGATGACAGTCTGCAATACCAGATAGTAAAGGATGGAGCCAAGCGCAACGCCAAGAAGACGGAGAGCAAAATTGCGGAAGATTTTGCTGAAAACTGCCTCTCCGATGATGACTGCGGCCAGTCCGATGACGATGGCACCGCGGCCCATGTTGACATCTGCAAACCCCTGATACTGTGCGAGCAGTGCGCTGGAAAGAGCGACCAGTCCATTTGATACCATCAGACCGAGCACTTTATTAAAGCTGGTGTTGATGCCCTGAGCGCGGGACATACTGCTGTTGCAGCCGGTTGCACGGATGGCGCAGCCAAGCTCGGTTCCGAAGAACCAGTATAAAACAGCGATCAGAACGACGATAAAGGCGGCTACAACAAAGATGGTATTCTGATAGAATGGAACGCCTTTGATATAGCGCAGGGAAACGAGCAGATCATATTTTCCGACGGAGATCGCCTGGTTTGCCTTCCCCATGATTTTCAGGTTGACGGAATAGAGAGAAAGCTGGGTCAGAATGCCGGAAAGAATTGCCGGGATTCCCATAAACGTGTGAAAGATGCCGGTGGCCAGGCCGGTGAGCATGCCTGCGCCGGTGGCAGCCAGCATGGATGGCCAGACGCCAAAACCGGCCTGCATCATCATAATGCAGACCGCACCGCCGGTACACATGGAGCCGTCGACCGTCAGATCGGCAAAATCAAGAATACGAAACGTAAGATATACGCCGATCGCCATAATGCCCCAGATCAGTCCCTGAGCGACTGCACCAGGAAGCGCATTGATGAGAGTCATGATATTCATAAAAAAGTTCCTCCAATTAGTTGAATCGAGTCAGGCAGCTGCTCGGAGCGAAGCGGACTGTGAATATCCGTTTTGACCGGGAGACTGCGCAGATGACAGGAAAGCCGGAGAGGGACTGCGCCAAAAGAACGCCAGTCCGTTTCCGGCTTATGAATGTCTGCTTTACAGGCAGAGCAGTCTTTTTTTCAGAATGTGTTGCTTTTCTGTGTCTTATTCAGTTACAGCTTCAGTCTCTGCCTCTGCGTCAGCTGCACCGATTGCAACGTAGTCATCCGGAACAGTGACACCGAGCTCTTCACAGATCTCTGCATTGTATTCTTTGGTAAATTTCGGAGCATACTCGATCGGCATGGTGGAGATATCTTCGCCGTCTGCCAGAATTCTTGCAGCCATCTCGCCGGTTGCATAACCAAGATCGTAGTAGCTGATGGAAAGAGTAGCTACGCCGCATCCGGAGCAGATACCTTCCTCACCTGCGATAACCGGAATCTGCGCCGGAAGGCAGATGTTGTTGATGATTTCTGTGTTGGAAGCAACAGTGTTGTCTGTCGGTACGTAGATGACGTCTGACTCGGAAGCTGCTGTCGTCACAACAGAGGAAAGATCGTTGGAATCAGAGAATGCGTAGTACTCGCAGGTATAACCGAGATCCTCAAGAGCAGCTTTTACGGTATCTACCTGATACTGGGAGTTTGCCTCAGCGGAGCAGTAGAGAAGACCTACATTTTTTGCATCCGGGAACAGCTCCTGGAGCATGGCTGCCTGCTGATCGAGCGGAGCAAGATCAGAAGTACCGGAAATATTTCCGCCGACGGTGCCATCGAAATCATCAAGACCAAGCGCTACGCCGTATTCGGTAACTGCGGTACCGAGGATCGGGATCGTATCGGTGCCTGCCGCTGCTGCCTGAAGGGCCGGTGTAGCGTTTGCAAGAATCAGATCGACATCATTGGAAACGAAGCTGTTGATGATTGTCGAGCATGTGTTGGAATCACCCTGTGCATTCTGTTCGTCAAATGTAACTGCGTCACCGAGCTTGTCGGTAAGCGCATCCTTAAAGCCTTCGGTTGCTGCATCGAGTGCGACGTGCTGCACGAGCTGGCAGATGCCAACATTGTAAGTCTGGCTTTCCTCAGCTCCGACCGGGCAGACTGTCATGACTCCAACCGCTGCAGCTGCGAGGACTGCAGAAATAACATTTTTTTTCATAACTATGTACCTCCTGTGTGAGAAATAATGCTGCGGTCCACCAACGCTTTAAACTGCCGCAGAACATGCGAAAAGTATAACGCTTTAAAGCAGAAAAGTCAAGCAAAACAGAAAGATTTGCATTTTTCGAAAAACAGATTGTATTTGATTGTCTGTCCATGTAGAATAGAACTGATAAAAATGCATTTTTTGGGAGGTTTTTATGGATTTTATTTTGACGGAAGATTCGAAAAAATACGAACGGGGTTTTCAGGAACTGCTTTTGGAACGTGGCTATGCTTGTGAATCCGGGATCAAAGTACAGTTAAAAGAGAGTACGGAGCGTGAAATTACCATAGCTTATGAAAAAGAGCAGGCGGTAGTTACGGCGCCTGAGACTGCATTTCTGTATCGCGGGCTGATGACTCTCGTGATGCAGCTGGAGACATACGGAACGGAGAACGCGTATGCAAAGAAGGAGGAAATCTGGCTGGATCACAACGGCTGTATGGTGGACAGCTCCAGAAACTGCGTGATGAGCGTTCCAGCGGCGAAGGCGTGGCTGAGAATGCAGGCCTGCGTCGGAATGAATGTGATGATGCTGTACACGGAGGATACGTATGAGGTGCCGGAATATCCGTATTTCGGCGCGCTCCGCGGAAGATATACGGCGGAAGAATTCAAAGAGCTGGATGAGTATGCGCAGATGCTCGGTATTGAGCTGATTCCGTGTATCGAGGCGCTTGGCCATCTGCAGCAGCCGCTTCGCTGGCCGGCAATGCGTGAGCTGCGGGATACGAGTGATATTGCACTCGTCGGCGATGAAAAGGTTTATGATTTTCTGCGCGCCTGCATTCGTCAGGTATCGAAGTGTTTCCGGACGAGAAAGGTGCATCTTGGAATGGACGAGGCATGGAGCCTTGGCCTTGGAAAATATCTGATCAAAAATGGATATACGCCGAAGCGCGAGATCATCCGTCAGCATATGGAGAGGGTGATGGAGCTGTGCAAAGAAGAAGGGCTTGAGCCGATGATCTGGTCGGATATGTATTTCCGAGTTCACTCGGAGACAGAGGATTATTATAATGTAAAGCCGGATACTGACATGCGGACAGGGGCGCTTCCGCCGGAAGGAATGTCACTTGTTTACTGGGATTATTACCACACCGATGAGGAATATTACCGCAATTATATCAGGCTGCACCGTCAGCTGACTGACCGCGTGATTTTTGCCGGCGGCGGCTGGACATGGTGCGGAATTGCTCCGGCATTGCAGACAGCAGAGGCAGTGACGCGTGCGGCATTTCGGGCATGCCGGGCAGAAAAACTGCGGGACGCGATCTATACGCTGTGGGCGGATGATGGTACGGAGACGCCGCAGTTTGCAGGACTTGGACCGGTACTTCTCGCTGCAGAGTACGGTTTTGGAGAGGAACCGGATGGAAACCGGATCGGAGAGCGGTTTGAATTCTTGACCGGCTGCGATTATCAGACGTATCTGGAGCTTGGGAAATTTGATCTGCCGTCCGGGAAAATGTCAGATGGAGCGGTCGGAGCAGATCCGTCAAAGGGACTGTTTTTCCAGGATTTGCTGCTTGGCATTTATGATGGACAGACCGAGGGCGTGCGTTACGGAAGCTATTATCGGGAGATCGCAGAAAAGCTGGAGAGCGGAAAAGCGCTGCATAAGGCAGTTCCGGGATTTTGGAGCGCAGAGATGAAACAGATCCTGGATCTGTATGAGATTGAGGCGAACATTCTGTCGAAGAAGGCGGATCTTGGCCTGCGGATTCTGGAAGCTTATCAGAAGAGCGAAAAAGAGGCTCTGAAATCGATTGCAGAGACGGAACTTCCGGGACTTATCGCGGAGATTCAGCGATGCCACAGCCTGCGGGAGACGCTCTGGATGAACGAAGGAAAGGTATTTGGCTGGGAAGTTCTTGATATCCGCTATTACGGGGTGAGCGGTCGTATGGAGAGCACAGCAAAACGGCTGAAGGCTTATGCAGATGGAGCGTTGTTGTCGCTTCCAGAGCTGGAGGAAAAGCGGCTTCCGGTATTTCCGGAGAAGACCGGTGAGCAGAGGATGGAGGGCGGATATCTCTCCTGGATCGACATTGCAGCGGTATCACCGCTTGCGTGGGCATGGCTGCCGCAGGTGTATTAAGGTTAGCGAGGATATGGCAGAGAGAAGAAAAAATGGATCAGGAACAGAAAAATGGCTGGAAGAGTCCGGAATCTCATTTAAACTGATCCGCAGCCGCCGCAAAAGCCTTGCAATTCAGCTGCAAAAAGATGGGACTGTGTTGGCAAGGGCGCCGCTGCGTATGTCGGAAGCGTCGATCCGCGCGTTTATCCGGGAAAAAAAGCCATGGATTACGCTGCACCAGGAAAAACAGCGGATGCGAAGCGAAGAAGAACGGCTTTTTTCCGGGATGACAGAGGAAGAGCTGCAGGCATACAGAATGCAGGCCGCGGATCGATTTGCAGAGCGCACCGCGTTTTTTGCTGGAATCATCGGTGTAAATTATGGGAGAATTACGATCCGTGACCAGAAAACGCGATGGGGCAGCTGCAGCCGTGCCGGAAACCTCAATTACAATTTTCGACTGATTTTGGCGCCTCCGGAGGTGCTGGATTATGTGGTAGTACATGAATTGTGTCACCGGAAGCAGATGAATCATTCAGTACTATTCTGGAAAGAGGTAGAGAAAGTCCTGCCGGACTATCAGGAGCGGAAAAGATGGCTGCGGACGGAAGGTTGGCGGCTGATGGGGTGAAGTCCCTGAATGAAAGAGAGACATCAGAGAGAAGAAAAATCTTCTTTTGATGTCTCTTTTTGCTTGACAAAATGATAATAAGTGATATGCTATATTTAAAAGAAAATAAATACAAAAAGAGTATTAAATAAAACAAAGAATAACATTTTGAAAAATTATCACATAACAGAGATAAAAGAATGGGGAAATAAAACAAACAATAGAGGCACAATAATTATAAAAGAGATAAGAAACGCAGAAAACAAAAACGAATTTATAAAATAAAAAGAAACCGAATGATAGGAAAAACAAAGCACTGCCGAAAGCAGAGTAAAGGAGAACAGACTTGTTTGGAACAGTAAAATCAGCAGCAATCACAGGAATTGACAGTCATATGGTATCAGTGGAGGCAGATGTCAGTAACGGTCTGCCCGGTTTTTCCATGGTGGGATACCTGGCATCGGAGGTGCGGGAGGCGCAGGACCGTGTGCGGACAGCACTTCGCAATTCAGGTTATCAGCTGCAGCCAAGAAAGATCACGGTGAATCTGGCACCGGGTGATATTCGAAAGTCCGGGGCGGGGTTTGATCTGCCGATTGCGATGGCTGTGATGGCAGCATATGAATATCTTCCTCAAAAAGTGCTGAATGGGATCTTTTTTGCCGGAGAGCTGAGCCTGGATGGGAGTGTACATGGGATCCGGGGCATTCTGGGCATGGTGATGGAAGCGAAGCGTACAGGCTGCCATGCCTGTATGGTGCCGCAGGCAAATGCGGCGGAAGCTGCTGCGGTCGGTGGAATTGAAGTATACGGAGTCAGACATCTGCGCGAACTGGCAAATCATCTGAATGGCGGGCAGGAACTGGAGAAGATATCTATTAATATAGAAGAAAAATTTCAAAAAGGAGTTTCTCATACCGGACCGGATTTTGCTGATGTTCATGGCCAGAGGCTTGTAAAAAGGGCGGCGGAGATTGCGGCCAGCGGAATGCATAATCTGCTGATCAGCGGTCCGCCAGGGTCCGGTAAGTCCATGACTGCAAAATGTATTCCGTCGATCCTTCCACTTCTGACGCTGGAAGAATCGCTGGAGGTATCCAGAATCCACAGTGTAGTCGGGACGCTCCCAAAGGAAGGCATTCTGACGAGCCGCCCGTTTCGGATGCCGCATCACACCGTGTCGGCCAGCGCTCTTGCAGGGGGAGGAGTTGTGCCGCATCCTGGTGAGATCAGTCTGGCGCACAGGGGTGTTTTATACCTCGATGAGCTTCCGGAATTTCAAAAGGAGACGCTGGAGATTCTGCGGCAGCCGCTGGAGGATGCAGAGGTGCGGATCGCAAGAAGCAGCGGAAATTATATATTTCCGGCAGATTTTATGCTTGTGGCATCACGAAATCCCTGTAAATGCGGCTATTATCCAGATCGGACGCGCTGTACCTGCAGGGAGGGAGATGTTCGGCGCTATCTGTCAAGAATCAGCCGCCCGTTACTGGATCGGATCGATCTGCACGTGCAGTCGGAGCAGATCCGTTATCAGGATCTGATAAGTGGGACAAAAGAGGAGGATTCTGCCAGCATTAGGCGCCGGGTGGAGGCGGTACACAGACTGCAGCGGCAGCGTTATAAGGGAAAATCATGGCGTTTCAATTCAGAGATTCCGCCGTCTGCCCTGGAGGAATACTGCAGATTCGGAAATGAGGAGAAGGAGCGCATGGCCTACCTTTTCGAACGGCGGCATCTGACCGCGAGGGCGTATCATCGGATGCTTCGCGTGGCGCGGACGATTGCGGATATGGAGGGCGCGGAGAAAGTAACGGTCACGCACCTGAATGAAGCATTTTTGTATCGGCCGGATGAATATCTGATGTAAGTGCAGCAAAGAATGAAAGGAAATCTGTGCGCAATAGAAATACCAAAATTGTAAAAAATGAAATGAAATACATGAAGACAAGGAGAGAATAGAAATAGGAAAGTGACAGACTCAGAAAAGAAAAATGCCATAAAAATGAATCAAAAAGACAGGGATTTTCCACTTGAGGTTCCAAAAAGTGAAATTGCAAAAGAAGCTCAGAAGAATAATATAGAAGAAACTTCGATGCAGTGCATGGATTCCCGGTACTGGGAGTGGTTTTGCAGTATTCCCGGCATTTATCGCAGGCACCAGGAGATTTTGCTGCGCTGTTTTTTGAGCCCGGAGGGAGTCTGGCAGGCGGGCACCGGGGAATGGAAGCACTTAAGAGAGCACGGCTGCGACTGGGCGGATTATGTGGAAGCGTATCAAAAAGAAAGCAGTCCGCAGGAAACCGTGTATAAGAACCGCCGGATGGGAATACAATTTACCAGCTGCGTGCAATCAGATTATCCGGAATTGCTGCGGACAATTCGGGATTTTCCATATGGTATTTTTTATAAAGGACGGCTGCCGATGAAAGGAAAAAAGCAGATCGCTGTGGTGGGCGCGCGCGTCTGTACACATTATGGAAAACACCTTGCAGAGCAGATCGCCGGACAGATCGCGCAGGCGGGCGGAGAAGTAGTGAGCGGCGCGGCATATGGGATTGATGGGGCAGCTCAGTGGGCGGCGCTGTCGGCCGGCGGCGCGAGTTTTGCTGTGGTGGGCGGTGGAGTGGATTGTCGTTATCCGCGTGCAAATGATCAGCTGTATGACAGACTGGAAGAGGAAGGCGGTGTGCTCTCCGAATTTCCACCGGGCACGAGACCGCTGCGCTATCATTTTCCAATGCGTAATCGGATTATCAGCGGACTTTCCGAGATTGTCACGGTGATTGAGGCAAAGCATGGAAGCGGTTCTTTGATTACGGCGGATTATGCGTTGGAGCAGGGGAGGACAGTTCTGGCTGTTCCGGGACGGCTGGATGACGAATTAAGCCGCGGCTGCAACGAACTGATTGCGCAGGGAGCAGGCGTCATCCTGTCGGCGGAAAGCTTTGTGGAGCAGATTTTTCCCGATTTTCGTCGGCAAAAAAAGAATAAAGTGGCTGACATAGCACTTGCACCTTCAGAAAAATTAGTGTATAGTAGTCTCGATTTGCATTCAAAAAGCCTTTGGGAGCTGGAAGAATGCACTTCCCTTTCTCTTGCGGACTTAAGCGGAAGCCTGCTTGCGCTTGAAGCGAAGGGTCTCGTCAAAGAGATGGAAAGAAACTATTATGTAAAGGTGAGATAGGGAAATACCAAGGATGGATTTGTCTGTTTCATTAGGAGGTTATTGCTATGCCGAAATATTTGGTGATCGTGGAGTCACCGGCGAAGGTAAAAACGATCAAAAAATTTCTGGGATCGAATTATGAAGTGCTGGCTTCAAACGGACACGTAAGGGATCTTCCGAAGAGCCGTCTCGGAGTGGATGTCGAGCACGATTACGAACCGAAATATATTACAATAAGAGGAAAGGGCGACATTCTCGCGGCGCTGCGCAAAGCGGAGAAGAAAGCAGATAAAGTCTATCTCGCAACGGACCCTGACCGGGAAGGAGAGGCAATTTCGTGGCATCTGGCCGAGGCGCTGAAGCTGGATGAGACGAAGAAAATGCGAATCACATTCAACGAGATCACGAAAAGTGCGGTCAAGGAATCTTTAAAGCATGCGCGCCCGATCGATATGGATCTGGTAGATGCACAGCAGACGCGAAGGATTCTGGACCGTATGGTGGGTTACCGGATCAGCCCGCTGCTCTGGCAGAAGGTAAAGCGGGGCCTGAGTGCCGGACGTGTGCAGTCAGTTGCACTGCGCATTATCGGAGACCGGGAGGATGAAATCAATGCATTTATCCCGGAAGAGTACTGGACGCTGGATGCGATGCTGACAGTACCGGGTGAGAAGAAGCCGCTTGCCGCGAAATTTTACGGAAAAGACAAAAAACTGCCGATTGAGTCGGCAGAGCAGATGGATGCAATCAAAAAAGCACTGGAAAATGCTGCGTATGTGGTAGAAGAGGTGAAAAAAGGCGAGCGCATGAAAAAAGCGCCGGCACCGTTTACGACAAGTACGCTGCAGCAGGAAGCAGCGAATGTTCTGAATTTTTCGACGCAGAAAACGATGCGTCTTGCGCAGCAGCTCTATGAGGGCGTGGAGCTGAAAGAAAGCGGTACTGTCGGACTGATCACGTATTTGCGTACGGATTCTACCCGAATTTCGGAGGAAGCAGATGCGGCAGCGAGAGCATATATTGAGGAGCAGTACGGAGCGGAGTATGTGGCAGAATGTGTTGCCGCTGCTAATGATGGAAAGAAGATTCAGGATGCACATGAGGCGATTCGTCCGACTGACCTTTCCAGAACTCCGGCAGAGATGAAGGAATCCCTTGGAAGAGATCAGTTCCGCCTGTACCAGCTGATCTGGAAACGATTTGCGGCAAGCCGGATGACGCCGGCACGCTATGAGACGACAGCGGTGCGGATCGGAGCTGCCGGTTATCGGTTCAATGCATCTGCATCGCGCCTTGCGTTTGATGGATTCCGGAGTGTGTACACAGAAAGTGAAGATGCAAAAGAGGAAAACAATGTAATTACCGGAAACATTGAGCCGGGTATGGAACTGAAGCTCTCAGAGCTTGACAGTCGTCAGCATTTTACACAGCCGCCGGCACATTACACGGAGGCATCTCTGGTACGTGCACTGGAGGAGAAAGGAATCGGCCGTCCGAGTACGTACGCGCCGACCATCACAACGATCATTGCGAGACGGTACGTCACGAAGGAAAATAAAAATCTCTATATGACGGAGCTTGGAGAAGTCGTCAACAATATCATGAAGGACGCGTTTCCGAGTATTGTGGATGTGAACTTTACTGCAAACATGGAGTCACTGCTTGACTCGATCGGTGAAGGCAAGATTCACTGGAAGACGGTAGTGGAAAACTTCTATCCAGATCTGGATGAGGCGGTTCAGGAGGCCGAAAAGAACCTGGAGAAGGTGGAAATTGCAGACGAAGTGACCGATGTTGTCTGTGAGGAGTGCGGCAGAAATATGGTGATCAAATATGGGCCGCATGGAAAATTCCTTGCCTGCCCGGGCTTCCCTGACTGTCGCAATACGAAGCCGTACCTGGAAAAAATCGGGGTAGCCTGCCCGAAATGCGGAAAGGATATCGTAATCCGAAAGACGAAAAAGGGAAGAAGATACTACGGCTGTGAGGGCAATCCGGACTGCGATTTCATGTCATGGCAGAAGCCGGTGGCAAAGAAATGCCCGCAGTGCGGCGGATATATGGTAGAAAAGGGCAATCGCCTGGTCTGCGCAGACAAAATGTGCGGCTATATTTGTGAAAAAACAGAGGAAGAGCAGGAAAAATAGCCGGTTGATTTCTTATATGGCTGAACTATCAGAAAAAATTTGCCAATATACACAATATACATTGATTTTCTGAAAATTATATGTTAATATAAAAAATAGCAGAAAAGCATCTGATGTGTGTAGAGGAGGTTTGACATGAGTGTACAGTTACTGGATAAAACCAGGAAGATAAACCAGCTCCTGCATAACAACAATACCAGTAAGGTCGTGTTCAACGATATCTGTGACGTACTTACTGGCATCCTGAATTCCAATATCCTTGTGATCAGCCGAAAGGGCAAGGTGCTGGGAGTTGGTTTGTGCGATGGCGTTGATGAAATCGGCGAGTTGATCGTGGATAAGGTGGGCGGTTTTATTGATCCGCTGCTCAACGATCGTCTTCTTGGCGTACTTTCCACAAAAGAAAACGTGAACCTGGAGACGCTTGGATTTGAAGACGAGAATGTCCGAAAGTATCAGGCGATTATCAATCCGATCGACATTGCCGGTGAACGGCTTGGTACCGTATTTATGTATAAGTACGGAAGCCAGTACGAGATCGACGATATTATCCTGAGTGAATACGGCACAACGGTAGTCGGCCTGGAGATGATGCGTTCCGTGAACGAAGAGAATGCAGAAGAGAACCGCAAGGTGCAGATCGTGAAGTCTGCAATCAGCACACTTTCCTTTTCCGAGATGGAAGCGATCATCCATATTTTTGATGAGCTTGACGGAACAGAAGGAATTCTGGTGGCGAGCAAGATCGCAGACCGTGTGGGAATTACAAGATCTGTCATTGTCAATGCACTTCGCAAGTTTGAAAGTGCAGGCGTAATCGAGTCCAGATCTTCCGGCATGAAGGGTACGTATATTAAGGTACTCAATGACGTTGTGTTTGACGAACTGGCGGAGATCCGCAAGAGTAAAAATATCTGAGAACAAAAAGCGAAAGAAAAACACCTGCAGAAAGTCTGAGGATAAAGCTGCAGGAGAGAAGCTGCCGCAGAGAAATGAGAAAATCATTTTTCTGCGGCAGTTTTTTGCCTGACCCAAGGGATGTTTATGTAATCAGTATCAGGGGCACATGGCAGATACAGAAAAGTTATTTTACTGCTCTTGGAGTTTCGCATGAGATTGATCCGTCCGGGACAAAATTTAAATAAAAATATGGATAGGTAAGAAAAACAGAGTAAAAAAGAGATAATAAGAGTATAAAAGAAAAAAACTGGAAAAATCCAGACTTTACGGAAGTTGCAATATTAACACAATTTCACTATTATATCTGTGTTGGTTAGCACTCGATGCTAGTGAGTGCTAATAAAGAAAGAAAAAATGAAAGAGAATTTAATCATCTAAGGAGGAATCAGATATGAAATTAGTACCGTTGGGTGACAGAGTTGTATTAAAGCAGTATGAGGCAGAAGAAAAGACAAAATCCGGAATCATTCTGGCAAGCAAGACACAGGAGAAGCCGCAGGAAGCTGAAGTTATCGCAGTAGGCCCGGGCGGAGTCGTTGACGGAAAAGAAGTTACCATGCAGGTAAAGGTTGGCGACAAGGTTATTTACTCCAAGTATTCAGGAAATGAAGTAAAGCTTGGTGACGAAGAGTACATCATTGTAAGACAGAATGATATTCTTGCTGTTGTAGAAGGCTAATAAAAGATTGATGCAGACGCATGGTCTGAAAATCAAAAACGGAGATTCAGAGAATAAGAATCCGATAGAAAGACAGAAAAAAGGAGATTGATTATCATGGCAAAAGAAATTAAATATGGCGCAGAAGCCAGAGCAGCTCTTGAGAGCGGTGTAAATAAACTTGCAGATACCGTTCGTGTGACACTTGGACCGAAAGGAAGAAACGTAGTACTGGATAAGCAGTATGGCGCTCCGCTGATCACAAACGACGGTGTTACAATCGCAAAAGAGATTGAGCTGGCAGATACATTCGAGAACATGGGCGCTCAGCTGATCAAGGAAGTAGCAGCAAAGACAAACGATGTAGCCGGTGACGGTACAACAACTGCTACCGTACTTGCACAGGCAATGGTACATGAGGGAATGAAGAACCTGGCAGCAGGCGCAAATCCGATCGTTCTTCGTAAAGGAATGAAGAAGGCAACGGATGCAGCAGTAGAAGCAATCCGTGAGATGAGCCAGAAGGTAAGCGGCAAGGAGCAGATCGCAAGAGTAGCAACTGTTTCTTCCGGAGATGAGACCGTAGGTCAGCTCGTTGCAGATGCAATGGAGAAGGTAACCGGCGACGGCGTTATCACGATCGAAGAGTCCAAGACCATGCAGACCGAGCTGGATCTGGTAGAAGGTATGCAGTTTGACAGAGGTTATATCTCTGCTTACATGGCAACTGATACAGAGAAAATGGAAGCAGTTCTGGATGATCCGTGCATCCTGATTACAGATAAGAAGATCAGCAACATTCAGGAAATCCTTCCGCTGCTTGAGCAGATCGTACAGAGCGGCAGAAAGCTTCTGATCGTGGCTGAGGATATCGAGGGCGAGGCTCTGACCACCCTGATCGTCAACAAACTGCGTGGTACATTCCAGGTAGTAGGCGTAAAGGCTCCGGGCTATGGCGACAGAAGAAAAGAGATGCTGCAGGATATCGCAATCCTGACAGGCGGACAGGTAATTTCTGACGAGGTTGGCATCGAACTGAAGGATGCAACTCTGGAAATGCTTGGCCATGCAAAATCTGTTAAGGTTCAGAAGGAGAGCACTGTTATCGTTGACGGTCTTGGTGACAAGGATGCAATCCAGGCAAGAATCGCACAGCTGAAAGCTCAGATCGAAGAGACTAAGTCAGACTTCGACAGAGAGAAGCTTCAGGAGCGTCTTGCTAAACTGGCAGGCGGCGTAGCAGTAATCCGTGTAGGTGCTGCAACAGAGACCGAGATGAAAGAAGCAAAGCTTCGTATGGAGGATGCCCTCAACGCAACAAGAGCAGCAGTTGAGGAAGGTATCATCGCAGGCGGCGGATCCGCTTACATCCACGCAGCAAAGAAAGTAGCTGAGAAGGTAGCAGACCTTGAGGGAGATGAGAAGACCGGTGCACAGATCATTCTGAAAGCACTTGAGGCTCCGCTGTTCCATATCGCTGCAAATGCAGGTCTGGAAGGATCTGTCATTGTAAATAAAGTACGTGAGTCAGAGGTTGGCACAGGCTTTGATGCTTACAATGAGACATATGTAGATATGGTTCAGGCAGGCATCCTTGACCCGGCAAAGGTTACAAGAAGCGCACTGCAGAATGCAACCAGCGTAGCATCTACACTGCTTACTACAGAGTCTGTAGTCGGCATCATCAAGGAAGACACTCCGGCAATGCCGGCAGGCGGCCAGGGCGGCATGGGAATGATGTAATCCGAACAGACAAACGGAGATTCGATTAAATCTTTATAAAATGAGGGTAAACCATGGACAGTTTACCCTCATTTGTGTTAAACTGGAACGAAAGCGTACAAATGAAGGAGTAGTGGAATGGACGACAGATCGATTCGGGAGACGATACGTGAGGAATGGAAAAAACTGTCAAAGCTTTCGTGGGGAGAGAGGATTGTTTACATCTGGGATTACTATAAGCCGTTGATGGTGGCGATAGCAGGTGTGATTCTGGCAATTTCGATTGGCGTGAGTATCTATCACAACATGCAGATCAACACGCTGTTGAATGCCTATTTTATTAACTGCAACGCGTTGGATGCGGATGGAGATGCGATAGCATCAGATTTTGCAGCATATCTTGGCGGCATTGGCGAGAAGGATGAGATCCATGTGGATACGATGACGACGCTGGATGACGAAGATATGTCAAACTATGGCACGGCAAACCAGATGAAGATGACAGCGTATATCGCGGCGGGCGATGTGGATGTGCTTCTGCTGAATCAGTCGGCGTATGACAAGTACGACGGTTCCGGGGCGTTTGCCGATCTCACTACGATTCTGACGAAGGAGCAGCTGGCGGACTGGTCTGACCTGCTGGTGTACGGCGAGGTCGAGAAGCAGACAGAGTCGGAAGCAGATACCACGTCTTCTGATACGGCTGAGACAATTTCTGCGCAGGAAAATACATCAGGCGGCACAGAAGTTCCGGTTGCACTGAAGATGCAGGACGCACTGGTGATAAAGGAATTCAATGCCTATTATGATGAGCCGGTCTATGCAGTGATTCTTGGCAACAGCAAGCACACGGATACGGCGGTGGAGTTCCTTGATTATCTGTTAGGCGGTACAGGTGTGACAGCAGAAGATTAGAGAAAATACAACGGAGGGTGACAAAATGAATGACTCTTACAAAGAAATACTGGTGAAAAGACAGACACCGGTGGGAATGCGGGTACTGAAAGGTGCACTGATCGGACTGACCGTTTTAAGTCTGGTGGCCGGACTTCTGATGTGGCCGCTGCTGATTGTCGGAGCAATTCTGATCGCAGTGGATTATTTTGTGGTACCAAAGTTTGAGGTGGAGTATGAGTATCTGTATGTGAACGGAGAGCTGGATATCGACGCGATCTATTCCAGACAGAAACGGAAAAAAATGGGTACTTACGATATGGCAGAGCTTGAGATTCTGGCACCGTCAGATTCTCATGCAATCGATTCCTATAAGAACAAGCAGGGCGTGAAGATCAACGATTATACGTCTCTGGATCCGCAGGTAAAAAGCTATCTGCTCGTATTCAACAAAGAAAAAGGACAGGAGATGATCCGCGTGGAACTGGA
Source organism: Lachnospiraceae bacterium (assembly GCA_029225065.1). Taxonomy (GTDB): domain Bacteria; phylum Bacillota; class Clostridia; order Lachnospirales; family Lachnospiraceae; genus Choladousia. The sequence goes on along the minus strand of JAQXVT010000055.1, from coordinate 40,194 downwards.
AGATTCGATTATCAGTGATATCCGCCGGATCGCACCGCGCAAAGTGAATTTGTACTAGTAGGAAGGCAGGATCTGACAGACCGACAGGTTTGACAAATCCTGCTTTTGTGTTGGCTGTTTAAAACAGCAATTCAGTTAAAAATTAAAATTTGCAGTTGACATTGAAAAGCGAATTTGTTAGAGTAAGTATTCAAAGCATGAAATTCACAAAAGACCGATTCAGAAAGAGAGGAAAATGACATGGGACAGATTATTGGCGAGGGAATCACATTTGACGATGTGCTCCTGGTACCTGCTTATTCCGAAGTGATTCCGAATCAGGTAGATCTGACGACTTATCTGACGAAGAAGATCAAGCTGAACATTCCTATGATGAGTGCCGGTATGGATACTGTAACCGAGCACAGAATGGCGATTGCGATGGCCCGCCAGGGCGGCATTGGTATTATTCATAAGAATATGTCCATTGAGCAGCAGGCTGAGGAAGTTGACAAAGTAAAGCGTTCTGAAAATGGTGTTATCACGGATCCGTTTTATCTCTCACCGGAGCATACGCTCGCAGATGCAAATGAGCTGATGGGAAAATTCCGGATTTCCGGTGTTCCGATTACGGAGAACGGCAAGCTGGTGGGTATCATCACAAACCGTGATCTGTTGTTTGAAGAGGATTTCTCAAAGAAAATCAAGGAATCGATGACCTCAGAAAATCTTGTTACGGCGAAGGTCGGAACAACGATCGAGGAAGCAAAGAAAATTCTGGCAAAGGCACGAAAAGAGAAGCTTCCGATTGTCGATGATGATTTCAACCTGAAAGGTCTTATCACGATAAAGGATATTGAGAAGCAGATTAAATATCCGAATTCTGCGAAGGATGCAAAGGGACGTCTGCTTTGCGGAGCGGCAATCGGCATCACTGCAAATGTACTGGAGCGTACCGCAGCACTTGTGGATGCACAGGTAGACGTAGTTGTGCTTGACAGCGCACATGGTCATTCTGCAAACGTTTTGAACTGTGTTCGTATGATCAAGGAAAAATATCCGGATCTGCAGGTTATCGCAGGAAACGTTGCAACGGGCGAAGCGGCAAGAGCACTGATCGAGGCTGGCGTAGATGCAGTCAAGGTTGGTATCGGACCGGGTTCCATCTGTACGACACGTGTTGTAGCAGGTATCGGCGTACCGCAGATTACCGCGGTTATGGACTGCTATGAGGTAGCAAAAGAGTATGGTATTCCGATTATCGCGGACGGCGGTATCAAGTACTCCGGAGATATGACCAAGGCGATTGCAGCAGGTGCGAATGTCTGCATGATGGGAAGCATGTTCGCAGGATGCGACGAGAGCCCGGGAACTTTCGAACTGTATCAGGGAAGAAAGTACAAGGTATATCGCGGTATGGGTTCCATTGCAGCGATGGAGAACGGCAGCAAAGACCGTTACTTCCAGTCCAATGCGAAGAAACTGGTGCCGGAAGGCGTCGAGGGACGTGTGGCATACAAGGGCAGCGTCGAAGATACCGTATTCCAGCTGATCGGCGGTCTGAAGTCCGGTATGGGTTACTGCGGTACACCGACAATCGAGGAATTGAAGGAGCGCGGCAGATTTGTAAAGATTTCAGCGGCATCTTTAAAAGAGTCTCATCCGCATGATATTCATATCACAAAAGAGGCGCCAAACTACAGCGTAGAAAAGTAAAACAATGGTTATTTTGTCGGCAGGCGGCCGGAAACGGATGCCTGCCATTTTTATGGTTACTGTTCGGATACGCCGCATCGACGAAATGCGCAGCATTTTGGAAGTTGGCTCTGAACAGTAGTTTTTAATATAAAACCATGAAAAAAAAGATGCATATATGCAGGAAATGTTGTATACTGTTTTTATCTGTAGGTTAACTGAAACGGGAAAGCAGAGAATGCAGGATACACGGAGGAACTATGAAAAACGGAAAAACAAAAAAAGAAAGAGAGCCTGGAAAGATAAGAATTGGCAGAGTGCTGATCTGGACGGCAGCGATTGTTTTTACGGCCGTTGCAATTGCGATTCTGCTGTATCTGATTCCAAAGGATGATAAAGAGGTTGATTCGCTGCTTGACAGTACAGAACCATTTGTATTTGAGACGGAGCCACATACAGAAGCGCAGACGGAGAAAGGGCTTGTGCCGCGTCCGGATATTGATGAACAATTGCTTACGATCAACGATTTCTCGAGACCGGGTGAAAATGTAGATTCGGTGGATTATGTGGTCATTCATTACCTTGCAAATCCGAAGACGACGGCGCAGCAGAATCATGACTATTTTGAAAGCCTGAAGGATCTGCAGGACGTTTCGATGAGTGCAAATTTCATCGTAGGCCTTGAAGGAGAGATTATCGAGTGTGTGCCGCCAGGAGAGATCGCGTATGCCTCGAACTCCATGAACCATCTTTCTGTTTCGATCGAAAACTGTCACCTGGATACGACAGGGCGTTTCACGGAGAATACATACCAGTCGCTGGTGCATCTGACGGCTTGGCTGGTTGACAAATACGGTCTCGATCGGGATCACATCATCCGTCACTATGATGTGACCGGAAAAGAGTGTCCGCTTTATTACGTGGAACATGAAGACAAATGGGAAGAGTTCAAGGGCGATGTGATGAATTATATTGAAGAATGCAGAGAGGCAGCGGAAAAATGATTAGAGAATACTATGAGGCGGTTTGTGCGGGAAAAGAGACGAGAGCAAATCTGATTGCACTGCGAAGCGCGGTGAAAGACGAGAAAGAAAAGCGGGCGTTTGCCTATCTGCTCGGCGGCGATTTTACCGTGCTGTGCCGTCTGCTGGAACACGAGGATCCGAAAGTGAGAAAAAATGCGGCGCTGCTGCTTGGTGAAATGGAATCGGAAGATGTACTTCCGATTCTTTTTGACGCATATAAAAAAGAGCAGACATTGTTTGTTCGGCCGGATTATCTGAAAGCAATCGGCGAGATGGATTGTGAGCCATATCTGGATGAAATGGAAGAACAGCTTGAGCGGCTGCGCACAAAAGAACTGCTTCCGGAGGAGAAAAAGCATATCAGCGCAGAGATGCGGATGCTGCAGGGGATTTTGCTGAAACACCGCAAACCGCAGCCACATCCATTTACCGGCTATGATCAAGAGGAATCGATGCTTTTGCTTGTGAACAGAGAACAGACGAGGGCGGTTGCGGAAGGAATCAAAGAGGGAACGCATACGCTTCTGAAGGGAGGTATCCGGATTAAGGATGCCAGGATTGGAAAAATCCTTCCTGTGCGTACGTATTCCGAGCTGCTGTTTCCGATAAGAACAAAGTCTCTGCCGGTAAATGCACCGGAGGAGATTGGAAAACAGCTTGCGGCCTCCGAGATGACGGATCTGATGGCACGTCTTCATGATGGAAAGGCACCTTATTATTTCCGGATTGAGCCGAAGGGGCTGGAGGAGGCGAAGAAAGGCGTCTGGATCCGCAAAGTTTCAGATGCATTGGAACAGGAATCACAGGCATCCTGGATCAATTCCGTTTCAAATTACGAGGCGGAGATTCGGCTTTTAATGAAAAAAGATGGGACGATGGCAGCGTTTCTGCGGCTGTATACAATTGAAGACCGGAGATTTGCTTACCGGAAGGAAAGCATCGGTTCTTCGATGAAGCCGGTCAATGCAGCGCTCTGTGTACAACTGGCCAGACCGTGGATGAAAGAGGATGCACAGATATTGGATCCGTTCTGCGGAGTCGGGACGCTGCTGATTGAGAGGAACCGTGCGCTTGCTGCAAAGACGATGTACGGGCTTGATATTTTCGGGGACGCGATCGAAAAGGCAAAGAGCAACACGGCCCGGGCAAATTGCCGGGTCAATTATATTCAGCGTGACTTTTTTACGTTTGAACACGATTATCTGTTTGATGAGATCATTACGGATCTGCCGCAGGTAAGCGGAACCAGACCAAAAGAGGAGATCCACCATCTTTACCTTGACTTTTTTGAAAAGGCGCAGCAGCATTTAAATGACGGGGGAATTGTGATCCTGTATGCGGCTTATCCGCAGTATGCGGCGGAGGCGGTTCGCAGATATGATAATTTCCGGATGGAGAAGACGTTCCTTTTAAATGAGAAAACTAAAATGACGCTGTGCATTGCGCGGTATAATAAGAAGTAAAGCCGCACATTGTCACGATATTCTCCAAACCGATTTCTGATAAAAAAGCAGGAAAAGAAAAACGGACCTATAAAAGAGAAAAGGGAGTTTTACAGGAAAGTATGAAAACAAGAATGAAACGATATATTGGTGACCGGGCATTTTATACGATGCTGCTTGGCATTGCAATTCCGATCATGGTACAAAACGGTATCACCAATTTTGTCGCGATGATTGACAATATTATGATTGGCCGCGTGGGCACCGAGCAGATGTCGGGAGTCGCGGTGGTCAATCAGCTGATGTTTGTATTTAACGTGAGCATGTTTGGGATGCTCTCCGGCGCCGGAATTTTCGGCACCCAGTTTTTCGGAAGCAAAAATATGGATGGATTCCGGGATACCTTCCGCTTTAAAATCATTTCAAACCTGCTTCTGACGCTGGCAGGTATCGTAATCCTGAGTACGTGGGGCGAGCAGCTGATCTCACTGTATCTCCACGATAACACTGGAAATGGTATGGCAGATGCGACGCTCGCCTATGGCATGCGCTATCTGAAAATTATGCTGATCGGACTTGTGCCGTATGCGTTTGCCCAGATCTATGCAAGCACGCTGCGTGAGATGGGGGAGACGGTAGCGCCGATGCGTGCCGGGATTGTGGCGGTCATTACAAACACGACGCTCAACTATATTCTGATCTTTGGAAAATTCGGTGCGCCGAAGCTCGGTGTAGAGGGAGCGGCGATCGCGACGGTAATCTCCCGTTTTGTGGAGTGTGCACTTGTTATGACGTGGACGCACCGGCGCGCGGAACAGTTCACTTTTATCCGGGGCGTGTATCGGACGCTTCGCGTTCCGGTGGAGCTGACCGGAAAAATTCTGAAAAAAGGCTCACCGCTGATGGTAAATGAGATTCTGTGGTCAGTTGGAATGGCGGCGCTTTCTCAGTGCTATTCGACATACGGACTGGAAGTGGTAGCCGGAATTAATATTTCGTCCACAATCTCAAATGTCTGCAGCGTGATCTGGATTGCAATGGGAAATGCGATCGCAATCATCATTGGACAGCTGCTCGGGGCGGGAAAGATGGAAGAGGCAAAGGACACGGACCGGAAGCTGATCTTTTTCTCAGTAGCAAGCTGCTTTGGAATCGGAGCGGTGCTGATCGGACTGGCATTTGTATTTCCACAGATTTACAATACGAGCGAGGCCGTGCGCGGCCTTGCAACACAGTTTATTATTGTATCCGCGTGCTATATGCCGTTTCAGGCGTTCCTGCATGCTGCGTATTTTACAATCCGTTCCGGTGGAAAGACAGTCGTCACATTTTTCTTTGACAGCGGATTTATGTGGGCAGTGACCATTCCACTGGCATTTGTACTCAGCCGCTATACGCCGCTTCCGATTCTGGCAACGTATATTTGCTGTCAGGCCGTTGATATCATCAAGTGTGTGATCGGCTATGTGCTTGTAAAAAAGGGCATCTGGCTTCAGAATCTGGTGGCAGAAGAGTCGTGACATCCTTCTTAAGAAAAAATGTATAAAATTTTTTCCAAAAAGGTCTGGTAATTTTTGAAAAAATATGTTACAGTTCTATTACGAAATATTAAAAACTTATCGGACTTGTTAAAAATGTTGGATGGTGGACAAATGAATTTATTCCGGAAGCTGGCCAGAAGGCCGGAAACGAAGAAAATACAGATGGTATCGGAGCGGGAAGCGCAGGAAGTACTGCAGTATATGCAGAGTCTGGAGCTTCCGCATCCGCAGGAGAAGATCAAAACAGAGCTTTGCGATGGACGGAGACTGGAAAAACGGAGCAGGCAGAAGGCAGCGCAGTGGTATCTTCTGGTCATTGGGAAAGAAGGACAGGGGGCATTCAATGCAGGTTATGTGCTGAAGCAGGGACTGGAGTTTCTGCGCAGCAGAAGGATTTCGGCGAAAATTCTCCAGCAGGTACCGGAAGAGCTTGGTGACCGGCATTGCCTTGGAATTCTTTCGATTGGTACGAAGACGGAAAGTTCCTTTGCTTCCAGGTGGGAGGAAATGGATGCTGATTGTTTTCTGATCAGTCAGAAAAGAGAAGAGCACTGGATGGAAGATGTTTTTGCAGCGGCAGGAAAGCTGCTGACGGCGGATGTGCAGACCGGAGTTCGGGTGATCAGGCGGGAGAACGTGATCCATATTGCGGCAGGCAGCAGTTTTGGAAGAAATCGAGCTGTTTCAGAGTTTCATGCAGGCGTGGTGCTTGGCGCGCTGATGACGGCAGCGGAGGAGCTTTGGATTGATCTTGATATGGTAAACTTATATGGATTACAGCAGGTGGCAGGGCCAGATTACCTGATTAGTGTCTGCAGAAAGGTGGATCGGGAAGCACTTTCATCAAAAGCACAGGAGAGCATGGAGGAGAAAAACGGGCATCTGCAGAGAAAGTCTGTAAAAGAACATCAGTGGAAATATGCATAAGAAGTCATACAAAATAGGAAAACAGAAAAATAGAAAAGATGTTGTCTTATTGAGAAAACGTTTTAGAGTGAAAATAAAAACCGCCGCAGGATTTCTGCGGCGGTCTTTTATACTGAGTAAATCTCAGACCTGAAAAACTCAGGCTTTGTTGTCGCTTCCGAGAACGTTAACGATCTTATGAGCAACCATTTCCTTAACAGCCTGACGAGCCGGCTTCAGATACTCACGCGGATCGAAGTGCTCCGGATGCTCAGCAAAGTGCTTGCGGATAGTACCTGTCATAGCAAGACGGATATCGGAATCGATGTTGATCTTGCATACAGCAAGCTTAGCAGCCTCTCTTAACTGCTCTTCCGGAATACCTACTGCATCCGGCATGTTTCCGCCGTACTGGTTAACCATCTTTACGAACTCCTGCGGTACAGAAGAAGATCCGTGAAGAACGATCGGGAAGCCCGGCAGTCTCTTGATGCACTCTTCAAGAACGTCGAAACGAAGTGGTGGCGGAACCAGGATGCCGTCTGCGTTTCTTGTACACTGATCAGCAGTGAACTTGTAAGCGCCGTGGCTTGTTCCGATTGCGATAGCCAGAGAATCGCAGCCTGTTCTGCTTACGAACTCCTCAACCTCTTCCGGACGTGTGTAGCTCTCGTGACCAGCCTCAACAACAACCTCATCTTCGATACCAGCCAGAGTACCAAGCTCAGCCTCTACTACAACGCCGTGGGCATGTGCATACTCAACAACCTGCTTTGTCAGAGCGATGTTGTCCTCAAAGCTCTTGGAAGAAGCGTCGATCATGACAGATGTGAATCCGCCGTCGATGCAGCTCTTGCAAAGCTCGAAAGAATCGCCGTGATCCAGATGCAGAGCGATCGGAATATCCGGGTTCTCCTGTACAGCTGCCTCAACAAGCTTTACCAGGTAAGTATGGTTAGCGTAAGCTCTTGCTCCCTTGGATACCTGAAGGATAACCGGAGAGTGCAGCTCGCCTGCTGCCTCGGTGATACCCTGAACGATTTCCATGTTGTTTACGTTGAAAGCGCCGATTGCGTAGCCGCCATCGTATGCTTTCTTAAACATTTCGGTCGTGGTTACTAATGCCATAATTAAATTCCTCCTTTAGTATTATGACCTTCGATGGGGATTTTTGGTATTCCTCATCGATACGAATGTATTCTACCACATAATTTCCAGATTGACGAGAAAAAAATCCAAGATTGATAAAAAATATTTGTTTCTTTTGGATTCTTATTCAGACCCCTTCCGCAATGCGGGTGACGGCAACATAAATATCCTGAATCCGGTACCAGGTGCGGCTTCCGACCACCCCGTCCTGAGTCAGGCCGAAGATGGACTGGAAGACTTTTACGGCCTCCTGCGTCTGTGTGCCGAAGATTCCGTCCGGTACGAGCTTTGGAATCAGCGGATAATTGTCGGAGATGCGGTTTAACTGCTCCTGAATTTTCATGACATCACTGCCGGAGGAACCGAGAGAGAGCGGAAAGCCGGGGTAGGAGGCCGGTACGCCGGAGACCTCCTCCGAGGAGTTGATGTACATGGAATCTCCGTAAAAGGCGCGGATGATCTCGATCGCACTGTAGCCCTGCTCACCGAGCGCCATGCTTTCCCACTGGCGCAGCCACTGCGGGCACTGCACGCGCCTCCCGTCGCAGTACTGAGTCAGGATAGGCTGGCGCACGTTCGGACGGGAAAGGTAGTTTCGGAAGACATCCTCGACGGCCTCATCGATGCTCTCAAAGATATTTCTCCCGTACATCCATTTCTGGTCGAAGGCGGTGGAGGAAGTAATGGTAAAATTATATCCTTTGTTTCGATACCATTCCGTATAGATCCGGTTCATGGTAAATGACTGAATAACAAGAATATTTGCAATCAGTGTCTCATATGGCCATGTGGCATAGATCTCACTGCTGGCGACATTTTTGATGTAATCCTTGTAGCGCACATAATAATTGGAAGCGGTGGAATCGCGCGGTGTACCGTCGTGAACGACAACGAATTCCGGGATTACGACTTCATTTAAGACGATTTCACCGGTGACATCGATCGGTTTTGTCTCGGTCTCGGCAATTTTTGGTGGATAGCTTCCATATAAAGTGTGCGCTGGTATGACAACGGTGTCTGGGGCTTCAGACGGTTCAAGCGGACGGAGCGTGATGCGCTGCAGTGCACGCTGACTGGCGAGAAGCTGTGTGCCGTTTGTTACGGCAGTTTCGTAGCCTGGGGCTGTGATTCGGATTGTATATTCTGCGTAGGGCTGAATTTCATTGGAAGACTCAAGGCTGTATTCGACAGGAGGTGTCGAAAGCGTGAGCAATTCTGTCCGGCCATCGGAATCAGTCTGTGTTGTTTCCAGTACTTCATCCGGATCACCGGTAAAGGAGATGGAAACGCGGGCATCCCGGATGGGCAGATTACGGTCTGTCACAGCTGTGACCTGAAGCTCGCCGCGGTCGGGAAAATCATTTTGGAGTGCATGAATGGATGAGGAAGAACGCAGATAATGCATGGGGCCTCCAAAGGCACTTACTGATAGTTTATTCGGGCAAATGAAATACGTGAAAATTTTCTGAAGGAATTAGTTGAAATATTGAGTGGAATGTGGTAGAATCGTTACAATTTGAGCAAAAATACTGCTGAGAAAGGACTACGGTGATAGTATGAAAGCATTTCTGATACTGGAAGACGGTACAGTATTTACCGGTCAGAGCATCGGTGCCCAGCGGGAGGTAATCAGTGAGATTGTTTTTAATACCTCAATGACAGGATATCTTGAGGTTCTGACTGACCCATCTTATGCCGGACAGGCAGTTGTTATGACGTATCCATTGATTGGTAATTACGGCATTTGTTATGAGGATATGGAATCCGACAGACCATGGCCGGATGCATTTATCGTCCGTGAGTTATCCCGCATCCCGAGTAATTTCCGCTCGGAAGACACAATTCAGAATTTCTTATTAAAATATGACATTCCGGGTATTTCCGGTATTGACACAAGAGCACTTACAAAGATTCTCCGTGAAAAAGGCACCATGAACGGCTGCATTACGACGGATGAGCATTATCAGATCGATGAAATTATCCCGAAACTGAAAGCATATACGACCGGCAAGGTAGTGGAAAAGGTTACCTGCAAAGAAAAATACGTATTAAACGGCGACGGACCGAAGGTTGCGCTGCTGGATCTTGGCGCAAAGCGCAACATTGCACGCAGCTTAAATGAGCGCGGCTGTGAAGTGACCGTTTATCCGGCACTTACTTCTGCTGAGGAGATTCTTGGTTCGAACCCGGATGGAATCATGCTTTCCAACGGCCCTGGAGACCCGAAGGAGTGCACCTCTATAATAGAAGAAATCAAAAAGCTGTATCAGTCGGATGTGCCGATCTTTGCAATTTGCCTCGGTCATCAGCTGATGGCGCTGGCAAACGGTGCGGACACGTACAAAATGAAGTACGGCCACCGCGGAGGAAATCATCCGGTGCGTGATCTGGAGACGGGACGCGTTTACATTTCTTCCCAGAACCATGGCTACGTGGTAGATACCGATACGCTGGATCCGTCCGTGGCAGTTCCGGCATTTGAAAATGTCAACGATGGAACGAATGAGGGACTGGCTTACACGGGAAAGAATATTTTTACCGTACAGTATCACCCGGAGGCATGCCCGGGACCGCGGGATTCCGCATATCTGTTTGATCGTTTCATGAAGATGATGGAGGGAAATAAATAATGCCGAAGAATCCAGATATTAAGAAGGTACTTATGATTGGTTCCGGTCCGATTATCATCGGCCAGGCAGCAGAGTTCGACTATGCGGGCACACAGGCCTGCCGTTCCTTGAAAGAGGAGGGAATCGAGGTTGTTCTGCTGAATTCCAACCCGGCAACCATCATGACAGATAAGGATATTGCTGATAAGGTTTACATCGAGCCGCTGACCGTAGAGGTAGTGGAGCAGCTGATCTTAAAGGAGCAGCCGGACAGCGTTCTCCCGACGCTTGGAGGACAGGCCGGACTGAACCTCGCGATGGAGCTGGAAGAGCGCGGCTTTTTAAAGGAGCATAATGTTCGCCTGATCGGTACGACGGCCGAGACCATCAAAAAGGCAGAGGACCGTCAGGAATTTAAGGATACGATGGAAAAGATCGGGGAGCCGGTAGCGGCATCCAAGGTCGTACACACAGTTCCGGAAGGTGTGGAGTTTACGCAGACAATCGGCTATCCGGTCGTACTTCGTCCGGCTTATACGCTTGGCGGAAGCGGCGGCGGAATCGCACACAACTATCAGGAGCTGGTAGAAATCCTGGAAAACGGTCTGCGTCTCTCCCGTGTCGGCGAGGTACTCGTGGAGCGCTGCATCGCCGGATGGAAAGAGATCGAATACGAGGTAATGCGTGACTCAGCAGGCAACGTGATCACGGTCTGCAACATGGAAAATATCGATCCGGTCGGCGTGCATACGGGCGACAGTATCGTAGTGGCTCCGTCCCAGACTCTTGGCGATAAAGAATATCAGATGCTGCGTACTTCCGCACTGAATATCATCAGTGAGCTGAAAATCACCGGAGGCTGCAATGTGCAGTTTGCCTTAAATCCGGACAGCTTTGAGTACTGTGTCATCGAGGTAAATCCGCGTGTCAGCCGTTCTTCAGCGCTGGCTTCCAAAGCGACCGGTTATCCGATCGCAAAGGTAGCTGCGAAGATCGCACTTGGCTATACACTGGATGAGATCAAAAATGCAATCACCGGAAAGACATACGCAAGCTTTGAGCCGATGCTGGACTACTGCGTGGTTAAAATGCCAAGACTTCCGTTCGACAAGTTCATCAGTGCAAGCCGTAAGCTGACAACGCAGATGAAGGCGACCGGTGAGGTTATGAGTATTGCCAACAATTTCGAGGGCGGCCTGATGAAAGCAATCCGTTCTCTGGAGCAGCATGTGGACTGCCTGCTTTCTTATGATTTCTCTGATCTGGACGAGGATGGACTGATGCGCCAGCTGGAGGTTGTCGATGACCGTCGAATCTGGGTAATCGCAGAAGCACTGCGCCGCGGCATTTCCTATGAGACAATCCATACGATCACAAAGATTGATGTGTGGTTTATCGATAAGCTTGCCATTCTGGTGGAGATGGAGCAGGCGCTGCAGACACAGCCGCTGACCGTCGACCTTTTAAAAGAGGCAAAGCGGATTGAGTTCCCGGACAACGTTATTGCGCGTCTGACCGGAAAGCCAGAAGCTGAGATCAAAAAGATGCGCTACGATAACGGTATCGTGGCTGCTTATAAGATGGTTGATACGTGTGCGGCAGAGTTTGCAGCCGAGACACCGTATTACTATTCCGTATTCGGAAGTGAAAATGAGGCCGTGGAGACAAGCGGCAAGAAGAAAGTGCTCGTACTTGGTTCCGGTCCGATCCGTATCGGACAGGGTATTGAGTTCGACTTCTGTTCCGTACATTGTACCTGGGCATTTGCAAAAGAAGGCTATGAGACAATCATCGTAAACAACAATCCGGAGACGGTCAGCACAGACTTCGACATCGCAGACAAGCTGTACTTTGAGCCGCTGACACCGGAGGATGTGGAAAATATTGTAAATCTGGAGCATCCGGATGGGGCAGTTGTTCAGTTCGGCGGTCAGACCGCGATCAAGCTGACGGAGTCTCTGATGAAGATGGGTGTGCCGATCCTTGGTACTTCTGCAGAAAACGTAGACCGGGCAGAGGACAGAGAGCTGTTTGACGAAGTACTGGAAAAATGCAGTATTCCGCGTCCGTCAGGCCACACCGTATTTACGGCGGAGGAAGCAAAGAAAGCAGCACACGAACTTGGATATCCGGTGCTTGTCCGCCCGTCCTACGTACTTGGCGGTCAGGGCATGCAGATTGCGATCAATGATGAGGACGTGGATGCGTTTATTGGTATCATCAACCGGATTGCACAGGAGCATCCAATTCTTGTTGACAAGTATCTGGTTGGAAAAGAGATCGAGGTCGACGCGGTATGTGACGGCGAGGATGTGCTGATTCCTGGTATCATGGAGCATATTGAGCGCGCCGGTATCCATTCCGGAGACAGTATTTCTGTATATCCGGCGCAGAGCATTTCTGCAAAGATCAAGCGTGTCATTGAGGATTACACCAGAAAACTGGCGAAAGAGCTCCATGTCATCGGACTGATCAATATTCAGTTTATCGTAAGCAACGATGAGGTGTATGTGATCGAGGTAAATCCGCGTTCCAGCCGTACCGTACCGTACATCAGCAAGGTAACCGGTATCCCGATCGTTCCGCTTGCGACAAAGGTAATTCTCGGTCATAAGATCCGTGAGCTTGGCTATGAGCCGGGTCTGCAGCCGGAGGCAGATTACTTTGCAATCAAGATGCCGGTATTCTCCTTTGAGAAGATCCGCGGTGCAGATATCAGCCTTGGACCGGAGATGAAATCTACCGGTGAGTGTCTGGGTATTGCAAAGACGTTTGATGAGGCACTTTATAAGGCATTCCTTGGCGCCGGCATCAATCTGCCGAAGCACAAGAATATGATTATCACCGTAAAGGATTCTGATAAGCTTGACGTGATCGATATTGCAAGAAGATTTGAGGCCATTGGATACCGCATTTTCTCGACGAGAGGAACTGCGCGTGCACTTCAGGAGCATGGTGTTCACGCACGCATGATCAACAAGATCGAGGGCGAGTCACCGAACCTGATGGATCTGATTCTCGGACATGAGATTGATCTTGTCATTGACACACCGTCACAGGGTGTAGATCATGCAAAGGATGGATTCCTGATTCGCCGTAACGCAATCGAAACAGGAGTCAATGTGCTGACTGCACTCGATACGGCACAGGCACTGATTACGAGTCTGGAAAATAATAACATTAATAAGCTGTCTCTGATCGATATCGCGACGGTGGCGTCACGGTAGGAGAGGAAATGAGAGGGGCTGTGCCTTTGGGCGCGGCTCCTTTTTTCACAGAAAATTTACAGACTCAGGCTTGCAAAAAAAGAAAAAGAGAAGTACACTGTGCAATGGAATGTAGAAGCAGCGAAGGCGGATCTCAAATATCCACTTTGACATGAGGCGGGCAAGTCTCATGCGGGATTTCGGGGATTTGCACTGACTCTGCGTCAGCCGCTCAAAACGGAGGAAAAAGAAATGCGTAAAAAATCACATATATCACTTGCAACTTACCTGATCGGAGAACTGGAATCAGAACAGTTGGACCGGCACAAAAAGGCGTTTTATCTTGGATCGATTCTGCCGGACCTGACACCGAAAATGTTTGCGGTACCGCATGAATTCCAGACCTCTTACCATGAGTTGCAGCAAAAGATCCGCGATCTCATCGCTTATGTCCGGACTGGTGAGGGAAAAGAGCGCGTGGTATGGAGAAGACTTGGCGTAGTCATGCACTATCTGGCGGATTACTTTACATTTCCGCACAACACAGTGTTTGACGGTAATCTCAAAGACCACTGTCTGTATGAGCGGGATATGAAGCATGCGATGCGCGCGTACATCCATACGGGCAATGCAAGAAACATTTTTCAGGTACAGCGGATGCGCAAAGGACAGATTACAAATGTTTCGCAGTTGTTTGCCTATATTGAAAAGACGCACCAGACGTATCTCGGAGCGGTACACAATGTGGCAGATGACTGCCGCTGGATTGTGGAGATGTGCTCCTGGGCATTGATCGGACTGGTAAATATCATCTGCGAGGCGGATGAGAAGCTGCGGCCGCTTAAGTGGCAGTGCGCGTGAGTCTGATCTGCTATATGATACAGGTCGCGAAGCGACTGTGTTCATGAGCAATCCGCTTTGCTGCTCGGTTAAAAAGTGAATTTTGGTATAGAAAAAATCGGACATAAAATAAAGAAAACAGAGAAAAAGGACAGATTCAGAGAAATATGGGAATCTGTCCTTTTATTTAACCGAATAAGCTGCAAAGCAGCTATTCGATTGTGAATCTCCGCTTTGATCTGTATCATGCAGTACCCTGTGGGACGAGGCGCAATAACCAATGGACAGAGTCAGGGAAAAAGTGAATAACCAAAAATTAACAAGAATTATAGGAAAAATCAGAATTTAACAGAAAAAGTATTGTATTGTTTAGTGCAATCTGATATGATGATGCCAGAATGAAGAGGGAAAGACAAAGTCTTTTTAGAGCATTTTCAAACAGGCTCTTATACTTCATAGAGAAAAGAAGTTAGAAAGTAGTGCATACAAAACATACAATAAATAATGGAGGATAACACAGATGGGATTAATAAAAGCATTGATGGGTGCTGCTGGCGGCACAATGGCGGATCAGTGGAAAGAGTATTTTTACTGTGAGGCGATGGATGCGGATACACTGGTGATGAAAGGACAGAAGCGCACGTCACGCCGCTCTTCCAACCGCTTGGGCAGTGACAATATCATCACAGACGGTTCCGGAATTGCAGTGGCAGACGGTCAGTGCATGATTATCGTGGAAAATGGAAAGGTCGCAGAGGTCTGCGCGGAGCCGGGTGAATATACGTATGACAACAGTGCGGCACCGAGCATTTTTGGCGGAAGCCTCGGAGAAGGACTGAAAAAGACGTTTGCTGAGATTGGGAAGCGCTTTTCCTATGGCGGACAGGCGGCAGGAGATCAGAGAGTTTACTATATTAATACGAAGGAAATCTTTGGAAACAAATACGGGACGGCGACACCGGTACCGTTTCGTGTGGTAGACCGCAACATTGGATTGGATGTTGATATCTCGATCCGCTGCAATGGCGAATATTCGTACTGCATCGTAGACCCGATTCTGTTCTATACGAATGTATGCGGCAATGTTGCAGATATTTACGAGAGATCAAACCTTGACAGTATGCTCAAAAGTGAGCTGCTCACAGCACTTCAGCCGGCGTTTGCCAGAATTTCTGACATGGGCGTACGCTATAGTGCACTGCCAGGTCATACACTGGAGCTGGCGGATGCATTGAACGAGGTACTCTCACGAAAATGGAAAGAGACGAGAGGAATTGTGATTGCTTCTGTCGGAGTGAATTCCGTATCTGCATCTAAGGAAGACGAGGATATGATCAAGCAGCTCCAGAAGAGCGCGGTCATGCGTGATCCGACGATGGCGGCGGCACAGCTGGTGGGCGCACAGAGTGACGCAATGCGTGCGGCAGCTTCCAATTCAAACGGTGCGATGATGGGATTTATGGGCATGAACATGGCATCACAGGCAGGCGGCATGAATGCACAGGATCTCTATGCGATGGGGGCGCAGCAGCAGGCGGCACGTCAGGCACAGCAGGCAGCGCAGCCGGCGAAAGAAGCGGCACAGGCAGCTCCGGCGGGAAGCTGGAAATGCAGCTGCGGCGCGGTGAATACCGGTAAATTCTGCGTGGAATGCGGTGCGAAAAAGCCGGAAGAGGGATGGATCTGCCCGTCCTGCGGCGCATCAAATAAAGGAAAATTCTGTATGGAGTGCGGCGCGAAGCGTCCGGCCGGAGCACCGGTGTACCAGTGCGATAAATGTGGCTGGAAGCCGAAGGATCCGGCACATCCGCCAAAATTCTGCCCGGAGTGCGGAGACACATTCGATGATAATGACCGTGTGAACTGATTGAATGCAGATAAGCATTCCCGGCGTGGATGATGCTTATATTCAAAGCAGAGAAAAATAGCTGCTTTGACAGGCGGCGATGCAACAGAATATGATCCGGCCGGCGGTGACGTTATGCGAAGACCTGAAAAGCTCTGCTTCAATGGAAGCTGCAGGCTGGATAAAAGGAGAATGGAATGAGCGATATTCTGGAATATAAATGCCCGTGCTGCGGCGGTGCGATTGAGTTCAACAGCCGCCTCCAGAAAATGAAGTGTCCGTACTGCGACACGGAGTTTGAACTGGATACGCTGAAGCAGTTCGAGGAGGAAGATAAAAAGGAGGCAAAGGATCCCGAGTGGGATGCCGACAATGTAGCGCAGAGCAGTGAGCAGATCGGCGATGACGGCACATTTAAGACGTACGTCTGCGATTCCTGCGGCGGCGAGATCATCACGGATGACAATACAGCGGCGACGAGCTGTCCGTACTGCGGCAACCCGGTAGTTGTACCGAAGCAGTTTGAAGGAATGCTGAAGCCGGATCTGATTATTCCGTTTAAACTGGATAAAAAACAGGCAGAGCAGAAGCTGAAGGAGCATTTGAAAGGAAAGGTTCTGCTGCCGAAGCTGTTCCGCAGTGAAAATCGGATTAAGGAAGTAAAAGGAATCTATGTTCCGTTCTGGCTCTACAGCAGTGATGCGGATGCGGAGATTCAGTGCCGTGCGACAAAGGTGCGTACCTGGAGAACCAGTGATTACGAATATACGGAGACTTCCCATTATCTGGTGAGCCGCGGCGGACAGATTGCATTTGATAATGTCCCGGCGGATGGTTCCAGAAAGATGGCCGATGATCTGATGGAATCCATCGAGCCTTATGAATATGAGGCGGCCGTTCCGTTTGAAAAGGCTTATCTGGCCGGTTATCTGGCGGACAAATACGATGTGAGTTCGGAAGAGTGCGCAAAGCGTGCCAACAGGAGAATGCAGGAGAGTACCGAGCGTTCATTTCTGGACACGATTAACGGCTATACATTATGCGTGCCGGAAAAGACGGATATCCGTCTTCGTCAGGGAAAAATTTCCTATGCACTGCTGCCGGTCTGGGTGCTGAGCACGAAGTACAAAGGCGAGATTTACACGTTTGCGATGAATGGTCAGACCGGAAAATTCGTCGGAAATCTTCCAATGGACAATGGAACCGTCTGGAAGATCTTTGGCGGAGTATTTGCAGCGGTATTTATTCTGGTGTTTGGCCTGACGTGGCTGTTCTGAGAAAAAGGAGAAAATGAGCATGAAAAAAATAAAACATCTGTTGCTTCTCCTCTTACTGTTTCTGATGGTTGGTGTGCCGGTTTACGCAGAAAATCCGGATAAGGTGGTCGACAATGCAGATATCCTGACCGATAAGGAAGAAGAAAAACTGGAAGAACAGTTTACACAGATTGCAGAAAAATACCAGTGTGATATTGCCGTTGTTACGACGAATACGCTGGACGGCAAGTCGCCGATGAATTATGCGGACGATTATTATTATGAACATGATTATGGCTACGGTTCGGATCTTGACGGTATCATGCTGATGGTCAGCATGGAAGACCGCGACTGGTGGATTGCGACAAGAGGAAGTGCAATCCAGACCTTTACAGACTATGGACTGGAGCGCCTCAAAGAGATGTTTCTGAGCGATTTGAGCGACGGAGAATATTACAAGGCGTTTAAGACGTTCGGCACAACGGCGGAAGCCTTTATGGAGGAAGCCGAATACGGAGAGCCGTACGACACGAACCATACATATTCGGAGCCGCTGCCCTTTTGGGTACATCTGGCAGTTGCTGCGGTTGCTGCTCTGATCGTGAGCGGAGTTGTCATTACTATCCTCAGTATACAGCTGAAATCGGTTGCACCGAAGGAATCCGCGCAGGATTACGTGCGCGAAGGGAGCTTTCATCTGGCGAGCAGAAGCGACATTTTCCTGTACCGCACGGTAGATAAACAGAAAATTGAGCACGAGAGCTCTTCCGGAGGAGGCAGTTCAACTCATACGACCTCGGACGGCGGAACAGCAGGCGGTACCGGCGGGAAATTTTAGAATAAGGTCTGCTCTTTAACTGCTGCAGGCAGATGAGCAGCATTATAAAAAGCGATAAATACGAAAAACAGCAGGGAATGTAAACGAAATTCCCTGCTGTTTTTTAAAAAACAATATGTAACATAGAAGCTGCAACTGAAATTAAGTGCTGCTTCTTATGTGAAAGATCGGATCAGATTTTAGTTATCCGCTACAGTCTCATCTGCAGAATAAACCTGTCTCTTTCTTGCCATCTCATCGCTTTCAAGATACTCGTCGTACGTCGTGATCTTATCGATCAGGCGGCCGTTCGGCAGAATCTCCATGATGCGGTTTGCAGTGGTTTCCACGATCTGATGGTCGCGGGAAGAGAAGAGCAGAACGCCCGGGAACTTGATCAGTCCATTGTTCAGTGCAGTGATGGACTCCATGTCCAGATGGTTGGTCGGCTCGTCAAGGAGCAGGATGTTTGCTCCGGAGATCATCATCTTGGAGAGCAGGCAGCGCACACGCTCACCTCCGGAGAGGACATTCAGATGCTTTACACCGTCCTCACCGGCAAAAAGCATACGGCCAAGGAAACCGCGGACATAGGTAGCATCCTTGATCTCGGAGAACTGAGTCAGCCAGTCGACGATTGTCAGGTCAGAATCAAATTCTTTTGTGCTGTCCTTCGGGAAGTATGCCTGAGAGGTGGTAACGCCCCATTTGTAAGTACCCTCGTCCGGCTCCATCTCGCCCATCAGAATCTTGAAGAATGTTGTCTTTGCAAGCTCGTTTCCGCCGACAAATGCAACCTTGTCGTTATGACCGAGGGTGAAGGTGATATTGTCAAGGATTTTTACGCCGTCAATCGTCTTGGAGAGATTTTCAACCATGAGGACTTCGTTTCCGATTTCGCGGTTCGGACGGAAATCGATGTACGGATATTTACGGCTGGACGGTTTGATCTCGTCGAGCTGGATTTTTTCCAGGGCACGCTTTCTGGAAGTCGCCTGCTTTGATTTGGAAGCGTTTGCGGAGAAGCGGGAGATGAAGTCCTGCAGTTCTTTAATTTTCTCTTCCTTCTTCTTGTTTGCTTCCTTCATCTGGCGAATCAGCAGCTGGCTGGATTCGTACCAGAAGTCGTAGTTTCCTGCATAGAGCTGAATCTTGCCGTAATCGATGTCGGCGATCTGCGTGCAGACTTTATTTAAGAAGTAACGGTCATGGGAAACGACGATGACGGTGTTTTCAAAGTTGATCAGGAATTCCTCCAGCCAGTTAATCGCGTCGAGATCCAAATGGTTGGTCGGCTCGTCGAGCAGCAAAATGTCCGGATTTCCGAAGAGTGCTCTAGCAAGCAGCACCTTGACTTTGTCATTACCGTTTAAATCTTTCATCAGAGTATAGTGAAGCTCCGGCGCAATGCCAAGACCGTTTAAAAGCGTAGCGGCATCAGATTCTGCTTCCCAGCCGTTCATCTCAGCGAATTCACCCTCGAGCTCGCTGGCGCGGATGCCGTCCTCATCTGTGAAATCCTCTTTTGCATAGATGGCTTCCTTTTCCTTCATAATGTCATACAGTCTCTGATTACCCATGATGACGGTGTCGAGCACCGGGAACTCATCATATTTAAAGTGGTCCTGTTCCAGGACAGAGAGACGCTGACCCGGTGTGATGACGATATCGCCGTTTGTTGTCTCAAGCTTTCCGGAAAGAATTTTCAGAAAAGTGGATTTGCCGGCTCCGTTTGCACCGATGACGCCGTAGCAGTTGCCCTCGGTAAATTTAATGTTTACATCTTCAAACAGGGCTTTTTTGCCCACACGGTAGGTTACATTATTTGCACTGATCATGTGATACCTCATTTTTCATTTTTGATAGTTTCAGGAAGGATCCAAAGAGTATCTTTTATAAATTTTATAAAATTCATCTGACTTTGGATGCCTGTAATTTGCAGCTGTCACACTCCGGATCGCCGGGACTCGGTATGGACAGACTTTGCCTTACAGGAACAGAATGCCCGCAGGCATTCCAGCTATCTATTGTACAGAAAAACGGGAAAAAAGCAAGTGTTTCAGGGAAGATTCTTCTTTTTATAAGGCTTTTTATAAGGAGAGCAAAAGAAAAAAGAGAAACTGCGGTACTTTTGACTGAAATCAGACGAATTTTTCATTTTTATTTCGCATATTTGCTTTGATGCAGTGATGTATTTAAGCAGTGTATAATCACGGGTTTTCTATAGCTTGCATTTCCGAAACGGGTGAGATATGATAAAAAAAGTAATACCTGCCGCCTGCAGGATTTTGCGGGAGCGCGATGGAAAAACAGAAATCGCAGGAAAAGGAAACAAAGAAAAAGAGGAGAAGGCTATGTCGGAGGAAAGAACACAAAAAGACATGACAGACAGGAAAATATACCGTTCCGGGAAGGAAAACAGAAAAAAACAGCAGAACGTCGATATGATTCACGGACCACTTACCGGAAAGATTCTGATGTTTACGCTGCCGATTATGCTGTCAAGCATTCTGCAGCTTTTTTTTAACGCAGCAGATATTATTGTCGTGGGGCGGTTTGCAGGGAGCAGTTCCCTGGCGGCGGTCGGCTCAAACGGTGCACTGATCAATCTGATCGTGAATCTGCTGATCGGGCTGTCGGTTGGCTGTGCCGTGGCAGTTGCTTTTTATTATGGAGCAAACGAGATGGACCAGGTAAAGGAGACGATCCATACCTCAATTGCAATCAGCCTGATTGGCGGCGTGATCTGCCTGATTGCCGGGATCGTATTCAGCCCGATCATGCTGCGGATGATGGGAACACCGGAAAATATTCTTGGGAAGGCAGAGCTGTATCTGCGCATTTATTTTATCGGACTGCCGGCCATGTCGATTTATAATTTCGGAAGTGCTATTCTCCGTTCACTTGGAGATACAAAGCACCCGCTTTACTATCTGGTCACAGCAGGTATCATTAACATTGTGCTGAACATAATATTTGTAGCCGGATTCGGAATGGACGTAGCCGGAGTTGCAATTGCAACAGTGCTCTCAGAGGTGGTATCTGCCGCACTTACTTTACGCTTTTTAATGCGTATGGAGCAGGAAATCCGACTTGAGTGGAGGCTTGTAAAAATTTCGAAGCCAAAGCTGATTCGAATCGCGAAGGTTGGCGTTCCGTCCGGGATCCAGTCCGCAGTTTTTTCCTTTTCCAATGTGCTGATTCAGTCCTCGATTAACAGCTTCGGCGAGCTGGCAGTGGCGGGAAATTCGGCGGCATCTAATATAGAAGGCTTTATTTACGTTGCGATGAATTCGTTTTACCAGTCGGCACAGACCTTTACAAGCCAGAATGTGGGTGCGCAAAAATACGACAGAATTAATAAGGTACTGCTGAACTGTCTGGTGATGGTGGCAATTACCGGTCTTGTGCTGGGAAACGGGGCGTACTTCTTCGGCGAGCAGCTGCTGGGTATTTATCTGCCGGGCGATGAGGCGGCGATCGCGTATGGAATCGCGCGAATGGGTGTGATTGCGGTGACGTACTGCCTGTGCGGTATGATGGATGTGCTTTCCGGATCCCTGCGCGGAATGGGAGAGTCGGTTCTGCCGATGGTTGTCTCGATGATCGGATCCTGTCTGCTGCGTGTCATCTGGATCTGCACGGTGTTTGCACATTTCCATTCTCTGCGGGTGCTGTACTATTCATATCCGATCAGCTGGATCCTGACGGAGAGTGTGCATCTCATCTGTTATTTTTATGTCAAGCGGAGACTGATCCGCCGTCACGGTATGGCATGACTTACCGAAAAACTTGGGAAAAACGCCTGCTGTACAGCGAAAAATACAAAAAAATGGGAAAAAAGGGAACAAGACAAATAGACAAAAAAATGGAGTTGTGCTACAATAAATCTGTATGAGATGTTATAGAGAGTATGCCAACTCTTAATATCAGTTCGTCAAACGGTGAACTGATGCAATATAATCCAAGGAGGAATATTCAAATGGCTAGAAAAATGAAGACCATGGATGGTAATCATGCTGCCGCTCATGCATCGTATGCATTTACTGATGTCGCAGCAATTTTCCCGATTACTCCGTCATCTGTTATGGCTGAAGCTACAGATGAGTGGGCAACTCAGGGACGTCTGAACATGTTCGGACAGACCGTACAGGTTACAGAGATGCAGTCCGAGGCAGGCGCAGCAGGAACGGTTCACGGTTCTCTGGCAGCTGGTGCACTGACAACTACATATACAGCTTCACAGGGTCTGCTTCTGATGATCCCGAACCTCTACAAGGTAGCAGGTGAGAGACTTCCGGGCGTATTCAACGTATCTGCACGTGCACTTGCAAGCCATGCACTTTCTATCTTCGGTGATCACTCCGATGTATATGCCTGTCGCCAGACCGGAGCATGCATGCTCTGTGAGTCCAGCGTACAGGAAGTAATGGACCTGACTCCGGTTGCTCATCTTTCTGCAATCAAGGGACGTCTCCCGTTCATCAACTTCTTCGATGGCTTCCGTACTTCTCATGAGATCCAGAAGATCGAGACATGGGATTACGAGGATCTGAAGGAAATGACAGATTTCGATGCAATCCAGGCATGGAGAGATCAGTGTCTGAATCCGAACCATCCGTGTCAGAGAGGTTCTGCTCAGAACCCGGATATCTTCTTCCAGGCAAGAGAAGCAATCAACCCGTACTATGACGCTATGCCGGCTATTGTACAGGAGTACATGGACAAGGTAAATGCAAAGATCGGTACCGATTACAAGCTCTTCAACTACTACGGAGCTGAGGATGCTGAGAAGGTTATCATTGCAATGGGTTCTGTATGTGATACGATCGAAGAGACCATCGATTACCTGCGTGCTGCAGGCGAGAAGGTCGGTGTTGTAAAGGTTCGTCTTTACAGACCGTTCTGCGCAGAGGCTCTGGTAGCTGCAATTCCGGAGACTGTTAAGCAGATCACCGTTCTTGACAGAACAAAAGAGCCGGGTGCTCTTGGCGAGCCGCTGTACCTTGACGTAGTAGCAGCTCTGAAGGGAACAAAATTCAACGATACTCCGATCTTCACCGGACGTTATGGCCTTGGTTCCAAGGATACCACACCGGCTCAGATCGTAGCTGTATACAACAATACTGAGAAGCAGAAATTCACGATCGGTATCAACGATGATGTGACACACCTTTCTCTGGAGCTGGGCGCACCGCTTGTTACGACTCCGGAAGGAACCATCAACTGCAAGTTCTGGGGACTTGGCGCTGACGGTACTGTAGGTGCAAACAAGAACTCCATCAAGATCATCGGTGACAATACTGACATGTATGCACAGGCTTACTTTGATTATGACTCCAAGAAGTCCGGCGGTGTTACAATGTCTCACCTTCGTTTCGGTAAGTCCCCGATCAAGTCTACCTACCTGATTCACAAAGCAAACTTCGTTGCATGCCACAACCCGTCCTATGTACGTAAGTACAATATGGTACAGGAGCTGGTAGATGGCGGTACATTCCTTCTGAACTGCCCGTGGGATATGGAAGGTCTTGAGAAGCATCTTCCGGGACAGGTTAAGAAGTTCATCGCTGATCACAACATCAAATTCTATGTGATCGATGGTATCAAGATCGGTAAGGAGATCGGACTTGGCGGACGTATCAACACCGTACTTCAGTCTGCATTCTTCAAACTGGCAAACATCATTCCGGAGGAGCAGGCAATTGAACTGATGAAGGCTGCTGCAAAGGCTACTTACGGACGTAAGGGTGATGCAATCGTTCAGATGAACTACGATGCAATCGACGCAGGTGCAAAGCAGGTAGTAGAAGTTACCGTTCCGGAGAGCTGGAAGAACGCTGAGGAT
Organism: Lachnospiraceae bacterium; assembly: GCA_029225065.1. Taxonomy (GTDB): domain Bacteria; phylum Bacillota; class Clostridia; order Lachnospirales; family Lachnospiraceae; genus Choladousia. The sequence goes on along the minus strand of JAQXVT010000055.1, from coordinate 16,035 downwards.
GAGGACATCATCGCAAAGGATGTTACCGGCAAGAGACAGGACGTAGTAGATTTCGTAAACAACATCCAGCATGCAGTAAACGCTCAGGAAGGAAACAATCTTCCGGTATCTGCATTCAAGGATTATGTAGATGGTACCACACCGTCAGGTGCAGCTGCATTTGAGAAGCGTGGTATTGCAGTAGATATCCCGGTATGGAATCCGGAAAACTGTATCCAGTGTAACAGATGTTCCTATGTATGCCCGCACGCAGTTATTCGTCCGGTTGCAATGACTGAGGAAGAGGCTGCTGCAGCTCCGGAAGGCACACAGACACTGCCGCTGACCGGTATGGCTGGATACAAATTCTCCATCGTTGTTTCTGCACTTGACTGTACAGGATGCGGTTCCTGCGTGAACGTATGCCCGGGCAAGAAGGGTGCAAAGGCAATCGCTATGGCAAACATGGAAGCAAACGCAGGCTGCCAGGCTGCATTCGATTACGCAGTAGAGCTGCCGGCTAAGACAGACGTTGTTGCCAAGTTCAAAGAGAATACCGTAAAGGGATCTCAGTTCAAACAGCCGCTGCTTGAGTTCTCAGGCGCATGCGCAGGTTGTGGTGAGACTCCGTACGCAAAACTGATCACCCAGCTGTTTGGTGACAGAATGTACATCGCAAACGCAACAGGATGCTCCTCTATCTGGGGTAACTCCTCACCGTCCACACCGTACACTGTAAATGCGAAGGGACAGGGTCCGGCATGGTCCAACTCTCTGTTCGAGGACAACGCAGAGTTCGGTTATGGTATGCTGCTTGCTCAGAACGCAATCAGAGATGGCCTGAAGGCTAAGGTTGAGGCTCTCGTTGCAGGTGACGCTCCGGCAGATGTGAAGGAAGCTGGTCAGGAATGGCTGGATACCTACACCGTAGGAGCTACAAACGGTACCGCTACCGACAAGCTGATCGCTGCTCTGGAAGCATGCGGATGCGACAAGGCTCAGGATATCCTGAAGAATAAGGATTATCTTGGCAAGAAGTCCCAGTGGATCTTCGGTGGTGACGGATGGGCTTACGATATCGGATTCGGCGGTGTTGACCATGTACTTGCAAGCGGCAAGGACATCAACATTATGGTATTCGATACCGAGGTTTACTCCAACACAGGTGGACAGGCTTCCAAGTCTACACAGCCGGGTGCAGTTGCACAGTTCGCTGCAGGCGGTAAGGAAGTTAAGAAGAAAGATATGGCAAGCATCGCTATGAGCTACGGCTATGTATACGTTGCTCAGATCGCTATGGGTGCTGACTACAACCAGACCGTTAAGGCTCTTGCAGAGGCAGAGGCTTATCCGGGACCGTCACTGATCATTGCTTACGCTCCGTGTATCAACCATGGTATCAAGAAGGGTATGAGCAAGGCTCAGACAGAGGAAGAGCTGGCTGTTAAGTCTGGTTACTGGCATCTGTTCCGGTTCAACCCGGCAGCAGAGTCCAAGTTCTCCCTGGATTCCAAGGCTCCGACCGAGGATCTGATGGAGTTCCTGAACGGCGAGGTTCGTTACAACTCTCTGAAGAGAGCAAATCCGGAAAGAGCTGAGAAGCTGTTTGCTAAGAATGCTGCTTGCAACAAGGAGAGATACGAGTACCTGAACAAGTTGATCACACTGTATGGTGCTGAGAAATAAATAAAATTCTGAACAAGATTGAAAATTATTCAGATAGAGTCCAAACGGAGTAATACAGAAATGGGGCGTCCTGCGGGGCGCTCCGTTTTTGTTGCAAAAGAGAAAAACAGTAAAACGCTTTTTGGCAATTTTTACTTGATGCAAAATGGTGTGAAAGTGTACAATTTCAGCGGAAACAAAAGCCATATTTTACATTATTGAAAATCTGTGCTATAGTAGAGCGTGTTTGAAAAAATATTTTGCAGAAAGTATTTTTCAAATGCGCTTTAGGAAAGAACGAAAAATCAGGGAGAGAATATGCGAAAAAGAAATGCAAGCAGACAAAAAGCAGCAAGTCACCGGAAAAGCATGCCGTTGCTCGGTATTCTGACCGGCATTGTCGGCTTTTTCTTTCTGTTTACGTGTTCTGTTGTGCTGGTGCTGAATTTTCGGCCATTGTATTATCATGATGTGCAGTCACTGCACCTGCCTGAAGAGACCGGCTTGTCACAGGAGACGATCTGCCAGAATTATGACGTGCTGATCGATTACAATCTCTTTTGGAAAGGACAGGATACACTTAGATTTCCGAATTTCCCAATGTCGGAGCAGGGACGCATTCATTTTGAAGAGGTAAAACGTATTTTTGTGGTGCTGCAGTATGGGATGATTGCTGCGCTGATGTTATTCACAGGCGGAATCATCTGGAATGTGCGTCGGAAATCCTATGGCTTTCTGAGGGCGACGGCTGTTGCAGCTCTTGCGATTCCCGTAGTGCTTGGAGCGCTTGTGGCGATAAACTGGGAACGCTTTTTTATCGGATTTCACAAACTGATGTTTTCGAATGATTACTGGCTTTTTGATCCGGCAAAGGATCCTGTGATCCTGATTTTGCCGGATGAATTTTTCTTCCACTGTGCGGCGGCAGTGATTGTCTGTCTCGTCGCAGGCGGTATTTTCTGTGAAATAGTATACCGTGTGGTGAGAAGGAAAGAATATACTTATACAAAAACGATGGAGGATGGCAAATGAACCTTGAGAAACTGCCGCAGTATCGGCTGATAAAACAGGAGATGTTGAATGATATTCATGCGATGGGATATCTCCTGGAGCACAGAAAGACACATGCACGTGTTCTCGCACTGGAAAACGAGGATGAAAATAAGGTATTTAATATTGCTTTTCGTACACCGCCGGCGGACAGTACCGGTGTGGCACACATTGTAGAGCACACGGTGCTGTGCGGAAGCAGAGAGTTCCCGTCGAAAGATCCGTTTGTAGAACTGGTAAAGGGCTCGTTAAATACGTTTTTGAATGCGATGACATATCCGGATAAGACGATGTATCCGCTGGCAAGCTGCAACGATACGGATTTCCACAACCTGATGCATGTGTACCTCGATGCGGTATTTTATCCGAATATTTATAAGCATGAGGCAATCTTCCGCCAGGAGGGCTGGAATTATCAGCTGGAGTCTGAGGATGGTGAACTGACCTACAACGGTGTCGTTTACAATGAAATGAAGGGAGCATTTTCCTCACCGGAAGAAGTGATTGACCGTGAGATCATGAATACGCTGTTCCCGGACACTCCGTATGGAGTGGAGTCCGGCGGAGATCCGGACTGTATTCCGGATCTGACGTATGAGGCGTATCTGAATTTCCACCGGAAATATTACCACCCGTCGAACAGCTATCTGTATCTGTATGGAAATATGGATATGGAGCGTGATCTTGCGTGGATCGATGAGAAATATCTGAGTCACTTTGATGAACTTAAGGTAGATTCTGAGATTCCGCTTCAGAAGCCGTTTGAGAAAATGCGGGAGCTTTACCGGGAGTATCCGGTGTCTGAGGAGGAAGAGCTTGAGGACAAGACGTACCTGACGTACAATGTGGTAGTCGGGACAAGCCTTGACGTGGAGCTGGCGAATGCGTTTGCAGTGCTTGACTATGCGCTGCTTTCTTCGCCTGGCGCAGTGCTCAAACAGGCGCTGCTCGATGCGGGAATCGGTACAGATATCATGAGCAATTATGAGAGCGGAATCCGTCAGCCGTTCTACAGCATCATTGCAAAAAATGCAAATGCGAAAGACAAAGACCGGTTTGTGGAAGTAATCCGCACGGTGCTGAAAGAGGCGGCAGAAAATGGAATTGACCGTGGCGCGCTGTTAGCTGGCATTAATGTGATGGAGTTCAAGGCACGTGAAGCAGATTACGGTTCTTATCCAAAGGGACTGATGTACGGGCTGGATGTCTTTGACAGTTGGCTCTATGATGACAGCCGTCCATTTGATTATCTGCGTTTTGATGTGTACGGAAAACTGAGAGAGGATCTGGACCACGGCTATTTTGAGTCTCTGATTCGGACATATCTGCTGGAAAATACGCATGGTTCCATTCTGGTAGCCGCGCCGCGGCGAGGCCTGACGGCGGAGCATGATGAAGCGGTACGCCGAAAACTGGCATCTTTCAAGGACAGTCTGAGTGAGGAAGCACGAAGAGAACTGGTCGAAAAGACAAAGCAGCTGCGGGAATTCCAGGAGGCGCCGTCGACACAGGAAGAGCTTGAGAAGATTCCGATGCTCACAAGAGCAGATATCGGAACGAAAGCGGCCGGATTCCAGAATACAGAATATACCTGCAGCGGTGTAAAAGTCGTACACCACGACGTATTTTCCAATGGAATCGCATATCTGGATCTTCTGTTTGAAACAAGCCGCATCAGCGCGGAGGAGATTCCGTATCTCGGCATCCTGAAGGCGGTGCTCGGTATGGTAAATACGGCGGAGCATTCCTATCAGGAACTGAATAACGACATCAATCAGAATTCCGGTGGAATTTCCGGCGGAATCAGTCTTTATCCGCTTTCGGATGGCAGTGTGCGCAGCTTTTTCGGAATCCGTGCGAGTGTTCTGTATGATAAAGTTGATTATGCATATAAGATTGCACAGGAGATTCTTTTGACATCTGATTTTTCGGATGATAAGCGGCTGCAGGAAATTCTCTCAAAACAGAAATCGCGGCTGTCCATGCGCCTTCCGGCGGCGGGGCACAGCACAGCAGCGGGGCGTTCCCTGTCATATTTTTCTCAGTTTTCTGCATTTAACGACGCAATCAGCGGAATCGAGTTTTACCGCGTTATCGCGGATCTGGAAGAGCATTTCCAGGAGCGAAAAGAGAAACTGAAAGCGACGCTTCGCAAGCTGTGCAGCGAGTTGTTCTGTAAGGAAAATTTAATCGTCAGTGTGACGTGCGACGGTGATGGACTGAAAAAGACAGAGGAGTATCTGGGAGCATTTGTAAATGCGCTGCCGGAGGCATCCACAGAGAAAAAGGATCACACGCTGACACTTTCAAAGAAAAATGAAGGTTTTACAACGGCAGGACAGGTGCAGTACGTGGCGCGTTCCGGAAACTTTGTAAAGGAAGGCTTTTCCTATACAGGTCTTTTGCAGATCGTGAAGGTGATGATGAGCTACGATTATCTGTGGCAGAACATCCGTGTGCTCGGCGGTGCATATGGCTGTATGGCGGCGTTTGGAAGAACCGGAGATACAGCATTTGTTTCCTATCGCGATCCGAACCTGCGAAAGACAAACGAGGTATACGAGGGAATTCCGGCATATCTGGAGCAGTTTAAGGCAGATGAACGCGAGATGACAAAATACATCATCGGAACCATCAGCGATCTTGACACGCCATTGACTCCGTCGATGAAGGGACGCCGTTCCATTGGTGCATATTTCTCTGGTATCACGGATGCGGATGTTCAAAGAGAACGTGATGAGATTCTGCGGGCACAGCCGGAGCAGATCCGGGCGCTGGCACCGCTGATGCGTGCTGTGCTTGGACAGGGAAATCTCTGTGTCATCGGAAACGAGCAGAAGATCAAAGAGGATGCGGATCTGTTTTACAGTACGAAAGCACTGGTCTAGCCACCCTTGTGAAATTGCTTGCGGATATTCACTTTATTTTGGTATAATCGGGAGAAAAAAATGGAAGATGCAAAATTTAAATCCGGATTCGCGACACTGATCGGTCGTCCGAACGTCGGAAAATCAACATTGATGAATCATCTGATCGGGCAGAAGATCGCTATCACTTCAAATAAGCCGCAGACGACGCGAAACCGGATTCAGACGGTCTATACCTCAAAAAAGGGGCAGATCGTATTTCTGGATACGCCGGGCATTCACAAGGCAAAGAATAAGCTTGGTGAATATATGGTCAACGTGGCGGAGCAGACGCTGAAAGAAGTTGATGTGGTTCTCTGGCTGGTAGAGCCGACTTCTTTTATCGGAAAGGGAGAGCTTCACATCGCGGAGCAGCTGAAAAAGGCAAATGTTCCGGTTATTCTGATTATGAATAAGATCGATATGGTAGCAAAGGAAAAACTGCCGGAATATATGGAAAATTATCGTAAAATTTATGATTTTGAGGAGATCATCCCGGTCTGCGCTCTGCGTGGTGTCAACATGGAAAAGGTGATCAGTGCGATTTTCCGCTTCCTGCCGTACGGGCCGAAGTTTTATGATGATGAGACGATCACCGATCAGCCGCAGCGCCAGATCGTGGCGGAGATGATCCGTGAGAAAGCGCTCCGCTGTCTGGATGAGGAGATCCCGCATGGAATCGCGGTTGCGATTGACCGGATGAAAGAACGGCCGGACGGAACAATGATTGACATCGATGCGACAATCATCTGTGAGAAGGATTCTCATAAGGGAATTATCATCGGAAAAGGAGGCGCAATGCTGCGCCGGATCGGCTCGCAGGCCCGCATGGAGATCGAAAAAATGATGGAGATGAAGGTCAATCTTCAGCTCTGGGTCAAGGTGAAAAAAGACTGGCGAGACAGTGATTTTATGATCAAAAATTTCGGCTATGATAAAAAAGAAATTTAACTGGAAAAGGGAATAAAAATGAGCGAGCCGCAAAAAGTAAGAGGAATGGTGCTGCAGGCATCTTCTTGCGGAGAGTATGACAAACGTATGGTACTCCTGACGAAAGAGAGAGGAAAAATAACCGCCTTTGCGCGCGGGGCACGCCGCCAGAAAAGTCCGCTGCTGGCAGCGGCGAATCCGTTTGTATTCGGTGTTTTTACGGTATATGAGGGAAGAGATGCATATACGCTGGCGCAGGCGGAGGTTTCCAATTATTTTATGGAGTTGAAAGCGGACGTGGTGGGAACGTGCTACGGCTGTTATTTCATGGAGGTTGCTTCCTATTATACAAGGGAAAATCTTGACGGCTCGCAGCTTCTTAATCTTTTGTACGCTTCGCTTCTGGCTCTTTCGAACGAGAAGCTGGACAATGAGCTGGTGCGTTGCATATTTGAGATGAAGGCGATGGCCTTAAACGGCGAGTATCCCTACAGTGTGACGGAGGATGTGTCACTGCAGGAATCGACGAGATATGCGATCGCCTACGTGCTGGAAGCACCGATCCAGAAGCTGTACACGTTTACCCTGAAGCCGGAAATTTTCCGGGAACTGCGCAGAGTACAGGATCGGCTGAACCGAACGGGGATCGATCGGGACTTCAAGTCTTTGCAGATTTTAAAATCTATGGTTGAAACCGGCGGCTTTTAACGGTATAATACCATAGATTGCTGAGATAAAAGGAGGAAGATGGCGAAGATGACAGGGAGAAGGATTGCGGTGACGGCTGTTTTGTGTGCCGGTGTCATGATGATGGGTGGCTGCAGCATGCTGAACCGGGAGAAAGAGTGGGCGCCGCAGAAGTCATCGGCGATATCCGTCGGAAGCGATGGCGGGATTACGGAATACGTAAAGGATACGCTGGATGAGTCTTATTACAGCGCTTCTGAGCTTCAGAGCATGATCGAATCCGAAATCAGTGATTATAACAGCAAAAACGGGGAAAACTCTGTGAGCATGAAGGATTTTCAGGTGAATGGAAAAGACGTTCAGCTTACGATGGAGTATGAAAAAGCAGAAGATTATGCGCAGTTCAACCACACGGAGTTTTATTATGGCTCGATGATCAATGCACAGCTTGCGGGCTATTTGTTTGACGTTTCCTATAAAGAAGTGAAAAACGGCGTTGCGGGGAGTGCAGCTGTATCCGGCACGGAGGTACTGAAAAACATGGCCTCAGAGGTGATGGTTGTGACCGCTCCGGTCGAGGTGCACGTTCCGGGAAATGTACTCTATACGAGTGACAATGCGCAGATTCTTGCGGCAGACGATGTGTATGCATCGGGAAAATCCGATGATGGCTCAGAGGAAAAAAGCTTTGATGAGAAAGCAGCGGATAAACGCGTTTACATTATTTTTGATATGGAAGAATGATCCTGTAGTGACACACAGAAAGCGTTTTCGTTTTCTGATGCGATAAATGAAAAACCTGAGGAGGAACAGTATGGAAAAGACAATGGACAAAATCGTTGCACTGGCAAAAGGCAGAGGATTTGTATATCCGGGATCTGAGATTTACGGAGGTCTTGCAAATACATGGGATTACGGCAACCTCGGCGTTGAGCTGAAGAACAATGTAAAAAAAGCATGGTGGCAGAAGTTCATCACACAGAATCCGTACAATGTCGGTGTTGACTGTGCGATTCTGATGAACCCGCAGACCTGGATCGCTTCCGGACATCTTGGCGGATTTTCGGACCCGCTGATGGACTGCAAGGAGTGTCACGAGCGTTTCCGTGCAGACAAGCTGATTGAAGATTTCTGTCAGGAAAAAGACATTGAGCTGGAGAAACCGATCGATGCATTCTCTCAGCAGGAGATGACAGACTTCATTGAAGAGAAAAAAATTCCGTGTCCGAGCTGCGGCAAGCATAATTTCACCGATATCCGTCAGTTTAACCTGATGTTCAAGACATTCCAGGGTGTTACAGAGGATGCAAAGAATACGGTTTATTTAAGACCGGAGACTGCACAGGGAATTTTTGTAAACTTTAAAAATGTACAGAGAACATCGAGAAAGAAACTTCCGTTTGGTATCGGCCAGATTGGAAAATCTTTCCGTAATGAGATTACACCGGGCAATTTTACATTCCGTACACGTGAGTTCGAGCAGATGGAACTGGAATTCTTCTGCGTACCGGGCACGGATCTTGACTGGTTCCAGTACTGGAGAAGCTTCTGCTTCAACTGGCTGAAGTCCCTTGGCATGAAAGAAGAAGACCTGCGTCTGCGTGATCATGATCCGGAGGAGCTGAGCTTCTACAGCAAGGGAACGACCGATATCGAGTACCTGTTCCCGTTCGGATGGGGCGAGCTGTGGGGAATCGCAGACCGTACGGATTACGACCTGACACAGCATCAGAATGTATCCGGTCAGGATATGTCCTACTTTGATGACGAGAAGAAAGAAAAATATATTCCGTACGTTATCGAGCCGTCACTTGGTGCAGATCGTGTTGTTCTTGCATTCCTTTGCAATGCTTACGATGAGGAGAATATCGGTACCGAGGAAAAACCGGATATGCGTACTGTACTGCATTTCCATCCTGCACTTGCTCCGGTCAAGATTGGTGTGCTTCCGCTCTCCAAGAAGTTGAACGAGGGCGCAGAAAAGATCTATACAGAGCTGTCCAAGTATTATAACTGTGAGTTCGATGACAGAGGAAACATCGGAAAACGCTACAGAAGACAGGAGGAGATTGGTACACCGTTCTGCGTAACCTACGACTTTGATTCCGAGACCGACGGTGCAGTGACCGTACGTGACCGTGATACGATGGAGCAGGAGCGTGTGAAGATCGAGGATCTGAAGGCTTACTTTGAGAAGAAGTTTGAGTTCTAATGCCGGAATAGCATAAAGCGGATCGCCCGGAACAGCTCTGGGCGATCTTTTTTGCGCTGATTCAGGGACTGATAAAATTTAGGAAAACAGGCGTAAAATACGCGCGTTTTTAAGATGATTTTTGAAGCTTTATCGGGTGGATATGCTGCATCGACGAAGTGCAGACATTTTGGAGGTGAGTCTCTGAATATAACCGCGATATTGTGCATTGTGTCGTGAATGTTTTTTAAAAATAAAGAAATCGACAATATTTTCACAATGCCAAAATAAAATTACAAGAAAAAATACATAAAAAAGTTCTGAAAAACTTGACGTAATGTGGAAATATGTTACAATTAAGGAAGAAGAGTTATTGAGCCGGGTCTGATATGATGAAAAAACGTCTTACTACCGGAAGCGTTTTAACCGAGTCAGGCAGCGAAGCGGATTGCAAATATTCGCCCCAGTCCGGTGAGTAGCTGTTGAAATACAATTTAGGAGGAATGTGTAACATGGCGACAAAATGGGTTTATATGTTTACAGAAGGTAATGCCAACATGAGAAATCTTCTTGGTGGAAAGGGTGCCAATCTTGCGGAGATGACAAACCTTGGACTTCCGGTGCCGCAGGGCTTTACAATCACAACAGAGGCCTGTACGCAGTATTATGAGGACGGAAGAAAGATCAACGATGAGATCATGGAGCAGATCATGACTGCAATCGAGAAGATGGAGAAAATTACCGGCAAAAAGTTTGGTGATAAAGAAAACCCGCTTCTTGTTTCCGTTCGTTCCGGAGCGAGAGCATCCATGCCGGGCATGATGGACACAATCCTGAACCTTGGTCTGAACGAGGAGGTAGTTGAGGTACTTGCAGCAAAATCCGGCAACCCGAGATGGGCATGGGACTGCTACCGCAGATTCATCCAGATGTTCTCGGACGTTGTTATGGAAGTTGGAAAGAAATACTTTGAAGAGCTTATCGACAAGATGAAAGCTGAAAAAGGCGTAACACAGGATGTCGAGCTGACCGCAGATGATCTCAAAGAGCTGGCAAATCAGTTCAAGGCAGAGTACAAGGCAAAAATCGGCGAGGACTTCCCGGTGGATCCGAAGGAACAGCTGATGGAGGCAATCAAAGCCGTATTCCGCTCCTGGGACAACCCGCGTGCAAACGTTTACCGTCGCGACAATGATATCCCGTATTCCTGGGGTACCGCAGTCAACGTACAGATGATGGCATTCGGAAACATGGGCGAGACCTCCGGTACCGGCGTTGCATTTACCCGTGACCCAGCGACCGGCGAGAAGCATTTGATGGGTGAGTTCCTGATGAACGCACAGGGAGAGGACGTTGTAGCAGGCGTTCGTACCCCGCAGAAGATCGATCAGCTGAAAGAAGTTATGCCGGAAGTATATGAGCAGTTTACGCAGATCTGCCATACACTGGAAGATCATTACAGAGATATGCAGGATATGGAGTTCACGATTGAGGACAAGCACCTCTATATGCTCCAGACAAGAAACGGAAAGAGAACCGCAAAGGCAGCTCTGAAGATCGCATGCGACCTCGTAGACGAGGGCATGATCTCCGAGGAGAAGGCAGTTGCCATGATTGATCCGCGAAACCTTGACACCCTGCTTCATCCGCAGTTTGATACCGCAGCCCTGAAGGCAGCGACTCCGGTTGCAAGAGCACTGGCAGCATCTCCGGGAGCAGCATGTGGAAAGATTGTATTCTCCGCAGAGGATGCAAAAACATGGAACCTGCGCGGTGAGAAAGTCGTTCTTGTACGTCTTGAGACCTCACCGGAGGATATCGAAGGCATGAAGAGTGCTCAGGGTATCCTGACTGTTCGCGGCGGTATGACGAGCCATGCAGCCGTTGTTGCACGTGGAATGGGCACCTGCTGCGTATCGGGATGCGCCGAGATCGCAATGGCTGAAGAAAATAAAAAATTTGTACTTGCAGGCAAAGAGTATCATGAGGGAGACTGGCTCTCTATCGACGGTTCCACCGGCTGCATTTATGACGGAATCATTCCGACGGTAGATGCTACAATCGCAGGCGAGTTCGGCCGCATCATGGGATGGGCTGACAAGTACCGTACCATGAAAGTAAGAACAAACGCAGATACACCGCATGATGCAAAGAAGGCACGTGAGCTTGGCGCAGAGGGTATCGGTCTTTGCCGTACAGAGCATATGTTCTTTGAGGGCAACCGTATCGACGCATTCCGCGAGATGATCTGCTCTGAGACGGTAGAAGAGAGAGAGGCAGCACTGGCGAAGATTCTTCCGGAGCAGCAGAGCGATTTTGAGAAGCTTTACGAAGCACTGGAGGGATGCCCGGTTACAATCCGTTTCCTGGATCCGCCGCTTCATGAGTTCGTACCGACTGAGGAAGCAGATATCGAGAAGCTGGCAGATGCACAGCACAAGTCTGTTGAGACGATCAAGAATATCATCAATTCCCTTCATGAGTTCAATCCGATGATGGGACATCGTGGCTGCCGTCTGGCCGTCACCTATCCGGAGATTGCAAAGATGCAGACACAGGCTGTCATCCGTGCAGCAATCAATGTTCAGAAGGCACATCCGGACTGGAACGTAAAGCCGGAGATCATGATTCCGCTTGTAGGAGACAACAAAGAGCTGAAGTACGTGAAGAAGGCAGTCGTTGAAACGGCAGACGCAGAGATCGCAGCATCCGGCGTAGACCTGAAGTACGAGGTAGGCACGATGATCGAGATCCCGCGTGCAGCTCTGACTGCAGACGAGATCGCAAAAGATGCAGATTTCTTCTGCTTCGGCACAAATGACCTGACTCAGATGACGTACGGCTTCTCCCGTGACGACGCAGGCAAATTCCTGAATGCATACTACGATGCAAAGATCTTCGAGAACGACCCGTTCGCAAAACTCGACCAGAACGGCGTCGGCAAGCTCATGGAAATGGCGATCAAGCTTGGTAAGTCCGTAAATCCGAACCTCCACATCGGAATCTGCGGTGAGCATGGCGGCGACCCGACATCCGTAGAGTTCTGCAACAAGCTCGGACTTGATTATGTATCCTGCTCACCGTTCAGAGTACCGATCGCGAGACTTGCGGCAGCGCAGGCTGCTATCGCCAACAAGAGGAATTAGGCAACAATTGTGTGAGAGGGTAAAGTGATCTATCCTGTAAAGGGGTAAATTGCCCAACCAACTAAATAAATGTGTCCAAACGTAAGATTAGACCTTGATGGACTGGGAAAATCCAGCCCCTCGAGGTCTTTTTTGTTATCAGGACATGGGCGAAAACCTTGATTTATGCGATTTTTCGCACTTCAATAAAAAACAAATTTAATTTAGTTTTTCAAAGACTGTAAAGAAATAATGACGAGAATATGAAAAGTGGGAGAATGTGAGATTTGCCTTTTTTGAGGATAATTTGGTTTGTCCCACGACATAGTAGATTTCTAAAATTCACTTTTGGGAAATGTTTTTGGGAGTTTTCCCAAATCCAAAATGTCGAAAACCCTTGATTTTACTGGCTTCCCAAATTTACTCCAAAAATAAATCAAAAATGGGAGTCCCAGAAATGCTTTTGGGAAAGTTGAAAAATCTGGTTTTGGGAAAATCCTTATTTTTGGGAAATCATTTTTGGGAAAAAATTTGTTTTAAAAGTGGAAAAGTCGCAACAAAATACAGGAGGTGCTTATGCGAAAGAATGGTTACAAAGGTCGATGCGTAAAGAAGTCGTTGAGTAAAAGCAAGGAAGTGTGTCGCACATATGATCCTCTGCAAAGTAAATATGCAGACATGCTGGAAGAATCACCGGACATTCAAGAAATCCGCTGTAATGTTTTACTTGAAGGATTGTCAGAAGGTGAGTACACAAGTGATTTCGTATGTATCAAAACCAATGGTGATTTAATGGTACGAGAATGTTTACAGAGAAACAGACTTACAAAGCCAATGAATGTGAAATTATTGAATGCTTCAAGAGAATACTGGTTAAAACGTGGTGTGGTAGATTGGGGGCTTGTGATAAATGCAGAAGAATAAATTATATCTCAAAAATGACTCTGTTATTCGGGGATTGGAAGAAAGAGACGGTAAGATACTTGTAATTGATTGTATGCGGCGAACAATGCCACAATGGAAGAAAAAAGCTTCTTTGGATGGGTGGGAGCAGTGTTCACAAGAAACTTTGTATGCTATTACAAATATTGAAGTGCCAGAGATTGACTCTCTGTGTCCAGAGAGCCGTAAAAAAGCATATGAGCGATATACGATGATTGCTCCGATTTTGCGACTGCTGTCAGATGAACAGAAAAAGTGTGAGATGATATCTCTGATAGCAGCCAACGAAAAAATAAGCAAACAGACAGTGCGAAAATACCTTTGCCTTTACCTCTCATTTCAAGACATTGCCATATTAGCCCCAAAAGACAAAGAGAGCAACACATGCTTATCAAAAGATGAAAAGAATATGCGGTGGGGCTTAAACAAATATTATTTTTCATACCAAAAGCACAGTTTAAAGACTGCGTACACGCTAATGCTCAAGGCAAAGTATTGCGATGGAAACGGGGATCTTGTGGCAGAATATCCCACATTTCATCAATTCAGATACTTTTACCGTAAAAGGAAAAACCGGCAGACATACTTTATATCACGCAATGGCTTGACTAATTATCAGCGGAACAATCGCCCTTTGCTTGGTGATGGAATACAGGCATATGCGAAAGCACCAGGAATGGGAATGTTGGATGCCACTATCTGCGATATTTACTTGGTAAATGAATCCGGTGGTATCATCGGCAGACCTATATTGACAGCTTGTATTGATGCTTATAGTTCCTTATGTTGTGGATATGCATTGACATGGGAGGGTGGTATGTACAGCTTGCGGCAGTTGATGCTTAACGTAGTGACAGATAAACAAGAATTGTGCCGGAAACATGGAATAAATCTAAATTCGCAAGAGTGGGATTTTTCGTTGTGTCCAGGTGTTCTGGTGACAGATCAAGGAACAGAATATATGAGTAATTGTTTTGAACAAATTGCAGAGTTGGGAATAAAAGTTGTAAATCTTCCAGTGTACCGTCCGGAATTAAAGGGAAGTGTCGAGAAATTCTTTAGCATAATACAGGATCTTTTTCGCCCATATCTAAAAGGAAAAGGTTTGATTGAACCGGATTTCCAAGAGAGGGGAGCGCATGACTGCAGAAAAGATGCCTGCCTCACATTGGAACAATTTGAAAAGGTTATGATCCGCTGCATTATTTATTACAATTCACAGCGAATAATTGAAAATTTCCCATATACGGACGATATGTTGAAAAGTAAAATTCCCCCATATGCTAATGAAATTTTCAAATATGGCAGGAATTTAGAGGGAACAAAAATTGTGTTGCGGCGAGAAACGGGAAGTATCTGGTGGCAATGTTGACACAATTAATTAACACTTCCGGCATATCTATTGGATTGATAGGTACACCCGAAACAACGTCATTACTTGAGACTGCATTCCAGTTGGCACGCCGGTCATTAGGACTGCAATACAACGCTTTAAACAATGATGAATATTTCAGTGGATTTTGTGAGCTATTATACAAATATCAATATGTGCAAAAATACACAGAGATTACGCCACAAATTATAGATTGGCTTTACGAACATTCCGGCGGTGTTACTTCTGTTGTTGTCTCTTTAATTCACGATGCACAAGAAATTGCGATACTGACAGCTTATGAAACACTAGATATTACCATGCTCAATCAAGGCTATGACCAGATGTACTTCGACATCAAAGCTTTTTTCAGCCCGGACGATGATCCGGCAGGAGCATTTGTACTGACACCGATGCGGTGGGGCGATGATTTCGCAGCGTAAAGAATGATTAAGAAAATGGAGGAAAACAGAATGAACAGAGTTATTTTAATGGGACGTCTGACAAGAAACCCCGAGATCAAATACGGAGGAAAGGATAACGACATGGCAGTTGCCATATATACATTGGCAGTTAACCGCAGATATAAGAAGGACGGTGAGCAGGAAGCTGATTTTATTTCTTGCGTAGTATTTGGAAAAGGTGCAGAGTTCGCCCAGAAATATCTTCGGAAGGGAATGAAAGTTGCTGTACTTGGCAGGATCAGTACCGGAAGTTATAAGGACAAAGATGGAAAAACAGTTTATACTACCGATGTGATTGTGGAAGAACATGAATTTGCAGACAGTCCGAAAGCAAAAAATGAAGCAGAGACAGGAGCCGACACAGGGGAAGGGAAAGCTACAACAGACAGTGATGGATTTATGAATGTGCCGGAGGGAGAAGAACTTCCTTTTGAGTAAATGTTAAGTAACGGAGGAGGCTGTTATTATGCAGCTTCTTCCGGCAGCTGAAATATGGAAAATCAAAATCTTTGAGGTATTCAATCTAATGAAAACGTGATACAATTTGTATAGTTATACATGGAGGTACAGACATGGCAGTATGTTATGAAAGACTGTGGGAACTGTTGGCTAAAAAGAATATGAAAAAAATTGAATTACAGCATCGTTCGGGAATCAGCGGGAATATTCTCGCCAAGTTGGGAAGAAACGAATATATTTCCATGCAGTCTGTTGAAAAGATATG
>JAQXVT010000054.1 GCA_029225065.1 Lachnospiraceae bacterium | reverse complement strand
ACTAAGCCCGTGTTTGAAGTTTGTTATTGGTGGTACTTTAACAATACTATCTTGGGACAATCCTGTCACTGCCTATTTTAGAAAAAGTAGAAAACTGCGCCACAGCCTTGGCAGGCCATCGCGCAGCGATTTTGTTCACTTCCAATTTGTTGAAGGAAATTGATTAGTATAGAAGGATATGTAAAGAACAAATAGAGTTCTCTTTTTCGAGAGAACTCTATTTTAGAAAAACATTATTTGAGTTGTAAACCGTCTTTGAAGGCTTCACCCACTCTTTTGCTTACTAGATAGTAACCGTGTGTATATGGGTCAAAAGCGATGGCATTTACCAAAGACATATCGAGTTTGCCATCAATCATCACCTTTTCGTCTGCTGTTACATTTACCACTTTTCCGATGACACCAACGCCATATTCATTGTCCTGATATTCAATAAATTCGCATTCCAAGCAAAGAGGGAATTCATTGATAACAGGTGCATCTACGATTTCGGATTTGTTTGCGGTGAGACCACTTTTTTCAAATTTGTTTGATATTTTGTTTCCTGATGTAACCCCAAAATAGTCAGCTTGAACAACATGAGCGGCGTCAGCAATACTGAGTGTAAACGCCTTTCTTGCTTTGATATTCTTTACTGTTTTATGAGTTTCGGTAAGCTGCAAAGCTACGGTGTTGCGTGCTTGCATAGTTCCCCATGCGGCGTTCATAACATTCACGCTGTTATCTTCGTTGTATGTTGCAATCATTAAAACCGGCATAGGGAAAATGCCTTCTGTTATATTAAGTTTCTTTCTCATAAAAAATACCTCGCTTATATTATTGGTTTGACAGAAAGGTTATCTGTATATATAATTATAGTGGGTACAGAAAAAATAACAAGTACTGTCTTTGAATACAGGTACTATTATTAAGGAAAGTGTAAAATGATTAAGAATTATATTGAAAACGCAAATTTTGAAGATACAGGATTCAGTTATACTCTTTCACTTATATCCGGCAAACACAAGATGGTTATATTGTACTGCCTAATGGAATTTGAAGTTGTGAGGTTCAATGAATTAAAGCGTTATTTGAAAAATGTGTCGGATAAAACACTTAGTAACAATTTGAAAGAATTGGAAACGGATAGACTTATTATTAGAAAAGAATATCCCCAGATTCCTCCAAAAGTTGAATATAGTCTTAGTGACCGTGGTAAATCACTTATGGAGGTTTTGGATCAATTATGTATTTGGGGTGAAAAGAACAGAGCATAAACTTTCGTTTGTCGAGGTAAATGGATATGATTTTTAGTGGCATCGGTGAAATATCCGGTGCCATTTTTACATGGAGTCGATAGGTCGGCTCTTTTTGTTAGCAATTTTGAGGAGGGAGGCGCGGTATGGCGGCTAATCAGATCAAATAACCAGTTTTTTGCGAACAAAACTACACAAGCCGTTTTTACTTATATTTATGCGGCTTTTGGGTTTTTGTTCAAAATTATCCGCTGTCAGGGGGAGGGTGGAGATTTTGCAGAGCAAAATACTATCCGACCTTGACAGCAAAAATACAGCATAATTAAGGACTGCCAAAGGGCACACCTGCTCTTTGGCCTTGTCTGCTGGAATCTGGTGGGAAAGGAGGAAACCGGGAAAATGAACAAAACCCCGGCCATGAGAAAAGTTGGTTAGAATTAAGGGTATCACAATAGAAATTGGCGGCGATACCACCAAGCTACAGACAGCCCTTAAGGGTGTGAATACAGAGATCAGGAATACGCAGAGGGAGCTTAAGGATGTGGAAAAGCTCCTGAAGCTGGATCCGGGAAATACGGAGCTGCTGGCGCAGAAGCATAAGCTTTTGGGGCAGGCGGTTTCGGAGACAAAGGAAAAGCTGGAGACGTTGAAGGCAGCAGCGGAGCAGGCGAATACAGCTCTGGCCAATGGAGAGATTTCACAGGGACAGTATGATGCCCTGCAAAGGGAGATCATTGAAACTGAAAATGAATTAAAACGTCTGGAAGAGCAGGCCAATCAGTCGGCTACGGCATTGCAGAAGATCTCTGCCACTGGTGAGAACCTGAAAAATGTTGGCGGGAATATCGAGTCAGCCGGTAAGAAGCTGCTTCCGGTGACGGCTACAGTAACTGCGCTGGGAACTGCTTCTGTAAAGACTGCGGCTGATTTTGAGTCTGCTATGAGCAGGGTGGCGGCGGTCTCCGGAGCAACAGGATCGGATCTGGATGCTCTGTCGGCTAAGGCAAGGGAAATGGGATCAAAGACGAAGTTTTCTGCGACTGAAGCTGCGGAAGCTATGAATTACATGGCTATGGCAGGCTGGAAGACGGAGGATATGCTGGATGGTCTGGAAGGTGTTATGAACCTTGCAGCAGCATCCGGGGAGAGTCTGGGGACGACTTCGGATATTGTAACGGATGCTTTGACAGCTTTTGGTCTGACTGCAAAAGATTCCGGGCATTTTGCAGATGTGCTTGCGGCGGCTTCTTCCAATGCGAACACCAATGTCTCCATGATGGGGGAGACCTTTAAGTATGCGGCTCCCATTGCCGGTGCATTGGGATTTTCTGTGGAAGATACTGCAGAAGCCATTGGACTTATGGCCAATGCAGGTATTAAAGGTTCTCAGGCAGGCACTTCTCTGAGGACGATCATGTCGAATCTGTCCGGTGATGTGAAAATCTGTGGTGCGAATATTGGAGAGATTACGATAGCGACTGCCAATGCGGATGGATCCATGAGAGGTTTATCAGAAATTCTGTCTGACTGTCGTGTGGCATTTGCTGGACTGACAGAATCAGAGAAAGCGGCAGCGGCAGAGACGCTGGTTGGCAAGAATGCCATGTCTGGTTTTCTGGCGCTTATGAATACCGGGGAAGCGGATGTGAAGAAACTTGTCGGGGCGATCGACCATTGCGACGGCAGCGCAAAGAAGATGGCGGATACCATGAATGATAACCTGGAAGGGCAGCTTACCATTTTGAAATCTGCATTGGAAGAACTGGCGATTTCGGTTGGGGAACTGCTGATCCCTGCTCTGAAAGAGATCGTGCAGTGGCTGCAGGGACTGGTCGGGTTTCTGAATTCCCTTCCGGAAGGGGTGAAGAAGGTCATTGTGGTGATCGCACTGGCTGCGGCGGCACTGGGACCGGTACTGATCATAGTTGGAAAAGTGATCTCCGCCATTGGTACGATCATGACTTTGATGCCAAAGATGGCGGCTGCGATCAACATTGCAAAGACTGCTTTTTCCGCATTTAGTGCTGTATTGATGGCAAACCCGATCGCACTTGTGATCACTGCGATTGCAGCATTGGCGGCTGCCTTTATTTATCTATGGAATACGAATGAGAAGTTCCGGCAGTTTTGGATCGACCTGTGGGAAAATATCAGGCAGGTGGCGGTAGCTGCCGGAAAAGCGATTGGGGATTTCCTGAAGAGTGCGTGGGAAGGTATCCGGAATGTTATTCGGACTGTCTGGAACGGGATTGCATCTTTCTTCAGTGGGATTTGGAGTGGGATCCAGAATACGGTCCATACGGTGGTGAATGGGATTGCTTCTTTTCTGAATGCAGCCTGGAATGGGATCAAAGCAGCTGCAGTGGCTGTGTGGAGTGCCATTTCTTCGTTTATCAGGACTACCTGGAATGGTATACAGACTATGATTTCGACTGTGGTGACGGGGATCCGTTCTTTTTTGAGTTCGTCCTGGAATGCAATCAAAGGTGTGATCATGGCAGTGCTGAGTGCGATCAGAACTGCATTTTCCACTGTCTGGAATGGTATCAAAACTGTGGTTACGTCTGTGACAAGTAGGATCAAAGGGACGGTTACGACTGCCTGGAACAGCATCAAGTCCACGATTAATTCTGTACTGAGTTCCATAAAATCTGCTGTGAGTGGTGCATTTGCTGCTATGTGGAGTGGAATCAGAACGACGGTTTCCGGTATTTACAGCACGATCCAGAGCGGGTTTGGAAATGCGGTCAGTTTTATCAAAGGGCTGGCTGCCAGTGCGTTCCAGTGGGGCGCGGATATCATCAATGGGATTGTGAATGGTATCAGGGCTTGTATCGGGAACGTGGTCAATGCAGTTTCCGGTGTGGCATCTACAATCCGGTCTTACCTGCATTTCTCGGTCCCGGATGTGGGACCTCTGACGGATTTCGAGAGCTGGATGCCGGACTTTATGAAAGGGCTGGCAGATGGAATTGAGAAGAGTAAGGGCATGGTGAAGGATGCAGTAAGCGGCCTTGCTGCGGATATGGTCATCAATCCCCAGGTACGAATGGAGCAGATGGCTGCGGCTGGTGGAGGCAATTCTGTATCGGGAGCTGATCTAAGTTCTCTTGTCAGTGCAATCAGGGAAGGTCTTTCCGGTGTGAATGGAAACAGCGGTGATATAGTGATCCCGGTTTATCTGGGAGGTACGATGCTGGATGAGGTAATTGTAAATGCCCAGCAGAGGGCAAATCTTAGAAGCGGAGGAAGGTAAACGATGGCATTTTTTCAGTATTTGAATTTTGACGGCGTGGATATTCCCCTGCCGGACAGTTATGAAGTGGAGATGTCGGATAAGGAAGCAGACAGCGGTGGTGAGACCGAAGCTGGAACTGTTCAGAGAGATGTGGTGAGGGCTGGTGTTGTGAATATTTCTGTTTCTTTTTCTGTCACCCAGAAGTGGCTGAGGCTCCTTACCGGGTATAAACAACAGGAAAAGATTCGGGTGAAGTTCTTTGACCCGGAAACCGTGAGCCAGAAGCAGACGGAAATGTATGTGGACGGGTTTAAGGCAAAACTTAAGAAGGATACTTCTTATAAAGGGCTATGGGTTGTAAGTTTCACGTTGAGAGAACTGTAGGTTTATAATGACTAAATGTGCTTGTGTCGATATAATGATAGACAGAAGAAATTTCGATTTTATGAATTTTAAAAGATGCACAGGCTATAAACTTGCGCATCTTTTTCATTAACGATTTCGGTATTCACGAGGAGAGCAGAGATATATTTCTTTGAATGATTTAGAGAAATAACTATTGCTGTCAAATCCGCATAGTTCATAAATGGTTTGAATGGAATAAGAGCTGTTCTTAAGCATGTATGCTGCGTTTTGCAGTC
>JAQXVT010000053.1 GCA_029225065.1 Lachnospiraceae bacterium | reverse complement strand
GTTTAAATAGAAACATATTGGAATGTAAATAATGGAGATCCGGATGCGGGAAACATGCCGAGAATTGGGTTAAATAGAAACATTTTGGAATGTAAATACATATCTTATAAATAAGGAAATTAGTGATTTTTCCAGGTGCGAATCACCGGGAATTTTCTGAGCACTTTATATTCGCACGTGTTTTTATGAAGAGGAGTTGATTGTAAAATTCAGAAAAGAAGATATGTTTTGACATAAAAAATAATGGAGCATATGAGATTCGAACTCACGGCCTCAACAATGCGAATGTTGCGCGCTCCCAACTGCGCCAATGCCCCATCACCTATACTATAGCACAGATGACTGAGAAATGCAAAGGCTAAATCAAAAAAGGACTTTTCTATAAGGCACATCAGTGTTAAAATGGAACTGGTTAGAAATAACAAATCACAGAAAGGATAAGGTACTGTTATGCTGGAATTTCGTTATGACACACAGCTGCTGATTGAGGGCCATGATCTGGATGAGGACGTAATCAGCGATTATTTTACAGAAAATTTTAAAGGAGACTGCCTGCTGGCGGTTGGAGATGAGGACCTGATTAAGATCCATTTCCATACGAACGAGCCGTGGAAGGTTCTGGAGTATTGTTCGACGCTTGGCGAGATCTATGACATCGTTGTAGAGGATATGGATCGTCAGGCCCGCGGCCTGAAGGGCTGAGTCAGGCAAGTCACTTTGCCACGTTCAGAAACGTCACTGCTTCTTTACATAAAGTTCGGAAAGAATCTTTGCAAGCTGCTCTGGCGTTTCTTTTTTGCCGCGGATGGCCCAGCTGACGTAGGTGCTGTAAAGGGAGCTGGTAAAGGCCTGCAGGGTATAGAAGTCTTCGATGGTATCTCCGTTTTCAGGGTGATACCATATATGTGTGATATATTCAGAGAGACTGGTGAGAAGAAGATTTCCGAGACCGCAGCGGAAAAGGCTGTAAATGAAATCACGGTGGTTTTCAAAGTAAGTGAAGCAATGCGTGAGGTTGACGTAATCGCTGTAGTGCGATTGCCCATCGGAGAGTGCCTGAAATTCCTGGTGATATTCATCCAGAATATCAGAGAGCGCCTGCACAAAGATATCTTCTTTGCTTTTATAGTTGCGGTAATAGGTCATGCGTGAGACGCCGGCACGGCTGGTAATCTCGGAAATGCTCAGTGCAGAGAGCGGTTTTTCTTTGAGCAGTT
Source organism: Lachnospiraceae bacterium (assembly GCA_029225065.1). Lineage (GTDB taxonomy): Bacteria > Bacillota > Clostridia > Lachnospirales > Lachnospiraceae > Choladousia. Next base: position 67,996 of record JAQXVT010000053.1, on the reverse strand, counting down.
GCAAAAGAGCGGTGACGATGCACTCGCGGGCAAGCAAATTTGCGGTATTTCTGGCTTCAGACATAAACAAATTCCCCTTTTTTGTCACAGTTGAAAGTTTGTAGTTGATTTAAAAATTTCCTGGTGTTACAATGTGTCACAGACTTTTCTGAAAGTATAAAGGAAAAATCGAAAAAACGCAAGATAATGAGAGAGAAGATAAGACGAGGAGAAATCAGAATGAAAACAGCCGTGATCACAGACAGCAACAGTGGAATCACAAAAGAAGAAGCGCAGAAGCTTGGGCTTTTTCGGATGCCAATGCCGGTGATTATTGATGGAGAAGTATACTATGAAGGGGAAAATCTGACGGAAGCAGAGTTTTTTGAAGCATTAAAGGGTGGAAAAAATGTTACGACTTCCCAGCCGTCACCAGGGGAGGTTCTGGATCTTTGGGATCGTGTGCTTTCTCAGGGATATGATGAGATTGTTTATATTCCGATGTCTGCAGCGCTCAGTGAATCGTGCAATACAGCAAAAAATCTGGCAGCAGATTATGAGGGCAGGGTTTACGTAGTAGATAACCGCAGAATTTCCGTGACGCAAAAGGCATCTGCACTGGATGCACTTGCAATGGTGAAAAAGGGAATTCCAGCGGCACAGATTCAGAAAAAACTGAATGATTCAGCGTACGAAGCCAGTATTTATGTTGCAGTAGATACACTGGAATTTTTGAAAAAGGGAGGTCGCGTGACGGCGGCCGGAGCTGCACTTGGTTCAATGTTCAACATTAAGCCGATCCTTTCCATCCAGGGAGAAAAGCTGGATGCATTTGCAAAGGTACGCGGCATGAAAAAATGTGAAGCGAAGATGATCGAGGCAATCAGAAAGGACATCAAAGAGCGCTTTTCGAACGACGGCTGGAAGCTGCGGCTGATGATCGCGGGCAGTGATCTTACGGAGGAAGCAATTGAAAGCTGGAGAACTACCGTGGAAGCAGCTTTCCCGGGCTACAAGGTGTCGTATGATCCACTGGCGCTTTCGGTCAGCTGTCATATCGGACCGGGTGGTCTTGGTGTTGGAGTGTGCAGGATCGTAGAGTGAGAAAATGTGCCGGACAGAAAGCACGGATAAGGCGGAGCGCACAGGCTTCATTCAAAATCAAAACGGATATTTGCAACTCGGTTAAATAAATCCCGAAAAAACCACGTATGGCAAAAGCGTGGTTTTTTTCGGGATTTTTTGAGGGCTGGTATCTTTACACTGAGAAAGGGACAGGTTATAATCGATTATTGTTTAGGACATGGTATGCCGTACCGGGAGGCAGGCGGCATGGAAGAAGCAGGAAACTGCGGTGCAGAGCCTGAAGCATGGTAAAAGAAGGAACGATAAGATGAATGCTGCACAAAGAAAGCGAGGAGAAAACAATGGAGATTTATCATGGAAGACCGGAAACCAATGAAGGCCGGCTGCAAAAGGAAATCGCAGTATATGATCTGCTGGACGAGCTGGAGATTCCGTATGAACGAGTGGATCATCCGGTTCTGATGACGATTGCGGATTGTGCGGAGGTGGATCAGACGCTCCATATCACAATTTGTAAGAATCTGTTTCTGTGCAATCATCAGAAAACTAATTTTTATCTCCTGATGATGCCTGGTGAGAAGAAGTTTGTGACGAAGGATGTCTGCAAAAAGATTCCGTCACCGCGGCTTTCGTTTGCAGATGAATCTTATATGGAGGAATTTCTGAATATCACGCCTGGCTCAGTCAGTATCATGGGGCTTATGAATGATACGCAGAATCGTGTGAAGCTTCTGATCGACAGGGAGGTTGCTGAAGCGGAGTATCTTGGCTGCCATCCGTGTATCAATACATCGAGCCTGAAGCTGCGGACGAAGGATGTGCTTGAAAAATTTCTTCCGAGAGTCCATCATTCTTTCCAGATACTGGATCTGTAACAAGGATGTGGGCAAATTCTCTGCGAGGCTGCAGGAAGTAAGAAGCCGTGAGTGGGAGCTGCGTGTTTCGCAGGTAAGATGAATTCTGCAAGAGAGTGGTTATGGCAGGCTGTGAAAAGGATTGCGAATATCCGCTGTAATTAAACAATAAAAAGAGGAAAAAATTATGTGGAAGCTTTTAAAGTATATGAAGGCATATAAAAAGGAGGCAGTGTGTGCGCCATTGTTCAAGCTGCTGGAGGCATTGTTTGAACTGTTTGTGCCTCTTGTTATGGCAAGTATTATTGACGTGGGTATCGCCGGCAGTGATCAGCCGTACATTGTGCGGATGTGCCTTTTGATGGCAGCACTCGGATTGATTGGTCTGGTGTGCTCCATTACGGCACAGTATTTTTCGGCAAAGGCGGCAGTTGGATTTGCGGCGCGGCTGCGTCATGAGCTGTTTGCGCATATCCAGAGCCTGTCATTTTCCGAGATGGATGTATATGGAACGTCTACGCTGATTACCAGAATGACGAGCGATATTAATCAGGTACAGTCCGGTGTCAATCTGTTTCTGCGCCTGTTCATGCGGTCGCCGTTTATCGTGTTCGGCGCGATGATCATGGCTTTTACGATTGATGTGAAGGCAGCTCTTGTATTTGTCGTTGTGATTCCGATTCTGTGCGTGATTGTGTTTGGAATTATGCTCGCGAGCATTCCGCTGTACCGCAAGGTGCAGGAACGACTTGACGGTGTGACGGGAATTACGCGTGAGAATCTGCAGGGTGTGCGTGTGATTCGCGCATTTCGTCAGGAAAAAAAGGAAATGGAAACGTTCGATGCGGAAAATGAAGCGCTTGTGAAGATTCAGATGTTTTCGGGAAGAATTTCGGCGCTGATGAATCCGCTGACTTATATTGTGATCAACGGTGGACTCGTTGTGCTGCTTTATACCGGAGCGGTGCGTGTGAACGGTGGTGTGATTACGCAGGGTGCGGTTGTGGCACTGGTCAATTATATGTCACAGATTCTGGTTGAGCTGGTAAAGCTGGCAAATCTGATCATCAACGTGACGAAGGCGATCGCCTGTGGAAACCGGATTCAGAGCGTGATGGAGCTGGAGCCTGGAATCGTATCCGGTACGGCAGCCACTGCAGAAACGAAATCGAAGTCATGGAGTGGTACGGAAGCATCCGCTGCGCAGAGGCAGGAGGCAAATGATGGAAAAACTGCTTCCGGGCATGTACAGGCGCCGAAGGTTGAATTTTCCAATGTCAATTTCCGCTATAAAAATGCCGGAGCAGATTCTCTGTCAGGCATCAGCTTTAAGGTGGAAAAAGGGCAGACGATCGGCATCATTGGAGGCACAGGTTCCGGAAAATCGTCTCTTGTATCGCTGATTCCGCGTTTTTATGATGTGCGGGAAGGCTGTGTGAAGGTAGACGGCATTGATGTAAGGGAATATGATCTGCAGCAGCTGCGTAAAAAGGTCGGCATTGTACTGCAAAAAGCAGTGCTGTTTGCGGGGACAATCCGCGAGAATCTGCTCTGGGGAAATGAGACAGCGACAGATGAAGAGCTGCGGGAGGCGATTCATGCGGCACAGGCGGATGAAGTCGTTTTTGAAGGAAAAGGCGGGCTGGACGCAGTCGTCGAACAGGAGGGACGCAATTTCTCCGGCGGACAGAAGCAGCGTCTGACGATTGCGCGTGCGCTGGTGCGGCATCCGGAAATTTTGATCCTTGATGACAGTGCTTCGGCGCTCGATTTTGCAACCGATGCGAAGCTGAGAAAAGCAATCCGGGAGCTGTCCGGTGAAATGACGGTATTTATTGTCTCACAGAGAGCCTCAACGATTCAGTATGCGGATCAGATCCTTGTACTGGATGATGGAGAAATTGCGGGATGCGGAACTCATGAGGAGCTGCTGGAGCACTGTGGTGTTTATCAGGAGACGTATTATTCCCAGTTCCCGAAGGAGGATGCAGAATGAAAAAGCAGGCAGGACAGAAAGAAATCATGAAAAAGGTGCTGGACTATATCCGGCCGCAGTGGCTTCTGGTGCTGCTGTCACTTCTGATGGCGGCAGTTTCTGTAGCGCTGACGCTGTACCTTCCGGTACTGACCGGAAATGTGGTAGACCACATTTTAGGTCCTGGAAAAGTGGAATTTTCTGCAATTTTTCAGATTATGCGCACGATGGTGGCGGCAATCGCGCTTACAGCAGCTGCACAGTGGATCATGAATGTGTGCAACAACAAGATCGTTTATACGGTGACACGGAATATCCGGGAGGAAGCATTTGCAAAGCTTGAAATTCTTCCGCTGAAGTATCTGGATACTCATTCCTCCGGCGATATTGTCAGCCGCATCATTGCGGATGTCGATCAGTTTGCGGACGGACTGCTGATGGGATTTACACAGCTGTTTACAGGTATTGTTACGATTGTTGGAACGCTGTTTTTCATGCTTTCGGTCAACGCGGGCATTACGGTGGTCGTTGTGGTACTGACACCGGTTTCACTGCTGGTGGCAAATTTTATCGCAAAGCGTACGTATTCGATGTTTAAGCTTCAATCGAAGACGCGTGGTGAGCAGACGGCGCTGATCAATGAAATGATTGAAAATCAGAAGGTAGTACAGGCGTATGGGCAGGAAGAAAAGGTGCAGCTGCGGTTCGATGAGATTAACGATCGGCTGCAGAAATGTTCGCTGCGCGCGACATTTTTCTCTTCCATCACAAATCCGTCGACTCGTTTTGTTAACAGCCTGGTATATACGGCGGTCGGACTGACGGGAGCGTTTGCGGCTGTGCGCGGTGCGATGACGGTTGGACAGCTCTCGGCATTTCTTTCCTATGCAAACCAGTATACGAAGCCGTTTAATGAGATTTCAGGCGTTATCACAGAGCTTCAGAATGCGGTTGCATGTGCGGGCCGCGTGTTTGAACTGATCGATGAGGAACCTCAGATTCCGGATAAGGAGCCGGAAAAGCAGCTCCCGCAGGAGATTGGGCGCGTCTCGATTTCTCATATGAATTTCTCGTATACGCCTGAGAAAAAACTGATTCAGGATTTTAATCTGGAGACAAAAAAAGGTCAGATGATCGCCATCGTCGGGCCAACCGGCTGCGGAAAAACGACACTGATTAATCTGCTGATGCGTTTCTACGATGTAGACAGCGGTTCAATCAAAATCGAGGGAACAGATATCCGTGATCTGAAGCGGGAGACGGTGCGGAGCGCGTTCGGTATGGTGCTTCAGGATACATGGCTGCGCAGCGGCACGATTCGAGATAATATCCGGACCGGACGGCCGGACGCAACGGATGAAGAAATCATTCAGGCGGCTAAGGAAGCACATGCACACAGCTTTATCCGCCGTCTGCCGGAAGGGTACGATACGATGATCACCGAAAACGGCGGCAATCTTTCGCAGGGGCAGAAGCAGCTGCTGTGTATTGCACGTGTCATGCTGTGTCTGCCGCCGATGCTGATTCTGGATGAGGCGACGTCCTCGATTGATACAAGAACGGAGATCAAAATTCAGAAGGCATTCCATACGATGATGAAGGACCGGACAAGCTTTATTGTGGCGCACCGCCTTTCTACGATCCGCAATGCTGATGTGATTCTTGTCATGCGGGACGGAAATATTGTGGAGCAGGGGACACATAGGGAGCTGCTTGCAAAAAATGGATTTTATGCAGAAATTTACAATAGTCAGTTTGTTAATACGAGGTAAAAACTATGACAAAGGATATGACGAGCGGAAATCCGCTGAAGCTGATTATCGGGTTTGCGATCCCGATGTTTCTGGGCATGCTGTTTCAGCAGTTTTACAGTATGGTGGATACAGTGATTGTAGGAAAATTTCTTGGCGTCGGCCCATTGGCCGGCGTCGGCTCCACAAGCTCATTAAACTTTCTTGTTATCGGCTTTTGCACCGGTGTCTGTAATGGCTTTGCGATACCGGTTTCACAGATGTTTGGCGCGAAGCGGGAATCGGAGCTGCGTCGGTTTGTGGCGAACAGTGCGTGGCTGTGTGTGATTTTCTCTGTTGTACTTACGGCTGCAGTCGTGGTATTTTGCCGGCCGCTTTTGACGCTGATGGATACGCCGGAAGATATTTTTGAATATGCGTATGTATATATTGTGATCATTTTCATTGGAATTCCAACGACCTTTCTGTATAATGCAACCGCGGCGATCATTCGGTCTCTTGGGGACAGCCGTTCGCCGGTTGTATTTCTGGCGATTGCTTCGGGCATTAATATTGTGCTTGATATTGTGTTTATCCTGGTATTTCATATGGGAGTTGAGGGACCGGCACTCGCAACGGTAATTGCGCAGGGAATTTCCGGTTTGCTATCGCTTTATTACATGAAGAAAAAATTTGAGATCCTGCGTATTTCAAAAGAGGAATGGAGGATGCGGAGCTCTTACATGAAAACGCTGTGCTACATGGGTATTCCGATGGGGCTGCAGTATTCGGTCACAGCGATTGGTACGCTTGTCATTCAGGCAGCAATCAATGGATTTGGTTCCCTGACCGTAGCTGGTGTGACGGCGGCGCAGCGGATCAATTCGTTTATCAGCTGTCCAATCGAGGCGATCGGAGCAACGATGGCGCCTTACAGCGGCCAGAATATGGGTGCCGGTAAGCTGGAACGGGTAGGAAAAGGACTGAGGGACGCGTCCCTTCTCGGGTTTGTAATTTCAGCCGTGCTGTTTGTGTTTGTATTTCTGACCGGAAAGCAGCTGTCACTTCTGTTTCTGGATACGGCGGATGCACAGGTAATCGAGTATTCATACCGGTTTCTTGTGATCACATCGGCAGGTTACTGTCTGCTGGTGCTGGTCAATACTGTGCGGTTTACGATTCAGGGAATGGGTTTCTCCGTGTTTGCGATTACGTCCGGCGTACTGGAAATGATTGCACGGTCATTAGCCGGCATTGTGGTTGTGCCGCTGATTGGCTACACCGGTATCTGCCTGGCACATCCAATGGCATGGATTTTTGCGGATGCGTTTCTGATTCCGGCGTTTTTCTATTGCAGGAAGAAGATTGCTGGGCTGTATAAATAAAGAAAAATACATATTTTGCCATATTATCTGTCTATTTTGCCGCTTCATTCGTCTTTTCTACGAATGGGGCGGATTTTTTATTAATTTCTCTCGGCATTTCGCCCATCTTCCTCTTGCTATTTGTTGTATGTTCATATATAATAGTTTTATCTATATTATTTTAGATTTTTCTAAAATAATAAACAGAGAACCGTTTGACGGCAGGGGAAATTTTATCCTGACGGATACCGGCTGGCAGCCGGAAGAAAGGAGTCATTATGTACAACAAATCTATGCGGCGCAGCCGCCTGGCACGGACAATTCTTGCCGGAACACTTGGCGCAGTGCTTGCAGCGACGTCTGCTGTGACTGCATTCGCAGATGAGATTATCGTCGAAGATGTTACACCGGACACGGAGGACGTGATTATCGGGGAATCCCCTGAGACAGAAAATGCAGGAGATGCTTCCGGGGAGGCAGAGACCATCGTGATCGAAGATGCCGAAACGGAAGTTTCCTCGGATGCTTCCGGCGAAGCGGAGGATGATCAGCCGACCGCGGCGGCACATGTTTCCGTTCACGATCCGTCGATTGTCCGCTCGAACGAGGACGGCACGTATTATGTGCTTGGCAGTCACACTGCATCGGCGAAATCTTCCGACCTGATTCAGTGGACGCAGGTGAACTTTGACTACGGCAATCCGGAAAACACGCCGTTTTACGGAAATCTGAAAGAGACGTTTGAAATCCCGTTTCAGTGGGCAGGCTACAATGACGGAGACTGTGTCGGAGGCTATGCGATCTGGGCGCCGGATGTGATCTGGAATCCGTACTATGAGTGGGAGGACGGCTCCACGGGTGCGTATATGCTGTACTGCTGTACGTCCTCGACGTGGCGGAGATCCTGTATCAGCTATCTGGTATCCAAAACGCTCGACGGTACCTACACGTATGTCGATACGATTGTCTACTCTGGTTTCACGAAAACGGGAGATCCGGACGGCAACAGCTCCCGCAATACGAAATGGGACAATGATTATTTAAATCTCACCTCTCTGATCGAAAAAGGCAGCGAGGGCGGCGGGATCGATGAGATCAGCGACAACTGGTTTGATGTGACCGGCGGCTGGAACAACCTCTATGCACCGAATGCGATCGACCCGAACCTGTTTTTCGATGCGGACGGAGAAAAGCTTTACATGTCCTACGGTTCCTGGTCCGGCGGTCTTTTCCTGCTGGAGCTTGACCGCGCAACAGGAGAGGCAATCTATCCGGGAGTCGATTCCACGGACGAGGTTTCCGGCAATTTCGTGGACCGCTATTTCGGTGTTCACCTCGCAGGCGGCAATCATCAGTCCGGCGAGGCTCCGTATATTCAGTATGATCCGGAAACCGGTTACTACTATCTGTATGAAACTTATGGAGGACTGACTGCAGAGGGCGGCTACAACATGCGTCTCTTCCGTTCGGAGAATCCGACCGGACCGTATGTAGATGCGGCAGGCGGAAATGCCAGCGAGAGCGGCGAGAACAATGACAACTACGGTATCAAGCTGATCGGCAACTACAGCTTTTACAATCAGCTCGGCAAACGCGCGGCCGGACACAACTCCGCGCTGATCGATGAGGACGGTTCCCGTTATCTCGTTTACCATCAGCGTTTCGATGTCGACCCGCAGCTGGAGGCGCACGAGGTTCGTGTCCATCAGCAGTTTTTAAATGAGGATAACTGGCCGGTGGCAGCGGTTTATGAGTACCGCGGTGAGCAGCCGGAAAATTACTCAGAGGATGAAGTAGTCGGCTCCTATGAATTTATCAATCACGGCACAAAGACGAGCGGTGAGATGCTCGAGACGCAGATGCTGACCTTAAACGCGGACGGTACGGTGTCCGGTGCAGCGACCGGCACCTGGACGAAGGCGGATTCTGGAAAAGGCTATGATTATGTGACGTTTGAGATGAACGACGTGGTTTACAAGGGATATTTCTTCCGCCAGCACAAGGAAAATTCTGATACGACTCCGGTCATGACGTTTGCAGCGACAGGAAATGACAATACCAACATCTGGGGCAGCATGATTGATATGGATGACGAGGAAATGCTCGCGAACATGGCGGCAATCTCCATAGGTCAGACGATTCCGTCTGCGACGAGAGAAAATCTGGAGCTTCCGACTTCTGTCATGGGCGCGGATGTCACCTGGAGCAGCTCGGATGAATCGGTCATCGCAGCTGACGGTACGGTCACTCCGGCAGAGGGTGAGGATGCACGTGCAAAACTGACCGCAACGATCACCTACGGCAGCACGACGGTGGAATCTACTTATAAAGTCACGGTTCGCCAGAATGCTTACCTGATCTGTGGCTACGATTTTGAAACGCCTGCAGAGGACGGAACGGTTTCTGCAGTCGACGGTTCCGCACTTTCTGAGGGGGCAGCGCTCGTCGGAAGCGCATCCGTTATTCAGGATGAGACCCGCGGAAATGTTCTTTCCGTCACAAATGAGGAGGGGGCACAGAACGTAAACTACTTAAAGCTTCCGGAAGATACGTTCTCCGGCATCAAGCCGGCCGGCTATTCCGTTGCAATGTGGGTCAACATTGCATCAGATACGTTCGAGCACAGTGCACTGTTTGAGGCGGATGCGGATAATGCATATCCGCTGACAAGAATCGGTGCAAATCTGATCGCACGCATCAATGCAAATGCCTACAGCGATGTGCAGGGCGCACTGCTTTCCATAAACGGCGAACGCGACACCTGGGAGCACGTGGTTTACACGGTAGATCCGCAGGGCATTAAGGTTTACTTAAACGGAGAGCTGGTCGGCGAGGAGACAAAGGACCTGACTGACTGCTTCCGCAAAAACAAGACCGGTATCTCGCAGGCAAAGGACGTCATGGTCGGCAGCGGTGCAATCTGGGGCGACGAGGATGTCCGCAGCGCATTGTTTGATGACGTGAGAGTGTACTTCGGAGCGCTGACCGCGACTGAGGTGAAGGATCTTTACAAGGCGGGCTGAGAGTAAGCAGGGATAAATATTTTAACCGAATCAAGCAAGCCCACTGCAAGGTTGCGCGGAGCAATAAGCAGAGGATGACTTACATTGGCTATATTCGGAGCTTCGGCAGAGTAAATTCTGCCGGAGCTTTTTGCATTGGGGGGGCCGCCAAAAGGTTATGAAAAGTCTATAAACTCCCTTGCTATTTTCAGTTTCGATGCTATACTTGGTGAGTATGGAGGGACGGAAGATGATTATTAAAAATGTAAAGGTATATCAGGAAAACCAGACTTTTAAAGAGGGTGAAATCTGTATCCGCGGCGGTGTTTTCGCAGAGAATGCAGATGCACAGGAGAATGAGGAAATCCTGGACGGAGAAGGCTGTTATGCGATTCCGGGCATGATTGATCTCCATTTTCACGGCTGCATGGGATATGATTTCTGTGACGGTACTGAGGAGGCAATCCGGGAAATCGCGCGGTATGAGGCGTCGATCGGCGTGACCGCGATTGCACCGGCGACGATGACCCTTCCGGTACCGGAGCTGGAGCACATTCTTTCAGTGGCAGCTGCATATCGGAAAAAAGCGGAAACGGAAAAAGCGGCAGATGCTCCGGAAGAGATGAGAGCAAAAGCGCAGGCTGAGGCGGATCTGGTCGGTGTAAATATGGAAGGACCGTTTATCAGTAAGGTCAAAAAAGGGGCACAGGATGAGCGGAACATCATTCCGTGCGATACTGAAATTTTCAGGAGATTTCAGCGCGCGGCGGAAGGGCTTGTGAGCTTTATCGGAATCGCACCGGAGGAACCGGGGGCGGTTGAGTTTGTGCATGAAGTAAAAGATGAGGTAAATGTGTCGCTGGCGCATACGAATTCGGATTATGAGCATGCAATGGCGGCATTTGATGCGGGCGCAAATCATGCGGTGCATCTCTACAATGCGATGCCGCCGTTTTCACACCGTGCACCGGGCGTGGTAGGAGCTGTGTCGGACAGTGAACACGTGATGGCGGAACTGATCTGTGACGGCGTGCATGTGGATCCGGCAGTCGTGCGCGCGACGTTTAAGATGCTCGGCGCGAACCGCATGATTCTGATCAGTGACAGTATGCGTGCGGCAGGCATGCCGGACGGACAGTATACGCTTGGCGGCCTGGACGTGAAAGTACGCGGCAACCATGCGACGCTAGTATCGGACGGTGCTCTGGCTGGCTCCGTGACGACGCTGCCGGACTGCATGCGCGTGGTGGTAAAGCAGATGGGGATTCCGTTTGAGACTGCGGCTGCGTGTGCAACAGCAAACCCGGCGAAGAGCCTTGGCATCTATGATCAGTATGGATCGATCACGCCGGGCAAGCACGGAAATGTGGTGCTGCTGGATGAGGAGCTGCGGCTGAAGGGCGTTGTGAAGGACGGGAAGAAGATTAAGTAAGGCAGTTCCGAGCGCAGGCTGGAAGAGGGATAGTGGTACCGGACGTTCCGCCCACAAACAAAAATGACAATACAGGACTCTGAAAATAAATTTGCCTCGTCCTGTCTTCTCATTTTTGCCTGCGCTCGGAACTGAGTAAGCAAAAATAAACAGATAATTCGCAATAATTTACTTGTGAATCTTGTGCGGTCGTAGTAAAATAGACAAAAGACAAGCGGACTTGTGCAGCGTTTTTTGTCTATTTTAGTGGATTCATGAGTGCTTTACTCCGAAAAGAAAGCACATGATTCACAAGAGCAAGAATGGAGTGTTCAAATGGAAAAGCTTTTATTTGTATACAATCCTTACTCAGGCAAGGGACAGATCAGAGGCAGCCTTTCCCAGGTGATCGAAATTTTATCGGAAAAAGGATATGATGTGACGATTTATCCCACCAAGCGGGAGATGGATGGTTGCGAGACGGTAGAAAAACGGGCAAAGGAGTTTGATCTGATTGTCTGCAGCGGCGGAGACGGGACGCTGGATGAAGTGGTGACCGGACTGATGCGCAGCGGACAGAAACGAGTGCTTGGATACATTCCTGCCGGAAGTACGAATGATTTTGCGAACAGTCTCGGAATACCGAAGCAGATGGAGCAGGCAGCCCGGCTGATTACAGACGGAGTGCCTTTTTCCTGTGATATCGGAAGGTTTAATGACAATTACTTTGTGTATGTGGCTGCGTTCGGCATGCTGACGGATGTGTCGTATCAGACGAGACAGGATCTGAAAAATGCGCTTGGTCACGCCGCGTATGTGCTCGAAGCGATGAAGCGGATGGGAACATGGCGCAGCAGTCATCTTCATGTGGAGTGTGAGGAATACACCGGTGAAGGGGATTATGTATTCGGAATGGTGACAAATTCCGACTCGGTAGGCGGATTCAAAGGGCTTCCGGGAAAGAACGTAGCCTTAAACGACGGAGTGTTTGAGGTAATGCTGGTGCGCACACCGAAAAATCTGATCGAGTGGCAGGAGGCGATCTCCTCGGTACTGTTCCCGGATCAGAAATCAGAGGTTGTGCAGCGTTTTAAGACAAAGCATATGGTGATTACGTCGGAGACTCCGGTCGCATGGACGAGGGACGGAGAGAACGGCGGCGAGCACACAAGAGTGGAACTCGACAATATGTGTCAGGTACTGGAAATCATGACACCGAGTGACGATGAGCCGGTACCGCATGGAGCGGCGCTGTAATGATTTTGTGTCGGGCTGCTGAACCGGGTCAGTCAGGAAGCGAACCTGGAATAGCCGCTTGACTTACAGATGAATTATCCATGGTGATTAAGCGCAAATGGCAAAGCGGACAGTAAACATCCGCTTTGAGTTCAGAGAAAGGAAAAAACTATGTTGTATGCAGGGGTAGACCTCGGTACATCGGCAGTCAAGCTGCTTCTGATGGATGGCGAGGGAAAAATCAGAAAAATTGTTTCAAAGGAATATCCGCTTTACTTTCCGCATCCGGGCTGGTCGGAGCAAAAGCCGGAGGACTGGTACGAGAAAACGATTGAGGGACTGAAGGAGCTGCTTGAGGGCAGCGATAAGAGCGAGCTTGCAGGCATCAGCTTTGGCGGACAGATGCATGGACTTGTCATTTTGGACAAGGACGATCAGGTCATCCGCCCGGCAATTCTGTGGAATGACGGGCGTACCTCGGAGGAGACCGATTATCTGAACAACGTAATCGGAAAAGAAAAGCTTTCCGAGTACACGGCAAACATTGCATTCACCGGATTTACCGTACCGAAGGTACTCTGGGTAAAGAAAAATGAGCCGGAGAATTTTGCACGTATCGAGAAGATCATGCTGCCGAAGGATTATCTTGCATATCGGCTTTCCGGCGTGCACTGTACCGATGTTTCCGATGCCTCGGGCATGCTGCTTTTTGATGTAAAGAAGCGCTGCTGGTCTGAGCCGATGCTTGAGATCTGCGGCATTAAGAAAGAGCAGATGGCAAAGATCTTTGAGAGCTATGAGGCGGTCGGCACACTGCTTCCGGAGGTAGCAAAGGAGCTGGGCGTTTCGGAAGATGTAAAGATTGTAGCGGGAGCAGGCGACAATGCGGCAGCGGCAGTCGGCACCGGTACCGTCGGAGACGGCATGTGTAATATTTCTCTTGGCACAAGCGGTACGATCTTCATTTCCTCTGAAAAATTCGGCGTGGACAGGTTCAATGCGCTTCATGCGTTTGCACATGCGGATGGCCATTACCATCTCATGGGTTGCATGCTCAGTGCGGCGTCCTGCAATAAATGGTGGATGGATGAGATCATCGGCACGAAGGATTATGCAAAGGAGCAGGAGCAGATCACGAAGCTCGGCGAAAACCACGTTTACTTCCTGCCGTATCTGATGGGTGAGCGTTCCCCGCACAACAATCCGAATGCGAGAGCGACGTTCATCGGCATGACGATGGATACGACGCGTGCAGATATGACGCAGGCAGTGCTGGAGGGCGTAGCGTTTGGACTGCGTGATTCCCTTGAGGTAGCACGCGCACTCGGCATTAAGATCGAGCGCACAAAGATCTGCGGCGGCGGAGCAAAGAGTCCGCTGTGGAAGAAGATCATCGCAAACGTGATGAATCTGAAGGTAGATGTAATCGAGAGCGAGGAGGGACCGGCGCTCGGCGGAGCAATGCTTGCGGCGGTAGCCTGCGGTGAGTTTGCATCTGTGGAGGATGCAGCTGCGAAGCTGGTACATATCAAAGAGACCGTAGATCCGGATCCGGAGCTGGTAGCAAAATATGAGGAGAGATACCAGCAGTTCCGCCAGATTTACCCGGCCTGCAAACCGGTGTTTGATATATTATAAGGAGGGACCCGCCGCAGGTGGGAGGATGCCTTATAATCGCACGTCCGGTATCAAAAATAAGAAGTAATCAGGAACAGTGAAAAATATTATAAGGAGGGACTTTACCATGGAAATCAAAAAAGTAACGGACGCATCGTTCCGCAAATACGGACGTGTCCTGACCGGCATCGATTTTACGGAGCTGCTTGCAAAAATGCAGGAGACTCCATGTCCGGCGGATGTTATTTATGAGCCGTCCGTAGCAGAACTTGAGGCGCTTCCGGTATATAAAGAACTGCAGATCGTAAGCTACGGCGAGCTGCCGATTCAGGTCGGTTACTGCAACGGCAACAATTATAAGCTCAACGCAGTTGAGTACCATCGCTCTTCAGAGCTTGACATCGCGGCAAGCGACGCGGTACTGCTGCTTGGCTGGCAGCCGGATGTGACAGATGATTTTACCTACGATACTGCAAGGATCGAGGCATTCCTGCTGCCGAAGGGAACGGGCGTTGAGCTGTATGCGACGACGCTTCACTATGCGCCGTGCAACGCTGATGAAAACGGATTCCGCGTGGTCATTGTGCTTCCGAAGGATACGAACCTTCCGCTCGATGAGAAGCATGAGGGCGGAGAGGACGGACACCTGACCGCGAAGAACAAATGGCTGATCGGCCATCCGGAGGGAGGACTTCCGGAGGGATCGCCGCTTGGATTGATCGGTGAGAATATTTGTGTGAAGTAAGAGCGTGAACGTCTGCGGTGGTGCGACCATGAATGTCTGTTTTAACCGCTCAGAGTTACATGCATCAGGTGAAAAGTATCTGTATGATAAAAAGGAAATGATCCCCGGCCGGAGGGTGCTCTGGCCGGGATGATCACCGGTTTTCAAAAGAAACCGCATAAAGCAGAAAACTGCAGAAAAATAAACAGGAGGACAAGACAATGAACAACATTCCAAAAGTGAAAATTGGTATTGTGGCAGTAAGCCGTGACTGTTTCCCGGAATCTCTTTCCGTAAACAGAAGAAAGGCTTTAGTAGACGCATACAAGGCAAAATATGACGCAGAGGACATCTACGAATGTCCAGTCTGCATCGTTGAGAGCGAGATCCATATGGTACAGGCTCTTGAGGATGTAAAAGCCGCAGGCTGTAATGCACTCGTTGTATACCTTGGAAACTTCGGACCGGAAATTTCCGAGACCCTGCTTGCAAAGCATTTTGACGGACCGTCGATGTTCGTAGCTGCAGCAGAGGAGAGCCAGAACGATTTGAGCGACGGCCGCGGTGATGCATACTGTGGTATGCTGAACGCAAGCTACAACCTGAAACTGCGTAACATTCACGCTTACATTCCGGAGTACCCGGTAGGTACTGCAGAAGAGTGTGCAGATATGATCCATGACTTCGTGCCGATCGCACGTGCTGTTGTAGGTCTTAAGGACCTGAAGATCATCAGCTTCGGACCGCGTCCGCTGAACTTCCTTGCATGTAATGCACCGATCAAGCAGCTCTACAACCTTGGCGTTGAGATCGAGGAGAACTCCGAGCTTGACTTGTTCGAAGCATTCAACAAGCATGCAGGCGATCCGCGTATCCCGGACGTTGTAAAGGATATGGAGAATGAACTGGGTGCGGGCAACAAGAAGCCGGAAGTTCTGGCAAAACTGGCTCAGTACGAGCTGACTCTTCTTGACTGGGCAGAGGCTCACAAGGGATACCGCAAATACGTAGCAATGACGAGCAAATGCTGGCCGGCATTCCAGACACAGTTCGGATTCGTACCGTGCTATGTCAACAGCCGCCTGACCGGCAGAGGTATCACCGTATCCTGCGAGGTAGATATCTACGGAACTTTAAGTGAGTTCATCGGAACCTGCGTAAGCAACGATGCAGTAACGCTGCTCGATATCAACAACTCTGTACCGGCAGATATGTACGAAGAGTCCATCAAGGGCAAATTCGATTACACACACAAGGATACCTTCATGGGCTTCCACTGCGGCAATACCTGCACATCCAAGCTGGTAAGCTACAACATGAAATACCAGAAGATCATGGCAAGAAGCCTTCCGGTAGAGGTTACAAACGGAACCCTCGAGGGTGACATCGTTCCGGGCGACATCACATTCTACCGTCTGCAGAGCACCGCAGACAATATCCTGCGTGCATATGTAGCACAGGGCGAAGTACTTCCGGTAGCAACGAAGTCCTTCGGCGGCATCGGTGTATTCGCAATCAAGGATATGGGACGTTTCTACCGTCACGTACTGATCGAGGGCGGCTTCCCGCATCACGGAGCAGTTGCATTCGGACATCATGGCAAGGCACTGTATGAGGTATTCAAGCTCATCGGCGTATGCCCGGACGAGATCGGCTACAATCATCCGGCAAGCGTGCCGTACAGAACAGAGAATCCGTTCGCATAAAGCATAAAGGCATAGAAAACGAACAGGGGGCTGTCGCTTTTACAGGCGGCAGCCTCTTTTCGGCTGTAAGATTGACCGTGAATGTCCGCTTTACCGGAGGATATGCTCTGCAAAACAGCTTGTAAAGGTTTAGCTTGGCTGGCAAAATCAGATTCTTTTACAAATCAGAATGGAGGAAACAAACATGGAAAAGAAAAGCTTTGGAACAGCAGCAAACGGAATTGAGTATTCTCTTTACTCTTTTACGAATAAAAACAATGTGACGATGGTGCTGACCGACCTTGGTGCGACGCTTGTGAGCGTTCTCATACCGGACAGGGACGGTGTGCTGCGTGATGTAGTGCTCGGTTATGACACACCGCAGGGCTACCTGGATCACACCTGCTTTTTCGGTACGGTGATCGGACGAAGCGGCAACCGTATCGACAAGGGGCATTTTGTGATCGACGGAAAAGAGTATCAGCTGGGAATTAACGACAACGAGAACAATCTGCACAGCGGCCCGGACGGTTACGACAAGCGGAAATGGGACGTGGCAGCACAGGGAGAGAATACGATTTCGTTCACGCTTGAAAGTCCGGACGGAGACCAGGGATATCCGGGAAACTGCCAGGTAAAGGTGACCTACACGCTGACCGACGACAATGCGATCGAGCTTCACTATGAGGCAGACTGCGATGCGGACACGACCGTAAACCTGACTAACCACTCGTATTTCAACCTCGGCGGCCATGACAGCGGATCTATCCTTGACCAGAAGCTGATGCTCACAGCGAAGAATTACACACCGGTAAGAGATCATCAGGCAATCCCGACCGGCGAGATTGCACCGGTAGCCGGAACTCCGATGGATTTCACGACGATGAAGCCGATCGGACAGGATATCGAGGCAGACTTTGAGCAGCTGAAATTTGTCGGCGGATACGATCATAACTATGCGATCTGCGAGAAGCCGGGTGAGATGAAGAAGATGGCGGAAGCATACTGCGACAAGACTGGCATTGCAATGGAAGCAGAGACCACGTGCTGCGGCATGCAGTTCTATGCAGGCAACTTCATTACCGATCCGCAGACCGGAAAAGGCGGCGTGATTTATGGCAAGCGCCACGGCTTCTGCCTGGAGTCCCAGTATTATCCGAATGCGATCAATCAGGAGAATTTTGCAAGACCGCTGCTTAAAAAGGGTGAGCATTACGATTCTGTGACGAGATATCGCTTCTCAGTGCGCTGAGCATGCTCAGAATATATAAATGAAAATCGGAGGTGAGAAGAGTGCAGGACCGCGAGAAAAAGAAACGCAGAAGATACCGCGCGCTGCTGGCGATGTCCGGTTTGACGGCGGTGCTTACGTTCGTGTTCTGGCAGTATGTCAGCCGGACATTTGGAGATGAGGCGTGGAAAGAGCTTCAGTCGGATCAGAAATACGACCGGCATTACGTGATGATCGCGGACGACACTTCTTCTCTGCTCTGGCAGGACATTTATCAAAGTGCGAAGGAGGCCGCCGCAAAAAGTGGCGCTTTTTTGGAACTCTCCGGTAACTGGAATGAAGAGGACTACTCCTTAAGCGATTATATGAACATTGCGATCGCAGCGAAGGTGGACGGAATCATTTTGAAGCCGGACGGCACAGTGAAGCTGCGCCGGGCGATTGACCGGGCAGAGGAAGCGGGGATTCCGGTAATCACAGTGCTCGAGGATGACAGCGCGAGCAGCCGGAAAAGCTTTGTCGGTGTCAACAGCTACCAGCTCGGCACGATTTACGGAAAGCAGGTACTGGAGTGCATTGACGAGGATATGGAGAAGGTTACGGTGCTTTTAAACCGGGCGGATGCCGGAAAGGATCTTGTTTACAAGCAGCTGCGCGCGACCGTACAGGAAGGGCTGAAGGATGGACAGAAGGTGGAGGTCGGATCGCTGACTTTTACGCCGGGCAGTCCGTTTGGCTCGGAGGAACTGATCCGTGATTTGCTGCAAAATGAGAGCGGCCGTCCGGACATCCTCGTCTGTATGAGTGAGACAGAGAGTGAGTGCGCTTACTATGCGATGGTCGATTACAACCAGGTCGGCAGTGTGAAGCTGATCGGTTACTATCAGTCTGCGAGCATGCTCAGCGCAGTGCAGAAAGGCGTCATTCCGAGGGTTGTCACGATCGATACACAGCAGGCCGGAGCGTACAGCATCGAGGCGCTGGAGGAATATTACAGCATGGGGTATGTATCCAGCTATTTCAGTGTGGATCTCGATATCATCACAAAAGAAAATGTCGGAACGTATCAGGAAGCGGAGGAGACATGAGTATGTGGGAAAAGAAAAAAAATCCGCTGCGGAAAATGTCGATCCAGACGAAGCTTCTGATGACGTTTGCGCTGACTGCCGTTTTGATGTTTGTGATCAATCTGATGCTGTACAGCCAGATCAACCATTCGATGCGCAGGCTGGACGAAGTGTACGCGACGAATGCGAGCCTGAACGAGCTTTCCGAGTGTCTGGAGCAGACGCAGGATGATGTCTACGAATATCTGAACACGAAAAGCTCGGATTCGCTGGAAAATTACTATCGGAACACACAGACGCTGCGGGATATGCTGGAGCAGCTTGACAGTGATATCGTCGACAATGACGGAAGAATTCTTGAGGTCAATATCCGGAATATGGCGGATACGTATCTGCGCTATGCGGATGAGACCGTGCAGGCCAAGCGCGGACGGAATGTGGAAAAATACAATACGGTCTACACCACGGCGCTGCAGAATTACAAATACGTGCAGGCAGCGATTTACCGTCTTAATGACATCCGTTTCCGAAGCAACACGGACAATTACCGACTGATGATGGACTCCCTCAAATACATGGAGATCGTCTGCTCGGCGATTGTGATTGCGGCTGCTGTGTGCAGCCTGATGATTCTGCTTCTGATGATCCG
This sequence comes from Lachnospiraceae bacterium, assembly GCA_029225065.1. Taxonomy (GTDB): domain Bacteria; phylum Bacillota; class Clostridia; order Lachnospirales; family Lachnospiraceae; genus Choladousia. The sequence continues at coordinate 48,386 of JAQXVT010000053.1, read as the reverse complement.
GACAATCACAGAGCCGCTGCGGGCGCTGGCAGGCTCTGCGAATGAAGTGGCAGCGGGAAATTTTGATATTGAGCTTGCGGATACGGACAGCCGTGATGAGGTCGGCGTCGTGCAGCACGCGTTTGTCAAGATGATTGCGAGCATTCGCACCTACATTCGTCAGACGAAGGAGAGCATGGAAAAAGAGCAGAAAATGATGGAGCGCGAGCTTTTGATGGAGACGCATTTAAAGGACGCGCAGCTGAAGTATCTTCAGGCGCAGATCAATCCGCATTTTCTGTTTAATTCCCTGAATGCGGGCGCGCAGCTTGCAATGATGGAGGATGCGGAGAAGACCAGCATCTTTATCGAGAAGATGGCCGATTTTTTCCGCTATAACGTACGCAAAAACGGTGGAAGAGCCATGCTTCAGGAGGAACTGGAGGCCGTTGACAATTATGTCTACATTTTGAATGTGCGGTTTGCCGGGGATATTCATTTTGAAAAGATGATCGATCCGTGCATCGAAAACACGGAGCTGCCGAGCATGATCCTGCAGCCGATCGTGGAAAATGCAGTCAATCACGGAATCCGGAACGTGTCGAGGGAGGGCTGGATTTTCCTGCGCGTGGAGCGGATGGCAGACTGCGTGATGATTTCCGTGCGCGACAACGGAGAAGGCATGACGCAGGAACGCATCGCAGAGGTCCTTTCCGGCAAGGCGGGCGAAGGGGAAGAAAAAAAGGATTCGACAGGAATCGGCGTGGACAACGTCATCAACCGGCTGGAGCTGTTTTTCGGAGAGAAGGATCTGCTGACTATTACAAGTGACGGCCCGGGGCAGGGGACGGAGGTGCGGATTCGGGTTCCGCTGCCGGAGGAAGGATGATGCCTGATGGCAGACAGAAGTTTTAGGAAGATTCCGTATGAGCCTGTAAGCAGCGAAGTGAATAGCGAATGACTGTTTTTTCAAAATGCAGGCGAGAGAGAATTCTTAAGACAGGGATTGGATTCTGAAAAAGGGTGGAAAAAGAAGGATGTACAGAGTACTGCTTGCGGACGATGAAGGCATTATGCTGGAATCGCTGAAAAAGATTATTACGAAAAATTTCGGAACCGAGTGTGAACTGGCCTGTGCAAAGACCGGCCGCGCTGTCGTGGAGCTGGCGGAGACATTTCGGCCGGATATTGCATTTATGGATATCCAGATGCCGGGCATCAACGGGATTCAGGCAATCCGGGAGATACGAAAGTTCAACAGCACGATCAAATTTGTGATTATTACGGCGTATGACAAGTTTGATTATGCAAAGGAGGCGATCAACCTCGGTGTCGTGGACTATTTGACGAAACCGGTGCGCCAGCAGACGGTGGTGGATGTGCTGGAGCGCGCGATTAAGGAGATCGACAGTGAGCGGAAGAAGCGCAGCGACAACCTGCGCATTCAGGAAAAGCTGGAGACGGTGATTCCGATTGTAGAAAACGGTTTCGTAAACAGTATGATTCTGCAGGAGGACGGAGCGAACGATCTTGGTTATTATAAGACACTGCTTGACATCAAGAGCGAGCGGGCGTTTGTGGTGCTGATTCAGTTCGGCATGCCGGGCGAGGAGGGAGTGCTGACAACGCCGGTCGGCATGAGTGTAAAAGCGCAGGCATTTTATCCGGAGTGCCGGAACATCTGCAAGGAATTTTTTCACTGTATCGTCGGACCGATCATGACGAACCGCATTGTGCTGGTGGTGCCGTGCGGGGAGGATGAGGACACGCAGGAGTACGGGGAGCGAATCCAGATCATCGAGCAGGCGAGAAATCTGACCAGAAAGCTTGGAAAAGGATTTGAAGCGAAATTCCGTGCCGGGATCGGCAAGAGCTATCCGATGGAGGAGCTGAAGCTTTCCTATGGGGAGGCTTACCGCGCGTTAAGCCAGAGTACGAGCAGCGTGGCACATGTCGATGATCTTCCGGTGCGTGGTCAGTACGAGGGCAATTATCCGGATGAGACGGAGCGCAGGCTGTTTGCCCTGATTGCGAAGGGCGACTGGCCGGGAGCAAGACAGAAGGCGAATGAATTTTTTGACTGGATGGTGCGCAATTATTATGAGGATAAGTCGGACATTCAGCTCAAAGTCCTGGAGTTTGTCATCTGGGCGGAGCGGGAAGCATTTATGAACGGTGGAATCGGGACATACGGCTTTCACTCGCGCCGGGATTACATGGCAGAAGTGCTGGAGTGTCCGGATTACACAGCACTTCGCGAATGGTTTCTCGGAAAGCTGGAAGCGGCATGCAGAAAGGTGGCGACGCGGCGCGAGGAACAGTCCGAGAGCGTCATTTCCAAAGCCAAAACGTACATCCGCGAAAATTTTGCGAATGAACTCTCGCTCGACGAGGTGTCGCGCTATGTGAACATCAGCCCCTACTATTTCAGCAAGCTGTTCAAAGAGGAGGCCGGTGAGAATTTTATCGAGTATCTGACGAGAATCCGGATTGCACATGCGAAGGAGCTGCTCAAAAATCCGGAGCTGAGCATCAAGGAAATCTGTCTGATGTCCGGCTACAGCGACCCGAACTACTTCAGCCGCCTCTTCAAAAAGCAGGAGGATATCACGCCGAGCGAGTACCGGGAGCGGCTGTAAGCTGTATTATTGTTTGAAGAAATTTGGCATATCAGAGTTCATAAAAATACTGGATGAAATTCTTATGATTCTGCAGGCAGCGAAGCGGATTGAGAAGATTTGCTTTGACTGATACATGGTCGGCTACGAGAAGTATAATATCGACATGATTATTTTTCATAGCAGGAAAGTGTGTCGAAGGAAACATAATACGTGGGAAGGACTGGATATGGGGGAGAAAAATAGAAAAACACGCGGTGGCATACTGTTAATTTGTTTCCTGTTATTATTTTTATTGCTGACAGCGACAGGCTGCACTACCGAAAAATCCGAGGAGCGCAGTTCGGAGGCAGATCAGGCTGACCGCCTGCAGATTGGCATGAGCTTCGATTCCTTTGTGATCGAGCGGTGGCTGCGGGACCGGGATCAGTTTGAACTGACTGCGAAGGAGCTCGGTGCGGAGGTAAATGTGCAGGTCGCAAACGGTGATGTGCAGCAGCAGATCTCACAGATCCGTTATTTTATCAAGAAGAAAATGGACGTGATCGTCGTGATTGCGGTTGACGGAAATGCGCTTGCGGACGTGGTGGCGGAGGCGCAGCGGGAGGGAATTCGTTTGATCTCCTATGACCGCCTTCTGATGAATGCGAAGACGGACCTTTACATTTCGTTTGACAATGAGATGGTCGGAACCCTGATGGCGGAGGCGCTGAAAAAGGCGCTGCCGGACGGTGGCAATATCTTTGCGATTTACGGCTCGCCGACCGATTACAATATCACGATGGTGAAAAAAGGTTTTCTGAAGGCGCTGGAAGGCAGTGGATTGAACATTGTCTACTCAAACTACTGTGAAAACTGGCTGGCGGAGCTTGCGTTTGATGCGGTGGAGGAGGGACTTGCGACAACACCGCGCAACCTCGTCGGCGTGATGTGCGGAAATGATGATCTGGCGAGTCAGGCGTTCCGGGCACTTGCGGAGAACCGGCTGGCGGGCAAGGTGGTCCTTGTCGGACAGGACGCGGATCTGTCTGCCTGTCAGCGGATTGTCGAGGGAACGCAGACGATGACGGTGTACAAATCCGTGGAGCAGCTGGCGCAGACGGCGGCAGAATTTGCAGCGGCGCTCGGTTACACAAAAATGGAGGAGGAAGGTCGGATCCGGCCGGAGGACATTCCGCAGCAGGCGAAAGCGCGCGCGAAAGAGATGGAGAGCCTTCGAACGCTCAACGACGCAGTGACCTACAGCGACGAGCCGACGATCCATGAAGCGGGCGAAGCAGACCAGAGAGTCGGAGATAATGCACATGAGGTGCCGTATTATACGATCGATCCGGTGGCTGTGACTGCGGAGAATATCGATGAAGTGATTATTGGAAGCGATTTCCACACGCGGGAGGATGTGTACCGGAACGTGACGGAGTGATAAAAAGTGTTAAAAATGGCCCTTCTTTACAGGAACAACCGGTAAAGAAGGGCCAGATCATTCGTGGAGCAAATGCCTGTATTCGTGTTTCTGCTTTACTTCTGAGAGATATTTAGTTTGCGCTCGCCGTTTTCCGGTACACAATGATCGAAATCACCGCCGCCCCGGCCTCTGCGATCCAGAATGCGTGCCAGACGCCGGTCGGTCCGATCAGGCGTGAGAGGATGAAAGCAGCCGGTACGATGATGACAAGGTAACGGCACAGGGAGATCGTCAGGGACTGAACGCCTTTTCCGATTCCCTCAAGTGCTCCGGATGAAGTGACGGAGATCGAGGAAACGACGAAGCCGAGGCTGATGATGCGCAGCGCAGTCTTTCCGGCGGCGATCGTTTCCGGGTTGTCGGTAAAGAGGCTGATCAATGTACCTGGAATCGCCATGCAGACGATCATACCGACGAGCATGATCGAGCCGGTCATGATGAGCACGAGCCGGTAAATTTTGCGGACGCGCGATTGCTCGCCTGCTCCGTAATTAAATCCGATGATCGGACGCATGCCCTGTACAATTCCGTTTGCCGGAAGATACAGGAATGTCTGCAGCTTGTAGTAGACACCGAGAATCAGAATGTAAATCGGAGAATACGGTGCGAGGATTGCATTTAAGGTAGAAATCAGGATCGACGGAAGCGCCATGTTGAGCACGGCCGGGATTCCGATTGCATAGAGCCGTCCGATCATCGGGAGATTCGGGCGAAGATCCCTGACATGGATTTTGACACGGATCGGGCGCAGCAGATAGATGACGAGATAAATCACAAGCGTGACCGTCTGTCCGATGCCCGTTGCGAGTGCAGCACCATCGATGCCAAGTTTTGGAAACGGCCCGAGTCCGAAGATCAGGACCGGATCAAGGATGATATTTGTGATACAGCCGCAGAGCATGCTGAACATTGTCACCTTCATGCTGCCGACTGCCTGGAAAATTTTCTCAAAGGCAAGTCCGAACATAATGATTGTGGTGAAGGAAAAGGCGATCCGGCAGTAACGGATGCCGAGATCGATGACCGAAGCATCTGAGGTGAACGCACCGAGAAAGGTCGGAATGATAAGAATACATCCTGCCGTAAAGACGATTCCGTGCACGGCGGAGAGCAGCAGGCCCTGCGTGGCTGCCTGATTTGCCTTTTTTTCCTCCTGTGCGCCGAGGTTGATCGAGATGACGGCATTTAATCCGACACCGAAACCGATTGCGACGGCGTTTATGAGATTTTGAATTGGGAAAATGAGTGACAGCGCGGTGATCGCATCTTCGCTGATCTGAGCGACGAAAAAGCTGTCGATGATGTTGTAGAGCGCATTTACCATCATGGAGAGCACCATAGGAAGCGCCATGGACAGAAGCAGCGGAAAGACCGGCTTCTCTTTCATAAACTGGTTGTTCATACCTACCTCCGGTTTGTTTGAGTCAGCCGATGAGGCTGAAGAGATCTGTTGCTGGATGAAAACGGATATTCGCAATCCGCTTAGCTGCTTGTGTATACCACTCAGAGGCAGAGTGTCTTACGCCTGAGTCGGTTACAGCGGGACAGGCAGGGGAGTCCGTGACAGAAAAAAAGCCACACAGCGTGAGTGCTGTGTGGCGAAAAGATGACATGTTATGTTCGTCTGGAAAAATCCACTGCATAATTTTCAGATGCATTGTATCATATTCCATCCATTTGTCAAGATTTTTGTGTATGGATAAATTCAGAAGTATATGCTATACTGTGCGTGGCAAATCCGGAGTGCGGAAAGGATTTTCAGAAACGTGTTCAGGATATGTTAAAATAGTGGATAACAGAAGCAACAGGAAAGAATGGTGTGGACAGAGAAAATGAATCTTCTGATTTTTACGGCGCTGATTCTGCTCGTATTCTGTCTGATTTTTCAGTCGAATCCGAAGAACCGGGCAAATCAGTGGTGCTTTGTGGGCGGCTGTATTTTTGCAGGCGGTGTGTTAAAGGAGTATCTTTATTATCAGATAGGGCCCAAACTGATTGAGAAAGGGATCTGGACAGTTCGATTTTCAGAATTGCTGTACGGTGCCTTGAGTACGCTGCTGTATTATTTTGCACTTCCAACCGTGATGATTTTCTGCTATTATTTCTGCAGGGTAGATTGGAGGGTTTCCCGTTTTTTCAGACCCATCTGTTTTCTGCCGTATCTGCCGGCAGTTATTATGTGCATCATTTATCCGTGGCAAAATGTTGTGGTATATCAGAAGGATCGGATATTCTGTCTGAGCGTCGGATGTTACAATGTGGCATACGCAGCGCTTGCAATCACTCTTCTCATCGCGTATCTGTGGAAGAACCGGCAGAAGGGTGAATTTTATCAGAGAGCCGGGGCGGCATTGTGCATCATTGCGATGCTTGCGTTCTGGGGACTCACGTCGTTTCCGTATCAGGCGCTCGGGATCTATGGCCTTCAGGATCTGTGGCAGTTCAATGCGCTGATGGTCGCGGCAGTACTGTTCTTTGTTGTATTTCATCTGTTTCACGGCGGCATCTGGGGGATGCGGCTAAGGCTTGAGCATTACAACTGGACGGACAGTGCAAGGACGATCCGCCAGAATGCGAGGTATGTCAGCCATGCACTGAAAAATGAACTATCCAAGATTGAGTGGAGCCTGCAATTGCTGGAGCGAAAAGGCGTTTCAGCGGAGGAACTGGAGATTATCCGTCACTCGACGGAATACCTGAAACGGTTTGTGTATGAAACGCAGATCTATTCGGACAGTATTTCATTAAATCCTGCCTGGTGCGATGTGAGCGCTCTGCTTGAGGAGGCGCAGGAGGATTTGAAGCGGCGAAACAAAAAGATTGCAGGGGTGACGGTTACGGCGTGTGCGGATCAGCCGCTTTACTGTGACCGTATCCATACGCTCGAAGTGCTTAAGAATCTTCTGCTCAATGCGGCGGATGCAGGCGGAAGCCGCGGAACGATTAAACTTTCCTATACGGTTTCCAAAACGGGAGGCGGAATTATCTCCGTGAAGGACAATGGCGGAGGAATTTCGGCGGCAGATATCCGACAGATTTTTGAACCTTATTATACGACAAAAAAGACGGAACGAAATATGGGCCTTGGCCTGTACTACTGCTGGAATGTGATGAATGCGCACGGCGGCAGGATTGAGGTAAAAAGCAAGGAGGGGAATGGCAGTGAATTTATTCTCTGCTTTCCGGGAAAAGGTCGGAAGTTCCGACTGAAAAAAAGGAGAAAAGAAGATGCAGGTGATAAGACCGGTTCGGGTGCTGATTGTGGAAGATGACGATGATTTTTGGCATCTGATTGTGCAGACACTGGAACTTGAGAATGAATTTGCAATCACAGGACTCTGCAAAACGAAGGATGAGGCAGTTTATGCGGCGCTTGAGCAGCAGCCGGATATCGTTTTGATGGATCTGGGACTCTCGCAAAATGGAATGGAAGGGATTGAGGCATCAAGGATTATTCGGAAGCAGACGAATGCAAAGGTGCTGATTCTGAGCGGGTATGAGGATTCGGAGACGATACTGAACGCAAGCCGCAAGGCATTTGCTTCCGGGTATATCATGAAAAGTCAGTTTTTTATGCTGGTTCCTACCATTCAGCAGACGATGCAAGGGCCGACACCCCAGTCGCATATGATCCGCGCAGCGCTGCTGCAGCAGCTTTCCGGTGCGGAAATGTGTGTCTGCCGCCGCATGCTTGGAGAGGATGTTATGCTCCGTTCGTCGGAAAAAACGATTGCGAATCAACAGACGAGCATTCTGAAAAAGCTCGGCCTTTCCTCAAAAAAAGAATTATGTCATATTTTTTCCGTGTACTGACGGGATAGAATAGAAAACAGATAACAGCGCATACTATTTGTGAGAAAGTGTCCAAGGGTGGACTGCTTTTGAGGAAGATGTATGTGCTGTTTCGCTTTTATAAGCAGCAGAAAAAAACGGAGGAAATGACATGAAAGACAGAATCTTTGAGGTGCTTCAGCGAATCGGGCGGAGTTTTATGCTGCCGATCGCAATCCTTCCGGCTACCGGTCTGTTGCTTGGACTTGGCAGTTCTTTTACAAATGAGACGACGATTGCAGCCTATCATCTGGAATGGCTGCTTGGAGCAGGGACAGTGCTGCATGCGCTGCTGGTTTTGATGAACGAGGTGGGCAGTGCCATTTTTGACAATCTGCCGCTGATTTTTGCGGTCGGAGTGGCGATCGGCATGGCAAAAAAGGAAAAGGAAGTGGCAGCGCTCGCAGCACTCATTGCGTTTTTTGTCATGCACGTTTCCATTAACGGAATGCTGCTTCTAAACGAAATAATTCTTGCAGACGGAAGCATTGCGGAAGGTGTGCTGGACGGGACGATTGCGTCCGTCTGCGGAATCCAGACGCTGCAGATGGGCGTGTTTGGCGGCATTCTCGTCGGACTTGGCACCGCGGCTCTGCACAACCGTTTTTACCAGATCCGGCTGCCGGATGCGCTTTCCTTTTTCGGCGGATCACGGTTTATTCCGATTATTGCGACCCTCGTCTATCTATTTGTCGGGATTGCGATGTATTTTATCTGGCCTGCGGTGCAGAGCGGAATCTATGCAATCGGAAGCCTGGTGACCGGCACCGGATATTTTGGCACGCTGATCTTTGGCGTGGTGAAGCGTGCACTGATTCCGTTTGGACTGCATCACGTCTTTTACATGCCGTTCTGGCAGACGGCGGTTGGCGGTACGATGGAAGTCGGCGGAAAGCTGGTGCAGGGTGGACAGAATATTTTCTTTGCACAGCTTGCGGATGCGTCAAACATCATTCATTTCAGTGCCGATGCGACGCGGTATTTTTCCGGTGAATTTCTTTTTATGATCTTTGGACTTCCGGGCGCGGCGCTTGCAATGTATCAGACAGCCAGACCGGAGCGAAAAAAGCAGGCGGGCAGCCTTCTGCTTTCTGCTTCGCTCGCCTCGATGCTGACCGGAATTACGGAGCCGCTTGAGTTTTCTTTTCTGTTCACGGCGCCGATCCTCTTTGGCGTGCAGGTAGTGCTGGCTGGAAGTGCCTACATGGTCGCACATATTTTAAATATCGCAGTGGGGCTGACGTTTTCGGGCGGACTGATCGACCTGATTTTGTTCGGCGTGCTGCCGGGCAATCAGAAGACGGGCTGGCTTTTGCTGATTCCGGTCGGAATCATTTATTTCCTATTATATTATGGAATTTTCCGCGTGCTGATTGTAAAGTTGGATTTGAAGACACCGGGGCGCGAGGTGGGCGAGACACAGCTGTATACGAAAAAGGATGTGGCAGAAAAGAGAGCGGGAGCCTCCGGGAAAAACGGCAGAAATGAGGAAGCGGGGAACGAAATGCAGGCGGAGCATCAAAACATGCGGCAGGCGTGCGGTTTGGGGCATGGCCTGGAAGAGGAGATGGTCCGAAGTGCTTCCATTGTCCGGGGGCTTGGCGGAAAGGAAAACATCGAGGATGTGGACTGCTGTGCGACGCGCCTGCGCTGCAGCGTTTACGCGCCGGAGAAGGTACAGAAGGAACTTTTGCAGTCGACCGGAGCATCCGGTGTGATTGTGAGAGGAAAGGGCGTGCAGGTGATTTACGGACCGCAGGTGACGCGGATTAAGTCGGCGCTGGAGGAGTATCTGGAAGCGGACAACTGTCCGGAAACGGAGGAAGACGAAAACGCAGCAGTTGAAGCGATGCGGAAGGCGGGAAAATCCGGGCGTAAAAATTTGGATGTGCAGAAAGCGGAAACAGAAAGTGAGCGGGAGACTGCGGCAGCAGGGCAGAAGACGATCATAGCAAGTCCCATGTCGGGGCGCGTACTTCCTCTGGAGCAGGTGAGCGACGAAGTCTTTGCCGAAAAGATGATCGGGGACGGGGCCGCTGTGATACCGGAGGAACCGTACGTCTATGCGCCGGGAAATGGCGAGGTGACGCTGCTCTATCCGACCGGGCATGCGATCGGCATGAAGCTGGAGGACGGAACGGAGCTTTTGATTCATGTCGGAATCGATACGGTAAAGCTGGACGGGGCGGGATTCAAAACGCTCGTGATGGTTGGAGAGAAGGTGGAAAAGGGAATAGCACTGCTGAAACTGGATCTCGATTATCTGAAAGCTCATGCACCGTCTCTGGAATCACCGGTGCTGTGCGTGAATCTGAAGAAGGGGCAGGAAATCCGGCTGCTTGGTTCGGGAGTCGTGAAGGCTGGAGAAGCACTGTATGAGGTTTGGAAGTGAGAGGCTTAACCATTTACTTGTTACTGTACAGAGTAAAATAAAATTTTAAAAGTCTCCTTAAAAGCGCAGGTGTTTTACGTTCACTTTGTAAAAGTTCGCCTGACGCAGAACAGTAACATTTACTCAGAAATGAAAACGAAATTACTTGACAAAACAGGTGGAAACGAGTATATCATAGAGTATTCGCAGTCTGTTCGGATGGACGTTCCGGGCGGCTCGCAGGAGAGTGTATGTGGCTTTGGTAAGACGGCTGCATGAGAAAGGAGAAAACAAATGCTGATTACAAAACAGACAACCATGGGCGAAATGCTGGAGTATGATATGGGAATCGCTTACGTGCTGATGCAGGCAGGAATGCACTGCGTTGGATGCCCGTCATCTATCGGTGAATCTCTTGAGGAAGCATGTATGGTACATGGACTGAATGCAGACGAAGTGCTGGCTGATATTCAGGCTTACCTTGCGGACAAGAAGGAGAGTAAATAAAAGGAATAAAGGCTGAACGCGGCGGAAGGCGGCGTGAGGTGAGGAGAGCCCCGGCGGATCATGAGAGTGAGACGCGGGGCTTTTTATGTTGGTAGTGGAGGTAGGATGGCATTGGGGGCGTAGCCCCCTCGCCTGGGCTGGCTCATTAATCGCGTGAATTGTTATTATGTGTTTGTAAATATTGGGATCTTGATGTCGGGAGATGGATTTACGCAGGTAACAACACACAGTTTCATCACATTTTCTTACGGAGTTTTTCATAATTTGGTGGTTTGTTTTTCACATTTGTGGGATATACTGGCATCAGTTCAAAAGAACAAGACAAAAAACAAGATCAGAAACACGACAGATCATCTGAAAAGGAAAGTGATAGTTATGAAACAGAAATATGTGGCGATTTTACTTGGAGCAGCTATGGTGATGTCTACTGCAGGGACTACAGCGGCAGGAGTGACTGTTATGGCAGAGGAATCTGTGACGGAGAACAGTACGGAGGGCATCACAGAGGCCAAAGATGCGGCGACAGATGAGACAGCACAGGAAAATGACAGCGAGCAGGCTGAGGATCAGAATAAAAACGGCAGACCGGAAGAAGATGAAAATCAGGTCAGAGGCGAGATTACCGCAGTTGGTGAGAACAGCGTGACCGTGAAGACGGATGACGGGGATGAGAAAGAGATCAGTATCACAGACGATACGGAGATTTCCCGCCAGAGCATGGGAGACCCGGGCGAAGCACCGCAGGGGCAGCCAGGCGAGAACGGCGAGGCACCGGAGAAACCGGATGGAGAAAATTCTTCCGACGCAAACGGAGCACCAGGCGAGAACGGCGGAGCACCGCAGGGACAGCCGGGTGGCGAGCAGGAAACAATCGCACTTTCGGATCTTGCTGAAGGCGATCAGGTCATGATCACTCTGAATGACGACGGCACAGCGGCATCTATCACGGTAATGCCGATGGACGGCGGCCAGGGCGGCGGAATGGCTCCTGGCGGAGTACCGGGCGGACAGCAGGGAGCGCCGGATGGCTACGATGCGGCAAATGAGTATACCGAGGATGCGGAGTCAGACGGTGAGACGTTTGCATCGACCGGAACAGACGAGAATGCGATTCTGGTTGACAACGGAGCGAATGTGACAGTTAAAAACGCACAGATTTCAAGAAACTCCAGCGACAGCACCGGCGGTGACAATTCCAGTTTTTATGGAATCGGATCTGCAGTCCTTGCAAAGGACGGCACGGTAAAGGTATCAGACAGTGAGATCGCAACCGACGCAGCCGGAGCGGCAGGCGTTTTCGCATACGGCGACGGCACGGCATACGTATCTGACACGACAATCACGACGAAGCAGGATACCTCAGGCGGTATCCACGTAGCAGGCGGCGGCACCCTGTATGCCTGGAATGTAAATGCAGAGACTTCCGGTGAATCCTCCGCAGCCATCCGCAGTGACAGAGGCGGCGGAACAATCGTAGCGGACGGCGGCACCTACACCTCAAACGGTGTCGGTTCTCCGGCTATCTACAGCACGGCCGATATCGCGGTAAACGATGCGCAGCTGACTGCAAATGGTTCTGAGGCGGTCTGCATCGAGGGTCTGAATTCCCTTCACCTGTTTAACTCTGATCTGACCGGAAATATGGCAGATAACGACCAGAACGACTGCACCTGGAACGTAATCCTTTATCAGAGCATGTCCGGTGATTCCGAGGTCGGAAACAGCACGTTTGAGATGGAGGGCGGAAGCCTGACAGCAAAGAACGGCGGTATGTTCTACACGACCAATACCGAGTCGACCTTCCTTCTCTCCGGAGTGGATATCACGTATGCGGATGACAGCGAGTTTTTCCTGCGCTGCACCGGAAATGAAAACCGCCGCGGCTGGGGAAACGTCGGAAGCAACGGCGCGGACTGCCTCTTTACTGCAAAAGAGCAGGAAATGCAGGGTGATGTGATCTGGGATTCCGTCAGCGATCTTGATTTCTATATGACAGACGGCAGCACCTTAACCGGAGCGGTTGTGGATGATGAATCCTGTGCAGGTGATGGTGGAAGCGGAACCTGCAACTTCTACATCAGCGATGACAGTACCTGGGTAGTAACCGGTGACAGCACGCTGACCGATCTCCTGTGTGCAGGCACGATCACTGACGAAAACGGAAATACCGTTTCTGTAGTCGGCACCGACGGAACCGTCTATGTGGACGGAGACAGCGAGTGGACCGTTACCGTAGAATCCTATGAGGATACCGCAGATTTAAGCGGTGCAGCGACCTTTACAGCCTGGAACGATTACGCTGTAGACCAGCAGGCATAATGACTGGGTGCCTTGAACTGTAACAGCAATAGATAACAAATATAAAAACAAAAAGAAAGCACTTGTGATTTTTCTTCTCCTGTGCTAGAGTGTGTTTGACAGATACTGGGAACCAGCGCATGTATTTCCACGATATGGAGGTACCGCGTTGGTTCCCGTTATGTGCGCGCAGAGGAACATTCTGGCGTTTCGCGTGTGACAGTGAAAAGCAGTAAATGAGATGCTTAGGAACAGACGGCGGAAAAAGACTTTCCGCCTGGACCGAAAAAAGAATCAGGATGGACAGGAAGAGGGAAATAAAAAATGAAAGAAAAGCACCTATTCAGCAACAAAGATATCTGGAAGCTGCTTCTGCCGATCATGGTGGAGCAGCTTCTTGCTTCGCTTATGGGAATGGTGGATACAATCATGGTCAGCAACGTCGGCTCGGCCGCGATCTCAGCCGTATCCCTGGTGGACTCGATCAACATACTGGTGATCCAGCTGTTTTCCGCACTGGCGGCGGGCGGCGCGATTCTCTGTTCCCAGTATATGGGAGGGAAAAATGTTCGGCAGGCGGAAAATGCAGCCAATCAGGTGCTGCTGACCGTGACGGTGCTCTCGACTGCGATGACAGTGGTCTGCCTGCTGTTTCGCCGTCCGCTCCTGTCGCTGATTTTCGGCGAGGTGGAACCGGCAGTCATGTCGAATTCAGAAGTCTATTTTCTGTACACCGCGCTCTCTTTCCCGTTTATTGCAATTTATGACGCGGGCGCGTCCATTTTCCGGTCGCAGAGCAATACAAAATGTCCGATGGTGATCTCTGTGATCTCCAATTTTATGAATATTTTCGGAAATGCCGTGCTGATCTGGGGCGTTGGAATCGGTGTGGCCGGTGCTGCGATCTCGACACTGGTATCCCGTATCTTTTGCGCGGTCGTGGTTATGATCTGGCTGCACCGGCCGTGCTATGAGCTGCGCGTCTACAATTACCGGGCGATTCGGCCGGAGTGGAAATACATCCGTAAAATCCTTGTAATCGGAGTGCCGTCCGGTATTGAGAACGCGATGTTTCAGTTCGGAAAGCTTGCAATCCAGTCAACCGTATCGACGCTCGGCACGGTTGCGATCGCTGCGCAGGCGATGACGAACATCATGGAAAACCTAAACGGTATCGCTGCAATCGGTGTCGGTATCGGGCTGATGACGGTTGTCGGACAGAGCATCGGTGCAGGAAGAGATGACGAGGCAGTCTACTATATAAAGAAATTTACCGGCATTGGAGAAATCGTGATTATCATCAGCTGCGCAGTTGTTTTTGCGGCAGGAAGAATGATTACGGTGCTTGGCGGCATGGAGCCGGAGAGCGCCGAAATGTGCCTGTACATGCTCACTGCGATCACAATCGTGAAGCCGATCGTCTGGACACTGGCCTTTATCCCGGCTTACGGCATGCGGGCAGCAGGAGATGTGAAGTTTTCGATGATCGTCAGCTGCATTTCGATGTGGATGCTGCGTGTAGTGCTGTGCGTTTACCTCTGCCGCGTGCAGGGCTTCGGACCGATCGCGGTGTGGATCGGAATGTTTACCGACTGGACCGCACGCGGAATCGCATTTCTGTTGCGTTTCCGCAGCAGAAAATGGCTGCATCATCATGTGACTGCGTAGGGAAAAAGCATAGAGCAGAAGCGTTCACCTTTACGGAAGCGGAAAAACGCAGTTTCCAAAAAGTGAAACCTGTGTTAAAATAAAGGCTCAAACAGGAACAGAACCGCCTGACAGGTGCACCGGACAAAATGTTCAGGCGGTGTTATTTATCAAGGAAGAAAAGGAGTGCCTTTCGCAGTGACGGAAATCAGACGCATGCTTGCAGACAGTTTTAAAGAGCTTGTGCAGGAAAAAGGATTTCAGAAAATAATTGTAAAAGACATTACAGATCGGGCGAAGGTAAAGCGCCCGACCTTTTATACGTATTTTCGTGACAAGTACGATGTGATTGACTGGATTTTTGAACAGGAGATCTGGCAGCCGGCCCGTTCCCTCATCTCAGCAGGGTATACAAAAGAGGGACTGCGCTTCATGCTTGTCTGTATGGAAAAGGATAAGGCATTTTACCGGAAACTCATCGTGATTGAAGGCCAGAATTCGTTTAAGGAGATTATGCAGCGCTACATAGAGGAGGAAGTAATTGCGGCTCTGACAAAATCACAGTTTCGAAGTGAAAGCCGCCTTCTGACCCCGGATACAATCGCAGAATATATAGCCAGCGTATTCTGGTTCGTGATACAGAAATGGATGAAGTATGATGGCGACATCAGCGCGGGTGAGATCGTGGAGGTGTATTCGTTACTGGCATCGGATTCTCTGGATGAAATTATGCAGAACAAGATTGGGAATCTTGCACAGAAATAAAATCTTGTGTCAAAAAAATAACAAAAAGAAAAAAATGTCAGAAAAAGTAAACGACAAAAAAGGATTGAATATTCCAATATTCGATCCTTTTTTTTATGATAGAGACAGCAATTTGAACAGGTTCTGGTTCCGGGAGAAATTTATCGATCTCTGATGTGAACGAGCCTGCAGACAGAAAAACAAGGATAAGAGGGGGCGGTGAGAATCAGCGGCACAGGTATGATATGCCTGGGTGCCGGAGTCGCATTTTATATTTTTGAATATGCGCAGAAGATCGGCGCAACACAGGCAGAGATGGGAGGTCGAAAGACCTTTCGAATTACAGGAATCTATTCCGGTGTGCAGCTGCTGATGCTGATTTTTGGAATTTTGATTGTAGAAATCATCCGGGTCAGCGGATTTGAGCAGAATGCTGCAAAATGGTATCATGCACTGGCAACAGTGGTACTTCTGATTTATGCATTTTCATGTGTCAGAATGGCATTTTACGGAAAAGGTATGGAGGAACACCGGGAGCAGGAGCCGGAGACACGCAGGCTGATTGGTCAGTCGGCACGCGCCGGAATCAAAACAACAATTATCAGTATGCTGGCCTGGTATGCGAGCAACCGGAATTTTGGCAGGACGATAACGATCTGGCTGCTGGCGGTCGCAGCGGCAGTGGCAGGATTGCTTTACGGCTATTGGTATGGCTCAAAGTGGAGCCGCCAGATTTGTTTTGCCGGAGGAGGATTTCTTCTGATTTTCGGCATGCTCATGGCGGCGTCACCATATGTATAGACTAACTATGAGGCAAACTAATTTTGCGGGCGAATAGTCAGAACAGAAAAAGGCGAACAGTCCTTTTGATAAAGCAGAATAAGAAAGAGGAGGAAAATAACATGGGAGCAGGACACAAAGTAGAACGCGCACTGGTAGGTACGGCAATCGACGGCGTTCTTCATTATGTAAATAAAGATCCGGAAAATCGTCAGGAGGCACTTTTAAAGCTGGTGGACACGGTGCAGAAGGTAGCCGGCGACATGTTCCAGGAGAAGAGCTACGACGCAGCGCGCGCAATGCTTCAGGACAAGGACTGCAAATGGGTGCAGTACGTCAATCGTCTTCTGGATGAGGTCGATCCGCACGTTTTAAAAATGACGGCACTGAATCTTGGATTTGAGGCAGCTTATTACGGAACAAAGACAATCCGTGAGAAGAGAAAAGAGCTGCAGTGCCAGGTACCGTGGCTGATTCTGATGGACCCGACCAGTGCCTGTAATATGCACTGTACCGGCTGCTGGGCTGCTGAGTACGGTCATAAGCTGAACCTTTCCTACGAGGATCTGGACAGTATCATCACACAGGGAAAGAAGCTCGGCATTTATTTCTACATGTACACCGGCGGAGAACCGCTCGTGCGCAAAAAAGATCTGATCCGTCTGTGTGAGAAGCACAGCGACTGCGCATTCCACGCATTCACAAACGGTACGCTGATCGATGAGGAAATGTGCAAGGAGATGGTTCGTGTCGGAAACCTGTCCGTTTCCATCAGCCTTGAGGGTTATGAGGAGGTCAACGATTCCCGCCGCGGTGCAGGCTGCTTTGACAAGGTAATGCATGCGATGGATCTGATGAAGCAGTACGGCCTGATCTTCGGTACCTCAATCTGCTACACGAGCAAAAATATCGAGACTGTCACATCGAACGAGTTCCTCGATATGATCATCGATAAGGGCTGCCGCTACACCTGGTATTTCCATTACATGCCGGTAGGAAACGAGGCTGCTGTAGAGCTGCTTCCGACAAAAGAGCAGCGTGAGTACATGTACCACCGCGTACGTGAGATCCGCGGCAAAGAAGGCGGAAAACAGATCTTTGCGATGGATTTCCAGAACGACGGAGAATTCGTCGGCGGCTGCATCGCAGGCGGCAGAAACTACATGCACATCAATGCAAACGGAGATGTGGAGCCGTGCGTATTCATCCATTATTCGGGAGCAAACATTCACGAGGTATCGCTGCTTGACGCACTGCGCCAGCCGCTGTTCATGGCATACCGTGACGGTCAGCCGTTTAATGACAACCAGTTAAGACCGTGCCCGATGCTTGAGAATCCGGAACTGCTGCGTGAGATGGTGCATAAGACCGGTGCAAAATCCACCGACCTTCAGTCACCGGAGAGTGTAGACCACCTCTGCGACAAGTGCGAGAACTACGCAGAAAACTGGGCCGGAAAAGCAAAAGAGATCTGGGATGAGAACCCGCATCACGTGGAGAGCTTCCACAATTATAAGGCGACGTATCAGGATTAAATATTTTTTAAGATGAAATGAAAAGCTCTCTTTTGGGGAGGCGGTAATAAAACTGTCTGCTAAAAAGGGAGTTTTTTCATTAAAAAATGAGATGTAAAAGTTAATGTATTTTGTTATAATAAGGAGCAATGACACAGAGTCGGGGGAGGGGTAATGTAAAATGACCA
Organism: Lachnospiraceae bacterium; assembly: GCA_029225065.1. Lineage (GTDB taxonomy): Bacteria > Bacillota > Clostridia > Lachnospirales > Lachnospiraceae > Choladousia. The sequence goes on along the minus strand of JAQXVT010000053.1, from coordinate 30,444 downwards.
ATAGAGAAGCATGGAATTATGCAAATGGAATGATCAAAGTGGATGGCTTGGAACCAACAGAAGATTTCAAGAGGTATATTGAAAAAGAAGATAAGAACTAAGACATGGCATATTATGGATAAGAAGAAAATTACAGAAGAATTTTGTGAATCACTCGCAAGCTTGTGGAAAGTACATCCGTTCAGAGAAGGTAATACATGAACGACGATTACATTTTGTTGTCAATATGCAGATGAGATAGGTTTAAAAATAGACAGAACTATTTTTGGACAAAACAGCAGATATATGAGAACTGCATTGGTTGCATATAATGCGTATTTTGCGGATGGAAGTGATTTTTCGAAAAAAGAATATCTGGAAAGAATCGTTTTTGATGCGATACAGTAAGAAACACAGGATAAAGAATGAAAAGACAAATGTGGATAGAAAAAATTTGGAGAAAGAAACGGAGACAAAAGAATGATATTTGACAGTCATGCACATTATGATGACGAACAGTTTGACGAAGACCGGGAGGTGCTTCTTTCGGGTATGGAGGAGGCAGGCATCGGAGGCATCATCAACATGGGAGCCTCGCTGGAGGGCGTGGCGGCGAGCCAGGCGCTGGCGGAGCAGTATCCATTTATCTATGCGGCGGCGGGGGTACATCCGGATCATGTCGGCAGTCTGAATGAGGAGAAAATGCAGTGGCTGTATGAGCTGTGCAAAAAGCCGAAGACGGTAGCAGTCGGAGAGATCGGACTGGATTATTACTGGGACAAAGAATCGCATGACTGCCAGAAGGAGTGGTTTATCGCCCAGCTGAATATGGCAAAAGAAAACGGACTTCCGGTGAATATTCACAGCAGGGACGCTGCGCAGGAGACCTTTGAGATTATGAAAAAGGAGCATGCCGGGACGACCGGCGGTGTGATTCACTGCTTTTCCTCATCGGCGCAGATGGCACTTGAGTATGTGAAGTTGGGATATTCGATCGGAATCGGCGGCGTTGTGACCTTTAAAAACGCGCGTGTGATGAAGGAAGTGGCGGCAGCAGTTCCGCTGGATCATATCGTAGTCGAGACCGACTGTCCGTATCTTGCACCGACACCAAACCGCGGCAAGCGCAATTCCTCTTTGTATCTTCCGCTTGTGATCGAGGAGATTGCGAGAATCAAAGGGGTGACACCGCAGGAGGTGGAGGATGCCACTTATGCAAATGTGAAGCGGGTATATTCGAAAATTCGATGAGAAGAAAAAGAATTCAGAAGAGCCGGCAGGAGATAGATAGTGTGAAGAATATTGAGATTCAGTAAAAAATACAAAGTAGAACAGAATCGAAAATCGGTAAGAAATACAAAAGAAAAGGGAACCGAAATTCGACAGAAGATACAAAATAATTCGATAAGAGATGGAAAATAAAATGGCTGCGCGAAAAAAGTGCAGCATCAGAGAAAAATACAGGGGGAGTCCATGACAGAAAAATTATCCAACCCAAAAAAAACAATAGAAGTGATTCAGAAGCACGGCTTTGATTTTCAGAAAAAATTTGGCCAGAATTTCCTGATTGATCCGCATGTGCTGGATAAGATCATCGCGGCGGCAGGCATCACAAAGGATGACTTTGTGCTGGAGATCGGACCGGGCATCGGCACGATGACGCAGTATCTGGCAGAAGCAGCACGGGAAGTGACAGCAGTGGAGATCGACCGGAATCTGATCCCGATTCTGGAGGAGACACTGGCGGGATACGATAACGTGACCGTGATCAACCAGGACATTTTGAAACTGGATCTCGAAGCGCTTGCGCAGGAGAAAAACGGAGGACGTCCGATCAAGGTCGTGGCAAATCTTCCATATTATATCACGACGCCGATTATCATGGGGCTTTATGAGAGTCATGTGCCGGTGAGCAGCATCACCGTCATGGTGCAGAAAGAAGTGGCACAGCGGATGCAGGCCGGACCGGGCAGCAAGGATTACGGTGCGCTGTCGCTGGCTGTTCAGTACTATGCTTCGCCGTATATCGCAGCGAACGTGCCGCCAAACTGCTTTATGCCGCGGCCAAATGTTGGAAGTGCAGTCATTCATCTGGAAAGCTATCAGAATCCGCCGGTATCGGTAAAGGATGAAAAGCTGATGTTTGCATTGATCCGGGCTTCCTTCAACCAGCGCCGCAAGACGCTGCTGAACGGACTGAAAAATGCCACTGATCTTCCATATGGAAAAGAAGAATTGCTGGAAACTTTTGCAGCGCTTGGCTGGAAAGAGACGGTGCGCGGCGAGCAGCTGACGCTGGAACAGTTTGCACAGCTCAGCGATGCGCTGACGGAGCGGCATATGGCATCATATTAAGACAACCGTAAAAAACTGAAGAATCCTCTGTGTGGCCATACAATAAAGTGGTACACAGAGGATTTTTTATAATCAGAAGAATTTAACCAAGTCAGGCAAGTCCCACTGCTTCAATTGCGCGGAGTAATAAGCAGTGGTTGGGGACCTGTTTGTAGCATGAATGTTTTTTAGTACCGGAATACCTCCTGCTTGCTGCATCCATCCGCAAGATCAAACGGAACCACGAATCCATCGCCGGCCAGATACAGCGTATCGCCGATGTACAGTCCGCGCATGGTGTCGTACTGTGCAGTCTCCATCAGATCGTCCTCGAAGAAGTCGTAGACCAGCATCCGTTCAAAACCATTTTCACTGTCGTAAGAATAAACAAGATAGCGGCCGTCGCAGTAGAACCCGATCAGATTTTTCTCTGCATCGACAAGAATCGATTTGTAATCATCAATCGCAGGAGCCCAGGTGATGCCAGAGATTGCGATTCGATTTACTTCTTTTAATTCATCCGGATCCGAGAGATCGAACATCGAGAGTTTGATGCCGGTCGTCTCACCGGTATTTTCGTCGGCTTCGTAGCCGATGCCGAGCAGAAGGTTTTCACCGTAAAAGTGCAGGTAGGAGGAAAAACCACTGACCTTTAATTCACCGGTAATCTTTGGAGCAGTTGGATCGGAGAGATCGACGCGGAACAGTGGGTCTGTCTGCCGGAAGGTGACGAAATATCCGGTGTCTTCGAGAAAGCGGGCAGAGCGGATTGTCTCACCGGAGGCGAGATCGTCGATGGTGCTGACCTGCTTCAGGTTTTCATCAAAAATCGTAAGAATATTTTTCTCTGTCCAGTCATCGTTTGATGAATCGTAATATGTCGATACGATACGGAGATATCCGTTGTATTCATTTAAGGAGAATGAATTATTCAGGTAGCCGCGTACAGAACCGGCAGCGACGCCGGTGATATGCCCGTTGTCGTAGTGGAACTTGGCAAGCTCCGTGAACGTATCATCGGAATTATAATTTTCGGTTGCAATATAGATGTTTTCGGTGCTGACATAGAAATTATCTGCTCCGGAAACGAGGACTTTCTGGTCGGTGACGGCTGCGTTTGCACTCAAATCTACTGCGGTGATTACAAGGTACTGCTGACTGCTCAGCTGCTCCGGAAGGTAGAAGCAGGAGGCAGGAACGGCAGTGCCGTTGACACGCGGAGCCATCGTACTGGAAGCATACGCATCGAGAAGTGTCGGCGTATAGCTGGTAAAGAGATACAGATAGTTTCCGACTTTTCGGGAAGTGGAATAGCGTCCCTCCTGAGTGAGACTTCCGGTCAGTTTCGGAGCGTTCGGATCGGAAATATCATACGTACAAAGAACAGATGACATCTGGGAGGCGGTATAGTAGACTTCGTCCTCCTGTTCCAGCGAGGTCTGGGTGCCCTGAAACAGAACCGTGAGCTGACTGCCGTCAAGGTACAGCTCTTTTACGGACGCGTTGGAGAGAGAAGATGCATCGAGATCTGTCGTACTGCATAAGGTAAGATCACTTCCGTCTGCGTGAATGATCGAGAAGGACAGATCCTGTTTCAGAATGTAAAGGTACTGACCATCTGTTTTTACGATATCGCCCTCATCAACACCCATCTCCTGCAGATTCGTTTCAGAAAAATCAATCCCATTTACGTCAGAACCGGAGGAAGCAGCGTCATCAGCAGAAGTGGCAACCGCTGCTCCGGTGTCACTGGCTACTTCTGCGTAAACATCATAGGCAGTATCTCGTCCGTACAGCGAGAGGCCGAGCTTATCCTTTAAGGTATCGTAGATCTGCTCATAGGAGTCGGCGTAAGTGAATGCGTCTTCCTGCTGTGCAGAGGCTGCTGCGAGTTCTGATGAATCGATATTATTCAATGTATCGGAAAAGCTGGAAGAGTCAGCTCCATCATCGTGTTTTTCTGCCATTGATGCTTCGGCTGCATTTGGCCCATTCTGATTCGTATCAGGGATAGATGCTTTTTCATTGTTTGTATCTTCGGTATCTGTATTCTGTTTAGCATTTTCTAAAGCTTCGGTCTCGATGACAACCGCAGCCCTTCCATTTCCCTGCGGCAGTGCTGCCTGATTTTCCTTGAGCGAAGAGATCTGGTTTGCCTGCCACAGTACGGTGACACCGAGTACAAAGACGGCGGCGAGGCTTCCGTAGCGCATTGCGCAGCGGTAAAAAGAAGTGTGTTTTTTCATGTTGCTGCCTCCTTTCCTGGATGAGGAATCTGTATCTGAGAAAGCCGCGCTTTGTGCCGAAGCCTGGGTGTCAGAGCGGCTGTCAGCAGAAACTGCAAAGAAAGTGCGGTGCTCTTCCTCAGATTCCTGTGATGTGAAATGTTTTTGTGGATTAGAAGAAATGGAATCTGTTGAAAAGTTCTGCATATCGGAAGAATCGGAATCTGCGAAAGGTTCTTGGGTATCCAATAATCGTTTGGCGGAATTTTGCGATTGTGCAGCCTGGCTTTCCCGGGCGTCCAGCAGCATCCGCTCGATTGCTTCCGGCGAGAGCGTTTCCGGCGGAGTGACCGCGTCTGCGTCCTGTTTCAGCCGGTCCAGAAGTTGTTTTTCGTTCATATCAGTAAGTCATCCTTTCTATTATGATGATGTCATGGTCAAAAGTCTTTTGTCTCTGACTGGAGGCGAACTGTCGTCAGTCAGCTAAGCAGTGTCTGCAGCTTTTGCAGTGCACGGCTCTGTCTGGAACGAACTGTTCCGGCTGGCATTTCCAACTGCTCGCCGATCTCCTGGCTTGTATAGCCGCCGAAGAGATGAAGTGAGAGAATCAGGCGGTCCTGCGGTGAAAGGGAATGAAAGGCGAGTCGGACAGCGGTCTGTTCGCTTAAACTGCAGTCATCTGCGGCGAGGTCTTCGGAAAGCTCGCTGTCGGCATTTTTATACTGACGGATTTTTTGCTTACATTTGGCGGACAGGATCGCGAACATCCAGCTTTTAAATGCAGCCGGATCGCGAAGTCCTCCGATGCCTGAAAATGCGTCAAGCACCGCCTCGCTGACCGCGTCCTCGGCATCCTGCGGATTTTGCAGGGTGTAAAGAGAAAAACGGTACAGATCCTTATAAATGAAGGAATAGAGCGTGGCAAATGCATGCGCGTCGCCGGATGCGGCCCGGCGGACAAGCTCTGTGGTCTGATTCATCTGAAAATCTCCTTTAAGTAAGTGAAGGTATATAGAACATACCGGGTTTTGCGCAAAACAAAATACATTTGAACGTTTCAGAATTTCAGGGTGTGAAATTTACCGTTCTACATATAAGTGTGCGGAAACGGCCGGATTGTTGCAGGAAAAATAAAAAAATATTGTAATGATTGTAAAGAAGAGGAGAATACTCTGTCAAGCTGTGGTGTATCCGCCAGATGAAGTATCATACAGTACCATAAAAAACGCAAGCGTTTTACGGGCACTGTATGATATTTCACCTGACTCTGAACAGGAAGCAGATTCAACTTGCAGTCCCCTGCAAAAGAGGCTATAATAGGTCAAACAGACTGCGTGGCGAGACGGGGCATAGTGTGTGAAAAATGGTGCAGGCCGTTTTTTTTTCCGGCTGTCGGCAGTCTCCGGAAAGAAAAAGATAGGAGAACAAAAAAATGGAATTTACTACGGTAAGAGAATTGTATCACGACCGCGCGTCCTACGTGGGAAAAGAGATCACAGTAGGAGGTTGGGTGCGCAGCAACCGTGATTCAAAGACCTTTGGATTTATCGTACTGCATGACGGTACGTTTTTTGAGACACTTCAGATTGTGTACTCCGATCAGCTTGAAAATTTTGCTGACATCTGCAAAATGAACGTCGGAGCAGCAGTGATTGTTACCGGTACGCTGGTGGAGACGCCGAACGCAAAGCAGCCGTTTGAGATTCAGGCGGCAAAGGTAGAACTCGAGGGCGCTTCCACATCGGATTATCCGATGCAGAAAAAACGTCACTCTCTGGAGTACCTGCGTACCGTTCCGCATCTGCGTCCACGTACGAATACTTTCCAGGCAGTGTTCCGCGTGCGTTCCCTGATCGCTTACGCGATTCATCAGTTCTTCCAGGAAAGAGGATTTGTATACGTGCATACACCGATCATCACAGGAAGCGACTGCGAGGGTGCAGGCGAGATGTTCCAGGTTACGACGATGGACCTGAACAATATCCCGAAGGATAAAGACGGAAAGGTAGACTTTTCACAGGATTTCTTCGGAAAAATGACAAACCTGACCGTAAGCGGCCAGCTGGATGTCGAGACATTCGCACAGGCATTCCGCAACGTTTATACCTTTGGACCGACGTTCCGTGCGGAAAATTCAAACACCGCACGTCATGCGGCTGAGTTCTGGATGATCGAGCCGGAGATCGCGTTTGCGGATCTGAATGATGATATGCGTCTGGCAGAGGATATGATCAAGTACCTCATCAGTTACGTGCTGGAGCATGCACCGGAAGAGATGAATTTCTTCAATTCCTTCGTGGACAAGGGACTGATTGACCGTCTGAACCACGTGCTGAACTCCGAGTTCGGACATGTGACCTACACAGAGGCGATTGAGATTCTGGAGAAGCACAACGACAAATTTGAATACAAGGTATCCTGGGGCTGCGACCTGCAGACTGAGCATGAGCGTTATCTGACCGAGCAGATTTACAAACGCCCGCTGTTCGTGACGGATTATCCGAAGGAGATCAAGGCCTTCTATATGAAGATGAACGAGGATGGCAAGACCGTAGCGGCAATGGACTGCCTTGTACCTGGCATCGGCGAGATCATCGGCGGCAGCCAGAGAGAGGACGATTTCGATAAGCTGGCGGCAAGAATCCATGAGCTTGGCATGCGTGAGGAGGATTACCGTTATTATATGGACCTCAGAAAATACGGTTCCACGAGACATGCAGGTTTCGGACTTGGATTTGAGCGCTGCGTGATGTATCTGACCGGCATGGCAAATATCCGCGACGTACTGCCGTACCCGCGTACCGTTGGCAACTGCGAGTAAAAAGCAGCAGCAAAAGCAGGCACGGAAACGTGCCTGCAGATAAGGATTTCGTATGAACAATAAAATACTGGTACTCGACGATGAACGGGAGATCGCTGAGGTGATTGCACTGTACCTGAGAAATGAAGGCTATGAGGTGGAGCTTGCATTTACCGGCCGCGAGGCACTTCGAAAGGTCGAAGCGGAAGCGCCGATGCTGGCACTTCTGGATGTCATGCTTCCGGATATGGACGGATTTGCAGTTCTGCAGAAAATCAGGGAAAGCTATCGGTTTCCGGTGATTATGCTGACCGCAAAGACGGAGGACACCGACAAGATCACAGGTCTGACACTCGGTGCAGACGATTACATCCCAAAGCCGTTCAATCCGCTCGAGCTTGTGGCGCGCGTCAAGGCACAGATGCGCCGCTATACAAAATACAACGACAACGTAAAGCAGCAGGAAAATATAATCGATTTTGCCGGACTGGTGATGAACCGTGACACGCACGAGTGCACCTACAACGAGAAAGAACTGGTCCTGACCCCGATCGAATTTGATATTCTCTGGCTGCTTTGTTCAAACCGGGGCAAGGTGATCAGTTCCGAACAGCTTTTTGAGCAGATCTGGAAGGAAAAGTATTTCAAAAACAGCAATAATACGGTGATGGTACACATCCGGCATCTGCGTGAAAAGATGGGCGACGGAACACGCAAGAGCGATTTCATCAAGACCGTCTGGGGAGTAGGATATAAAATTGAAAAATGAGTATCGCAGATTCCGCAAAAAGATTCTGCTGCGAGCATTTGCCGTATTCATTCTGGCATCCGCGGTATGGTACGGCGTATTTTCTCTGGCGGCACAAAGCGTGCTTGGAACGCTGGTCACAGAAGCGGCAGTGCAGCTGCTGGTCTATGTGAGGGGAATGACGTACAAAGAAGCGGAGGAGCTGTTTAAGAGCATGGTGGTAAACAATAAGCAGTGCATTGGACTGCTTGGCTGTATAGTCTCCGTCGGCACGCTGTTTGTGATTGCGGTAAGCCGTATGACAGCATATTTGAGTGATATCAGCAGTGCGCTCGATCAGGTGGAACATGCGCCTGAAGCTCCGGTGGTGCTGCCGGAAGAGCTGCTGTCTCTTACCGGACAGCTCGAGGAGCTGAAGGGAGAGCTTTTGCGCAGGGAAAAGGAGGCGGCGGTCAGCGAGCAGAAAAAGAATGAGCTGGTTGCGTATCTGGCACATGATCTGCGCACTCCGCTGACATCGGTGGTCGCCTATCTGACGATGCTGGAAAATCAGCCGGATATGGATCCTTCTGAGCGGGCAAAATATACGCATATCACACTGGAGAAAGCGCTTCGCCTTGAAGAGCTGATCAATGAATTTTTTGATATCACAAAATTTAATCTCCAGGACTTTGTGCTTGAAAAACAGGAGATGGATCTTTCCATTTTTCTTGAGCAGATCGCAGATGAAAATTATGGCATGCTGCAGAAAAAGGGAATGACGTGTGCGGTCGATGCACAGGAGGGACTGATGATCGAGGGCGATCCGGATAAGCTGGCGCGCGTATTTGAAAATCTGCTGCGCAATGCGGCCGCGTACGGCAGTGAGAATACGCAGATCCTGATTCAGGCGCGCGGCGGCCATGGAAGGACGACGATCGTCTTTACGAATGAGGGGCCGCAGATTCCGCAGAAAAAACTGGAGATGATTTTTGAACGTTTCTACCGTGCGGATGATTCCCGTTCGAGCAAAACAGGAGGCTCCGGACTCGGCCTGGCAATCGCAAAACAGGTTGTGGAGCTGCACGGCGGCACAATCACAGCGGCAAGCGACCAGAAAAATACGCGGTTCATTGTGACGTTTCCGCCGGTCGGTCAGGAAAAAAGAATCTTACGGTAAAGTGGTAATAGTTCAGAGTCAACCTTCAAAATTCAGTACATTTCATCAGTGGAGCGTATTCGCCGGATAAAAAATTATCTGGCGGTTAAGAGTTACCATATATCAGAATCTGACAGGAGTGATGAAAAAATGAATGACAGAGATGACAGGGGCAGGCAAAACAGCAGCGGTGTGCATGACGGCGGGCAGGATCCGCGCGGCTACGGAAAAAATGGAGCTCCTTATGGGAACGGCGAAATCCCGTACCGGGAAGTGCACACGAACAAAAAGAAAAAGAGAAAGAGGACGTTCGGCGATGTCCTGCGTTTTCTTCTGATGATCATTGCACTTGGCGTGTTCCTGTATTCCGGGTGGACACTGTATGGATTTTACAAGAATTACAAGCAGGGTTCGGATGAGTACGACAATCTGGAGAGCAGCTATACGGTAGACGGGCAGGGCACCGGCGACTATGATGCACTCGATGACGATGATACGCTGAAGGATGCGTCTGCAGTACAGTCGATCACCGGAAAAACGTTAAAAACAATAGAAGAAAATGGGGAAGAAGTCACGGTTCCAATGATGCGCAATCCGATCGATTTCGATCAGCTGAAAGCAGTAAACGAGGATATCGTCGGCTGGCTGCGTATTCGGGCGCTGGATATTTCCTACCCGGTCGTGCAGGGCGAGGACAATGACTACTATCTGCACCGGACGTTTGAGAGGACCGACAATTTTGCAGGCTGTCTCTTTATGAACTGCGACAACGAAGCAGACCTCACTGATCAGAATACGATCATCTACGGTCACAACATGAAGAACGGTTCGATGTTCGGAAAGCTGAAAAATTACAACGATCCGGATGTCTTCAAAAAGAGCAAATATTTCTGGATTTACACCCCGGATCTGATCTATCAGTACCGCATCTTTTCCGCATCCGTGGTCAACAAGATCGGCCTGACCTATCAGATCACCTTCACGGAGGATGAGTTTAATCAGTTTGTAAATCAGGCATTTTCGAGCTCTGTTGTGGACAATACGGGAGTCGAGGTCACGCGGGAGGACCGCGTGGTGACACTGTCGACGTGTACCGGCGATGATTCGACCCGGTTTGTGGTGATGGGCAAGCTGGCACAGGTGTATGCGTCGAAGACGGATGAGGCGCAGACGGAGAGTGGAAGCAGCACTGCGAAGTAAAGGGAAGAAAAGCTTCTGAAATGGATAAAGAGCAGTTCAAAGACTATGTGATTGCAGGCGGTAAGGCAGACTGTGATGCGTGGTACCTGTGAGCGGAAAAAGAATAGTACTGCGGGAAAAGCAGAAAAGAAATAAAAAAAACAGAAAGGAAGCGACTGGTATGGAAGACAAACTTGCAAAGCTGCAGGAGATCGTGGAAACCTGCAGCAACATCGTATTTTTTGGCGGTGCGGGCGTATCGACTGAGAGTGGGATACCGGATTTCCGCAGCGTGGACGGACTTTACCATATGAAATATGATTATCCGCCGGAGACGATTTTGAGCCATACCTTTTTTAAACGAAACACAGAGGAATTTTACCGATTTTACCGGGACAAAATGCTGATTCTTGATGTGGAACCAAACATGGCGCACAAAAAGCTGGCGGAGATGGAGCAAAAGGGAAGGCTCCGGGCAATCGTGACGCAGAACATTGATGGTCTGCATCAGAAAGCGGGAAGTAAAACGGTGTTGGAGCTGCACGGAAGCATTCACCGCAATTACTGTCAGCGCTGTGCAAAATTTTACGATGCAAAAGCACTTCTGGAAAACCGGGAGGACGTACCGCACTGCACCTGCGGCGGTATCATCAAGCCGGATGTCGTGTTGTATGAGGAGGGACTGGATCAGAAAACGATTCAGGATTCGATCTATCACATCACAAATGCGGATGCGCTGATTATCGGCGGAACCTCGCTTTCCGTGTATCCGGCCGCAGGTCTGATCGATTACTTCCGCGGCAAATATCTCGTCGTGATCAACAAATCGCCGACGCCGCGGGATGAACAGGCAGATCTGCTGATCGCGGAGAGTATCGGAAAGGTGCTCGGGGCGCTGGAAATCAAAGAAGTATAAGAAAAAACAGATGATATTGGTGCTGCTAAAGGAAACAAAGTGAGTCAGGCAGGTAAGTATGGAAAATTTTTGATAGACATGGAGACGACCATGGAATATCTGTCCAATGAAGCAGAACGTAACAGAAAGGGGCGCGATGCCAATGGAATACGAAGTAGGAGACATCGTTAAACTGAAAAAGCAGCATCCGTGCGGGAGTCAGGAGTGGGAAATTCTTCGCGTGGGTGCGGACTTTCGCCTGAAATGCATGGGATGCGGTCATCAGGTCATGATGCCGCGACGCCAGGTGGAAAAGAATACACGGGAGCTGAAAAACGTGGCTGGAGAAAAAAAGAACTGAGTTATTATCGGTTCAGAGCCGACATTCAAAATGCTGCGTATTCCGTCGGTGTGATGTGTCCGCCAGACAAAAACAAGAAAGTGGGAAAACAGGCAAAAAAAAGGCTTGTCTTTCTACTTTTTTTATGGTATAATAACTCCTCGTGATATGATTTTTAATTCCTTGCTCCTTTCACGAAAAGGGGCCAGAGACCACAAGGAGGTGCGAAAGCATGAACAAGTATGAGTTAGCAGTGGTTGTCAGCGCAAAGATTGAAGACGAAGACAGAGCCGCTACAATCGAGAAAGTAAAAGAGTACATTACCCGTTTTGGCGGTACTGTAACAGAGGTAGAAGAGTGGGGCAAGAAGAAGCTCGCTTATGAAATCCAGAAAATGCGTGAAGGATTTTACTACTTTGTTCGCTTCGAAGCTGATGCAACATGTCCGGCAGAAGTTGAAAGACGGATCCGTATCATGGAAAATGTCATCAGATATTTATGCGTTAGACAGGATGCATAAATAGAAAAGAGGAGATCAAATGAATAAAGTCATCTTAATGGGACGTTTAACCAGAGACCCTGAAGTTCGTTATTCCGCAGGGGATAACTCCATGGCAATTGCAAGATATACACTGGCTGTTGACCGCAGATTTCGCCGCGACGGCGATTCGGGTTCCAGTGCAGATTTTATCGGCTGCGTGGCATTCGGCAGAAGTGCAGAATTTGCAGAGAAATATCTTCGTCAGGGTACGAAGATCGTAATTACCGGCCGTATCCAGACAGGCAGTTATACGAACCGGGATGGCCAGAAAGTCTATACAACGGATGTAGTAGTGGAAGATCAGGAGTTCGCAGAGAGCAAGTCAGCATCCTCAGAAGGCGGCAGCATGATGCGTCAGGCACCGTCACCGAGTCATGCAGCTCCGATGCCGTCACCGGCGAGTGCATCGTCAGGAGATGGATTCATGAACATCCCGGACGGAATCGACGAAGAGCTTCCGTTCAATTAGATTTAAATTTAATTACTGTTACAGTATAATGCGTAAAAGAAGGAGGGTCATGCAATGGCATTCAATAAAGATAGAGGCGATGCTCCGATGAAGAGAAGGGGCACGATCCGCAGAAGAAAGAAAGTCTGCGTATTCTGTGGCAAAGAGAACAACGAGATCGATTACAAGGACGTAAACAAGCTCAAGAGATACGTATCTGAGAGAGGAAAAATCCTTCCGAGAAGAATCACAGGAAACTGTGCAAAGCATCAGAGAGCTCTTACCGTAGCGATCAAGAGAGCACGTCACGTAGCTCTTATGCCGTACGTACAGGACTAATTAGCCTGACCGAAAAAGTAAATGTACGAAAAGCCTTTAAATACTGGAATTTCCGGTATTTAAGGGCTTTTTCTTTTTGCTGAATCTATAAGTTTTTCTGTTTTCACGTCCTCTGCCGGAACGCGCTCGGCGAAATCCCATAGTAGTTGCGGAACGCCTTGCTGAAGTAGTTGTTGTCGGTGTAGCCAATGCGCTGCGCGATGTCCTGGACCTTGATGTCGGGGTCGAGGAGAAGCTCTTTGGCGCGCTCCATGCGAACCTGCAGGACGTATTCGTAGATGCCGCAGCCGTAGCGTGACTTAAACTGCTTCGAAAGGTATTCGCGGGAGAAAAAATAGCGGTCAGCGAACATCGAGATCTTGATGTTTTCTGTATAATTTTTATCGATGTAATCGTGAATGATGTCGATCACGGCATCGGAATCCGGCGGCGCGCTGCAGCGGTCCTGCGGCAGTGGGGCGAAGGAGGGATCGATGGACTGCATGGCGTGCAGGATTGCCTGATTTAAGTCCTCCTCAATAATCGGTTTTAAGAGGTAATCGACGGCGCCGCAGCGGATGGCCTGCTGCGCGTAGGAAAATTCGTCGTAGCCGCTGATCACGATAAAACGGGTGTCCGGAAATTCTGCGGCGGCCTGCTGCAGAAACTGGGAGCCGTTCATGACCGGCATATTCATGTCGACAAAGGCGAGGTGCGGGTGCAGCTCGCGCATCGTGCGGATCGCCTCTTTTCCGTTGGATGCCATGGCGGGCGGCTCCTCGATCTGAAAGGTGGACCAGTGGCCGAGTTTGCTGACGGCGATGCGGACCGGTTTTTCGTCGTCGATGATGATTGCGCGGTACATAAAAAATTCCTCCTCTTTGAACAAAGCAGATAAGCGCTGCCTGAATGGACTCAGTTGTGACTGGTGCAGTGATGGAACAGCACATGCTGTAAAAAATCCTGAAAGATTAATATTTTGTTATCAATTAGCGCGGCACCTCCGTCAGCACCGTCGTGGCCGGAAGCAGCAAGGTGACGGAAGTTCCCTGATGAGGCGAGCTTTCGATCTCAAGCGAAGCCTTTCCCTGATACAGAATCTGCAGGCGGCTGTAGAGGTTGGCGAGGCCGATCTTTCCGATGTGGCCGGGCGTGAGATAATTTTGAAATTCAGATTTCAACTCCTTCAGGTGCGGTTCATCGATGCCGCAGCCGTCGTCTGTGACCTGAATCTGCAGCAGGTCTCCTTTGCGCGATGCACGGATATGGATGGAAATTGATTCTGTCGTATCATCAAAACCGTGCAGGATCGAATTTTCGACAAGGGTCTGAATGCTGATTTTCGGAATCAGAAAATTGTCGTACTCGCCGGAAATCCCGATCTGGACGTGCAGCCGTTCCTCAAAACGTATTTTCTGCAGCATAATGTAATTGTTGACATATACAATCTCGTCTTTTAAGCGAACCGGATCGCCGCCTTTGATCGAATAGCGCAGGTTTGCTGCAAGCGAGGCGAGCATGCGGTTGATCTGAGGCTGATCATTTAAAAGTGCTTCTGTGCCGATCGCCTGAAGCGTATTGTAGAGAAAATGCGGGTTGAGCTGAGCTTCGAGCGCAGCGAGACGCGCGGTCTTTTCGTTGATCTCGGAGACGTAATTCTGATTGATCAGCTCGTCAATGTGGCTGACCATCTCATTGAAACTCCGGGAGAGTGCGAGCAGCTCACGGCTTCCACCATTTTCTTCAATCGGGGAAAAGTTGCCATTTCCAACCTCTTTCATACGGCGGCTGAACGCGGTCAGCGGTGCGGTTGTCAGGCGTACAATCAGAACCGTTGCAAACGCGGCGAGTAGCCAGGTGAGCATGCCCAGCAGCAGGCTGCTTTTCAGAATAAAAGAAATCTGTGCGTCGATTTGCTGTATGGGGCAAAAAGAAACAAGCTGCATGCCGAACCGGTCATCCAGACAGGAGATGCAGAGCCATTTTTTTCCATCAATTTCAATAGAGGCAGACTGGGCAGATGCGATTTCGCTTATCTTTTTTAAGGTATCTGAATCGATATCGTCTAATAATTCAGAGCCGGAGAAAAGCAGCTGACCGTTTTGATTCAGGATACAGAGAAATTCGCCGTTTGCCGCGTGACTCTGATTGAGAGCTGCTGCAAAAGAACGGTTGATTTCCAACCGGATGACGGCGGCGGGCTGTTTGTTTTTGATGCGGATGATCGATTGATAGTAGTCAAAAAAGCCGTTTTTCTGCTCGGAGGGAAGAATTGCGTGAAAATATTTGCCCTCTGAGCTTGCAGTGACTGCTTCATCCGGAAAAGCAGTGCCGTCAGACAGCTTTCGAAAATGCTGTATCTGTCCGCTGCGGCCGTAAACGCTTCCGTCCGCGAGCCGACAGATCTGATAACCGTTTAAATCATTGCGGGAAAAGAAATAGGTGCGCATCTGATTTAAAACGTAGGTCTCATCCGTCTGGGAAAGAGGCTCTTTTGCAGAGAGAATTCTGGAAAGATCGTTGTCGTAAAGTGGCTGCAGGCAGAAGGAGGTGAGCTCCTTTATGTACTGATCGAGGTTCTGCAGCTCCAGATCGAGCAGATGCCCGGAGGTGGAAATCTGCCGGTCGATGATACTGCGCCGGTTGTTCTGGTAGTCGCGGAGCAGAATAAAAGAGAGCAGCGCAGTGGTCACAAAGGTGAGCATGACGACGAGCTGCGCCCAGAGCGGCATCCGGCTGCGGAGGCGGGAAAATTTGTGTGCGGAAACTGGAGTATTCATAGCTGAAATTGTTCCTTTCTGATGCAGGTAAGTCATATTTTACTGCATATTATTCTGCAAAGTTTGGAATAAACTTTACTTGTGATCTTTGTAATACGTTTTGCTGCCTGTCAAATTCGGTTAAATGGGTATATAAAAATGATAGAAACATTATAGCACATGGAAGAAATGACGAAAAGCATGACTGGTAAAATAAAAGTTTTGTTCATTATTTTCCTGCTTTTCGTTCACAAAATTCCATTTTAATAAAAAGAGACGGAAGATATAATGAAAACATACAAAGTGACATGCAAAACATACAGAATATGCAGGCCGAATAAGAAACAGAGAAAAGATCTGCTTTGGATGAAGCAGGAAGCAGATCTGATGCAGCAGCCTGTACGGAAGATGCATGTACAAAAAGCGAAATGAAGACAGAAGGGAGAGGGCAGTGTGAAATCAAAGCGAAAGAGAAAAGAGGCGCTGGAAACTGTGATTTATACGCTTCCGGCAATCGTTCTGGTTACGATGATGATGTACATTCCATTTGTCATGAGCGGTTATTATTCCCTGACAAAGTGGAACGGCATCGCAAAGGACGCAGAATTCATCGGACTGGAAAACTTCCGGACAATTTTTCTGGAGAGCAGCGAGTTTAAGGATGCATTGCTTTTTACCGGAAAATACACAATATTGTTTATGGTATTTTCCAATGTATTTGCGCTGGCACTCGCGGTATGTCTGACGAAAAAGCTGAAGATTGCAAATGTGCTTCGCGGCGTATTTTTTATCCCGTATATCATGAGTATGACGATCGTCGGTTTTATCTGGAAGTTCATCTTTACGCAGGGCTTTGCGAAGCTGTACGATATCACAGGCTGGGGCGTATGGAATTTAAGCTGGCTCGGCGATCCGAAGATTGCATTTTTCTCTGTTGTAATGGTCGGTATCTGGCAGTCACTTGGATTTTACATTGTTTTGTATATCGCCGGTCTGCAGGCGCTTCCGACGGATGTGCTGGAGGCGGCAGTTGTAGACGGCGCATCGAACCGTCAGCGTTTCTTTAAGGTGACGCTTCCGCTTCTCGGACCATCGATCACGACCTGCGTGTTCATGTCGCTGACAAACGGACTGAAGGTATTTGATATTATTCTGGCGCTGACCAAAGGTGGGCCGGGCGCATCGACCTACAGTGTGACGCTTCAGATTTATAAGGAAGCATTCCAGAACAACCATTACGGACTCGGTTCGGCAGAATCGATCATCTACTTCCTGGTAGTGCTTGTCGTGACACAGTTCGTGCTGAAGCTGTTCAGCAGCAGGGAGGTGGAGTTATGACGGGGAACAAGACAAAAAAACGTATTAAGCGCATCATTTTTCTGATTGTGCTTCTGCTGGTGGCGCTGATTTATATTTATCCGGTCTATCTGATGTATATGAATTCGTTCAAGCCGTTCGGAGAGATCGTGAAGGACGCAATCGCGCTTCCATCCCACGCGGAGCTGGAAAATTATACGTATGTAATCAATAAGATCGATTATTTCCGCCTGTTCGGAAACAACGTATTGATTACCGTGACCGGTATTGCGGGGATTGTGGTATTCAGCTCGGCGGCGGCCTACATGCTCGACCGCAGGAGATCGAAGTACACGAAGCTGGCGCATTTCCTGATTATCACACCGATGCTGATTCCGTTTCAGACGATCATGATCACGCTGCTTAAGGCGATGAATGTGATTCATCTTTCCGGAAGCAGACTGGGACTTGGCGTTCAGTACTGGGGCTTCGGCATCCCGATGGCGACTTTCATTTTTTATAACTTTATGAAAACAATCCCGCGGGAACTGGATGAGAGTGCAAAGATTGACGGCGCATCGACGACCCGCACATTTATATCGGTTATTTTCCCACTGCTAAAGTCCGTTACGGTGACCGTTATCGTGCTGGATGTCATGTGGATCTGGAACGACTTCCTGCTTCCGCTTCTGATGGTCAACAGCAGCAACAAGACGAAGACGCTTGTGCTTGCAGCGTATACTTTCATCGGACAGATGAATACAAAGTGGCATTACGCAATGACGGCCATGGTGCTTGCGGTTACACCATCTATCATTATTTTTGTCCTGCTGCAGAAGTACATTGTGGAGGGCGTTGTGGCAGGTGCAGTGAAAGGCTGAGCATACTCAAAATCAAAGCGCAAGAAACAGAATTTGGAAAAACTGTATCGGATAAAAAGGAAACAGGAGAAGCTGATACAGACAAAAACGGAAATAAGGCAGTATCCATACTGCTGAAATAAAAAGTAGTGAAAACTTATATCATGTAAAGTAAAAAAGGAGGAAAAAACATGAAAAGAAGATTACTGAGCCTGATACTTGGAGCAGCAGTGGCAGCAAGTGCATTCGGAACGATGGGAACGGCAGCACTGGCAGATGAAAATGAGGTTTACATGTTTATCAGCCAGCCGGAGTATGCAGATGCAATCAACGAGCTGATTGAGGCGTACAAAGAGGTGGCTCCGGACGTTACGATCAACTACGAGACAACGCAGAACGATTACCCGACGCTGCTCAAGGCAAAGCTGAATTCAGGCGAGGTTCCGGATATTTTCTCATCGACATCAGGAAAAGAGATCGATGTATACAAAGAGTGGTCCTATGATCTGACCGGCCAGCCGCTGACTGAGACGATGCTTCCGTCCGTTGCATCCGCAATGAAATCTCCGGAAGACGGCAATGGCGTTTACGGCCTTGCAATCAAGGGCAACTATTTTGGAATCGTATACAACAAGGCAATCTTTGAGGAGTGCGGCATCACCGAGTTCCCGAAGACAACCGAAGAGCTGAAGGCAGCATGCGAGAAGATTTCTGAGGCAGGCTACAAACCGTTTACGACGGGCTTCAGTGAGTGGTGGGTATTCAAACATGTATGGCAGCATTTCCTGGCAGCAGCTGCAGGTGATGCAGGCGTTCAGGTATCCGATCTCGTAGCATCCTTCGAAAAGGGCGAGGCAAAGGTTGCGGATTATCCGGCACTTTACAACAATTTCTTTGATTTCATCGATCTGGCAATTCAGTACGGCGACGACAAGCCGCTTGAGACCGCACTTGAGAACGAGCTGGCAGCGTTCGGAAGCGGCGAGGCAGCGATGGTACTTGGACAGGGCGCATGGATCGAGGCAGATTCCCTTGCAATCGACCCGGATCTTCAGATTGGCTTCAACGGCTATCCGGTAAGCGATAAGGCAGACCAGTGCAAGATTATCTCCGGTTCTGACCAGGCACTTCATGTATACAACGAGTCAGAGGCACTGCAGGCAACACTTGATTTCGTGAACTGGTGGTATACATCTGATTATGGCATCAACTGGTTTACGGATGTAGCAGGCGTAGTTCCGCCGGTACAGACTGAGGGCGAGAGCAGCTTCGAGATCATTAAGCAGGGAAGCGAACTGGAAGCATCTGAGGGCAGCGCAGCACTTGGAATCTGCTACTCAACCGACAGCTGGCATCAGGTATTCGGCGAGCTGATTCAGTCCTATATCACGGGCAGCGCAGATAAGGACGCTACATGCGCAGCAATCGAAGAGCAGTGGGCAGCAATCGACGGAGCAGAATAAAACCGATCTGAAGGCGAATAGAGAGCAGACAGAAAAATAAGAAGAAAAAACTGAGATAGAGAAAAGCGCAGGTGTTCCGAAAGGAGGTCTGCGCTTTTCGGCCTGTTTTATAAAATTTTACTTGTCTTTGAACGGCAGCAGTTTAGAAGAATTTCACAAATAGATTGAAAAAATCAGAGGAAATAGAACGCATTTTATGGTAAAATAGAATGGATACGGGAACGAAAAGAAAAATAGAAGAAAGAACGACGAAAAAGGAACGCGAAAACCAGAAGAATGCCGTATCAGAAAAAGCATTCCGGAGGCGGAGGAAAAGGTGGAAAAAGAGACTAAAATTCTGGACGAATACAGCACGTATATCAATATGCTGGAGACCGGAAAACGATACATGGCAATGATGAACAAATATCGATGCGCGATCATGGAGGTGGAGACGAAGCTGAAAGTACTTAACGCAGAGTTTTCGCTTCAGTACGACCGCAATCCGTTTGAATCGATCAAGAGCCGGCTGAAAAGTCCGGCGAGCATCATGGAAAAGCTGCGCCGCAAGGGACTGCCGATCAATGAGGAAACGCTGGAACAGCAGATTGAGGAAAATCTGTTTGATGTGGCGGGGCTCCGTGTTGTGTGTGCGTTCCAGGAGGATATCTACGCACTTTCTGATCTGCTGGTGCATCAGGACGACATTCAGCTGCTGCGCACGAAGGATTACATTAAAAATCCGAAGCCAAACGGTTATCGCAGCCTGCATCAGATTCTGGAAGTTCCGGTGTTTTTGAAAGAAGGGAAGACGTTTGTAAAGGTGGAAGTGCAGTTTCGGACGATTGCAATGGATTTCTGGGCAAGTGTCGATCACAAACTGCGCTACAAGAAAAATGTGACGAACGAGGAAGTGATCATGGAAAAACTGCGTATCTGCGCGGATTCGATCACTGCGATCGACGAGGAAATGCAGAAGATCCGCAATATGATTGAGGCGTAAGAAACTACTTCCCATCTTCCTCTGGATATGGTAAAATGGACGGCAGCAAAAGTTCAGGCTGCAGGGAATGAATTAAGGAAAAAGTGACAGAAAACAAAAAAGAGAAAGCAAAAAACGGGAAGCAATGAAACGCGAAGCGACAGCGGATTACGAAGGTCCGTTTTACAGAGCCGGGAAAGATACGGTAAGATAAGCAGAGGATTTACCGGCAGGAAGGCAGAAGCGATGGAAAATGACAAGATAAAAAATAAAATGCAGCTCAAGTACAGCGGCAAGCTGATGCGCCACTGGTACTGGTGCGTGGTCGTTGTGCTGCTGCTGCTTGTTCTGACAGCGGTGGTGCTGTACATCAATACGCTGGCTGGCGTGATCGTCGGTGGGTTTACGATTATTCTGTATCTGACGATTATCGGAATTTATCTGTATTACCGGCCGCGTGTTTTGAGTGAGCTGCTGGATTTTGCAGCGCAGTACAGCGGCGTGGAGCGCACGCTTTTGAAGGATATGTCGATTCCGTACGGTCTGGTGCAGACAGACGGCCGGATTCTTCGGATGAATGACCGGCTCGCGGAGATGACCGGAAAAAAGAAGGATTACCATAAGAACATCACGTCGATCTTTCCGCAGATCAATTCCGCACATTTTCCGCTGGATCAGGAAGATCGTATTGTGGATATTGATTATGACGGCAAAAAATATCGCGTAACGATGCGTCGGATCTCCCTGGAGGAGGTTGTGCAGGGAAGCGATGCGGTAGAACTGTTAAATGGTGAGTGCTGTGCAATCGCAATGAGTTTTCTTGACACGACGGAGCTTTCCTGGTATATGCAGGAGAATTATGAACAGACTGCAGTGGTAGGACTTCTGTATGTGGATAACTATGACGAAGTCATGGAAAGCGTGGAGGATGTGCGCCGTTCGATGCTGGAGGCTCTGGTGGATCGACGGATCACAAAGTACATCTGCTCGGCAGACGGCCTGATCAAAAAGCTGGAAAAGGACAAATATCTCCTTGTCATCAACCGCAAGGGGTTGGATCAGCTGGAGGATGACCGGTTTACGGTGCTCGAAGATGTCAAGACGGTCAACATTGGCAACTCGATTGCAGCGACAGTCAGCATCGGCATCGGACTCAACAACGGCGGATACGCACAGAATTTTGAGGCCGCCCGAGTAGCGATGGAGATGGCGCTGGCGCGTGGTGGCGATCAGGCCGTTGTAAAGGACAAGGATAAGATGGCGTTTTTCGGCGGAAAGACGCAGCATTCCGAGAAGAATACGCGTGTGCGTGCCCGTGTAAAGGCACAGGCACTTCGCGAAATGATCGCCGCGCGTGAGCAGGTGATCGTAATGGGCCATAAAAACACGGATATCGATTCACTTGGAGCCTGCGTTGGTGTATGCAGGGCTGCGATGCAGGCAGATAAGCCGGCATACATTGTACTTGGGGATCTCAACAGCAGCATTCGTTCCTGGGTGAGTATGCTCAAGGAAAAGGACGAATCCTATGCGAAGGTCTTTATCACCCATGAACAGGCAATTGAGATGACAAACCAGAATACAGTGGTGGTGGTTGTGGATGCGAACCGGCCAAGCATCGCAGAATGTGAGGAAATCCTGTATCTGACACGGACGATTGTTGTGCTCGATCATCACAGACAGACGACAGAGAAGATTGAAAATGCATCACTGTCGTACATTGAGCCGTCGGCTTCCTCGGCGTGTGAGATGATCTCGGAGATCCTGCAGTATTATGATGATGGTATCAAGTTAAAGCCATATGAGGCGGATACGATTTATGCGGGAATCATCATCGATACAAACAATTTTGTGGCGAAGACCGGTATGCGTACTTTTGAAGCGGCAGCATTCCTGCGCCGCTACGGTGCGGATGTGACACGGGTGCGCAAGGCATTCCGAAACGATATGGAGACGTACAAGGCACGTGCAGAGGCGGTGCGCCACGCGGAGGCCTTTATGGGCTGTTATGCAATCAGCGTCTGCCCAAGTGAGGGACTCGAGAGTCCGAACGTCGTCGGCGCGCAGGCGGCGAACGAGCTGCTCAACATCATCGGTGTGAAAGCATCGTTTGTGCTCACCGATTATAATGGAAAGATCTTTATCAGTGCGCGTTCAATCGATGAGGTCAACGTACAGATCATCATGGAGCGGCTTGGCGGCGGCGGTCATATGAACATCGCCGGAGCGCAGCTGACCGGTACGGATCTGGATGGTGCGCGGCAGAAATTAAAAGAAGTACTGACACAGATGACGAAAGAAGGAGCGATTTAATTATGAAGGTTATTTTATTACAGGATGTAAAGGCACTCGGCAAAAAAGGTGAAGTGGTAAATGTAAGCGACGGTTATGCACGCAACATGCTGCTGAAAAAAGGTCTCGGCAAAGAGGCAACCGGACAGAACATGAACGATCTCAAGCTTCAGAAGGCAAATGCTGAGAAGGTAGCGCAGGAAAATCTTGCCGCAGCGCAGGCACTTGCAGAGGAAATGAAGGACAAGGAAGTAAAGGTCAGCGTAAAGGCAGGCGAGGGTGGAAGAGTCTTCGGTTCCGTTTCCACGAAGGAGATCGCAGAGGAGATCAAAAAGCAGCTCGGCTATGAGATTGACAAGAAAAAAATTCTGCTGGATGCACCGGTGAAGGCACTTGGCTACACGGAGATCGGCATCAAGCTCCACACAAAGGTGACCGCGAAAATGCGTGTTCACGTGGTAGAGGCGTAAGCGAAGTGCAGGGAGGAAAATGCTGTGGATGAGACCTTGCTGAAACGGGTCATGCCGCACAGTGTCGAGGCGGAGCAGTCCGTCATCGGCGCGATGCTGATGGACCGCGATGCGATCACGATCGCGTCAGAGATCCTGACGACGGAGGATTTTTACCAGAAACAGTATGGAATTCTGTTTGAGGCGATGGTGGAGCTGTACACGGAGAACAGCCCGGTCGACCTTGTGACACTGCAGAACCGGCTTCGGGAAAAGGATGTACCGCCGGAGATCAGCAGCCTGGAATTTGCCGGAGAACTGATTACCGCGGTGCCGACCTCGGTCAATGTAAAATCCTATGCGGAGATCGTGGCGGAAAAAGCAGCGCTGCGCAGACTGATTAAAGTAAATGAGGAAATCGCATCCGCGTGCTACGCCGGAAAGGATAGCGTGGATGAGATCATGGAGGATACCGAAAAGAAGATCTTCCAGGTGCTGCAGCGAAAGACAAACGATGACTTTGTGCCGATCAAGGATGTCGTATTAAATGCGCTCGACAAGATCGAGGCGGCGAGCCGGACGAAGGGAAATGTCACCGGACACGCGACCGGCTTTATTGATCTCGATTATAAGACAGCCGGATTCCAGAATTCCGACCTGATTCTGATTGCGGCGCGTCCGTCCATGGGAAAGACGGCGTTCGTGCTCAACATCGCAGAGTATATGGCGTTTCACAGCAATGAGACGGTTGCCATTTTCAGTCTGGAGATGTCAAAGGAACAGCTGGTGAATCGACGGTTCTCTCTGGAATCGCACGTCGAGGCGCAGAATCTGCGTACCGGAAACTTAAGCGACAGCGACTGGTCCAGCCTGATCGAGGCTGCCGGAATTATCGGAAAATCAAACCTGATTATCGACGATACGCCGGGTATCTCCGTTGCAAATCTGCGCAGCAAGTGCAGAAAATATAAGCTGGAGCACAATCTTGGCATTATCATGATCGACTACCTGCAGCTGATGACGGGAAGCCGCAGAGCAGAATCGCGTCAGCAGGAGATTTCGGATATTTCGCGTTCCTTAAAGGAGATCGCGAGGGAACTGCAGGTGCCGGTGGTGGCATTGTCACAGCTGTCCCGTGCCGTGGAGCAGCGTCCCGATCACCGACCGATGCTCTCCGACCTGCGAGAGTCTGGAGCGATCGAGCAGGATGCCGACGTCGTAATGTTTTTGTACCGCGATGACTATTACAATCACGATACCGACAAGAAGAACGTGGCGGAGGTCATTATTGCCAAGCAGAGAAACGGTTCAATCGGTACGGTGGAGCTGGCATGGCTGCCGGCGTTCACGAAATTTGCAAATATGCAGAAATAGGATTTTATATTCCTGCAGCAGCATTGCTGCGAAGTAGTCCATGGTATCAAGTCAGGGGCAAAGAATGTTGACGCTGACATCATATCATAGAATAATAGAAAAGACAGAAATGAGTCCTCCTGTGGCCCGCTTTGCAAGGAAGCGGAAACAGAGAGGGCTTTTTTGCGCGCTTCCGAAACATTTGCCTGAGTCAGGCGGGGTCCTGCTTTTGTTGCGAATATTCGTTTTGATATAGGAGTTGGTTCTAAAATGAGGACAAGCTTCATAAGATAGGTATAAGAGCTGCGAATACTGAGGTTGTCATGGATTTCTGAATTGTAATGCTGCGAAAACAAAAATGTGAAGTATGAGTGAATGCAGGAAAATAGGTAAAAGGAGAGAGAAAAAGGAAACTGTATATCAGGTAAACGGCAGAAAAGCAGAGAAAAAGGGATCAAAACTTTCGGAAACTGAAAAATCCGGGAGTGTGAAAGGGGAGAAAGCTTCATGGAGGAACGGAATTATCAGGTGCAGGAAGCAGTGCGGCTTATTGGCGTTGAGTCGCATGTTCTGCGTTACTGGGAGGAAGAACTTGGAATCACGGTCGGGCGAACGAAGCAGGGCTATCGCCTCTATTCCGAGGAAAATATCCGACTGTTTCGGCAGGTGAAAGAACTCAAGGCGCAGGGGATTGGACTGAAAGCGATTCGTCTGCTGCTTGGCGGGGCGCATGATGATGGAATGACCGAGTGGGAGCGGCTGATGGCGAGTCTGATGCAGACGGGGGCGGCGGAGCTTGTTAGAGAGGATCAGCCGGATCGCATGCAGGAAGAAATAACAGAGGCGTGCAGTACGGAGAAAAACCGGAGGTGCACAGGAAAAGAAGATGCCAGGTATGACGGGAAGAAATCGAAAAAAAATATGAATGAAGAAGCTGGAAACAGATGGCACAGATTGGGAAAAAATACAGGTGAAGAAATCGGAAATGCGCAGCAAAAACCAGAGGAAAATGGAAGTGAAACATGCGAAGGTGGAAGTGGCAAAAACAAATGCTCAGAGGAAAGAAATTCGGATGAAACCAGGAAAGATACTGCCTGGAACAGAGGCCGAAGTAAAAATGAGGAGGAAAGGAATGATAGAACAGAAGCCAGACAAGAACAGGAATCCCAGGAGGAAGCGGAGGATCACCTGGAATACGAAGTAATCACAAATGAATCCGAGACGATGGCCGAGTTTGAGAAGATCTTAAGGCGCATTATCCGCGAGGCAGTCGCGGACCAGAATGAAAAGCTGGAGCTTGCAGTGACAGAGCTGATCCGGGAGGAACTGGAACTTCAGCTGGATGCGATTCTGGAAGCGTTTGGGGAAGCGGCAGCGGAGCAGGAGACAAAAGGCGGGCTGTGGAAGCGGATCTGGAAGCGATTTGGCAGTAAAAAAAGACATCCCTTTTGAAAGGGATGTCCTTTTCACTCTGGTACGAATTATTCAGCAGAGATTGCGCCAGTCGGGCAAGCTGCTTCACATGTACCGCACTCAAGACAGACATCAGCGTCGATGACGTACTTTCCATCTCCTTCAGAGATAGCGTCTGCCGGGCACTCGCTTGCGCATGTTCCGCAAGCTACACACTCATCAGAAATAACATATGCCATGATATTATCCTCCTTTTATAATGATTACCTCTCGGAATCTTTTTCTTATTCTAATACAAAAAGCGAAATATTGCAATGTCTTTCTTGTATTTCTGGGAAAACAACGACGGAAAAATGACGAAAATGTTACGGAATATTACGAAATCTAAAGAATGTCAAAACTTGGCAGGTTAGGGAGCACAGCGCCTTGAAACCAATCTGAAAACGTACTATAATAAGGCGCAGCTTTGACAAAAAGGAAACATGAGAGAATAGAAGGAGGAAACAGCAATGGCATCAACGGTAATCACAAAGGATATGACAATCGGAGAACTGCTGCAGATCAACGAGGGACTTGCGCCGGTACTGATAGCAGGCGGTATGCACTGCATCGGATGTCCGTCTTCCCAGATGGAAACGGTTGAGGAAGCGGCACAGGTGCATGGAATTGAGACGGAACTGCTTCTGGCAAGACTGAATGCATTTCTTGAGGCACTGGAGAGCTGCTGAGACGGTGGTGTTTTTTAACTAAATCGAGCCTCTGCTTTTATTGCAATGAGCAGTGAGCGTGGAGTGGTGAAATCAGATCCGGGCTACGTCAACCGAATGAAGGCGAAATATACCGCAAAGTGGGGCGTACACTCTCAGGAGGAGGGAAAAGCCTGCGGAAGGATCCCTTATGAGCCAATTAGATTGCGGGAATGATTTTTCAAACACGTTCTAGGGCAGTTACAAACAGAGAAAGATGGTCAGGCGGGAGAAAACAGGTTGCTGACCGGGGAAAGAAAGTAGTATAAATATGGAAGAGAAAACCGCAAAAAAGGCCGGAAAAAGGAAAACTGCTGTAAGGAAAACGGCACCGGCGGATTTTATCAGGAATTTTATAAAAGAACAGAAAAAGCGGATGGAAAAACAGAAAAAGTGGGAAGCGCATCTGAAAGAAACGATGTCGCCGAAGCACTACCAGGTGCATCTTGAGAGGGAAAAGAAGCGCAGGATGGTACTTATAGCGATCGTGGCCGCGGTGGCTGCGCTTTTTCTATTTTTCATCGGTATCATGGTGCGCGGGATCGGAAAACTGTTTACCGGGCATCCGGCATCTGCTCCGGCCGCGGTGGTGGAGACGGAAACAGAGACGGGAGCTGTGTACGCGGAAAAGGATGTTACGATCGGAAGCACAGGCTGTATGCTGCTGCATTCGCCTTTTATTTCCTCGTATGTAGATGCGAATGGCAACTATGATTATTCGTCGGTGTACAAATATATCACCCCGTATTACAGTGCACCGGATTTTATGACATGTGAGTTTGAGGGAACTCTTGGCGGACCGGAGCTTGGCTATTCCGGTTATCCGAATTTTAAGTCGCCGGATGTCATCATTGAAAATATCCGGGACAGCGGTGTGGATCTGCAGATGCTTGCAACGAATCATTCCTACGACGGGCTTTCTTCGGCGTTTCACCGCACGATGGAGGTTTATGAGAAGGACGGCATTGCATATACGGGAATGCGTCAGACGACCGCAGACAAACGGTATTATATCGCAGATGTGGACGGCGTGAAGATCGGATTTATGGATTACGTCTATGAGACGACCGGAACAGGTGTGAATTTGAACGGAATTCCGCTGGAAGAGAAGGACTGGGATCTGATCAACAGCTTTGATTATGACGATCTGGATACCTTTTATCAGGAAGCAGCGCAGAACATAAAAGATATGCGGGCGGACGGTGCGCAGTTTATTGTGGCAAATATGCACTGGGGTCTGGAATATCATCTGACGGAATCAGATGAGCAGCGCGAGATTGCGCAGAAGCTCTGTGATCTTGGCGTGGATGCGCTGATTGGAGGGCATCCGCACTGTCTTCAGCCGATCGATGTGTTTGAAAATGCATTGGACGGACATCAGATGTTCTGTATTTTCTCGGAGGGCAATGCGCTGAGCAACCAGAGAACGTATCTGATGACGAATGAGATGCCGACCGGCCACACGGAGGACGGTGTCATGGTGACACTTTCCCTGCATCAGGATACGGCAGGAAACGTAACGATAAAAGATGTGGATATTCTGCCGACCTGGGTATACCGTTTCCAGGAAAATGGTTCAAAATATTACATTCTTCCGCTGGATGATGTGGACGGGCTTGCAGAAAAGACTGGTATCACTGATCTGGGAGATGACGCGAAGAATTCCTACGAGCGGACGATGGAGGAGCTTGGTGACGGGCTTGCAAAGGCGAAGGCTGTGTTTGGAAAAAGTGAAAAAGGAGAGTAACGAATGGTAATTCCAGTATTATTGTTTATTGTTGGTCTGCTGTGTCTGATTAAGGGCGGCGACTGGTTTGTGGACGGCGCGACGGGGATCGCACGAAAATTTCATCTGCCGGAGCTTTTGATCGGAGCGACGGTCGTTTCCATCGGAACGACGCTTCCGGAGGTTATGGTATCCACGACCTCGGCGCTGACCGGTCACGGAGAGATTGCCTATGGAAATGCAATCGGATCGGTCATTTGTAACACGGCGTTGATTGCGGCACTGACCATTGCAATCCGCCCGGGAGCTGTCAATAAGAAGACGCTTCGCACACCTGTCCTGTTCTTTTTCACGGCAGCAGTGATCTATGCAGGCGTTGCCTATTTTACCGGATATTTCAGCCGTCCGGTCGGTATCGTGATGCTTCTGATTTTTGTTGTGTATATGATTGTCTCGGTAAAACAGATGAAGGCGAATCCGGAGCAGGCAGCCGAAGTCGAAGAGGCAGAGAAAAATGAAAATTCGACCGGAAAAAATATTGGCCTTCTGGTTATCGGCGCGTCACTGATCGCAATTGGTGCGAATCTGCTTGTAGATAACGGCACGCTGATCGCGCAGGCGCTCGGTGTACCGGAATCCGTTATTGCACTGACCTTTGTGGCACTTGGCACATCTCTGCCGGAGCTTGTGACGGCGATCACTTCTCTGGCAAAGGGACACGGCGCACTTTCACTTGGAAATGTCATCGGAGCAAATCTGTTCAATCTGGTACTGGTGAGCGGTGTGTCGGTGGCGCTTGCACCGTTTTCGATTCCGGCAGAGTCGGTGCTCTTCGGCCATCCGGCGTCCCTTGTACTGGATATCCCGGTCATGTTTGCCGTGATGCTGCTGCTCACTGTTCCGGCACTGATTCGCGGAAAGCTTTCCAGAGTGCAGGGCGTGCTGCTGCTTTGTATTTACGCGGCGTTTTGCGTACTTCAGTTTGTGATGTAGAGAGAAAAGATCCGTTGCAGGGATGCAGCGGATTTTTTATTTGAAAAAAATGGAAAAGTGTAAAAAACGCTTGCATTTTCGAACGTTTGTGCTAAAATAAGAACATAAGTTCAGAACAAAAGTTCTGATTATGAATTCGGTATGGAGGTGCAAAATGGTAATTACACAGGAACTGGATCTGTATCAAAAGCTGGAGATTCTCTCCGATGCCGCGAAATATGATGTGGCCTGCACGTCGAGCGGAGTGGATCGGAAGGGCAGCGGAAGCGGAATGGGAAACTGCATGGCACCTGGAGTCTGCCATACTTTTTCGGCGGACGGCAGATGCATTTCTCTGTTAAAGATTCTGTTTACGAATGAGTGTATCTTTGATTGCCATTATTGCATCAATCGATGGTCAAATGATACTGTACGGACATCATTTACACCGGAAGAAGTCTGTATGCTGACGATGGAATTTTACCGGCGAAATTATATCGAAGGACTGTTTTTGAGTTCCGGTGTCCTGCATACGCCGAGGTATACGATGGAGGAGCTGTATCAGACGCTGTATCTGCTGCGGAGAAAGTATCAGTTTGAGGGATACATTCATGTAAAGGTGATTCCGGGTGCGCCGCAGGAGATGGTCACTCAGATCGGCTTTCTGGCAGATCGCGTCAGCATCAATCTGGAGCTTCCGACCGCGGAGAGCCTGAAGCTGCTCGCACCGCATAAGACGCGCAGACGGATTCTGGAGCCGATGCGCCAGATTCAGACGCTTCGCCATGCGGATCAGGAGGTTCTGGCGGAGGAGCGGCGGGCTGGTGGAAAAAGGAAGATTGCAGCAAAGAGCGCAGCGCTTCCTGCAAAGAAGGAAGAAGAGAAACAGAGCAACTGTGTGGAGGCGATGAAGCAAAGAAATGCGGGGGAAACGAGAGCAGACAAAGACGCAGATGGCACCGCTTCAGGAAGACGCCCATATAAGAAGGATCATGAAACAGAAAGCAAAGCAGAAGACCGGCAAAAAAGAGAAATAAAAGAAGTCGGAAAAAGAAATATTGCCGGATGTGAGCAAGGGGATGGGGAGAACAGCGGTCTGGTACAAACAAGTGGAGATTTCTGGCAGATAAGAAATCAGCACCTGCGCACTGAGGGGGCCTTACGTACCATTCCTCGCTTTGTCCCGGCTGGGCAGAGCACACAGATGAT
>JAQXVT010000052.1 GCA_029225065.1 Lachnospiraceae bacterium | reverse complement strand
ACTGCTGCAGCTGTTTCCGATTCCACATGATCTTCTGCGATTACCGGAAGGACAAAGGTCTGCTGCATGATCATGGAGATCACGAGCAGAATTGAGAATAATCTCTGTTTTCTGGTTCGTTTCATCCTGTTTCCTCCTTTTCTGCTACGAAAGCTTTTTTGCTGCTTCTCATACGTGCAGCGTTCAGCAAAGCTCCTGACGTCTTCGGACCTTTGCTGAACCCTGTACTCATTTATGAGTGCACTTTACTTAAAGCTTCCCGTTTTCCACATTATACCATTACTAAATTTTCGCTTCAACAAGTTCTTTCATTTCACTCCGATTTTTAGCAAAATGACTACACCTCCTCCCCGAAACTCCCATATTACGTAGGAGTTTCCGCTCCTTTTTTGTGCCTTTTTACTTAAAACACAAAAAACCACAGCGAGATAATTCCCGGTGCGGACCGATCATTGTCCGTATGGATTTCATCTCTCCGTGGTTTTCATTTTATGTCGCAATTCTTCCTTTTAGAACGCGGTGGGTCAATTTTTCTTATGAGATATAACTTTCATCCTCTTTTGTCTGAAGCTGCACCGTACCGGTCTCCTCATACTCTTTTTTCAGATCTTCGTACGCATCGCGGCGGTTCTGGAGGCAGTCGTCGATGTTGTCCTTCGTGAGCAGGATACCGAAATTCTCACGGTTCCCTCTGCCGTACATCGTATCCACCATCTCATCCGCCACAACGTTTTTGTAGTGGCCCTCGTTGATAAAGTTGTATGGGTTGAGGTTTTCCGGGGTAAAGCCGCTGAAATCCCAGATATCCGTGATCTCCACCAGCTTTTTCAGATACGTGTAGTAATCTTCTCCCTCGAATTTGTAGATCTCCGCAAGGAAAGTCGGGCCGATCACCACTTTCAGCGTCACGCCCTTCTTGTCGCAGAAAGCTTTCAGCTCCTGCAGCGCTTTGATATTTTTCTCAATCGCCGGAACGGAAGGTGCTTTCCCAAACAGTTTCTGCAGATTTTTCTTGTAGCGCGGCAGCACGTATTTTTTGATATAGCTCTGCTCGTCCTCCTCGATCAGCTGATACGGGTAGCTGTAATTCCGCTCGCCGGTAATCAGGCTGTCCATGCCGTTTGCCTTTTCGTCTTTGTCTTCCAGCGCATAGCTGACGCTCGTCTCAATGTTGCGACACAGATAGTTCAGATTTTCCAGTGCGACATCCAGGAGATTGCCGTCCACAAACGCCGGCACCCTGTAAATATCATTTACGGAGGAGCGGTCATACATCTGTACCTCAATGCTGCTTAAATGCAGCGTGATCTCCTCGATTCCGGCTGTCTCAATCAGCCATTTTCCGTATGTCAGGTAATCGGAAAAGCAGCCGTATGCTGTGTAGAAGTTGTAATAATTTTTGCCTGTGTATTCGGAAAGGCGCTCCGTGCTCAGCACACCGGCCTTTGAGCCGCCGAGCACAACCGCATTGCAGCTGTCCGCATTTTTCTTTAAATATTTGCTCTTCGCCGCACGTGTATAGCCATTCGCATCGACAGTCTCATCTCCGTGCTCGACCGCAAAATAGCCCGTGTCATCGATCTGATAATTTATCGCCATAAATGCTGCCGTCCCCACAAAGACGATTGCAAAAAACAGCAGCAGCCATTGTTTACTTTTCTTCATTTGATCCTCCTTAGAACTGGAAGTACAGGAACTGTACGACCTGGTTCATCTGCATGATGCACGCCACGAGCAGGATTGCTGCAAAAACACAGCGTTTTACGTCCGGTTTGAAGTTCTCCTGCATGTGTTTCGAGCTTGGCAGGAACCAGCAGATAAACAGTCCGATGACGAGCAGAATGCTGCAGGTACCGTTCGCTTTCACAAAGCCCCAGCACTGGCGCAGGATTTCATATACGCTGCTGCCGAGGGAATTGAAATTGAACATGCCGCGGTAGACATTCCATGCATCCGTAAACGTATTCGATACGAACAGGACACGCGCACCGACAACACCGACTGCAGTCAGAAGGTAAGCGAGCGGTGCCGGGAATTTCTTTCCTTTGCGCTTCATCCAGCTCGCAGTGCAGACGAAGAAGCCATTCACCACGCCCCAGACCACGAACGTCCAGCCCGCGCCGTGCCAGAAACCGGACACGAAGAACGTCACCATCGTCGCTATGTAATAGTTCCGCCATTTGCAGTTCTTTTTATAAACGGAGCGGAAAATATAATTACTTAAAAATCTGGAGAGTGTCATATGCCACCGTCTCCAGTAATCCTGGAAATTTCGCGCCTTGTACGGGGAATCAAAGTTGTGCGGAATCACGATGTTGAACATCATGCCGAGTCCGATCGCCATGTCCGCGTAACCGGAAAGGTCAAAGTAATAAGAAACGGTATACTCAATCGAGTGATACCACGAACTGATCATCGTCAGATTGTCGTTAATATTTCCAAAAAACGATTGTGCATCGGTCGTCAGCGGATCTGCCAGCAGAATTTTTTTTGCGCAGCCGATCGAAAAGAGAAACAAACCGGCCGCCACATGCTCCGGATTCAGCTTTAAGTTTTTCTCGTCCTCAAACTGCGGCACGATCTCCGCGTGATGGATGATAGGTCCGACGATCAGCTGCGGGAAAAACGTGATAAACAGCAGGTAATTAATAATGTCGTACTCTTTCGTCTCGCCGCGGTACGCGTCCAC
>JAQXVT010000051.1 GCA_029225065.1 Lachnospiraceae bacterium | reverse complement strand
AAAAGGAGGAAACAGGATGAAACGAACCAGAAAACAGAGATTATTCTCAATTCTGCTCGTGATCTCCATGATCATGCAGCAGACCTTTGTCCTTCCGGTAATCGCAGAAGATCATGTGGAATCGGAAACAGCTGCAGCAGTTGTGCAGACGGCAGAGGCACCTGAGACAAAGGCAGTAAAGGCGGAGACAACGCCAGAAACGCAGGCCCCAGAAACGCAGGCGCCAGAAACAAAGGCCCCGGAAACGCAGGCGCCGGAGACGAAAGCGCCGGAGACGCAGGCCCCGAAGCCGGAGGTGCAGGAAGCAAAAGCGCCAGAGACACAGGCAGCAGAGACGAAAGCGCCGGAGACACAGGCGCCGGAGACAAAAGCGCCGGAGACGCAGGCACCGGAGACACAGGCGCCGGAGACGCAGGCACCGGAGACACAGGCCCCGGAGACACAGGCACCGGAGACACAGGCGCCGGAGACACAGGCACCAGCCACAGAAGCACCGGCTACTGAGGCACCAGCCACAGAAGCACCGGCTACCGAGGCACCGGTAACAGAAGCACCGGCGACGGAAGCGCCAGTCACTGAGGCACCAGAGACCGAGGCACCGGCAACGGAAGCGCCGGCTACTGAAGCCCCAGAGACAGAAGCACCGGTAACGGAAGCACCGGAGACAGAGGCGCCGGAGACGGAAGCACCGGTTACAGAAGCGCCTGAGACAGAGGCACCGGTCACGGAGGCACCTGAGACAGAAGTACCGGTCACGGAAGCGCCTGAGACAGAAGCTCCGGCTACTGAGGCTCCGGAAACCGAGACGGAGATCAAAGAGACCGAGACGGAGACAGAGACGGAAACTGAGACGGAGACAGAGGCTTCGAAAACACACTTTGTATATGAAGACAGTCGTGTGAAAATTATTGCTGATGCATCTGAAGAGGCAAAGCTTCCGCAGGATGCAGTCCTGAAGGCAGATTATCTGGCACCGGGCAGCGCGGAATATAATGACGCTGTTGCAGCATTTATTGCTCAGCTTGGTGGCGATGATGAAAACGTAGTGATGGACTATGTCCTTTATGATATTTATTTTACTTCGGAATCAGATGGTGGTCACATTGAACCAGAAGATGGAAAAGTAAAAGTTAAAATTTCTTTTAAGACACCAGAAGAAACACAGATTAAAGGCAAGGTAGTAGACACAGATGTTGTCCATTTGGATGATAATAATAAAGCAGAAATTTTAGGAGATGGAAAGGTAGACGTATCATCTGATGGCGCAGTACGTGGTATGTCTTTTTCGAATGACAGTTTTTCACCGTTCGGAGCAAGACTGGCGTTTGCTAAGAATGCTGCTCCAACGACGGAATGCAATGAGTATTATATGTCGCTTGAAGAGGCAAAAAATACAATAGTAAAGCTTGCAATGGACAAGGATGTCAGAAATTCCATCCAGAATTCTAAGATTGAAATTACTATTACCTATTATGATGCCACGCAGGCAGAGGTAAAAGAAATTAATCCGGAAAAGATCCAGGATCTTCAGATTGGCTCAATGGCAGGAGGATTAAATCTGGCAAATTATTTCCAGAATCTTGACAGTAGTAGGGTATCTTATGTGAAGATTGCTTTACAGGAAAAAGAGCTGGAAAAGACCTTTTATACATTCAGTAAAAATGGTCCTGAAA
Organism: Lachnospiraceae bacterium; assembly: GCA_029225065.1. Taxonomy (GTDB): domain Bacteria; phylum Bacillota; class Clostridia; order Lachnospirales; family Lachnospiraceae; genus Choladousia. Next base: position 59,586 of record JAQXVT010000051.1, on the reverse strand, counting down.
AAAGAGACAATGATCTGATTTTTACCATAGAAACAAGGACATTTAAACCAGATGAGGTATGGCGTTCTGGCAATCTGACCTATATAGCAATCGGACCGAAACATCAGTATCGTGTTTCAGGACCTCTTGGAATTGTGAACAATTTTCATGCGGTTGGGTTTTCAGAGGTTCACAATAAAGTACACACAAACGGAAATATATTGACTTCCAAGCTGTTTTATGGAAGCAATTTTGGTACAAATCAGCTTGCAAATGAAATTAGTTATGTCAGAACCTTTAATGAATATGTAAGTGGAATGCAATGCGGTTCTGATAATAGTTCAGTTCTTGTGGTTGGAAAAGATATCAACGTAACCTGCGATGGACAGCATTTTTACCTGAATGGCCAGAAGCTTGACCGGCCTCAGACTGTATATCAGGATACGGAAAGCTATAGCTTTATCAATCTGGACAGCGCGAAATCAGCGGCAGTGTCACAAAGTTCAAGCTGGGCAGGTCAGAGCGATCGTGGAGTTATATTGACTGAGGATAAGATTGTAGTAGATCAAGGTTACAGTGGTATGGCAGTGATTAATCTGACGCTGGATCAATTGAACAGCCACAAGCAGATTGAAGGACTTGCTAATGCGTCCGGAAAGTCGCTGTTGATTAACGTCCGTGTATCGGGTAGTTCTGCAACGATCCCGCAGCTTAGTTTAAATAATGTTGGAAATACTGGTGGAGAGCAGGGGGACTTTTCAGCAGGTAAGCTTATCTGGAATATTCTGGATTCAAATGGAAATCCGTATACAGGCTCCATTAATCAGAATGAAGCAACCACAGGTACAATCTTTATACCAAATGGAACATTTACTACAAATGCTAACTGGAATGGTTCTATGATTACGAACGTGCTGTATATTAACGCAGAGAGCCATAGAACAGATTTTACAGGAACGATGGGATTTGGCATTTCCAAGCGTGTGGTAAAGACTGTTGATGAAGAAGAGAAAGATATTTGGGAGAAGAGTTACAAATTTGCTTTTGAATTATCTGCACCGGAGGGAACGCCGATGCCAAGTGGTTCTGCAAACGAAGGCGGAAAAGTTGTAAAAGAAATAGAGGCTTCTTTTGGAAACCGGACCCCGTCTTTTGGTGAGATTGCATACACAAGTAATGATATCGGAAAGACGTATGTGTATACAATAAAAGAGCTGAAACCGGATGATTCGAAAGACCTTATACCAAATATTTCCTATTCGGATGACATATACGAAATAATGGTAAATATCGGCAGCAATGAAAACGTTGGATTGAACATCACAAGAGCTTATCGGAAGGTCGGCAGTGAAGAATGGATACCAATGCCGTCGGATGATATGCAGTTTGAGTTTGTCAACAGGTATGCCGATGGAAGTGCAATAATTAAGGTAACTAAACAGGTAAGTGGAAACTACACGGGAACAGAGGAGTTTACGTTCACTCTTACAGGAGAAAATGGAGCGCCAATGCCGGCTAACAGCACGGTTAAAGTAAAGAAGGGCGATACCGAAATCTTTGGAGAGATTAAATACACGCAAGAGGGAATCTATAAGTACGTCATTAAGGAGACACCAGGAAGTACGCCTGGAATGACGTATGATACGAAGGATCATAAGGTAACCGTGACGGTAACTAGGAACAAAGGGACTGGAGAACTGAGTGCAGCGGTGTCTTATGACGGAATGGGAAGCCTGACGGTGACGAATACCTATGAGACAGTAGATATCAGCGGAACGAAGACCTGGAATGCACCGGAAGGAACAGTACTGCCGGAAAGCATCACGGTAATCCTGAACCGTGATAATGAAAAATATGATGAGAAGACGGTCAGCGCATCCGATAACTGGGAGTATAAGTGGGAAAATCTGCCAAAATACAGCGAGGACGGAAAGACAGAGTACACCTATACAGTAGACGAAGTAGCAGTAACAGGCTATAACAAGACAATAGACGGCTACAACATCACCAACACCAAGAGTGACAAGGTCAATGTAGAGGGAACGAAGACCTGGAACGTGCCGGAAGGAACCGAGCTTCCAGAAAGTATCACAGTAAATCTGTACCAGAACGGAGACCAGATCGACAGCAAAGAAGTAACCGCGAAAGATAACTGGAAATACAGCTGGACAGATCTTGAAGCGTACAGCAAAGACGGAAAGACCGCATACACCTACACGGTAGATGAGGAAAAAGTTTCCGGATATGAAAAGGCAGTCAGCGGCTACAACATCACCAACACGATCACGGGAACCACGAAGGTAGAGGGAACGAAGACCTGGAATGCACCGGCCGGAACGGAACTGCCGGAGAAGATCACAGTGGTCCTGAACCGTAACGGAATCGAGTATAAGCGTCAGGATGTAACAGCAGCAAATGACTGGAAGTACAGCTTTGAGAACCTGCCAAGATACAGCGAGGACGGAAAGACAGCTTACAGCTATACGGTAGAAGAAACACCGATTGAGGGATATATTTCAACAGTAGATGGTTATAACATCACCAACACCATCACATCTGTCAAAGTCAGCAAGGTTGATATTGCAGATGGCAAGGAGCTGGAAGGAGCCCATATCCAGATCCTTGACAAGAATGGCAAGGTAGTTGAGGAATGGGATTCCACGAAGGAAGCACATGAAGTAACCGGACTGAAGACAGGAGAGACTTACACCCTGCGTGAGACGGTAGCACCGGATGGATATGAAGTAACCACAGACACTACATTTGTACTGAAAGCAGACGGAACAATCGATACTGAAAAGACAAAGACAACAAGTAAAGATGGAATCCTTCTGGTAGAAGACAAGAAGACAAGCGTCAAAGTAAGCAAGGTTGATATCGCAGATGGCAAGGAGCTGGAAGGAGCCCATATTCAGATCATCGACAAGGATGGCAATGTGGTAGAAGAGTGGATTTCCACGAAGGAAGCGCATGAAGTAACCGGACTGAAAGCAGGAACTTATGCACTCCATGAAGTAAGTGCGCCGGAAGGATATGCGGTGGCAGAGGACATCACATTTACGATTGAAGCAGATGGAACCGTAAAAGTCGGAGAAACAGTGGCAGACGACAACATCGTAGAGATGAAGGATATGCCGATCGTAACGGTCAGCGGCACCAAGACCTGGGCTGATGGAGGAAACGAGGGAGCAAGGCCGGAGAGCATCACGATCAACCTCCTTGCAGACGGAACGAAGATTGATTCGCAGGAAGTAAAAGCAGGTGCGGACGGCAAGTGGGCGTGGAAGTTTGAGAACCTGCCGAAGTATGCAAACGGACAGGAGATCACCTACACGATCACCGAGGATCCGGTAGACGGATACATCAGTGAAGTGGATGGCTATGACGTAACTAACACAAGAAGCGCAGCAGTATCGAAGGTGGACATCGGCACAGGCGAAGAGCTGACCGGAGCACATTTCCAGGTACTGGACGGCGCAGGCACCATCGTGGACGAGTGGGATTCCAAGAGCGGAACGAATCATGTAATTAACGGCATCAAGACCGGCGTGGAATACACGCTGCATGAGTCCAAAGCTCCGGAGGGCTACGAGACAGCGGCAGATGTTACCTTTACCGTTGCAAAAGACGGCACGGTATCCTCGAACGCATCGGTAGTAAATGGTGTAATCCTCGTGGAGGATAAGCTGACAGCTTCGGAAAACACAAGTGTTACGATTGAAAAGACAGTAACTTATAAAGGACTCTCCCTGTTTGTGGAGAACCTGAGCTTCAATGTACGTCTCTTCTACGATGAGGCATGCACGAAACCGGCAACCGAGCTGAAAAAGGTTACGATTGTGAGCGGAATCTCCTCAAAGGTAACGTTTAACAATCTGGAAGCAGGCAGAACCTACTATGTGGGTGAGTGCGACGCGGACGGAACGGTAATCAATTCAGGTGAACTGGAAGACGGAACGGTATACAAACCGGTATTCAGCGGCACAGACGGCAGAAAGATTACGACGACAGAGGGCGAGGATGAGGTTGTATACCTTGACAACCAGCTCGACAGATGGCCGCATCAGTACTATGCAGTAGGTGAGCTGACCGTTACGAAGAAGCTGGTCGGAAGAGATGGAACACCGAAGAATTCAGATGGAGTTTTCTATGCGGGAATCTTTGACGATCCGGAGTACACGACACTTACTGACAGAGCAGAGTACAACATTCTGGAACTGGATCTGTTTGGCGGATCAGAGGCATCGGTATCGACAGCGGTACAGATTGAGTCGATTGATTCTGTCACGACGCTCTATGTAACAGAGGTAGACGAGGAAGGCAATCCGGTCATAGGAGCAGCCGGCTTTGAGTATGAAGTATCGGTTGACCAGACGGAAGTATCGCTCAGCGCAGCAAGTGATTCGGCGGTTGTAACGATCACAAACAAGGAAGAGGAACAGGAGACAGAAACCGAAACAGAGACAGAGACAGAAACCGAAACAGAAGTATATGAAGGCAAACTGACCGTCACAAAGAAACTGCTTGGATACGACGGTCTGCCGAAGAAATCACATGAAATCTTCTACGCAGGAATCTTTGAGGATGAAGCTTACACGAAACTGTCTGATAAGGTGGAGAGTAATATTCTGGCACTTGCCCTCAAGGGTAATTCAGAAACATCCGCACAGACGAGTGTAACGATTGAATCGAAGGATGCGAAGACGGTACTGTATGTGACCGAGGTAGACAAAAACGGAACTCCGGTTGAAGGAAAGGCAGGATTCCGGTACAGTGTCAAGGTAGACGGCAGCAAGGCAGAAGTAACAGCCGGTAAAGAGGCTTCTGTTGTCATCACAAATGCGTCGCTCAACAGGGGCTACTATGAATATGGCGAGCTGATCGTTACGAAGAAGCTTCTCGGAGCGGACGGCAAACCGAAGAATTCGGATGAAGTCTTCTATGCAGGAATCTTTGATGATCCGGAGTACACAACGCTCTCTGATCATGCAGAGTACAACATTCTGGAGCTGGCACTGAACGGAAATTCAGAGGTATCGCAGACTGTACAGGTTGGAATCGATACGGTGGATTCTACCACAACACTTTATGTGACTGAGGTAGATGAGAATGGAAATCCGGTCAAGGGAGCAGCAGGCTTTGCATATGAGGTAGGAGTCGACAGCACAAAGGTAGAGATGACTGCGGAGCGTTTGGAGAGTGCTGTGGTGATTACGAACAAAGAAATCACCGAGACAGAGACCGAAACGGAAACGAAGAAGCAGACAGAGTCTGAGACGCAGAAAACTACAAAGCCGACAGACGATGTAAAGACCGGAGATGACACTCCGATCGCTTCCTACGCAGGACTGATGGCAGTTGCATTTGCAGCATTCGCACTGCTGTTGGCATCGGAACAGAAGCGCAGAAAAACAGGCAGACGGTAAGCAGGCAGCCAAAAGAGCGCAAATGGCATACAGCCAGAAGCAATCAAAGGCCGCACGTGAGGCTCCGGTCGTAAGGCCGTGACCGTAAGGCCGCGAAGCCAAAAGAAGCGTTGTGAGAATCCGCAGCGCAAAGAAAAGTGAGGCGTGCATTTATGCCGCCCAAGGAAAGCAGGCAGATCCGACATTGTATCAGAGAATACGATGCGCGGGCTGCCTGCTTTTTCTACTGAATCAAGTAAGTCCGCTGCTTCAATTGTGCAAAGTAATAAGCAGTGGGTGAGAATCCTTTATTAATCTGGATTTCAGTAGTGAAACGGATTGCGAATATCTGCTTTGGACAAAATTATATTGACTATGCAGGGGGAAAAGGTGGAGGAGCAGACGAGAAGGATTTTTAAGAATTATTTCAATGCATGTTCGGTTGAGAAAAGGATGGTTTGATGTTAAGATAAGAAAGAGACATTGGCTGCCGGAACGGGGATGACATTGAGTCAGTGGGGGAGCGGTCAGAATAAAAGATTGATAAAAAAGAAAAACACAAAAAGCAAAAAAAGTACAAAGCAAAGTGAGACAGCAGTCGCTGAAAAGGAAGCAAAGAAAGAAAAGGAAAGGAGCCGTGAGACAGTCACAGAAGAAGAACTTGAGATGCATTATGCGCGGTACCGGGATATCCTTAAGAACCTTACGATCATGAATGACATATTCATGCGTAATGTATTGAAGGAACCGGAATGTACGGAATACGTGCTTCAGGTGATTCTTGGAAATGCCGGACTGCATGTAATCGATCAGGTGATCCAGAAGGATTATAAGAACCTGCAGGGACGCTCGGCGATTCTGGACTGTGTGGCCAGGGATGCCAGCGGAAGACAGATGGATGTGGAAATCCAGCAGGAGAACGAGGGTGCGTCACCGAAACGAGCGCGCTATCACAGTGGGCTGATGGATATGAATACGTTAAATCCGGGAGAAACCTTTGATAAGCTGCCGGAGACGTATGTAATATTCATTACCAGGGATGATTATCTGGGCCATGGATTACCGATTTACCACATAGATCGGAAGATTACGGAGCTGGGCCGGGATTTTTGTGACGAAGCGCATATCATCTACGTAAACGCGAAATATCGGGATGATACGGAACTTGGACATTTGCTGCATGACCTGCACTGCACAAGAGCGGAAGACATGTACAGTCAGGTACTGGCAAAGCGGGTACGGGAATTAAAAGAGACCGAGAAAGGAGTGGAGAGCATGAGTCATGAACTGGAGGAGCTTTACAACGAAGGAATAGAGCGTGGAATGCAACGTGGAGAACTGAGCAAAGCCCGTGAAATCACGCGTTCACTTGGTGAAATGGGGATGTCTGTTGAGAAGATTGCGCAGATTGTGAAGATAAGCGCAGGTGTAGTGCAGGAGTGGCTGAGTGAGAGCGCAAAAGCGCCAAACTAAAAAGTAAACGAAAAACTTTCAAGGTGAAAATAACACCCCTCCGTTTTCTCTTAAAATAAAACGAGAAAGCGGAGGGGTGTTTAGCGAAATAGTTTATTTATTGCAGCTGCGCCAGATTCTGAAGTGCCAGTTCCGGAAGAATGACTTCCATATGCTCTGCAAAATGGGCTTCCATTCCAGGGGCAAATTTGTAGGAGAGCGCGTATTCCGAAAGCACGTTGCAGACTTTGTTGAACTGCTCAGCGGAGCTTTCTGCTTTTTTGAGAATCAGGTAATACTGTCCGTTTTCCGGATTTTTGTAGAGGGCATTCGGACCGTCATAAGCGGAACCGAGTACGCCTGCGGCCGTGATGGCATCATCCAGAGAATGGAACAGGTAGAAGCGCGTGAGATTGCGAAGCTCCTCTTCGGTCTCAGCGGTATTCTCAGTATCTTCTGATTCCGGATTCGAAGCGGCAGTCTCTGTCGCCTTTTTTGCGGCAGCCTTTGCAGCGGCCTGCTTTTTCGCCTCTGTGATTTTGCGGATCAGACCAAGCACGTCATCTGCACCTTCAATCTTATCGCGCAGAGAAGAGAGGGAAAAATCGTCATCTGGATCACCGTCTTCCGGCGTGAATTTTGCAAAACGGGTATCAAGTTCATCCGGATCCTCGACCTTGGTAATAATGAGGACAACAGTATCCATTGATACGGGGATTGCTTCTATCATAAGCGGAATATTGTCCGCCTCAAATCCAAAATCACGTGCAGCGAGCTGCATCATATCCTGAAAAAGTGCCTTTGCTTTATCGGAACCGTAAGCGAGTTCACTGAGTTTGAGCTCGCGGCTTGCAAGATCCTCGCGTGTCAGTGTACAGCGGATCTGCCGGTCATTGATTTTTTCTATTTTCATTTTATCACATCCTCTTTTTATAGTATACGCGTATTCACGGGATAATGTAAAGAAAAAAAGGTTTTCGTGATCAAATCGCTGGAAAGTGAGTTAAATATAGAAAAAAAGTCTTGCGAAATGAACACATATTATTTATAATAGTTATCAGAAAGGATATACACACCGTATAAATTAATTCAGAAAGGAGGCAGCTGTGTTCGTCGTCAATATGCTGTACTTTCCCGTATATATCCTTTCATGACTTCTTTTACGCATTATAAACAATTTCTATTTTTTACGCAAGTTAAATAATCATAAAACAAAGGCAGTGCAAGGGAGACGGAAAAAAGTGGAAAATCATATCACAAAAGCACCTTTTTAAGTCAATGAGCGCGGCCGGGGCAGTGAGCTGAAGTCCGAATACATATCCTGGAACAGAAAAAAGAAAGGAAGCACAGTCAGAAACAGCGGTTCCCCAAAACGCATGTGATTCTTATTTTTTTATAAAGATCCTTTGATTTTGCTGACGGACTTTGGAAGAACTGTTATAATGACCGGGACAAAGGGGAGCAGTATCCAGAAAATTCCGGGAAAGGGGAGGTACAGCAAATGAATGTTAAAAGGAAATTTCAGATTCTGGCCGGCGCGATCGCACTGATCGGCATGCTGGCGATTCTGTTTGTATGTATCAGAAAATATATGCCTTCCTCGCAGCGCATGAGTTCAGAAGAGTATTTTGGACAGCTTGGCGAGACAGAGGCGGCAGTTGTAGTGGAAGATCACATTGCGCAGGAGCACGCGCAGATTTACGATGGAAATGTTTACATTGATTATACATTGGTTCAGAATGAACTGAATTCAAGATTTTACTGGGATGCGTCAGTCGGGCTTTTGCTTTTTACGACGCCGACGCAGACTTTTGAGATCGCACCGAACACTTCCGCCTACACAATAGACGGTGAAAGCTTTGACGCAGGGTATGATATCCTGCATACGACGTCTGCCGGGATGTATCTGTCGATGACATTTCTGCAGCAGTATTCTGATCTGAACTGCCAGGTATATGAGACACCGAAGCGCGTGGTGATCACGTACGGAAGTGAAGAGGTGACGACTGCGCGGATCAGAAAGGACACAGTTGTGCGGTATCAGGGCGGTATCAAGAGCCCGATTCTGACCGATGTGACGGAAGACAGTGAGGTGACTGTTCTTGAGCAGATGGACTCCTGGTCCAAGGTTCTTACTGCGGATGGGTATATCGGTTACGTGAAGAATAACCAGCTGACCGATATCACGCAGACGACACGGGAGACAGTCTACGCAGGGCCGGAGTACACGAGCATTCATCTCAATGAAAAAGTCAACCTCGTATGGAATCAGATCGATTATGCAGAGATGAACAATCAGTTTGCAGATGATACAGCGGATGTTACGGGAGTCAACGTGATCTCGCCGACCTGGTATTTCCTGGCGGACAGCACGGGAGAGATCACCTCGTTTGCAAGCGCAGATTATGTAAAGGCAGCCCATAAGAAAAATATGCAGGTCTGGGCGCTGATCAGCAATTTCAGTGCCGATGTCAATTCGACGACGCTTCTGGCTTCGCGCGAGGCACGCCAGAAGGTACAGAATTATCTGATCGAGCAGGCACAGGAGATTGGTTTTGACGGCATCAATATCGATTTTGAGGGCATTGCACAGGAGGCAGGCAACGATTACGTGCAGTTTATCCGGGAGCTGTCGATCCTGTGCCGGAAAAACGGAATTATCCTGTCCGTGGATGTGCCGGTTCCGATGGATTTCTCAAAGTATTACAACCGAAAAGAGCTTGGAAATGTCTGCGATTACGTGATTATGATGGGATATGACGAGCATTATGCCGGATCTGATATCGTTGGAAGTGTGGCATCGATGAGTTTTGAGGAGACCGGTATCCAGAATATGCTGACGGAGGTATCGAAGGATAAACTGATCAGTGCGATTCCGTTCTACACGAGATTGTGGTATACGGAGACGCTCTCAGACGGCACAACAAATGTGACGAGCGAGGCATACAGTATGGACAACATCGAGGCGCTTCTCACCGAGAATGGCGTTACTTCGACCTACGACGAATCGACCGGACAGCAGTATGCCGAGTGGACGGATTCCGAGGGGAAATTCTGTCAGGTATGGCTCGAGGACGAAAACTCGATCGCAGCACGCGCAGCCCTAATCAGCCAGTATGAGCTTTCCGGCATCGCCGAGTGGGTGCTCGGCCGCGAGCAGAGCTGGGTCTGGGATATCATCAGCCAAAACATATAACAGCATTAGCCGCAGACAGGAGCTGCGGCCTGCGTTCGAACCGTCCGGGAAACGGAACAGCAGCAAAAGTCATAGAAAGTCATCCATAAAATTATTTGCAAATGAGTGCCTGTGACTTTTCCTGCTGTTTTTTTGGTATTCCTTGCGCTTGCCGTCGAAATGCATTATAATCGTAGAGAAAATGAAATGTGCTGTAAAAATGAAGAAGGAAAATAACTGTTCAGAGCCAACCTCTAAATAAAATTTTGCTTGACTCTGAACAGTTACAGATGAGGACTTGAAAAATGGATACCATCATTCAGCGTCTGGCAATGGATGACACTGCCGGAAATGAATTCTACATAAAACGCGACGACCTGCTTCCGTTCTCAATCGGCGGCAATAAGGTTCGGATTGCGGAGGCTTTCTATGAGGATATGAAAGCAAAGGGCGGCGATACGATGATTATTTACGGCAGCCGTCACTCAAATTTGTGCCGTGTGCTTTCGGATCTTTGTTTCAGCCGTGGTACGAAGTGTGTGATGATTTGTTCACATGAAGCAGGAGAAGATGACGCGCCGACAAATAATACGCATCTTATTACCTGGACTGGCACGGAGATAGTGAACTGTGCGAAAAACGAGATTGCGCAGACCGTGGAGCGGGTGATGAACAATATTCAGGAATCCGGTGGCACCCCGTACTATATTTACGGCGATAAATACGGCAAAGGAAACGAAGGAACAGCAGCCCGGGCGTATGCAGAAGCTTACAGAGAGATTCTCCGGCAGGAGCAGGAAATGGGAGTGGCATTTGATTATATTTTTTGTCCATCCGGGACGGGAGCGACACAGACTGGACTGACCTGTGGACATCTTCTGGCGGGAGATCGGAAGAAAATCATGGGCGTGATGATTTCTTCGCGTGAGACGGAGCGTGCGTATCAGGTAATCGAGGAAGGAATTCAGACCTATTTTGCGGAGCATCCGGAGGTGCGGGAGCAGATGCCGGAGGATCTTTCTGGAGAAATTCATCTGCTCGATGCGTATCGCCAGGAAGGTTATGGGAAGTACGATGCACGCGTGGAAGCGTGTATCCGGCAGCAGTATTTGGCGAACGGAATTCCGCTTGATCCGATCTATACGGCAAAGGCATTCTGGGGAATGGCAGAATACGTCCGCGATGCCGGTATCCATGACAGCCGCATCCTTTTTCTCCACACCGGCGGCACCCCATTATTCTTCGACTATGTGTCTAACAGTTCAGAACAGCAGCAAAAGCCATAGGAAGTCAGATGCAAATTTATCAATATCAATAAATATATGAAAAGAGAAAACCAATGCTGATATCAGTTGTAATCCCCTGCTATTATTCCGAGAAAACGATCCGCAAGGTCGTAGAGCTTGTAATGGCAGAATTTAAAAAAAATGAAGGTTATACGTGTGAATTTGTTCTGGTAAATGACGGTTCGACGGACGGCACCTGGCCGGAAATTCAGGCGCTTGGAAAAGAATATGACAACGTGTGCGGCGTCAATCTGATGCGCAATTTTGGACAGCACAATGCGCTGATGGCAGCGCTGCATTACGCAAAAGGCGATTTTGTGCTGGGAATGGATGACGACATGCAGACACATCCGTCGCAGATTTTCAAGCTGATCCACAAGATGGAAGAGGGATACGATCTCGTTTATGGGGTATATCCGCAAAAAAAGAATTCCTGGAAGAAAAATCTGACGAGCAAAATAAATGAAGTGACTTCACGGATGATGCTGAACCGTCCAAAGGAGATTGTCTCGAGTAATTTCTGGATGATCACAAAGGCAGTTCAGCAGGAGGTTGTGAAATACGACAGCTTCAATCCATACATAGACGGTATTTTTTACCGGGTAACACACAACATCGGAAATGTACAGGTGGAGCATTTTAAACGGGAAGTCGGTACTTCGGGCTATACGCTAAAGAAACTGATTAATCTGTGGCTGCGTTACTGGAACTTTTCTGTCATTCCGCTTCGCATTTCGTTTTTCCTTGGAATTTTTTCAGGGTTTGCCGGAGCTGTCATGGCACTTTTGATTGTCATCAATAAGATTTTGAATCCGGATATTCCGGTTGGGTGGTCGTCGACGCTCTGTGTGGTGGTTGTCTTTTTCGGGCTTGTGCTGATGGTGCTCGGAGTGATTGGAGAATATCTTGGAAAGATTATTCTGATCCTGAATAATACGCCGCAGTTTATTGTGCGCGATACGATAAATGCGGGAAATGCACAGGAGCGGCTGAAGGCGTTTGTGCGGGAGACTACAGAGACAGCGGAGCAGGGAGTGTGACGAAGGTTCGTAAAGGAAGGCCGAAGTTCAGGGTTTTCACGGGAGTGACGGAGCAGAGAGAGTGATGGAGTTCCATAAAGGAAGGCCGGAGTTCAGATTTTCCACAGGAGTGACGGAGCATAAAGAGTGACAGAAAAAAGAGGAGAAGAGGCGTGCAGCAGAAAATCATGATTCTCGGAGCCAGCGTATATCAGGTTCCGCTTATTCTGACAGCCAGAAAAATGGGGCTGTATACAATCGTTGCAAGCATTCCGGGGGATTATCCCGGTTTTGCGCTTGCGGATAAGGTTTATGAAGTCAATACGGTAGACAAAGAAGGAATCCTGAAGGTCTGCCAGGAGGAGCAGGTCGATGGGATCTGCACGACCGGTACGGATGTTGCTGTGGCAACGATCGGCTGCGTGTGCCAGAAAATGGGACTGGCAGGAGTCTCTGAGGAGGCAGCTGTGCGTGCGACTGACAAAGCGCAGATGAAAGAGGCGTTTGCGCGCGAAGGCGTAGCAGCGGCAAAATTCCGAAAGGCGTACAGTTATGAGGAAGTTTGCGAGGCGGCAGAGGAGATCGGCTTTCCGGTTGTGGTAAAGCGCGTGGACAGCTCCGGAAGCCGCGGAATCACGATTGTGAATGAAAAATCGGGACTGGAGGAGGCGTACCATAATGCGCTGGATCGTTCCAGGAAGGAATATGTACTTGTGGAGGAAAAGCTGGAGGGCACGGAGATCGGTGTTGACGGCATGGTGCAGGGCGGGGAACTTGTATTTCTGGCACCGCACGAAAAATTTGTCTATCACACGGACAAGATCACGATTCCGGCGGGACACGGTTTTCCGTATCTTGGAAGCGAGCGCCTGCAAAAAGAGATTGAAAAGCAGATGCGCCTTGCAGTAAAGGCACTTGGTCTTGACAATTGTTCGGTAAATGCGGATGTTTTCGTGGATAATGAGTGCGGAAAGGCATGGATTATCGAGATAGGAGGACGCACGGGCGCGACCTGCATTCCGGAACTGATTTCGATGTATTATGGCTTTGATTTTTATGAAAAAATTCTGCTAAATGCGCTTGGCAAACCGGTTGATTTTACGCCGGAAAAGAAGGGCGTACCGTGCATGGCGAAGCTTCTGATGAGTCCGGTGGACGGCATCATCACAGAGATCGACGAGAAGAAGCTGGAACGTATGCGGGAAAAGGGAATCTCCATAAAGCTGGATTTTCCGGTTGGACATGCAGTGGAGGCAATGCAGAACGGTACGACGCGCATTGGAAGTGTTGTGATGGAAGCGGACTGTGTGGAGGAGCTTGATCAGACAATCAGCCGGGTTTACCGCTGTATCAAAGTGGATGGAACATCCCTGGAGGAATTATGGAAAAGATAAAAGATTACATCTTTTTGCACCTGGCTGTCATGCTGTTTTCGTTTACAAGCGTGTTTTCAAAATCGGCATCGATACAGCTGAAAAATGGCGGATTGAAAAATCCCATGCTGTACGTATTTGCATTTCTGATGTTTTTTGACTGCTTTGTCTATGCGATCTGCTGGCAGAAAATTATCAAAAAATTTGATCTGAATATCGGCTATGCGAACCGCAGTGTTTATCTGCTCTGGAGTCAGGTGTGGGCGGTGTCGATCTTCGGAGAAAAGCTGTCGGTGCGCAATGTTATCGGTGTGATGATTGTGCTGCTTGGTGTGATTGTTGTCTCCTTAAGCGCAGGGAAAAAAGACGATGATTCACGGAAAAAAGCGGTCCTGCAGGCAGATGGGGGAAATGATACACAGAAAAAGCGGAGCACGTCAACGGCCTCATCAGGCAGAAAACAGAATTGACAGGAGGAAAAGGAATGCTTCCATATTTATTACTGATGTTTCTGGGAACCTTTTTCTCAGCCATCTCACAGGTGCTGCTCAAACAGAGCGCAGGAAAAGAGCACAGGAGTGTGCTCTATGAATATCTGAACTGGCGCGTGATTGTCGCGTACGGCATCTCATTTTCCACACTTTTGCTTAACACCTACGCATTTACCGTGGTGGATATGAAATACGGTGCGGTAATTGATACATTCAGCTACGTGTTTGTCATGGTACTTTCGTGGCTGATCCTGAAAGAGCATTTCACGAAGGGGCAGCTGATCGGAAATCTGATTATTATTACGGGAATTTTTGTGTATACGCTGTAGAATTCCTGTTTTCCGGCAGAAAAGCCTGATTTTACACAATGTGTAGAAAAAGGCTGACAATGGTGTTTTACTGTGTTGCTTTGCAATTAATGAAAAGCTTAAGAGCTTTTGAGGCGATGAAAGGAGCTACCCGCCCCGACTTTTCGGGCAAAAAAATACAAAGAAGCTCTTTGCCTATGAAGTAGCATAGGAGTTGCTCCTTAGTTATGTAAGCAGTAAAGAAATTTAGCCTGGGCTTAATTGCTCAGGCATTTTTTTGAATGCAAAACGCATTTTGTGTGAAAACGATTATTATATTCATATCCGGAAAAAATAATTTACCTGACAAATTCAGAAAATATGATTCCTCACTTAATGGGAATCAGAAATCAGGCCGATATTATACTTTGGATATGCTGCGTGATGAAGAGCGGTTAAAAGAAGCGTGTGATAGCGAAGAAGAAATGGCCGCTGTATTGGATGTGATCCGACTGCTGCATGAATAAAAAAGGTATGTGAATGCATACAGTAGAGGTAAGAACCTGCCGGAGTGTATGCGATGGAAGAGAAAATAACAAAATATGTGACAGAGAAAAGAGCAGCAGTATTCCTTGTGCTTCTGGCTGCTTTTTTTGCGGGCAATATTGCGGCGGCCTGTGTGACGAAGTATCAGAGAGCCGGGGAGAGCCGGAAAGCGGTAAGAAATGAAAAAATGGAAAACAGGGTCGGAAATCATGCAGCAGATGATGCGGCAGGGAGCGCAGGAGGTAAAGAGGCTGCGGAAGTATCGGGCACTGCGCTGGTTCAGTCCGCCGCAGAAGGAAACTGGGGGCTGAGTTTTCAGGAGGAGGGCAAGCCGCCGGTCGCGAATGCGACATTTGAGGAGCTTTCGAAATATGATGCCTACTATGCGGAAAATACAGAGGAAAAATGCATCTATCTGACGTTTGACTGCGGATATGAGAATGGGAATACACCGGCGATCCTGGAAGCTCTGAAAAAGCATCAGGCACCGGCCACATTTTTTGTGGTGGGAAATTTTGTGAAGGACAATCCGGACCTGGTAAAGCAGATGCTCGCAGACCATCACACAGTTGGCAACCATACCGAGCACCATCCGGATATGTCGCAGATGTCGGATCTGGCCTCCTTTCAAAAGGAGATCGGAGGGCTGGAAGCACTGTTTCAGGAGGCGACCGGTCAGGAAATCTCAAAATATTACCGGCCGCCGCAGGGGAAATACAGTGAAGCGAACCTGAAAATGGCACAGGAGCTGGGATACAAAACGTTTTTCTGGAGCCTGGCCTACGTAGACTGGTACGCAGATAACCAGCCGACGAAGGAGGAGGCGTTTGAAAAGCTGCTTGGCCGCATTCATCCGGGGGCACTGGTGCTGCTGCACAACACTTCATCGACAAACGCGGCTATCCTTGATGAGCTGCTCACAAAATGGGAAGAGATGGGGTATTCTTTTGGAACGCTGGAGGAGCTGGCAGCGTCGTTTTCATAAAAGTATAAAAAATCCTACATCCCGCGCGTCTTGCGTGAGCATGCCTCCATCCCCTCAAGAATCGCGCTGCGCAGTCCGCATCGTTCCAGTGCGGCCACTGCCTCGATGGTCGTGCCTGCCGGTGAGCACACCATATCTTTGAGCTCGCCCGGATGTTTGCCGGTTTCGAGCACCATTTTGGCGCTTCCGAGCACGGACTGAGCAGCGAGCCGGTAAGCCTGAGCACGTGGGATGCCGTCGCGGACTGCCCCATCTGCCATCGCCTCGATGATCATAAAAATGTAGGCCGGTGAGCTTCCGCTGACCGCCACGACACCATCGATCAGCCGTTCCGGCATGACCTCAGCGGTGCCGCAGGCTTCAAAAAGGTGGATAACATGATTCAGCTCGTCCTGTGTGACGGTATCAGCCGGGCAGAGGGCGGTGACACCTTCGCCGACCATTGCCGGAGTATTTGGCATGGTGCGGATCAGCTTTACCGGCTTGCCAAACCACTCGGTGATCGTCTGAATGGATTTGCCGGGTGCGATCGAGACAATCAGCTGTGAAGTCGTAACGACGTCCCGGATCTCATGAATCACGGTTTCATAAAACTGCGGTTTGACAGCCAGAAAAACGATGTCCGCTTTGGCGGCCTCGCAGTTGAAAGCTGTCGTATTGATACCAAATTCCTTTGCTGCTTTTTCAAGCGTTTCTGCATGCGGTGCAGAAGCAATCACTTCCTCCGGAGCCGCGATCCCGTGCCGGAGAATGCCTCCGATGATCGCCTTTGCCATATTTCCACATCCGATAAATCCAAGTTTCATAGAAGATGCCCCTTTCTGTCTGGTGGTTCGTAAGCTGCAGCAATGGTTGCACAAAGAGCGAGAAGCAAATGTCCGATTTGCTGCAGATTTCGAATAGCCGGTTTATTAGATTTGTTCTAACAGATTTTGGAGGGGAATGCAACTGTTACTTTTGATCCGAGTGGGGCAAGTCTCCTGCGAGGCTGCGAGGAACAACATGGTTGATTTTCAGGTTACTGTTCAGAATGAGGATGGGTTAATAGTTGCGCGGTGAGGAGAAATTCGCTATAATCAGGAACAGCGAGTCGAATGGAGGCCGCTGATTTTTGCGGAAATCCAGGTTGAATTTGGAGCCAGGTAAGTCTGAAGCAGGGAGCGAAGAATGATTAGCGAAGTGTAATCAGCAGCGTCTGGTGATAAAGCTTTGGTTTGGCTAAAAAGTGAGGAATAAAAAAGATGGAAAAAAATACAACAGAAGAAACAGAAATAAAAGAAAATCAGGGGAAAGAAATTTGCAGCGCGGGAGATCAGCCGGAAAAGTTCCGCTTTGAGTGCGATTACCTGGAGGGGGCAGTCCCGGAGATCATGCAGCGCCTGATGGAGACGAATCTGGTGCAGACACCGGGTTACAGCGAGGACGTTTACTGTGAGAGCGCGAGAGAAAAGATCCGTGCACTTTGCGGCAGGGAGGATGCCGCAGTACATTTTCTGGTCGGCGGGACGCAGACAAATCTGACGGTGATCTGTGCGGCACTTCGTCCGCATCAGGGCGTAGTGGCAGCTTCAACAGGCCATATTAATGTACACGAGACTGGTGCGATCGAGGCCAGCGGTCATAAGGTGCTGACGGTTCCGGGAAAGGACGGACGTTTAAATGCGGCGCAGGTGGAGGAACTTTGCCGCCTGCACTATGCGGACAGTTCGTTCGAGCATATGGTACAGCCGGGGATGGTATACATTTCTTATCCGACGGAGTACGGTACTTTGTATACAAAAGAAGAACTGCAGGAGATTCACCGCGTGTGCAAAAAATATGACATGCCGCTGTTTATTGACGGAGCACGGCTTGGATACGGCCTGATGTCGCAGGCCTGCGATCTGACGATTTCAGAACTGGCGGATCTGTGTGAGGTGTTTTATATCGGAGGGACAAAGTGCGGAGCGCTGTTCGGAGAGGCGGTTGTAATCCTGGACGAAAAGCTGAAAAAGGATTTCCGCTATCTGATCAAACAACGCGGCGGAATGCTTGCAAAGGGCAGATTGCTCGGCCTGCAGTTTGATACGCTGTTTACGGACGACCTGTATTTTAGTGTCTGCAAAAAGGCAGATCAGCTGGCAGGAAAGCTGCGCAGTGCACTTGAAGCAAAAGGCTATCCGATGCTGGTGGATTCACCGACAAACCAGCAGTTTCCGGTGTTGCCGGATGCGGAACTTGAACGGCTGTCAGAGCAGTTTTCATTTAGCTTCTGGGAAAAGGTAGATGAGACACACAGTGCGGTGCGCTTCTGTACGAGCTGGGCGACGACGGAGGAGGCTGTGGAGCGGCTGATTGCGGCACTATAGTAAAAAGGAAAGAAAAATGACAGAAAGCGAAAAAAAACAAAAATCCCCCGACCTGTACGAGCAGCTTTCCGCGTACGGCGCTTCTGATTTTTACCCGTTTCATATGCCGGGGCATAAGCGGAATTTCCATCTGCTGGCCGATCCGTACGCCATCGACATCACGGAGATCGACGGATTTGACAACCTGCATCACGCAGAGACGGTACTTCTGGAGGCGCAGAGAAGAGCGGCGCAGCTTTACGGCGCGGAGGAGACCTTTTATCTGGTAAACGGCAGTACCTGCGGCATTCTTTCCGCGGTCTCAGCGTGCACGAAACGCGGGGAAACGATTCTGATGGCGCGCGGCTGCCATAAGGCGGCATATCATGCGCTGCTTTTAAATGATCTCCATGCAAAATATCTCTACCCGCCTGCGGACATGACGAGGGGGATTCTCGGTGCAATTCAGCCGGAACAGGTGCGCAGTGCGCTTGATGCGCATCCGGAGATTCATACGGTACTTCTTACATCGCCGACGTACGACGGAGTTGTCTCTGATATAAAATCGATTGCAGAGATCGTGCACGAAAGGGGCGGAGCTTTGATTGTGGATGAGGCGCACGGTGCACACTTTGGCATGCATCCGTATTTTCCGAAACGGGCGCTGGTCTGCGGTGCCGATCTGGTCATCAACAGCGTGCATAAGACACTTCCGGCGCTGACACAGACAGCGCTGCTTCACGTGCAGGGACCGCGCATCGACCGGGAACGGCTGCGGCGGTATCTCGGCATTTATCAGAGCAGCAGCCCGAGCTACGTGTTTATGGCGGGGATTGACCGCTGTATCGGGCTTCTGGAGCAGCAGGGAGCGGAATTATTCGAAGTATTTACACGGCACCTGGAACAGCTGCGCGGTATACTTTCCGGTCTTCAGATGCTGCATCTTGTGGACGGAAAAGAAGACGGGCTTCTGGCTTTTGATTACGATCGCTCCAAGATCGTGATTTCTACGGAAAGAAGCGGAATCACAGGCGCACAGCTTTCGGAGCTTCTGCGCACCCGGTATCATCTTGAGATGGAGATGGATGCGCCGCAGTATGTGACGGCTATCACGGCGATCGGAGATACGCAGGAGGGGCTGGAGCGGCTTGGACGGGCATTGCTTAAGATTGATACAAAGCTTGGGCAGGGATCAGGAAATAGCGTGCTGAATCAGAGTATCCCTGATCTTTCCGTGCTCATGGCGGATGCCGGCAAAGAAGTGATGAGCATCGCGCAGGCAAATGATGCCAGAAAGTGTGAGGTGCGGCTTGAGGAGAGCGGTGGCCGTATTTCCGGGGAGTTTGTATATCTCTATCCGCCGGGCATTCCGTTTCTCGCGCCGGGCGAGCGCATTCCGGAGCGGCTTCCGGAGCAGCTTGCAAGATGCCGGGAGCTTGGACTGCAACTGCAGGGGATGGCGGATTATACGGGGGAGAAGATCCGGGTGATTGAAGATTAAAGATAGATGAGCAGGTATCTTAACCGAATCAGGCAAGCGGTGAATCAGATCTGGAATAGCTGCTTTGACAAGAGAAAAGGAATTTAAAAATGGGAAAAATATTTTACATCATGGGGAAGAGTGCGACCGGAAAAGATACGATTTATGAGGAGCTTCTGGAGCACGGCGGACTTGAACTTCAGCCTTTTATCATGTACACGACGCGCCCGATCCGGGCAAATGAGACGGACGGTGTGCAGTATCATTTTACAGATGTGGAAGGACTTCGCCGGATGCAGTCGGAAGGCCGGGTGATCGAACTGCGCTCTTACAATACGGTGCATGGCATCTGGCATTACTTTACGGCGGACGGTGGCAGCGTTGATCTTTCAAACAAGAGTTATCTTGCACTTGGAACGCCGGAGTCGTATCAGAAGGTGCGTGCCTATTACGGGGAGGAGCGTGTGCTTCCAATTTACATTGAGGTGGCAGATGCAGAGCGCCTGGAGCGCTCGATCAAACGGGAAAAGAAGCAGGAGAACCCGAATTTCAGCGAGGTCTGTAGGCGGTATCTCGCGGACGAAGAGGATTTTTCGGAGGAAAAGATTGCGCAGGCGGGCATTTCACGCCGATTCTCCAATGACGGCCCGCGGGAGGAGTGCATGGAGACGGTTGCGGCGTATATTCGGAAAATGCTGGCGTAATATCTGTTCAGAGCAGACCTCCGAAATGCTTTGCATTTTGGAGGCCTGGCGTATCCGCCCGGTAAAATTTCACAAAACAGTCTTAAAAACGCAAGCGTTTTACGGCTGCTCTGTGAAATTTCACCCAGCTCTGAACAGCAGCAGAATGTAAGAATGCTCAGAATTCCCACGAACTCTCGCTTCACATCATATTGTATCTGTGGTATACTAATACAAGATATTGCTTCGCAGGAAAACAGGCAGTGGATGTCATAATGTATCTGAAAAAGAGAGTGAAAGCAGATATTTTCCAATCGCTTTACTGCTCAGTGAAAAAACAATAGAAAACAGCAGATTACACGAAGAAAAAGTACTGTGGAGTGAAAGGAAAAGATACAGGGGGGAGAGCATATGCCTGGATTTAAGGATATTATTGGACACAAAAGGGAAATTGAGCATCTGGAGAAGGCAATCAGTACCGGAAAGGTCAGCCACGCTTATATCTTCAGCGGTGAAAAGGGCACCGGAAAGCTGACGCTTGCCAATGCGTTTGCGATGGCACTGCAGTGCACGGGCGAGGGAGAAAAACCGTGCGGTACCTGCCATTCCTGTCATCAGGCGGCGAGCGGAAATCATCCGGATATCATTCATATCACCCATGAAAAACCGAACAGCATCGGTGTGGATGACGTGCGTGATCAGTTGGTCGGCGATGTGCAGATCCGCCCTTACAATGGAAAATACAAGATTTACATCATGCCGGATGCGGAAAAGATGACGGTGCAGGCGCAGAACGCGATCTTAAAGACGATCGAGGAGCCGCCGGAGTACGCGGTCATCATTCTGCTCACAGACAATGAGCAGGGATTTCTGGATACGATCCGTTCCAGATGTGTGCTCATGCAGTTAAAGCCGGTGCCGGATGAGCAGGTCAAAAAATATCTGATGGAGAAAGTGGAGATTCCGGATTATCAGGCGGATATCTGCGCGGCGTTTGCACAGGGAAATATCGGCAAGGCGGAGCGCCTGGCCACATCAGAGGATTTCAATGCGATCAAGGCATCTGCGATGAAGCTGATCCGCAAAGCGGGCACGATGAGCATCAGCGATATTATTGAATACGTAAAGGAAGTACAGGATTACAAAATTTCGATTCAGGATTATTTGGATATTCTGGCACTCTGGTATCGGGATATGGTGTATTTCAAGGCGACGAAAGACGTAAACGGCATCATTTTTCAGGACGAGCTGCGCACGATCCGGGAGACGGTAAAGCTGTGTTCCTATGAGGGTGTGGAGGAAGTTATGCAGGCCATCGAGACGGCAAAGACGCGTCTGGCGGCAAATGTAAATTTCGATCTGACGATGGAGCTTCTGTTTCTTGTCATAAAAGAAAACATCCACGGATGATCGAAAGAAGGAGAATAAAATTCAATGATTAAAATTGTAGGAGTAAGATTCAGAAATGCGGGAAAAGTCTATTACTTTGACCCGAAGGGATATAAGATCGGCGCAGGAGACCACGTGATTGTGGAGACAGCGCGCGGTGTGGAGTACGGCACCGTGATCGGCGGCATCCGTGAGGTGACGGACGATAAGGTTGTGCAGCCGCTGAAGGCGGTTATCCGCGTGGCAACGCAGGAGGATGATGCGCGTGCTCAGAAAAACCGCGCAAGGGAAAAAGAAGCCATGCGCATCTGCAACGAAAAAATCCGTAAGCATAAGCTTGATATGAAGCTGATCGATGCGGAATATACCTTTGACAACAACAAAGTTCTGTTTTATTTTACAGCAGACGGAAGAATCGATTTCCGCGAGCTGGTAAAGGATCTGGCAGCGGTATTTAAGATGCGGATTGAGCTGCGTCAGATCGGTGTGCGTGACGAGACGAAGATTCTCGGCGGAATCGGCATCTGCGGCCGCGTGCTGTGCTGCAATTCCTTCCTTTCCGAGTTCGCACCGGTATCGATCAAGATGGCCAAGGAGCAGAACCTTTCCTTAAATCCGACGAAGATTTCCGGCGTCTGCGGCCGTCTGATGTGCTGCCTCAAAAATGAGGAGGACACATACGAGTACCTCAACAGCAAGCTGCCGAATATCGGAGATTCTGTGATTGCGGAGGGTGACCTGAAGGGCGAAGTACAGTCGGTCAACGTCCTGCGCCAGAAGGTGCGCGTGCTCGTTGAGGTTGGCGATGAAAAAGAGCTGCGCGAGTACGATGTGAGTGAGCTGAAATTCCGCCCGAGACGCCGCAGGGAAAAAGGCGGCAAAGGAGAACGTGCGGAAAAAGGCGGAGCAGACCAGGAACTGAAACAGCTGGAAGCGCTTGAAAAAAAAGAAGGGAAATCAAAGCTGGATGACTGAGCATGCTTTACTGTTAAAAGAAGGCGAGCGGATCGATGAGCTTCATCGCAACGGCTACCGGATTATTCAGAACGAAAAGCTGTTCTGTTTCGGTATGGACGCGGTGCTGCTCTCCGGTTTTGCAACTGTAAAGGAAGACGAATGCGCCCTGGATCTTGGCACCGGAACCGGAATTATTCCGATTCTGCTGGCGGCGAAGACGAAGGGAAAGCATTTTACAGGACTGGAAATATCAGAAACGAGCGCTGATATGGCGCGCCGCAGTGCGGAATTGAATGATCTCTCACAGCGCCTGGATATCGTCCGCGGAGATATAAAGGAAGCCGGAGAGATGTTTGCTCCGGCTTCTTTTGACGTCATTACATCGAATCCGCCTTATATGATCGGGCAGCACGGCCTCGTTAATCCGGATATCGAGAAGGCGGCGGCACGCCACGAGATCCTCTGTACATTTGATGATGTGGCGCGGGCGGCGGCGAGGCTTCTGCGCACCGGCGGTCGTTTTTATCTCGTGCACCGGCCGTTCCGTCTGGCGGAGCTGATCTGTACACTGTCGAGCTACCGCCTGGAACCCAAACGGATGCGTCTTGTGTATCCGTACGTCGACCGCGAGCCGAACATGGTGTTGATCGAGGCAGTGCGCGGCGGCAGACCAAGGATGACAGTGGAGAAGCCGCTGATTGTTTATGAGCGTCCGGGCGTGTATACGAGCGAGATTACGGATATTTATGGATACTAAAAAATATCGTATAGAAGGAAACAGGGACATGAATGAAAAACAGGGACAGTTGTATCTGTGCGCGACGCCGATCGGAAATCTGGAGGATATCACGATGCGCGTGCTGCGCATTTTGAAGGAAGCAGATCTGATTGCGGCGGAGGATACGCGCAACAGCATCCGCCTGCTGAATCATTTCGATATCCATACGCCGATGACGAGCTATCATGAGTACAATAAGATTGAGAAAGCGTACGAACTGATCAGGAAAATGCAGGAAGGAAAAAATGTGGCACTCATCACAGATGCGGGTACGCCTGGCATTTCAGATCCGGGCGAGGATCTTGTGCGTCTGTGCTATGAGGCTGGGATCACGGTAACGTCGCTTCCGGGCGCCTGCGCCTGTGTGACGGCGCTGACACTTTCCGGACTTCCGACGAGACGCTTCTGCTTTGAGGCCTTTCTTCCGCCGGACAAAAAGGAGCGGCGGGAGATTCTGGAGGAGCTTCAGACCGAAACGCGCACGACGATCATTTACGAAGCGCCGCACCGGCTTGTGCGGACACTGACGGAACTGCTGGAGACACTTGGCGACAGACGCATTACGGTCTGCCGCGAGCTGACGAAAAAGCACGAGGTGGCGTTTCAGACGACCCTTTCGGAGGCAGTAAAATGGTATACAGCAAACGATCCGAAGGGTGAGTGTGTCATTGTGATGGAAGGAAAAAGCCGGGCCGAGCTTGCACAGGCACAGCAGAAAGCCTGGGAGGAAATGAGTGTTTCAGAGCATGTGGAGCAGTACATGAATCAGGGCATGGACCGCAGGGACGCGATGAAGCAGGCCGCGAAGGACCGTGGCGTGTCGAAGCGGGAAATCTATGCGGCACTGTTGGAGACGCAGGAATGAAGGTAAGCAGACTGTGATGCAAAGTGCAAAGCGTGCGGAAGTGAGTGATTTGCTCAGAAGAGATGAGCATGCTCAGAAACAGATCGTCACATAGCTGGAATGATAGATAGTAGATATAAGATGGAATTGGACGGAGAAAAGATTCGTCACATTGACAGGAGGGGATTAGATGCCGGCAGTATATGCACATGAATGTTTTGGGCGCGCCGTTGCGGCGCAGCTTGACGGGGAACTGGCAGAGGTAATCAGGAGATATGATGCACCGTTTCAGATCGGTCTGCAGGGACCGGATATTTTCTTCTTTTTCGGGGCACATACGGACAATCCGGTTGTGCGGTTTGGGGAGCACCTGCACAGCGTATCTGCCGCGCCGTTTTTTGCAAATGCACTCAGCGTGATCCGGCAGAAAGGGCGCATGAGCAGAGAATACGCATATTTATGCGGCTTTGTGTGCCACTTTATTTTGGACAGCGAGTGCCATCCGTATGTGGAAGCGATGATTAAGGAGACGGACGTGCAGCATCTGGAAATTGAGGAGGAGTTTGAAAAATTTCTGCTGAAGGAAGACGGTAAGGACCCGATTGGCTTTCCGGTAGCGACGCTTGTGCCGACTGATCTCGACACCGCACAGGCAATTCAGCCATTTTATCCGGTAAAATCACAGCGGTTTCGCAGCGGAAGCCAGAAGGAATATCTTCCGCTTGGAGTGATCCGGCAGTCACTTTCCAGCATGAAATGGATCAAACGGCTGCTGACGGCGCCGCAGCCGTGGAAGCAGGATACAATCAACCGGATTATGAAGCTGTCGGGAGACAATTATAAATATGCAAAGGGTCTGATGAATCAGCGCGAGGACAATCCGGCGTGCGAGGTGACAAACGAAGGACTGAAAGCACGGTTTGATGCGGCGGTTCCGCTTGCGGCAGAGATGATTCGGAGTCTGGATGGGTCGATTCGGACGGGCAGAGGGTTGAACAAGAGGTTTGACCGGACATTTTCGTGAGAGATTAGAAGAGATGATAAAACAACAAGAGAACAGGAAGCAAAATCCGACCGTGCGCCTAATTGCAAGTGATTTAGACGGCACCCTTCTGACACCGGATAAACAGATCACGCCATTTACCAGTGAGATCTTAACTGAGGCCAGCCGCCGCGGCATTCATTTTGTGCCGTGCACGGGTCGGCCGTTTGATGCGGTGCCGGAATTCGTTCGGGGGCTTCCGGGAGTGGAATACGTCATTACCTCAAATGGAGCAGCGGTCTACTCCGTCGCCAGTGGACATCGGATCTACGAGCGGCTGCTTGACGAGGAGACGGTCGAAAAAATCCTGGAGCTTCCGCTTTCGCAGGAGATTGCGACCGAGGTGCTGGTAGAAGGCGTGCCTTATACGGAGAGCCGTTATGTGGAGGATCCGGCGCGGTTCGGAGCGACGGAATACGGGATTCAGTATATCAAAGAGACAAGGAAGGGACTTGACGATATCCGAAGCTTTTTGCGTGAGCACCGTGCTCAGGCTGACGGTATCAATTTTATCTGTGCAGATCAGGTGATTCGTGAGCAGCTTGCAGATCAGCTTCGTAGGGAGTGCGAGGAGATCACGATCACGTCGTCTGTGCCGCATCTGCTTGAGGTGAGCCATAGTCAAAGTGACAAAGGGCAGACGCTGCTGTGGCTTCTGGAGCATCTGAAGCTTTCGCCGGAGGAGGCGATGACCTTTGGCGATGCGGAAAATGATATCCCGATGCTGCGCGCTGTGCGGTACGGGATCGCGATGGAAAATGCGGCGAAGCACTGCAAAGAGGAGGCATTTGCGGTGACCGGCAGCAACACGGCGGATGGAGTCGCACGGAAGATACAGGAGATGCTGGAACTGTAAAGGCAGAAAACGAGCAAGGAAAATCCCCCGTCTGCAGGCATGAAGCAATAAGCTATAAGCGGGGATTTGCCTGTATCACAGATATTGGTTATGAAGAAGGATGACAGAGAATTATCCAAACATGCAGTTATAGAAGATAAAATAAAAAAGGCAGCTGGGCAGAAATGACAGATTTGCCGGAAAAAGGAGGAACACATATGCGAGCAGAATTATCATGGCTGGAAAATCCGGAGGTATTTCGCGTAAACCGGCTGGATGCGCATTCCGATCATCATTTTTATGAGACGGAGCAGGATGCGCTGGAGGGAAGAGAGACACTGCGCCAGTCTTTAAACGGCACCTGGAAATTTGCCTGGAGCAAATGCCCGGAGCAGCGCCCGGCTGATTTTTACGAGGAGACAGCAAGCCTGGAGGGATTTGGCACGATCGAGGTGCCGGGGCATATGGAGATGCAGGGCTATGACCGGATCCAGTATATCAATACGATGTATCCGTGGGACGGACATGCCTTCTTAAAACCGGGGCAGATCGACTGGAATCATGATCCGGTCGGAAGCTATGTGCGGGAATTTGATCTGGAGCCGGCACTTTTAGGAAAGCGGGTTGCGATCTCATTTCAGGGCGCGGAGCAGGCGATTTACGTATGGCTGAACGGCGTTTTCATCGGATATGCGGAGGATACGTTTACACCGTCTGACTTTGATCTGACTTCTGTAATCCGGGAAAAGAATAACCGCCTGTGTGTGGAGGTCTACAAGCGCAGCAGTGCAGCCTGGATTGAGGATCAGGACTTTTTCCGTTTTTCAGGCCTGTTTCGCGAGGTATTTCTGTATGCAAAGCCGGAGGCACATGTCGAGGATCTTTGGGCAAAGGCCGGATTGAAGGAAGACAATGAGACGGGCACGCTGGATGTGGAGCTGCGTCTTTCTTCTGAAAAGACACCGGAGGAGCTGCGGATTTTCTGGAGTCTGCAGGAGACAGACCCGGAGCAGTGGAAACGTGGGCTTGCACCGGAGGGCC
The DNA here is from genome assembly GCA_029225065.1 of Lachnospiraceae bacterium. Lineage (GTDB taxonomy): Bacteria > Bacillota > Clostridia > Lachnospirales > Lachnospiraceae > Choladousia. Next base: position 32,212 of record JAQXVT010000051.1, on the reverse strand, counting down.
GGAATTATGCGGCCGGCTTTGCCGGAAAAGAAATCTGCGGCGGCGCGCTGCACTATGCAGGACAGACATCAGGCTGCTTTACAGGAAGCGAGGAGAAGAAACCGGCGCCTGCAAACGGGGAGAGCGGAAGCGTACAGCTCTGGAAGATGGACGGCACAGAGATTGCACAGGTCAGAAAATGGCAGCCGGGCGCACCGCAGCTGTATCAGCTCTGGATTCGGGTGCAGAGTGCGGACGGCAGACTTCTGGAGACGATTCCATACCGCGTTGGCTTCCGGCGTTTCGAGATCAAAGACCGTGTGATGCTGTTAAACAGTGAACGCCTTATTATCAACGGCGTCAACCGCCATGAGTGGAATGCACGCCGCGGCCGTGCCGTGACGCGGGAAAATATGGAAGAGGATATCGATATCTTCACACGCAACAACATCAATGCAGTCCGCACCTGCCACTATCCGGATCAGAGCCTGTGGTATCAGCTCTGTGACGAGAACGGCATCTGTATGATGGACGAGGCGAATCTGGAGAGTCACGGTTCGTGGGCAAAGCTGGCGGTCGTTGATCCGGAAGGAAATGTGCCGGGCAGCCGTCCGGACTGGAAGGCCTGCGTGGTAGACCGGGCCGCATCGATGCTGGAGCGCGACAAAAACCACCCGGCGATTCTGTGGTGGTCCTGCGGAAATGAGTCGTATGCAGGAGAGGACATCCTTGCCATGAGCCAGTATTATCATAAAAAGGATCCGTCAAGAGTCGTGCACTATGAGGGCGTTTCATGGAACCGTGAGTACGATCAGATCAGCGATGTGGAGAGCCGCATGTATGCAAGCCCGGAGATGGTACGCGAGTATCTGGAAACCGACGGTAAGAAGCCGTACCTGCTCTGTGAGTACATGCACGATATGGGAAATTCCATCGGCGGAATGGAGAGCTACATCCGTCTGCTGGATGAATTTCCGGGCTATCAGGGCGGATTTATCTGGGATTATGCCGATCAGGCAATTTATCACAAAAATCACCGCGGTGAGGAAGTGCTCGGCTACGGCGGGGATTTCCTGGACCGCGTGACCGACTACGCATTCAGCGGCAACGGCATCGTGTTTGCAGACCGCACAGAAAAGCCGGCGATGCAGGATGTGCGCCACTGGTACGCACCGAAGGCAGAGCGTGAAGCGTTTGAGGCAGAGCAGCAGGAGAAGCGCAGGGCGGCGCAGAAGCGTCTGGCAGAAGAGATGGCAGCGCTCGACGCGAAAAATGCATCTTCTGAAAAAGGTTTAAGCGCAGTGCACGGCGATGCCAATTATGGCGTGCGCGGCGATGGCTTTGAGATTATTTTCTCTGTGACGGAGGGTGGACCGGTGTCGATCGTTTACAACGGAACCGAGTATCTGTACCGTGCACCGAAGCCGGCGCTGTGGCGTGCATCGACGGAAAATGACAAGGGCAACCGCTTTAATGTAAAGAGCTCTATCTGGATGGCAGCAGATGTGTTCAGTCTCTGTACGGGCTGCGAGGTGACCGAGTATGCGAAGAGCTTTGCAGATGATGGAACTGCCGAAAACGGGGCAGCAGGAGCGAATGGCAGCCACACGGCGGAAAGCAGAGCGGCAGGAGCAGATGGCAGCTGCGCGGCGGAAAAATGCACTGCACGAAAGTACGATATAGCGGATGCGGCGCACCGCGATCCGGCAGCGGAGGACCTCGAAAAGGTTTCCCTGACGTATACGTACGAATTCCCGGCCGTTCCGGGTGTAAAGGTGGAGATTACATATACCGTAGACCGGGCGGGCAGAATCCACACGGAAGTCGTTTACCACGGCGCAAAAGATCTTCCGGAGCTTCCGGAATTCGGACTTCGCCTGCTGATTCCGGGAAAGGCAGAGTGTTACACGTGGGAAGGACTCTCGGGAGAGACGTATCCGGACCGCAAAAAGGGCGGAACATTCGGCGTACATACCGGAACACCGGAGGCGGCACATTATCTCGTTCCGCAGGAATGCGGCAACCACGCAGATACCTGCCAGGCACAGATCGGTGACCTGCGCATCGTAATGGATGGCGAGCCGTTCCATCTTTCCGTGCTCCCGTACACACCGGAGGAGCTGGAAAATGCAACGCACCGCGATGAACTGCCGGATACCGGACGCACCGTAGTGAGCATCCTTGGCCGCATGCGCGGCGTCGGCGGAATCGACAGCTGGGGCAGCGACGTGGAGCCACAGTACCGGATCCCGGCGGATCAGGATATTAAGTATGCGTTCTACATTATGAAATAAACAGTTCAGAGCAGCAGCAAAAAGTGAGGACAGGGGGCTTTTTACATGTTTTATACCATCAAAAACGATCATCTGAAAGTAACTATCAATTCGCTCGGTGCAGAGCTTCATTCCATCCAGAGCACGGACGGCACCGAGTATCTGTGGCAGGGCAATCCGGATGTCTGGAACGGACAGGCTCCGAACATTTTTCCGTATGTAGCGCGTCTGACCAATCAGAACTATACATATGATGGAAAAGAATACACGATGAAGATTCATGGATTCATCAATGCAGTCGAGCTGACACCGGAGAAGCAGACGGAAGAGAGCATCACGCTTCGCTATGACAGCAATGAGGAGACGCTTAAGCAGTATCCGTTTTCCTTTATTTACCGCATCACCTATGCGCTTGAGGGAAATGTGATGCATGTGACGAACGAGGTGGAGAATCTCGGAAGCGCCAGAATGCATTTTGGCATCGGCGGCCATCCGGGCTTCAATGTGCCGCTGGAGGACGGGCTTTCCTTTGAGGATTACTGCCTGGAATTTTCTCACAGTGCGCATCCGTACCGCGTCGGCTTTACCGCAGACTGCTTCCTGAATGGAAATGACGCAGAATACGCACTTGTGGACGGCACAAAGCTTCCGCTGCATCACGATCTGTTTGACGACGATGCGATTGTGCTGAAGCATGCAGACCATACCGTGACGCTGCATTCCGAAAAGGGCAGACGTGCCGTGCGCGTATCCTTCCCGGACTACAACGTGATCGGATTCTGGCATATGCCGAAGATCGAGGCACCGTATGTGTGCATTGAGCCGTGGAGCTCCCTGCCGTCGAGAAAAGGAATCGTTGAGGATTTCGGGCAGCAGGCGGATCTGATCGCGCTGGACGGCGGAAAAACGTATCGGAATGAGTGGACGGTAGAGATTATCGGATAGGAAAAAGTGGCTGAAAATTGCCGGAATATACGTGTGAGGACACCAAAGATTTGTCAGTAATACCCTTGACATTGAAACACATATTTGTTATATTACAAGTAGAACAAGAGCAGTGAAAGAGACTCCCTGGATTTATTTTCGGGGAGTTTTCTGAAGAGAGTTCTTTTCACGCGCAGAAGAGGCAGAAAGCGCTGCGATATCTTTTGGCGTGCTGCGGAAGGGCAGTAAAGGGGCTGTCAGGTTCAGATATGGAAGGTGACAAATATGGCAGAAAAAAGAGATTATTATGAGGTGCTCGGGGTGTCCCGCAGCGCAGATGACAATACAATCAAAAAGGCATACCGTAAGCTTGCAAAGAAATACCACCCGGATACGAATGGCGGAGATCCGACGGCGGAGCAGAAGTTCAAAGAGGTCACGGAAGCGTACAACATCCTCAGTGACAAGGAGAAGCGAAAGCTCTACGATCAGTTTGGCCATGCGGCATTTGACGGAAGTGCGCCGGGAGCAGGCGCGCAGGGCGGTGCTTATGGCGATCCGTTTAGCGGCTTTAGCGGCTTTGGCAGGGGCGCGGGCGGTACAAATGGCAGCTATCAGGAATATCATTTCAGCGGCGACGATATGGATGATATCCTGAAAAATATGTTCGGCGGCGGAGCAGGAAACTTCCGTCAGGGCAGGACGTCAAATGGTGGCACGTACTACAGCTACAGCAGCAATGGAAATACCGGCGGCAATTTCGGCAGCGGATTTTCAGGCTTTGGCGGTAATGGCAGCAGTTACAGTGGCTTTGGCGGAGGTGGAAACGGAAGCAGTGCAGGTTATGGCAGTGGCTTTGGAAACAGCGGCGGTTTTGGTTACGGAAGCGGCTTCGGCGATGGCTTTGGCACCGGGAATGGATATCAGAGCAGGGGCGAAGACCTCCACGCAAACGTATCGATCACGTTCGATGAAGCGGCGTTTGGCTGTGATAAGCGGATCACACTGACAGACGGCCATGGCGGAAACAAGACGCTGCAGGTTCACATCCCGGCAGGTATCGATACCGGGAAGAGCGTCCGCCTGCGCGGCAAAGGACAGCCAGGTATCGGAGGCGGGCAGGCAGGCGACCTGCTTCTGGAAGTAACGGTCGGCAGCCGGCCGGGTTATGAGCGAAAAGGCTCCGATGTCTATACAACGGTAAGTATTCCGTATACGACAGCGGTATTCGGCGGGGAAGCGACCGTCGAGACACTGTATGGAGCCGTGGTATGCAGGATTCGTGAGGGTACACAGTCCGGCACGAAGATCCGTCTGAAAGGAAAAGGAATCGTATCGATGAAAGACCCGAAGGTACACGGCGACCAGTACGTTACCGTACAGATTCAGGTGCCGACCGGCCTTAGCGAAGAGGCAAAGCAAAAGCTCCGCGAGTTCCAGCGTGCCGCCGGAATCCCGGACGGTGCCGCGAAAGGATATCGCGGAGGCAGAGGGTATGCGGCATAAATAGAAAAAGACCGTTGCAGGCGCAGCGGTCTTTTTCTGACAGGTTTAAGCCTTATGCTCTCTCCGGCTCCGGATAATCTACTCCGAATGTATCGACTGTCATCGATTTGATCTTCTGATCCTGCATCGGGCGGTCACGGTAGTCGGTCGGAGTCTCAGCGATCTTGTTGACGATGTCGAGTCCCTCAATGACCTTTCCGAAAGCGGCATACTCACCGTCCAGATGCGGGGAGGTCTCATGCATGATAAAAAACTGAGATCCGGCAGAGTCCGGATGCATTGCGCGCGCCATGGAAAGGACGCCCGGCGTATGCTTGAGGTCATTTTTGAAGCCGTTGTGAGCAAATTCGCCGCGGATCGTGTATCCCGGGCCGCCCATACCGGTTCCGTCCGGGCAGCCGCCCTGGATCATAAAACCACGGATGACTCTGTGGAAGATCAGTCCGTCATAAAAGCCTTTTTTTACAAGGCTGATAAAGTTGTTGACGGAATTCGGAGCGATCTGCGGATAAAGCTCTGCCTTCATCACATCGCCATTTTCCATTGTGATTGTAACGACAGGATTCTGTGCCATTTTTTAAGTCCTCACTTTCCTATTTTAAAATTTATAGCAATTTCAGAAGATACTGCATCTGGTATAGCTGTATTTTATTAAGATGTCTTATGAAATTGCTGTAGTCAAAACGGATTGTTTAAGCCCGTTTCGCTGCTTATATAAAAGTCAAAGCCTGCTTTTATCTATTTTTTATTTCTCATAATCCTCGATATACTTCTGCAGCCGCGGGAACGCTCCCTTATAAATCAGCGAGAGCAGCTTGTCCAGCCGCCGCAGTGCCAGCTGCATCTGCTCGGAAGTAATAAGACCGTCACGCAGTGCGTCGGCTAGCTCGTCGAGATCGACGACACGCACAAAGCCATCCGGATAAAGGATGACGTCAGCAAGCAGGTCGGTGAAGACATACGTATTGGTTGCTTTGTCAAAGGTGTGAGAGATAATGTCGCAGTACCAGCTGATCAGGTTGTTGTCATGATCGTAAAATTTGCTGACTTTAAAACCGCGCTCCATAAAATAACAGGAATACCCGTGATGCAGCGTCTTTTTCGGACGGATCGTATTCCACTTTGTAATGATGACTTCCTGATCGAGATAAAGAATTTCGTCATCCTCAAGAAGAATGCATTCCTCCGGGATGATCCGTTTACGGTACAGCTTCACATCACTCATCTGTAATCCCCCTTTGTCAGTCGGATATACGCATACCTGGTATATCTGAGTTGCTTCCTCGCAGCCAATCAGAAGGAGCAGTGCTCCCTGCCGATTCCAAACAGTCCGGATGACTGCTGACCACTTTTTGCAGCGCCGCAGAAGATTATCTCAGTCTGACAAAATCCCGCGCACTGTCCTGGCAGTTCCGGAATAGTTATCTATCAGAATAGCAGAAAAAAACAGAAAAGTCTATGATAAATTTGCAATAATCAGTCTTCACATTTTGCGGCTGCGCGGAACTGTTACACTTGAAAAAACAGGGAGGTATGTTATGATAAAGTAACGGTTTCGGACAGCAGAAAGCCTGAGTCAGGCGCTGTGGAAATACCGGCTGTGGATGAAAGCAGAGAAACAACATATGGGAGGACAGACAGATGATTCAGAAAAGTATTGCAAAACTGGTTCAGTACGGTCTTGAGACCGGTCTGATCGAAAAAGAGGATACCCGCTATGCGGCAAACAAGGTACTGGAGCTTTTGAAAATAGATTCCCTGGACGAGGACGCAGAACAGGCGATGGCAGAGTATAAGCCGGGCAGCAGCGCAGTAGTCGGAGAGCTGGAGAGCATTCTTGGTGAGATCTGCGATTATGCGTATGAAAATGGGATTCTGGAAGAGAATACAGTGGGATACCGGGATCTTTTTGATACGAAGGTGATGGCACTTCTCGTGGATCGTCCTTCTAATATTATCCGGAAATTCCGGGCACTTTATGAGGAGAGCCCGAAAAAGGCGACCGATTTCTACTACAAAATGAGTCAGGATACCGACTATATCCGTCGCTACCGCATTGCGAAGGACCGCAAGTGGATTGCACCGACCGAGTACGGCGATCTGGATATTACAATCAACCTCTCAAAGCCGGAGAAGGACCCGAAAGCGATTGCAGCTGCAAAGCTTGCAAAGCAGACCTCCTATCCGAAATGTCTGCTCTGCTGCGAGAACGAGGGCTATGCAGGCCGCCTGAATCATCCGGCGCGCGGCAACCACCGCATCATTCCGGTGACGATCAACCAGAGCCAGTGGTTTTTCCAGTATTCCCCGTACGTGTATTATAATGAGCACTGCATCGTGTTCAACTCAAAGCACGTGCCGATGAAGATTGAACGCGCAACGTTTGCAAAGCTGCTCGATTTCGTTTCCCAGTTCCCGCATTACTTTGTGGGATCCAATGCGGACCTGCCGATCGTTGGCGGTTCGATCCTGAGCCACGATCATTTCCAGGGCGGACACTATGAGTTTGCAATGGCAAAGGCTCCGGTGGAAAAAGAGATTACGTTTGCAGGCTACGAGGATGTGCAGGCAGGCATCGTAAAATGGCCGATGTCCGTTATTCGCATCAGACATGAAGATCCGGAGCGCCTGGTGGATCTGGCAGACCATATTCTGAAAGCATGGAGAGGCTATACCGATGAGGCAGCGTTTATCTTTGCCGAGACAGACGGAGAGCCGCACAACACGATCACGCCGATCGCAAGAAAACGTGGCGACAAATACGAGCTGGATCTTGTCCTGCGCAACAACATTACGACAGACGAGCATCCGCTCGGCGTATACCATCCGCACGCAGAGCTGCATCACATTAAAAAAGAGAATATCGGACTGATCGAGGTCATGGGTCTTGCCGTGCTTCCGGCCCGCCTGAAGGATGAGCTGGAGCATTTAAAGACAGCGATGGTAGAGGGACGCGACATCCGCGGCGATGAGGAACTGGACAAGCACGCTGACTGGGTGGACGAACTGAAGCAGAAATACGACAGCTTTACATCGAAAAATATCGATAAGATCATCGAGGACGAGGTCGGCATCGTATTTATGAAGGTGCTGGAGCATGCAGGCGTTTACAAGCGCACACCGGAAGGCAGAGCAGCGTTCGAGCGTTTTGTAGCGTCAGTATAAGTAAAATAAGAATGTTCCTGTTGTCCGAACAAAAGTGAGAAAAGGCAAATAAATTCGCGCCAATATCGGCTGCGGACAGAAACAAACAAAATAGAAATAAAATAGAAACAAACAAGGAAGGTAACAATCATGCGGGAACAGTTGACAGAAGGCGACGTAAAGAAAATCGAGGAAGAAATCGAATACAGAAAGCTGGTTGTGCGCAAGGATGCGATTGAGGCAGTCAAGGAAGCGCGCTCACACGGAGATCTGAGTGAAAATTTCGAATACTATGCGGCCAAGAAGGACAAAAATGCAAACGAGAGCCGTATCCGTTATCTGGAGCGCATGCTGAAGACGGCCAGTGTCATCTCAGACAAGTCTGCCGAGGATGAGGTAGGACTGGATAAGACCGTCGAGATCTACTGTGAGGATGATGATGAGACAGAGACGTACAAGATCGTCACGAGTGTCCGCGGGAACTCCATGAACGGTCTGATCAGCATCGAATCACCGCTTGGAAAAGCACTGCTCGGTCATAAGGTCGGTGACCGCGTTTATATTAAAGTAAACGATCAGTTCGGCTATTATGCCGAGATTCGCTCAATCAGCGCCGCTGCGAGCGAGGATGAAGACGAGATCCGGAAGTTCTGAGAAAAAGGAGGAAGGGTATCGCAAGCGATACCCTTCAAGAAGAGAAAAATGTATGAAAACTTAACCGAATATAAGATAACTGTCATTGTTATGGTTATGTACGAAGGTTAAGATAATTTTTTGGCGAAGCCAGAACCAATACAGACGCGCCGTGCACTGGCTGACTTCATTTATTTGATACTGAAAGTATAACGGCAAGTTGTGTCCATTTAGTGTTCAAAATATGAAAGAAATCTGAAGCAAATATAAAAATAAAAAGATCCTGACCATAAAAGGAAAATTGCGTGAACAGCAACTGAATTTGTGTGCAGGCGGTCGGAGCAAACAGGCATTTACAGAACAGAAAGGGATTTGCAGTCCATGAAAGAGAACGAAACGCATGAGAACAAGCCGGGCGAAACACCGTCCGGCTATCCTGCTTTTAATATAGAAGAAGAACTGAAAAAGCTGCCGGGCCGCCCCGGCGTCTACATTATGCATGACGCGCATGACGATATCATTTACGTCGGCAAGGCGATCAGCCTGAAAAACCGTGTGCGCCAGTATTTCCAAAGCAGCCGCGGCAAGAGCGCGAAGATTCTGCAGATGGTGGAGCGCATCCGGAGATTTGAGTATATCGTGACGGATTCAGAGCTTGAGGCACTCGTGCTGGAGTGCAACCTGATCAAGGAGCACAGCCCGAAATACAACACGATGCTCAAGGACGACAAAACGTATCCGTTCATCAAGGTGACGCTTGGAGAGGAATACCCGAGGGTGCTGTTTTCGCGGACGATGAAAAAGGATAAATCGCGCTATTTTGGGCCGTACACGAGTGCCACAGCGGTAAAGGATACGATCGATCTCGTGAAAAAGCTCTACAAAATTCGCAGCTGCAGCAAAAACCTCCCGCGCGACATCGGAAAAGAACGCCCGTGTCTGTATTATCAGATCGGGCAGTGCAATGCGCCGTGCCAGGGAACCTTCACAAAAGAAGAATACCGCAGGAACGTAGCCGATGCGGTTGATTTTCTGAATGGAAACCATGGAGCGGTGCTCCGGGATCTGGAAGAAAAAATGAATCAGGCATCCGAAGCGATGGAATTTGAGAAAGCAATCGAGTACCGCGACCTGATCCGCAGCATCAAGCAGGTGTCACAGCGCCAGAAGATCACAAGCGGCGACGGAGAGGACAAGGATGTGCTTGCACTTGCGATCGAGGATGCGGATGATACCGTTGCGACGGCGGATGCCGTGGTGCAGGTGTTCTTCATCCGCGGCGGAAAGATGATCGGGCGGGAGCATTTTTATCTGCGCGTCGCACCGCAGGACACGAAAGCCGTGATTTTAAACAGCTTCATCAAACAGTATTATGCGGGCACGCCGTTTGTACCGCGTGAGCTGATGATCGAGATTGAGATCGAGGATCATGAGCTCGTCGAGGCGTGGCTGACACAGAAGCGAGGACAGAAGGTCACGGTCCGCGTACCGAAAAAAGGCACAAAGGAAAAGCTCGTCGAGATGGCGCGGGAGAATGCGGAGATTGTACTTCGCCAGGACCGCGACCGCATCAAACGCGAGGAAGGCCGTACGATCGGCGCTGTCCATGAGATTGAAAAGCTGATCGGCGTCGAGCGCGCGATGCGCATGGAAGCGTACGATATTTCCAATATCAGCGGCTTTGAGTCCGTCGGCTCGATGATTGTCTACGAAAAAGGAAAGCCAAAGCGGAGCGATTACCGCAAATTTAAAATCAAATCCGTCCAGGGTCCCAACGATTACGCCAGCATGGAGGAGGTGCTGACGCGCCGCTTCACACACGGGCTGGAGGAGCGAAAAGAACTCGATGAGAAAAAAATGGGCTATGAGATGGGAAGCTTCAGCCGCTTCCCGGATCTGATACTGATGGACGGAGGACGCGGACAGGTCAACATCGCGCTGCAGGTGCTGGAAAAGCTGGGAATTACCATTCCGGTCTGCGGTATGGTAAAGGATGATTTTCACCGCACGCGCGGCCTCTATTATAACAATGCAGAACTTCCGATCGACACGCACTCCGAGGGGTTCAAGCTCATCACGCGGATTCAGGACGAGGCGCACCGCTTTGCAATCGAGTACCACCGCAGCCTGCGCAGCAAAGGACAGGTACATTCGATCCTGGATGACATCGAGGGCATCGGCCCGATGCGCCGCAAAGCGCTGATGCGCACGTTCAAATCACTGGAGGCAATCCGTGACGCGTCACTGGAGCAGCTCGCAGGCGCCGAGTCCATGAACGCCAAAAGCGCACAGCAGGTCTACGATTTCTTTCATGCGCAGGGCGGAAAGGGAAAAAGAACGGTGGAAGTGGTGGAGGAGTAGGAGAATCAATCATTCTCCTCCATAAGCATGCATGCACAGAAGCTGTGGTGGGGTTAGCAACAGTATACACGAAGCTGCAGATTGGGATGCAGAGAAAAAGAAAATTGCTCACGTCCTCCAAATAGTCCGGTACGCAGTAAAAAAGGAAGGCAATACGCTTCCATTTCTTTGAAAAGGACATGGGGCTTTTCGTGAATGAGACGATAGAGAGGAATATGGATCAGAGCAGCGGTCACTTCATTCACATAGCGAAAAACAGGATGCTGTGACAGAGAAGAGGGATCGTGAACGATCTCAAAAATACAGAATGGCCACGGAGAGGGATCCATACATGCAAATTCTACAGAAAGGTCCATTTTCCACAGACGAAGATCCAAAGAATGGCCGTTAGATGTGAGATATTCCTGAAAGGCCTGAAGGACAGCCGGTCTTTTCCGTCTGCTGATCGGACAGCTGCGCGTATCCATCAGAAAAATCTTATTATCTCAGACGTTCTGGACATAACGCAGAGCGATAATGCAGCTGCGGTTGACAAGATGAATTAACCGGTACACTTCCGAGCAATTATGCAGATTATAAAACATACAAATATGTTTTCGAGGATACATTGTCAGAGGGACTGACATATAAGAAGAACGCACGGGTTTTTGTTTTAAATGGAACGGCCGAATCCGATGTAACAGATGATTTTAAGGTTAAGTTTGGCACGATTTCCTGTGATAATTTAAAAAGTATTTCGGGGGTAACTATTGATAAAGACAGCAAAATTGTTGTAAGATACAGTGCAACATTGAATAAAGATGCAAAATATGGTAAACAGGGAAATCCGAATGAGGTTTATCTGGAGTATTCTAACAATCCGAATTATACAAGTGAAGGAGGAGACTCACCGACAGGTGAGACACCTAAAGATGCAGTTATTGTATTTACTTATAAACTAGATGCAAATAAAGTTGAGCCAGATGGAAACGGCACAAAACCGTTAAAAGGTGCAGGATTTACTTTCTATAAAATTGTCCCTGGAACAGATGCTGGAACAACGCAGGAAAGCAAAATTGGATCAGAAGTAAAAGGCGAGGATATGACGACTTTCTCCTGGTTAGGATTGGATGCTGGAAAGTATGTTTTAAGAGAGACAACTACACCTGCTGGTTATAATACTGCAGCGGATATTGAGTTTGAAATTGTAGGAACATATGATGCAACTACAGACAATGCGGTGGAGTACAATAAGGAACTGCGGACGCGAAGCAATCACTGGTTTCTGACGGAAGAACAGCAGGAAGAATACGAAAGTATGCTGAATGTCAGTGGAAATGGCATCATGGGATATGTGGAGATTCCGTCAATCAAGGTGTCTCTGCCGATTTATCATGGTGTAGATGAAGGAATTCTGAAGGCGGCGATTGGTCATATCGAGGGTTCTTCTCTTCCGGTGGGCGGAAAAGGATCGCACTGTGTGATTTCCGGACATCGGGGCATGCCATCTGCGAAGCTTTTCACAGATCTGGATCAGCTTGCGGAGGGCGATATTTTTATGCTCCGTGTGCTGGACGAGATGCTGACGTATGAGGTAGATCAGATCCTGATCGTGGAACCGGATGACATGTCATCGCTGGAGATTGACGAGAAAAAGGATTGTATCAATTCTCATCGGCTTCTGGTGCGCGGTCATCGTATCGCAAATCTGGAGGATTCGGATGAGATCCGTGTGACTGCGGATGCGCAGCAAATTGATCCGGTGTTGGTGGCGCCGGCACTTGTAGGGATTTTATTGGTACTGCTTCTGCTTGGTACATTGATATGGAAACGTGTGCGCCGCAGAAGCTGACAGAGAAGAAAAAGCAGGAGAGGATGGAACAGACATTGAGATCAAAGAGAGTAGAAAAATGTTTTTTTGTGGTCTTGATTTTGGTAGTGGTGCTGTGGCTGGCTGGCGTAGCGCATGTGTTTGCGGATGAGTCCGGATCAATCACACTGCAACTGGATCACAGCGCGTCTGGTGTTGCAATGACGCTGTATCGCGTGACTGGGTATGAGGGCGGACAGTATCCGCTGCAGGGAGCATTCGCAGACTGCGGCATTTCACTGGAAAATCTGGTGGATGCAAAAAAAACGTAGGAGATTGCGGCTCAGCTTACGGAGATTGCACAGCAAAATGGCGCAGTCGGCACGGAAAAGGAGATGGATAGTACCGGAATACTTTCGTTTACGGGACTGGAGCCGGGCTGGTATTTGCTGGTGCAGACAGCTGGCCTGACAGAGATTGAGATTCAGAAGGTGCTGGTGCCGGTGCAAAGCTGACAATTAAGGACAGTGAGGGAAATGTGCTCCGCAAGGAGGACGGATCGGCAGCGTATCTGTTTACGACAACAAAGGAGCCGTATGAGCTGAAGCGGATTCCGGCCGGCGATTATTATCTCTGTGAGGTAGAAGCGCCGGATGGATATGAGGTGGCGGCAGATGCACCGTTTACCGTTACCGGTACGGCAGATGAATCAGCGACCGTGACGATGGTGGATAAAAGAGAGACACCGACGGAAGCAGATCTGACCGTGACGAAGACGATTACCGATATTTCGAATTTCCCGCTGATGGCGAGCGGCAATGTCCGCACCGGCGATGATACACCGGTCGCAGCGGTTGCAGCGGTATTTGCAGTGGCTGGAGTGGCAGTGATTCTGCTGGTTGCATCGGGTATGAGAAAGAGAAAAAAGAAGTAAAAAAGAACGTGTAAGGGAATGAGGACTGTCTGAGAGGGCGGTCCTCTTTTTTGTGGATATATTTGGGAAATGGGGTTGTCGTATGTTCTCTTTTTGTATATAATGGTGATATAGAAGACAAACAGACCATCGGTCTTGTCGATTACAGCCTGTCGGTGGTACGGGAATGGGGAAAAAATTATAAAAGATAAATGCGATGGAGGAGGAAAAAATGGAACGTTTTGAGCTTCATGAAAATGGTCTGAATCTTATGTTTGAGATCACAGATGAGAAGGAGATCAAGTTTCTGCATTTTTCGGCTTGCCCGTTTGAAGAAAGTACGTTGGACTCAGCGGATGGAATTACGGGTTTTCGGCTGGCAGAGGTCATGGTATCGGGGCTGGATCGGCCGGGAGAGCGCCACGGCACAAAGTATGTGCGGACAGCGCCGGGTTATCGCCTGAAGTATGAAGGGCGGAAGGATTACCGCAATGAACTGGGAAGGAAACTGGAGATTCAGATGACGGATGAGCCGACCGGACTTTCGGTGTGCAGTCATCTGCAGTTTTACGATGGCATTGCGATGGTGCGCAGTTGGACGGTGCTGGAAAATCACGGAGCAGAGCCGCTCGGCATCGAGTACGTCTCTTCATTTGCACTGACGGGTATTGAAAAGGATGGCCTGATGGATCCGGACGAAAAGCTGGAGGTCGGCATTCCGTACAACGCATGGCAGAAGGAGCTGCTCTGGAGCCGGTATACGATGGACGAGCTTGGCATGTCGGTGTCGCAGCCGCATGAAACGCGTCGTTCCTCTCAGACAATCAGCGTGGAGAATACCGGAAACTGGTCAACAAAGCAGCACCTTCCGATGGGTTTTCTCAAAAATAAGGAAATGAACACGATGCTGTTCTGGCAGATCGAGCACAACGGTTCGTGGTACTGGGAGATCAGCGATGAGGATGGACATCTTTATCTGCAGCTGAGCGGTCCGACGGAGCATCAGTCTCACTGGTGGAAGAATTTAAAGCCGGGCGAGTGCTTTATGAGTGTTCCGGTGAGCATCGGATCGGTCTATGGAGATATCGATGAGGCGGGCACACAGCTGACATTGTACCGTCGCCGGATCCGCCGGAAGAACCGTGACAATGAGACGCTTTCCGTTATTTTTAATGATTATATGAATTGTTTGTGGGGGGATCCGACCACGGAAAAAGAGATTCCGCTGATCGATAAGGCGCATGAGGCAGGCTGTGAGTATTTCTGTGTGGACTGCGGCTGGTATTCGGACGGCTTCTGGTGGGATGGTGTCGGAGAATGGCTGCCGTCGAAGAAGCGTTTTCCGGGCGGACTCCGCGAGGTCATGGACTACATCCGGTCGAAGGGAATGATTCCTGGCGTCTGGCTCGAGCTGGAGGTGATGGGTATCCGCTGCCCGAAGGCGGATCGGGTGCCGGATGACTGGTATTTTATGCGTCACGGCAAAAAGGTCTATGACCGCAGCCGTTATCAGCTGGATTTCCGCAATCCGGAGGTAATCGCGCATGCGGATGAGGTGATCGACCGTCTGGTAAGTGAGTACGGTGTCGGTTATATCAAGATGGATTACAACATTGAGCCTGGCATTGGCACAGAGGTAAATGCGGACAGCGCAGGTGATGGACTGCTCGGCCACAACCGTGCTTATCTGGCATGGCTGGACCGCGTATTTGCACGCTATCCGGAGCTGATTATCGAGAACTGCTCAAGCGGCGGTCTGCGGATGGATTATGCGATGCTCAGCCGGTACAGCATTCAGTCGACGAGTGACCAGGAGGATTATGTGCGCTATGCGACGATCGCGGCGAACGCACCGATGGCACTGACGCCGGAGCAGGCAGCTATCTGGTCCTATCCGCTGACTGAGGGAGACCGCGAGGAGGTCATTTTCAATATGGTAAATGCGCTGCTTCTGCGTATTCACCAGAGCGGTCATCTCGTCAATCTCAGTAAGGAGCGGTCAGCGCTGGTAAAAGAGGCGATCGCCTATTACAAAGAGATTCGCGGGGATATTCGTCAGGCACTTCCGTTCTGGCCGCTTGGCCTTTCGAAGTACCGCGATCCGTGGGTAAGCATGGGACTTCGGACAGAAAAGAAGGATTATATTGCAGTGTGGAGAAGAAACAGTCAGGAAGAACGCATTACGATTCCGGTGCATCACAGAAAAGGACAGGAGCTTAACATAAAATGCGGATATCCGCAGGAAGGAAACTGCCGTTTTGCCTGGAACAAGGAGACGGGAGAACTGACGGTCGAGCTGCCGGAGCGGATCAGCGCGCGGCTGTTTGAACTGACGGTTTAACCGGGCGGGGTATGCCTCCTGCGCAGCTGCGAGGAGCAATAAGCAGTTGGAAGTATTTATCTGCGTTTAAAAATTCTCGCTGCGGAAGGAAACAATACTCGACAAACGAAGGGTAATTTTATATAATGAAGAAAAAATAATGCCATAAATCGCAGGAGGAAAAGAAATGGCAAGCAGTGTGACTATTGAGAAGCTTGCGGACAAGATGCATCTGACTAATCTGGTGCCCAGTATCAGCATGGAGGGCAAAAAGATTGTGACGTCCGAGATCAACCGTCCGGCGCTTCAGCTTACAGGGTATTTTGATCATTTTTATTCGGAGCGTGTACAGATCATTGGATACGTAGAGTATACGTATCTGGAGCATCTGCCGAGAGAGACCAAGCTTCCGATTTATGAAAAGTTTCTGTCGTATCATGTACCGTGCGTCATTTATACGACGATGACGGAGCCGGATGAGGATATGCTCCGTCTGGCAGAGCAGTATGAGGTACCGGTATTTTCTACGAAGATGACGACATCTTCCTTTATGGCGGAGGTCATTCGCTGGCTGAATGTGGAGCTGGCACCGTGTATTTCTATCCATGGCGTACTGGTCGATGTCTACGGCGAGGGTGTACTGATCATGGGAGAGAGCGGCATCGGAAAGAGTGAGGCTGCGCTGGAGCTGATCAAGCGCGGACACCGTCTTGTGACGGATGACGTCGTGGAGATCCGCAAGGTCAGCGATGAGACGCTGATCGGTTCGTCGCCGGATATCACGCGGCATTTTATCGAGCTGCGCGGTATCGGTATCATTGATGTCAAGACGCTGTTCGGTGTTGAGAGTGTCAAGAATACGCAGTCGATCGACCTCGTAATCAAGCTCGAGGAGTGGGACCGCGAGAAGGAATATGACCGTCTCGGTCTGGAGGAGGAATATACAGAATTCCTTGGCAACAAGGTTGTTTGTCATTCTCTTCCGATTCGTCCGGGCAGGAACCTTGCTGTCATTGTAGAGTCTGCGGCGGTCAACCACAGACAGAAGAAGATGGGGTACAATGCGGCAAAAGAGCTGTACAACCGTGTACAGAACAGTTTAATGCGAAATGCAGGAAAGCGTGAGGAATAACAGATGAAGAAGTACTGTTTTGGAATTGATGTAGGAGGCACGACCGTAAAATGCGGTCTTTTCACAGTTGCCGGTGAGGTGCTGGATAAATGGGAGATCAAGACGAGCACGGAGGACAACGGTGCGCAGATTCTTCCGGATATCGCAAAAGCGATCGAGGATAAGCTTGCAGAGAAAAAGATTGCAAAGGATGAGGTCGAGGGCATCGGCATTGGCGTACCGGGACCGGTAAATGAAAACGGAGAGGTACCGTGCGCAGTCAATCTGCACTGGGGCTTCAAGCCGATCGAAAAGGAATTAAAGGAACTGACAGGTCTGAATGTAAAGGCCGGAAATGATGCAAACGTCGCAGCACTTGGTGAGCTCTGGAAGGGCGGCGGAGCAGGCTGCCACAATATGATCATGGTAACGCTCGGCACCGGAGTCGGCGGCGGCATCATCGTAAATGACAAGGTAATCGCGGGCGCACATGGAGCAGGCGGAGAGATCGGCCATGCACACGTGGATGATTCGATCACATTCCCGTGCAACTGCGGCGCATACGGCTGTCTGGAGCAGATCGCATCCGCAACGGGTATCGCACGTATTGCAAGAGAAGCACTGGAAGCAACGGATGCGCCGTCCGTGATGCGTGAGGCGGAGGAGGTTTCCGCGAAGGTCGTATTTGATGCAGTAAAGGTAAAGGACGTTATCGCAATCCAGGTCGCAGAGCGTTTTGGCGCGTGCCTTGGAAAAGCGCTGGCTTCCTTTGCAGTAGTAGCTGACCCGGAGATCATCGTCATCGGCGGCGGTGTCTCAAAGGCAGGTCCGGTACTGCTGGATTATATCATTCCGACGTACAAAAAATACGCGTTCTCCGGCTGCAAGGACACGAAGTTTGAGCTTGCGCAGCTTGGAAACGATGCGGGAATCTACGGAGCAGCAAAGCTGGTTCTGTAGGAAAAATGCCGCTCGTGAATTGAAACAGGAAAAAGAAGATAGAAACGGCCCGGACTGCGAGAGCGCGCTCCGGGTTTCGTTTTGAGCGAAACGTTTGCGGAGAGGAATACAGGGAGGACATGATGCAGCAGACAATCAGTCGAAAAATTTATCTGGAGCTACCGGCGCCGACCGAGGATGATGCCAGGGGGGACCGGGAACGGATTCTGGAAGCGATTCCGCCAGAGTACGGGGAAGTGAGGATGCCGCTTCCGGTGCTGCGCACCCTGTATCCAATGTGCCGGGACGCGGCATACCATCTGACGGTCACACTGGTCTTTTGCGGAACGCTCTGGGAGGTGCTGCGGGTAGAACCGAGTGATACGACTGACCGGCTGTACGGCGCTGCGGTGGATTACGGCAGTACCACGCTTGTCATGCAGGTGGTTGATCTTCTTACCGGGGAGGTGCTGACGGAGCAGAGCATTTTCAACCGCCAGATTCCGTATGGGGAGGAAATTTTAAGCCGGATTTTTTATACGAAGGATAATCCGGAGCATTTAAAGGAGCTGCAGCAGGTGACAGCGGACAGCTTTAATGCGCTGGTCGAAAAATGTGAAAGAGCATGCGGCATTCCAAAGGAGCAGTACACGGCGATGACGGTCGGCGGGAATACCACGATGATGCATTTTCTGCTTGGACTGTATCCGTGGCCGATCTTTGAGACACCGTATGCGCCGGTGGCGGAAAATCCGGGATTTCTGCGTGCGGAAGCACTTGGTATCCATCTTCCGGGCTATGTATATCTGTTTCCGGCGGCGGCCAATTATCTGGGTGGCGATATTATCAGTGGCCTGACGGCGACCGGAATTGATGAGTCACCGGAGCTGTCGGTCTTTATCGATATCGGGACGAACGGAGAGCTGGTGGCGGGAAACTCCGAGTTTCTCCTTGCGGGAGCCGGAGCAGCGGGGCCTGCACTGGAGGGCGGCATCAGCCGGTATGGCATGCGGGCGGATACGGGAGCTGTGGACCGTGTCAGGATCGTGGATGGAAAGCTGCAGATTCATACGATTGGAGAAGCGTCGCCGCGCGGAATCTGCGGCTCCGGTATCGTAGATCTGCTGGCGGAGCTGTTTTTGAACGGCTGGGTGGATTCGCTTGGGCGGTTAAATGAGGGCAGGTCTGAGCGGATTATTACTGTGAAAAATCATTTGGACGAGGAGCAGACGGAGCTGGCAGTCTGCTATGCGTGGGCGGATGAATCGGCGCAGGGCGAAAATCTCGTGTTTACGCAGCATGATATCACAGAATTTATGAGGACAAAGGCAGCGGCGCATACGATGGTATCTTATCTGATCGAATCATTTGGACTGGAAGCGGCGGATGTGAAGCGTTTTTATCTGGCAGGCGCGTTTGGAAAATATCTGAATGTGGAGTCCGCAGTGACGATCGGCATGTATCCGGATCTTCCACGGGAAAAATTTGTACTGATTGGAAATGCATCGCTGAAGGGCGCATATCGTCTGCTGCTTGATCTGTCTGCGCTTGAGGCGGCGCAGCGGATTTTGAAGAAGATCACGTATGTGCAATTTGCAAACGCGGGCGATTTTGTGGAAAAAATGCATGCGGCGCAGTTCCTGCCGTATACGGATCTCACGCAGTATCCGAGTGTAAAAAAGAAACTGGAGGAAAGAAAACAATGCGGATTTTGCTGACCGCGATTAACGCGAAATACATTCATTCGAACCTGGCGGTCTACAGCCTGAAGGGCTCTGCCGGAAAGTACGAGCCGATGGTGGAGCTGGCGGAGTACACGATCAATCACCAGATGGAAGAGATTTTTGCCGGAATTTACCGAAGGAAGCCGGAGCTTTTGCTGTTTTCCTGCTATATCTGGAATCGGCGTGAGGTGGTCGAGACAGCGGAGTCACTGAAGAAGGTGCTGCCCGATCTGAAAATCTGGGCCGGCGGTCCGGAGGTATCGTATGATGCGAGACACTTTCTGAAAAAAAATCCCGCGTTTGACGGTGTGATGATCGGTGAGGGAGAGCGGACGTTTTACCGGCTGCTGGAGTATTATGTGGATGGAAAAGGAGCGCTGGAGGAGATTCCCGGAGTTGCATTTCGGAGAAGTGCACAAAAAATGGAGTCTGTTTTAAAACAAGGCCAGGTGTTTTCAGCTGGAAGAGCAGAATACTGTGAAGCGATAGGGAAATGTGATGCAAAGCCCGTACAGATTCAGACAGAAAACTGCGAAATAACAGCGGAACGAAATGTGCAAAGAATATCAGCAGAAGACATCCACCTTGTCCCTCCGGCAGATCCCATGAAAACCCTCGATGAACTTCCATTCGTCTACCGCGACCTGAAGAAATTCGAAAACCGCATCATCTACTATGAGACAAGCCGCGGCTGCCCGTTTTCCTGCAGCTACTGCCTGTCCTCGGTGGACAAGCGGGTGCGCTACCGCAGTATGGAGCTTGTGAAGAAGGAGCTTTTGTATTTCCTGGAGCATCGGGTAAAGCAGGTCAAATTTGTGGACCGTACGTTCAACTGCAGCCACGCGCGGACGCTGGAGCTCTGGCATTTTTTGCAGGAGCATGACAATGGCGTGACGAATTTTCACTGTGAGATTTCGGCTGATCTTTTAAATGAGGAGGAGCTGGAGCTGCTTGGGCAGCTGCGTCCGGGTCTTCTACAGCTGGAAATCGGTGTGCAGACGGTAAATCAGCAGGCGCTTGCGGCCATCCACCGGACGGCGCCGTTTGAAAAGATTGCGGAACATGTAAAGCGCGTGCAGAAATCCCACAATGTGCATCAGCACCTCGATCTGATCGCGGGGCTTCCGTATGAGGATTTCGAGAGCTTCCGCGATTCATTTGATACGGTGTATGCGCTGTATCCGCAGGAGCTGCAGCTTGGCTTTCTGAAGGTACTGAAGGGCTCAGAGATGTATCTGCGTGCAGAGGAGTACGGTATTGTGTATCACAGCACGCCGCCGTACGAGGTACTGCAGACAAAGTGGATTACCTGCGATGAGCTGCTGCGCCTCAAGGAGATCGAGGAAATGCTGGAGGTCTACTACAACAGTCTCCAGTATCGCAATACGATGCACGCGGCAGAAGCGCTGTTTACGCGGCCGATTGAGCTGTACGAGGCGCTGGCTGATTATTATAAGGAAGAGCAGCTGAATGGAAAATCGTATTCAAGGCTGCAGCGCATGGAGATTCTGCGAGGATTTCTGCACAAAACGGCAAAGGGGCAGGAGAATTTTCCGGCCGCTTATTTTGACGAGCTGCTCACACTCGACCTCTATCTGAGAGAGAATGCAAAGAGCCGTCCGGCCTGGGCAGGAGATCAGGAGCAGGAAAAAGAAGCAGCAATCCATTTTTACCGGAGAGAGGAAGCGCAGCGCTGTTACCTGAAGGAAAGCGGGCAGAAATATAGCTGGAAACAGCTGCTGAGAATGACGCATCTGGAGCATTTTCACACGCTGAGAAAGGACGGGGCATTTTATGGGTATGCGCCGAAGGGAGATCTGCATCTGCTGTTTTCGTATGAGGAGCGTGATCCACTGACAGGAGATGCATGGACAGCGGAGGTTATGCTTGAGGATCCGGATAAGAGAGGCTGATCCTGGCTGTGGAGATGGAAGAAAAAGTTCAATCGCGCAAAGCGAGAAAGAGGCAGAATATGTGGAATACATACGTAGCACTTGACCTTGAGACAACGGGACTGAGTCCGATGCGTGACCAGATCCTTGAGATCGGGGCAGTGCGGGTGGAAAACGGAGAAATCACAGGTACCTATGAGACACTTGTGGACAGCGGTGTGGAGATCCCGGCGCGGATCACGGATCTGACGGGAATCACAGCGGAGATGACGGCCGGAAGCCCGCAGCTGCGGGAGGCGGTGGAAGGCTTTCTGGAATTTTCCGGCGATGCTGTGCTGCTCGGGCACAACCTGCCGTTTGACTATGGCTTCATGAAACGGAATGTGGTAAAGCTGGGCGGAGTCTACGAGCGTCACGGGCTGGACACACTGGCGATTGCAAAGAGCGTGCTGGCAGGATTGCCGGGCCGTGCCCTCAATCAGGTGGCGGCGCATTATGGAATCCTTCAGGAGCACCATCACCGTGCACTTGATGACGCGATTACAGCCTCCCGTATTTATGCGTGTATGGCGGCGGAGTTCGGAGCGCTCAGGCCGGAATTATTTGAGCCGACGCCGCTTACATACAAGCTGAAAAAGGAGACGCCCATCACAAATTCACAAAAAGGATACTTGCGTGATTTAGCAAAATATCATAGAATAGAAATTAACGTTAAAATTGAGGAACTGACGAAGAGTGAAGCGTCAAGAATGATTGACGGGATCATCTCGCAGTATGGAAGAATTATGAGGTGAGCATTATGATGAATTTTAATAACTCAAAGACAAAACAGAAAATTGCAGCGGTGATCGTGGTTGTGATTATCCTGGCGATGGTAGTGACGACGATTCTTTCAGCACTGTACTAAAGCCGGGCAGCATTTCTTATCTGGACGAAGGGTCTGTAGAATGGGAAGATAGAAAGGATTTTATGCGAAAAAGAGTTTTAGCAGGTTTGGCGGTGGCGGTTGCCGGATTTTTGTGCGGCATGCCGGTATCTGCGCAGACTCCGATCAGCGACGGCGTTTTTATCGGGGATAAGGATGTCAGCGGCATGATGCCGGAGGAAGCGGCGCAGTATGTAAAAAATGAGGTCGCGACACTTGGCAGCACGACGGTGACGATTACGATGGGCGGCCAGCAGGTATCGGCGACGTTTCGTGAGCTTGGATTTTCCTGGGAAAATACGGATCTGGTGGATGAGATCAGCCAGATCGGTACGAGCGGAAACATTATCGAGCGCTATAAAGAGCAGAAGGATCTGCAGAATGAGAGCGCACATTATGAGATAGAATATACTATGAGCGAGAGCCTGGAGACAGATTTTGTAAATTCCTTAAGCCAGTTCAACTGCGATCCGGTGGAGGGTTCTCTGCACATGGGAGACGATGGGTATCCATATGTGGAGGGCGGTACTGACGGCCTGACACTCGATGAGGATGCGACGCTTACCCAGTTAAAAGAAGTGCTTTCTACCTGGAAAGACGGCGACGGAAATGTGGCGATCGAGGCGACGGTGACGCGGACTTCGCCATCTCTGACGCAGGAGACGCTCTCAAAGATGACCGATGTACTCGGCACGGCGACGACGGATTACTCGGCATCATCGGCCGGAAGAGCACAGAATGTGGAAAACGGCACGGCAAAAATCAGCGGAACTCTGCTGATGCCGGGCGAGAGTTTTTCCGTGACGGCAGCTGTGACGCCGTTTACACCGGAAAACGGCTATGAGCTGGCCCCCTCCTATGAGGCGGGACAGGTCGTGGATTCCTACGGCGGCGGTATCTGTCAGGTGTCGACGACGCTGTACAATGCAGTCCTGAAATCAGAGCTGGAGGTCGACGCGCGTTCGAACCACACGATGCTGGTCGGCTATGTGGATCCGTCCAAGGATGCGGCAATCGCAGAAGGACTGATGGATCTCGTCTTTACAAATGACAAAGAATATCCGATTTATATTGTAGGATCGGCATATTACGGCACGCTTAATTTTACGATTTTCGGTGTGGAGACGCGCCCGGCGAACCGCACGATTTCCTTTGAAAGCCGTGTGATCAGCCAGACAGACCCGGCGCAGAACATCAAGCTGGTAGCAAAGACAGACCAGAATATCGGTTATTTATATCAGGCGCAGACGCCGCATCAGGGCATGACGGCAGAGCTGTGGAAGAATATTTATGTAGATGGAGAGCTGACGGATACAGTTCAGGTAAACAGCAGCTATTATCAGGAGTCACCGGCAATCTACGAGGTTGGCGTGGTGTCATCCAATCAGGCTGCAGTGTCCGCAATGTATACGGCAATTGCAAACAATGACCTTGCACAGGTTCAGAATATCATTACGTATGGCGTGCAGCCGCAGACTGAGGCACCTCAGACGCAGGCTCCGCAGAGCGAAACAACGCAGACGGATGCACCGCAGACAGATGCAGCCGGCGGCGGAGAGACGCAGCCGGACGGGGCGGTGCAGGTTATAGAGTAGAAGACTGCAAAGGTACGCTTTACAGGCAGAAAAGAGTAAAATCAGGAGATGAAAGGAGGAGGTCAGATGCAGATTGGAAAGATTTCAGAGCCAGCCCTGAAGCGGTCGGTGCTGCGCCCTCTTTGGGGCGATCCGGCGGAAGTAATGTACCGGTCGGGCGCGGACTGTGCACAGATTCTGTGGCAGGACGGCCTCCTTCCGGTATATTCCGTTGTAAATGAAGTGCCGGGCTTTGCAGATGATCCGGGCATGCTGATTGTTGCGGCAGCAAACAATCTGGCCGCAGGCGGTGCAGAGCCGGAGGGCTTTCTTGTATCGGCCATGCTCCCGCCGGAGTATGAGGAGCGGCAGCTGAAGGCAGATATGTGCCGCATGAAGGAGATGGCGCAGACCTGCATGGCTCAGGAGCAGGAAAATGCAGGCGGTGAGGGCAGCGCGGAAATGCAAAGCAGTCAACCGGTATCTAAGCAGGCGGCGGGAATCATCGGCGGTCACACGCAGATCTCATCCGCAGTGACGCGCCCGCTTTATTCCGTGACCGGGATCGGAAGCAGCTCCTGTGCTGCTGAGCGGAATCACCGGAGATTACAGCCGGGTGACGTGCTTGTGGTGACAGATGCGATTGCGCTTGGCGGCACTGCGGCGATCGCGCGGAAAAAGGAAGCGGAGCTGCAGACACATTATCCGTTTCAGCTGATTGACCGGGCAAAATCGTTTGCAAAGCAGATGGCGGTGGGGGAAACCGCCCGAGCCATCACCCACTTCGGTGCGGCGGCGATGCATGACCTGTCACAGGGCGGTATATTTAATGCGCTCTGGGAGATGGCAGATCAGGCGGGTGTCGGATTGGAAGTGGATCTGAAAAAAATTCCTGTCAGACAGGAGACCATAGAAATCTGTGAATATTTTGATATCAATCCATACTATCTGTATTCCGCGGGCGCGCTGCTTGTCGGAACGGCGCACGGCGAGGCGCTGGTCTCTTATCTGGCGGCGCAGGGCATTTCGGCAGCTGTGATCGGAAGAGTGACAGACGGAAATGACCGGGTGATCCGAAACGGCAGTGAACAGCGGTATCTGGACCGCCCGAAGCCGGATGAGTGGTATCGGATCGAGATGGAAACGAAAGGACAGTAAAATGAGAGAGCAGATACTGACATTTTTGGAAAAAAACAGCAAGATTGACCTGCAGGAGCTGGCGATTTTACTCGGCTCAAGCGAGGCGGTAATCGCAAACGAGGTCGCACAGATGGAGAAGGAGCAGGTGATCTGCGGATACCATACGCTGATCGACTGGGAAAAGACCTCCTCAGAGAAGGTGACAGCGCTGATTGAGGTGCGCGTGACGCCGCAGAGAGGTCAGGGCTTCGATTCGATCGCAGAGCGGATCTACAATTATCCGGAGGTACAGTCTGTGTACCTGATCTCCGGTGCGTATGATCTTCTTGTGATTCTGGAGGGAAAGACGCTTCGTGACGTTTCTTCCTTTGTAAGCGACAAGCTGTCGACGCTGGATACGGTGCTTTCGACTGCCACACATTTTATTCTGAAAAAATATAAGGATTACGGAACGATCTTCGGAAAGAAAACAAAGGATGAAAGGATGCTGGTGACACCGTGAGAAATCCATTATCGAAAAAAGTAAAGACGATCCAGCCCTCTGGCATCCGAAAATTTTTTGATATCGTAAGTGAGATGGATGACGTGATCTCTCTGGGTGTGGGCGAGCCGGATTTTGATACGCCGTGGCATATCCGCGACGAGGGTATTTATACGCTGGAAAAGGGACGGACCTTTTATACCTCCAACTCGGGACTGAAGGAGCTGCGAATCGCGATCGCAGATTATCTGAAGCGGAGATTTGAGGTGGAATACGATCCGCTCCATGAGGTGCTTGTGACAGTAGGCGGCAGCGAGGGAATTGACGTGGCGCTGCGTGCAATGCTCGATCCGGGCGATGAGGTGCTGATCCCGGAGCCGTGCTACGTATCGTATCTGCCGTGTGTGGTACTGGCGGACGGCGTGCCGGTGACAATCGAGCTGAAGGAAGAAAATCAGTTCCGTCTGACGAAGGAGGAGCTCCTGGCGGCAATCACCGATAAGACAAAGATTCTTGTAATGCCGTTTCCGAACAATCCGACCGGTGGCGTCATGCGGAAAAAAGACCTGGAGGAGATTGCGCAGGTTTGTATTGAAAAAGATATTTACGTACTGTCCGATGAGATCTATTCGGAGCTGACGTACGGGGAAGACCACGTTTCAATCGCAAGTCTTCCGGGCATGAAGGAGCGGACGCTTCTGATCAACGGATTTTCCAAATCGTATGCGATGACCGGATGGCGGCTCGGCTATATCTGCGGACCGCAGGTGATCGTGGAGCAGATGACGAAGATTCATCAGTTTGCAATCATGTGTGCACCAACCAACAGCCAGTATGCAGCGGTTGAGGCGCTGCGGCACGGGGATGAGGATGTGGCCCAGATGCGCACAGCCTACGATCAGAGAAGACGGTATCTGATGCATGCGTTTAAAGAGATGGGGCTTTCCTGCTTTGAACCGTTTGGAGCTTTCTATGTATTTCCATGCATCAAGGAGTTTGGCATGAGCTCAGATGAGTTTGCGACGCGTCTGCTGGAGGAAGAGCACGTGGCGGTTGTACCAGGCTCGGCATTCGGAGCGTGCGGGGAAGGCTTTGTGCGTATTTCGTATGCATATTCGCTGGAAAATCTGAAGGCCGCGATGGAACGGCTTGGCCGGTTTGTCGGACATTTACGAGAGTGGCAGAAAAAATAAAAAAGAAGCGGCAGGAAGAAGAGACTCCGCTTGATGCGCAGGCCGCAGGGTGAGTGAAAACGAATCCTGCGGCGCTGTTGTGTTTACCAAGTCAGACAAAAGCGAAGCGGATCTGAAATATCTGCTTTGATTCAAGTCAGAGAGGAAAAAAGAGATGGCGAAATTAAATGTAGTATTATTTGAGCCGGAGATTCCGGCAAATACAGGAAATATTGGACGGACATGCGTGGCGACGGGTACACGGCTGCACCTGATCGAGCCGCTCGGCTTTTCTCTGTCGGAGAAGGCGTTAAAACGTGCGGGGATGGATTACTGGCCGCAGCTGGACGTGACGACCTATCTGGATTTTGACGAATTTCTGGAAAAGAATCCGGGTGCGAAAATCTATATGGCAACGACAAAGGCACGCAAAGTCTATACCGAGGTAACGTATGAGCCGGACTGCTACATCATGTTCGGAAAGGAAAGTGCCGGGATTCCGGAGGAAATTTTAAAACAGCACCCGGATACGGCGGTGCGGATTCCGATGATCGGGGAAACGCGTTCCTTAAATTTGAGCAATTCGGTGGCGATTGTGCTCTATGAGGCGCTGCGGCAGAATCAGTTTGATCATATGAAGCTGCAGGGGCAGCTGACAAGGTATGAGTGGTAGCAGAGATACCACAAAAGCTGCCTGTGAAAGAAGGAAAGGATAAGAAGATGAAGCTTCCCGAAAAATTTCTGGAACGAATGGAAAGGATGCTCGGAGCAGAATACGAGGCATTTCTGAAAAGCTATGAGGAGCCGAGAAAATTCGGACTCCGCGTGAATACGGCAAAGATCAGCGTAGAGGAGTTTCAGAAGCTGGCCCCGTTTCACCTGACGCCGATTCCGTGGGTGCCGAACGGATTTTATTATGAAAGAGAGGACGACCCGGCGCGTCATCCGTTTTATTATGCCGGACTTTACTATCTTCAGGAGCCAAGCGCGATGACACCGGCCACAGTACTTCCGGTTGTACCGGGGGAGCAGGTGCTGGATCTTTGCGCGGCACCCGGCGGAAAGGCGACTGCGCTTGGCGCGAAGCTGCGAGGGGAAGGACTTCTGGTTGCAAATGATATCAGCGCATCGCGCGCGAAGGCGCTGCTTAAAAATCTTGAGGTGTTTGGAATCGCCAATTCCTATGTGACGAATGCAGTGCCGGAGCGTCTGGCAGAGCAGTTTGTGGAATCGTTTGATAAAATTCTGGTGGATGCACCGTGCTCCGGCGAGGGAATGTTTCGAAAGGATCTTGCAAATGCCAGAGTCTGGAGTCTGGACAAGGTGGCGGAGTGCGCAAGGACGCAGCACGCCATCATCCGCAGCGCAGTATCGATGCTTCGCCCGGGCGGGCTTTTGCTGTACTCAACCTGCACCTTTTCCCCGGAGGAAAATGAGCAGACGATCGCGTCCCTTCTTGCGGATGAACCGGAGATGGAGCTGCTGGAGATTCCCTGGTATGAAGGCTTTTCTCATGGCCGTCCGGAGCTTGCGGACGGAAATGGGGCACTGACGCGCTGCGTCCGGATTTTTCCGCACAAAATGGACGGTGAGGGGCATTTTCTTGCGCTTTTAAGGAAGCGAAAAGCAGGGGAAGAGCCGGGAATGTATGGCGAAGCGGTATCGGAAGCCAGCCAAGCGGACGATATGATTTCCGAAAAAGCTGAGGGAGAGATCAGAGCGGACGAAAAGCGAAAGGCAGCTGCAACAGCGGCGGAAGAAGCGGTACAGGAAGAAAATTTCAGGAAGAAAAAACAAAAGAGAAAAAAAGGAAAATCAGCAGAAGAAATATTCTCAAAAGGGAAAAAGTGTGGACAGAGCGCTGTACCTTCTGAGCGCGACGCGGTATTGGAATTTCTGTGTGATGTGAAGGCGGACTACAGGGAAGAGGCGATCGAGATTCGCGGCGGGCAGGTGTATTACACGAAAAACCGTCTTCCGGTGAGCAGAAGCATTCCGTTTCTGCGCAACGGACTGTATATGGGGGAGGTTCGCAAGGGCCGCTTTGAGCCGTCACAGTCGCTTGCCATGGCGCTGACGGGGGAAGGGTATGATTCTGTGATCGATCTGGATCAGGCAGACGGACGGGTGCGCAAATATCTGTGCGGAGAGACGATCGAGGTTGATGATCTGACACCTGGAAGAGCAAAGGGCTGGCAGCTTGTCTGTGTAAATGGTTATCCTCTCGGCTGGGGAAAGCTTGTGAACGGAACGATGAAAAACAAATATCATCCGGGCTGGCGGATGACGGTATAAAAAATCTGTTGTAAAAAATTTGCAGAAAGCTGAAAAAAGCGCGGGATAGAAACAGAAAGAACACAAATTTATGATAAAATCCTGGCTGCAGTGAGGGTTTTACAACTATTTTATGTGGAAAAAGAAGCACAGAGGGGCACATACAGAGTAGGGGAAAGGTAAAATAACAGAGAAGGGAAAAAGAAAGAGGGAGAGAAATTTCCCTCTTTCTTTGTAGAGAGATATAGATCGTAGGGCGGTATAGGTGTTCGTTTTACGAATGAACAGTAAGAGGAAAAAGATACAGCCACTTTATATAAAACAGCAGTTGTGTCTGATGAAAAAAGGAGTGAGACATGAAGAAAAAAAATGTACTGGCGGGGGGACTGTTTATCCTGATTTTTTTGATAGGACTTTTGGTGCTGCTGTATCCGATGTTCAGCAATCTATGGAATGAGCACCGCAGTGCTGAACTGATTGCCGATTACAGGGAGGCAGTTTCTCAGGTATCGCAGGAAGACTATTCCAAATGGTTTGAGATGGCAGATGAATATAATGAAACGCTGGAAGGAAAGGAAGTACCGGATGCGTTTGCATTTATCAGTGAGGAGGAAG
Organism: Lachnospiraceae bacterium; assembly: GCA_029225065.1. Classification (GTDB taxonomy): domain Bacteria; phylum Bacillota; class Clostridia; order Lachnospirales; family Lachnospiraceae; genus Choladousia. The sequence continues at coordinate 2,523 of JAQXVT010000051.1, read as the reverse complement.
ATGAAGAATATTTGTCCCAGCTTGCTTTTCGGGACGATGGCGTGATGGGATATATTGAGATTCCAAAGATTTCCGTGAGTCTTCCAATCTACCACACGACAAGCGAAGAAGTGCTGCAAAAAGGTGCCGGGCACCTGCAGGGGTCGGCGCTTCCGGTTGGTGGTCTTGGAACACACTGTGTGATTTCCGCGCATCGAGGTCTTCCATCAGCAGCGATGTTTACTGATCTGGATATGCTTCAGGAGGGCGATCATTTTTACATTCATGTGCTGGGAGAGACGCTTGCATATGAGGTGGATCAGATTTTGGTGGTTAATCCGGATGAAGTGTCGGCACTGACACCGGAAAAGGAAGGCGATTATGTGACACTTCTGACGTGTACGCCATATGGGGTCAATACGCAGCGGCTTCTGGTGCGTGGCCACAGAGTGGAAGAGACAGAGGAAGAGATTCCGAAAGTAAATACTATGCAGCTGATTGTCAACAGCTTTGGCTGGAAAGGAAAGCTTGTGGCATCGCTTGTAGCATTGGCGGTTGCAGCAGCGATTATCGCAGGAATGCGGAAGCGGGCGAAGCGTAAGAAGACAAAAGATCTGTAAAACATATAGGAGAAAAAAGCACCTTCAGCAGCATGTTATAAACGCTGCTCCGAAGGTGCTTTTCGCCTCTTTGGAGTTTTCAGAGGCAGCATTTTCTGTTACAATAGAAGAAACATCAGAGGCCGGCAGGAGAAAGCGACCATGATTAATAGAAGGGGGCATTTATGCGATCAGTAAGAGTGACAAAAGAATCAGAAAAATTTCCGGAGATTGAACGCCTTTATCGGGCGGCGTTTCCGAGGGAGGAACGTGTACCGATGGATGTGCTGCTGGAAACAGACGGTCCGTATGATTTTGTTGCCTGCTATGATGGAGCAGTTCTGTGCGGATTTTATTCGGCGCTGACGCTTGGGGATATCACGCACATTCTGTTTCTGGCGGTGGAGGAGACGCTCCGGGATCACGGGTACGGCTCGCAGATTCTTGGAGAGATCAAAAATGCATACGAGGGCAAGCGGATAATTCTGGATGTAGAGATGGTCGATCCGGAGGCGGAAAACAAGGAGCAGCGGGAGCACCGCATTGCGTTTTATATGCGAAACGGCTATCATCATTCCGGCATTTCCTATGGATGGCGCGGTGTGATGTATGAGATTCTGATTCTGGAGGGAACGATCAGTGAAGACGAGTTCTGGAATTTCTGGGATAAGCTGGATGAGATTCAGCAGGCCAACTATTATTTCTATACCGGCTCTTATGCAGAAAAAGGGGAGCCGGGCATCTGTCTGTGGAAGCTGAGCACGAGGAGTGAACGGTTGAGCATGCTCGGAGCAGACACGCAGACGATGCGTCCGTCCTGGGTGACCCTGAATGAGAGAGGCGACACGCTCTATGCTGTGCGGGAGCAGGTGCCGGAGGGCGGCGTGTATGAGCTGCAGGCACTGCGGTCTGTGGAAAATCCGGAAAAAATGCGGGAAATAGAAGAACAGTCTGCAGAATTTGCCGATAAAACCGGAAAGCTGCATGGAAGTAAGACGGCTGATGCAAAAGAAGAGGTCCGGAAAACGGATGCAGAGCAGATCCTGAGCTTGGTAAAAGAGCTTTCATCTGGCGGTGCCGACCCATGCCATTTAAGCCTCGACGGCCGAGAAAACCTGTTGATGGCCGCCAATTATACAAGCGGTTCACTGGCTGTTTTTGCACTCGATGAGCAGGGCCATCTGCAGAATCGATGTGATTTTCATCAGCATGCGCAGAGGGAGGAAAGGGACGAATTTAGAATCAACCCGCTGCGCCAGGAAGGTCCGCACGTCCATTTCTCAGAAGAGGCAGGTGAGCTGCTCTGGAGCACCGATCTCGGCCGGGATCAGGTCTTCGGCTATCAGATCGATTATGAGCAGAAGAAGCTTACCGATACCGGAATTCGTCTGCAGCTGCCAAACGGCTATGGACCGCGGCATCTGGCGTTCTGGCATGATGACATGGCAGTGATCTATGTGCTGTGCGAGCTGAGCAGTCGGATCGTGGTGTTTGCGGAGAAAGCTTCGAAAGAAACGGAAAAAGTGTCAGAAAAAACGTCGGGAGAAGCAAAAGAGAAAACGTCCAAAAAAGAGATGGAAGAAACAGAAGAGAAAACTCCAGGAACAGAAAAGGCAGAAGTGTCAAAGAAAACACCTGAAAGAGAAAAAGTGGAGGTGGAAAGAACAGAGCGCATACCGGAATACGTGGTTGTGCAAGACATTTCAACCCTCCCGGAAAACTACCACGGCGAGAGCACCGCATCTGCAATCCGCCTGTACGGAGGCTTCCTGTTTGCGGGAAACCGCGGCGATGACAGCATTGCGATGTACGAGATCCAAAAGGACGGGACGCTCACGCTTTGCTGCATAAAAAAAACCGGCGGCAGAACGCCGCGCGATTTTCAGATTTTCAGTGATTACCTTGTAGCCGCAAACCAGGATTCTGACAGCCTGACCGTGCTGCA
>JAQXVT010000050.1 GCA_029225065.1 Lachnospiraceae bacterium | reverse complement strand
CACTGCAATCTCCGTGACATTTTTGCAGTCAAAAAATTTGAATCCCGCCGTCGCGCCGGAGCACATATTTGCAATATATCCCATGCCTTCCACTCCGTCCGGCTGATCCTGTGTAATCTTTGGAAATCTGCAGTCCATCCACTCGCCCGGTCCGCCGACCGTTGTCGCCTCATCGAGGCAGTACAGTGAGCACGCAATATAAGCCGGATACACACCGCTGCCCTTAAGCGGTCCGCCGTTTGCTCCGCATGATGTCATCATCACCTGAGGAATCCGGCCGTTTTGATCAAATCGAATTTTTTCGATGCAGCCCTGACGACCGAAATTCTGGCCGTTCGTGTGGCGGTGATAAAAAATGTACCAGCCATCACCGATCTGCACGATGCTTCCGTGATTGTTGCCGCCATAGTACATTGGACGCTCCGCCGGCTTGTAACTGTCGATAAACAGATCGCAGTTGCTCACGATCGTGCCTCCATAGGTAAATGGTCCATACGGCGAAGTTCCCATTGCATAGCAAAGCTCATGACTGAGCACCGACGAATAAATAAAATAGTACGTTTCGTTCACACGACGGATCGAGGCGGCCTCAAAAAAGGCATGTCCCTCATATCCGGTGTTTTTCTCATACGGTTTCGACGGTGCCACAAACCGCGGTGCCTCTTTGATCGTAAGCATATCTTTTCCAAGAACGGTCAGCATTGCGCCATGCCTGCTCTCATCGCCCGGCATACAAAAGCCCGTGTAAAGATACGTCGTCTCACCCTCTGTGAGCACGCCCGGATCAAACTGCGGCTCGTCGCCCTCCCTCTCGCCAAGTCTCGTGCCGTCCTCATAATGCACATATCCGTAAAATTCATAGGTTCCGGCCGGTGTATCGCAGACAGCCACCGAAACCACACACGCCTGATCCAGCACGTAATATAAGTAGTATCTTCCATCCGCTCCGACCGTCACATCCGGCGCAAACAGATACATGTCACCGTCCTGATTCATCGGATCTGCATTTCGCCGGTAAATCACGCCCTCGTATCTCCAGTCACCCAGATCATCCACCGGCGCCGACCAGCACACATAATCATTCTGGCAGTATCCATACCCGCCGAACCGGTCATGTGAACCATACACGTAAACACGGTCGCCAAACACGTAAGGCTCTCCGTCCGGGACATACTCCCAGCTCGGAAGATACGGATTGTAAGCCTGTTTCTTCATGGTAAATCCCTCCCTTTGTTTCTGCTTCGAAGCTTTTATTACTATTGTCAGTATAGCAAACTTACTGCCTCGGTACAATTGCGAATCCTTGTTTCCGCAAAGCACGCAGTCAATTTTCTAACCCGCAAAATTTTTTTCAATTGTTTTGCCATTTTTTCTTTGATAGATATTCCTTTTTATTTTAACAGCCATACACGAATACCGATGAATTATATCCCGCTGTCTATGGCTTTGACACAAAAATCCCCGTCACCATATGGGACGGGGATTGTATAATTGAATTTCAGGAAATATTTGATTTATCCCGTGATCTTCTCCGGCTCTGCCTTTACTTCTGCCACAAGCTCTCCAGCCTTTACAGTAAAGAGGATCACATCCTCCATGCCTACCTTACCGGACAGGATCAGCCTTGCAGCCAGCGTCTCCACATTTTTCTGCAGGAAACGCTTCAGCGGACGGGCACCGTAGATCGGATCGTAACCGCCGTCGATAATGTATTCCTTCGCAGATGAATCAAGCTCCAGTTTGATATCCTGGTCAGCCAGACGCTTATTCAGGTCTTTCATCATCAGATCAACGATGCTGCCGATGTTATCCTTCGTCAGCGGCTTGAACATAATGATCTCATCCAGACGGTTCAGGAACTCCGGACGGAACGAGCCTCTCAGCTGCTCCATAACCTTATCCTGTGCTTCCTGGCGGATGCTGCCATCCGCTTCTATGCCGTCAAGCAGATACTGCGAGCCGATGTTCGAAGTCATGATCAATATTGTGTTCTTGAAGTCCACGGTACGACCCTGTGAATCGGTGATCCGACCGTCATCCAGCACCTGAAGCAGGACGTTGAAGACATCCGGATGCGCTTTTTCCACCTCGTCGAACAGTACGACAGAATACGGTTTTCTGCGGACTGCCTCGGTCAGCTGACCGCCCTCCTCATATCCGACATATCCTGGAGGCGCTCCGATCAGACGGGACACAGAATGCTTCTCCATGTACTCGCTCATATCGATACGCACCATGTTCTGTTCATCGTCAAACAGATTTTCTGCAAGCGCTTTGGCAAGCTCGGTCTTGCCGACACCAGTCGGCCCAAGGAACAGGAACGATCCGATCGGTTTGGACGGATCTTTGATACCTGCTTTCGAACGAAGAATGGCTTCCGTCACCTTCGTCACGCCGTCATCCTGTCCGACAACTCTCTTGTGCAGTTCGTCACCAAGTGCCAAAATCTTTGCACGCTCGCCCTGTGTCAGTTTTGCTACCGGGATACCGGTCCAGCGGGAGATAATCCGCTCGATCTCTTCCTCGGTCACACTCTCATGTACCAATGTCATATCCTGTTTGTGGACACGCTCTTCCTCGATTTCCAGCTGTTTCTGCAGCTTCGGCAATTCGCCGTACTGCAGCTCGGCAGCCTTGTTCAGATCATAATTGCGCTGTGCCAGCTCGATTTCCTTGTTCATCGCTTCGATCTGCTCACGCAGCGTCTGCAGCTTCTCAACGGATTTCTTCTCGTTGTCCCACTGTGCTTTCTGGCTGTTGAACTGATCGCGCAGCTCGGCAAGCTCTTTCTGGAGTGCTTCCAGACGCTCACGGCTCGGCCGGTCGGTCTCCTTCTTCAGAGCCGCCTCCTCGATCTCCATCTGCATGATCTTCCGGCGAAGCTCATCGAGCTCGGTCGGCAGAGAATCCAGCTCTGTTTTGATCAGTGCACACGCCTCATCGACCAGGTCAATCGCTTTATCCGGCAGGAACCGGTCGCTGATGTAACGGTGTGACAGAGTTGCAGCAGCTACCAGTGCGCTGTCTGTAATCTTTACGCCGTGGAATACTTCGTAGCGGTCCTTCAGGCCACGCAGGATTGAAATCGTATCCTCGACGGTCGGCTCATCGACCAGAACCGGCTGGAAACGACGCTCCAGCGCCGGATCTTTTTCAATGTACTTGCGGTACTCATCCAGCGTTGTCGCACCGATACAGTGCAGCTCGCCTCTTGCCAGCATCGGCTTTAACATATTTCCGGCATCCATCGCACCGTCAGTCTTGCCGGCACCAACGATCAGATGCAGTTCATCGATAAACAGGATGATCTCGCCCTCGCTCTTGCGTACCTCTTCCAGTACGGCTTTCAGACGCTCCTCGAATTCGCCGCGGTACTTTGCTCCTGCGACCAGCGCACCCATATCCAGTGCAAAAATCTTTTTATTCTTCAGTCCTTCCGGTACATCACCGCGCACAATACGCTGTGCCAGGCCTTCTACTGCCGCCGTCTTACCGACGCCAGGTTCACCGATCAGCACCGGGTTGTTTTTCGTCTTTCTCGAAAGGATACGGATGACATTTCGGATCTCCGCATCACGTCCGATGACCGGATCAAGCTTCTGACTTCTCGCTTTTTCTACCAGATCCTGACCGTATTTATTTAAGGTATCGTATGTCGCTTCCGGATTGTCCGTGGTCACGCGCTGGTTGCCGCGCACGGTCGAAAGCGCCTGAAGGAAACGCTCCTTCGTGATACCGAACTCTTTCAAAAACTGTTTCATCGACGGGCTCTGATTGTTCAGAATGGAAAGGAACAGATGCTCAACGGATACGTATTCATCCCCCATCTGCTTTGCCACATCCTCCGCACTGACCAGTGCCTTGTTCAGGTACTGTCCGATGTACGGGCTGCCGCCGCTTACTTTTGTCCTGCCATTAAGTGCCTGCTCCAGACGGTCTGCGAAATATTCCTTCTGGATTTCCATCTTTTCGATCAGCTTTGCAATCAAACTGTCCTCCTGATGGTACAGCGCGTACAGCAGGTGCTCTTCTTCTATCTCCTGGTGGCCGAACTGATATGCGACCTTCTCCAGGGTATTTACTGCCTCAATTGATTTCTGTGTAAATTTACTGATGTTCATAAAGCACACCTCCCTGTTTCCGTGTATTGGATACATGAAAATATATGTGAACCCCAAAAGAAAGCGGACCATCCGCTTCCTTTCGGAGGAGCTTTCGCTCTTTGTTCTATCGAGAATATAACACATGTTGTTAGCCACGTCAATAGGTGAGTGCTAATTTTTTGTGAAGAATGTGTGAACCCAGAATTTGTGAATGTGTAAATTTGCGAACCAAGATTGTGTGATTATGTACCCAAAAAGTATTGACTCCGACGTTACGTAATAGTTTATGCTGAAGTCACCAAGTTAAGGGAGGAAATATCAATGATGACAGTGCATGAAGTGAGTAAGCTTGCCGGAGTGAGTATACGTACTCTACAATATTATGACAAGATTGGTCTTTTACATCCGACGGGATATACCGATGCAGGCTACAGATTGTATGACGATGCAGATTTGGAGCGTCTTCAAAACATTTTGCTGTTTCGAGAATTGGAGTTCCCGCTCAAAGACATTAAGTCGATTGTTAATAATCCTGATTTTGTCAGACGCAAAGCTTTAGAACAACAAATAGAGCTGCTTGGGATTAAGAAGGAACATATTGAAAACTTGATGAACTTTGCTCTTGGAATAAAATTATCAGAAGTGAAACACATGGATTTTAAGGCTTTTGATAGAAGCAAGCTGGAGAAATAAAGAATATGGATCCAGCATCTGATGATGCACAGAATCTTGTAAAAAGAATACAGAATTATATTACACAAAATTTATATACTTGTATATTTCACTCCGCAATCTCAACAATTCGATCGATATCGATCTGTGTGCCGTCCATCAAACGCAGCGTGCGAGTATACAGATCGATCTTTTTCACTGTACCGCGTACCGTCACATAGCTTCCGCCCTCTTTTTTCTCATCCGGGCGGAAAAATGTAATCGTGACGCTTTCTTTTTCCGGATGCTGCATGATCGCCCGCAGTCTGTTGTCCAGCTCTTCTTTTTTATCTTCCTCCAAAGGATTCCACGGTTCCGTCTGCCTTGCGGTCTCATCCACTGCCGCTTCGTAACCACTGAGCGCTGCAAACGGCGAAAACTGTGCTGCACGGTCATAAAGCGTCATCCGCGGATGTGTCTTTGATGTGTGATGCGGAAGATCTATGATATCATCGTATTCATGACAGTTTTTCATACTATGCCCGGTGCCCTCCAATCTGATTATTCCGGTCGATCGCCGTCGCCCCCTCCTGCAGGCTCGTACCCTTCAGCATTGCATTTTTTCCATATTTTTTCTTAATGGAAAGCATCGCCTCCTGCAGTTTCCGCTCTTTTTCCAGCATTTCTTTTTCTGCTTTTCGCTCTCTTTCCAGCTCCTGATAATCGGTGAACAGATCCATCTGCTCATACGTTTTCGTTTCTGCCGCATTCTTTTCATCTATGACATGGTTTGCCGTGATATAGATCCGCCGTATCAGAAGATTTTTATTTACGATCTGCCCGTAGAGCCCAAGCACTGCGTCTGTAATGACGGATGCCGCGGAGGTCTGCCGCTCCAAATTCACTGTCCCGTGCGCATGCTTTGGGACAAGTCTTCCATAGCGGTCTGCTTTCACCTCTCCGCGATACTTTTTCCGAAGCTCCGGATTCGCCAGATTTTCTGTATCATAACCAATCGTCAGCACGATCTGATCCGTGACCAGATGTTTTTCGACCAGATCAAGTGCCAGAAAATCCGCCATCTCGCGAACGACCAGCTTCGTCTGCTCAAAGCCATACGGACAGTGCAGCACCTGACCGGAGCCGATACTGCTGCTCTCCGGCTTATACGCTTTGATCTCGCGAATAGTCACCGGTTCATACCCCCATGCATGGTCGATCAGAAGCTCTGCGTTAATTCCAAACAGCTGGTACAGGAGTTCTTCATTATAATAATCGTTTGTACCGCCAAGCGAGCACCTCGCAATATCCCCCATCGTATACAATCCAACGCTCTCCAGCTTTTTGCGATAGCCCGGACCAACGCGCCAGAAATCTGTCAGAGGGCGGTGCGACCACAACAGCTTTCGGTAGCTCTCCTCGTCCAGCTGCGCAATCCGCACACCGCACGCATCCGGTGCGATATGTTTCGCCACGATATCCATCGCCACCTTGCACAGATAGAGATTTGTGCCAATCCCGGCCGTCGCTGTGATTCCGGTCTCCTCCATCACTTCGGAAATGATTTTCGCGGCAAGCTCCGCCGGCGTCATCTGATACATGCCAAGGTATTCCGTCACATCCATAAACACCTCATCGATTGAGTAGACATGCATGTCCTCGGGCGCAAAATACCGCAGATAAATGTCGTAAATTCTTGTGCTGTACTCCATGTAAAGTGCCATGCGCGGCGGTGCTGTGACATACCCGATTGCAAGCTCCGGATGGTCTTTCAGCTCATCCGCAAAGCATGAGCTTCCCGCAAATTTTCCGCCGGGCGCTTTCGCTGCCCGCTCCCGGTTCACCTCTTTTACACGCTGCACCACCTCAAACAGGCGCGCACGGCCCGAAATTCCGTATGCTTTCAGCGATGGTGAGACCGCCAGACAGATCGTTTTTTCCGTCCGCTCCTCATCCGCCACCACAAGATTTGTCATAAGCGGGTTCAGATTCCGTTCTTGGCATTCCACCGACGCATAAAATGATTTCAGATCGATCGCAATATAAATATGTGATTTTTCTTCACTCATATGGGACCTCCTGCAGCACTTTTTTCAGTATTCAAACTTGTGTATTCTTACCGTAAAGAAACCGAATACTCGCGTCACTTCACCAAGGCAGAAAACATTCTCAGTTCAATCGCGATGCAATTGTCAACAGCCGGAACACCTGCTCCGCCGCTGCCGCCATATTTTGCTCGGCTGTCTCCGTCTCCATTGCCGCCTCGAGCGTCGTCACACCGCGCACGATCGGAAAAAATGCGTCAATGCCGGAGGCATTGCAGCAGCCCGCGTCCCTGGCGACGCTTCCGGCAAATGCAATCGTCTTTACCCCGTACTTTTTCGCAAGCTTTGCCACGCCGACCGGAGCCTTGCCCATCACGGACTGCGCATCCAGCCTGCCCTCTCCCGTCACTGCAAAATCCGCGTCCTGCAGCTCCTTTTCAAGCCCGGTCACCTCCAGAACGAGCGTGACGCCCGGTATCAAAGTTCCGCTTAAAAATGTCAGAAATGCAAAACCGAGACCACCTGCCGCTCCGGCTCCCGCTGCCTTTGCCGTGCTGCACCGAAAATACTGCTCGGCCACCTTTGCATAATGGCGCATCGCCTCATCGATCGGCTGCTTTTGCTCCTCCGTGACCCCCTTTTGCGGCCCGAAAATATACGTTGCTCCGTTCTCGCCGCAGAGCGGATTTGTCACATCGCACGCGATCTGAAACCGAACGCCCTCAAGAAGCGGGGTTCTTTGGTCTGCACAGATCCGCTCAACTCTTCCAAGCGCCTGTGCCCCCTCTCCGACATCCGCTCCGTTTTCATCTGTGAACGTATAGCCGAGTGCTTTCAGCATTCCAATCCCGCCGTCGTTTGTCGCACTCCCGCCGATTCCGATGATAAAATCACGGCAGCCGCGCGCAAGCGCATCTGCTATCATCTCGCCCACGCCGCGCGTCGAAGCCCGAAGCGGATCTTTTTTTTTCACCAGTGTAATGCCTGCCGCCGATGCCATCTCCATGACAGCTGTCTTTCGCTCCGGCAGCCAGCCATAATACGCCTTTACCACATCTCCCAGCGGACCGGACACTGCAAGCTCAATCTTTTCTCCGCCAAGCCCTTCAATCAGTGCATCTGTCGTACCCTCGCCTCCATCGGCTACCGGGCAGACGACCACCTCAGCCTCCGGGTGCGCTGCAAGGATTCCGCGTTTTGCCGCATTTCCCGCCTGCATGGAGGTCATGCTGCCCTTGAATGAATCAATTGCCACTACTGCTTTCATTTTTTCTCCTGATCTTCAATCCTATAAAGCTGAAATTTTCTGTTCTGTGCTTTCATTAGCGGTAAATTTCTGTTTTGCAACAAGGAAGTATAGTCAGTCTCCCTAAAATGCTTTATTTTATGCTATCTTGATACCACTATTTAACACTTTGATTCTATTAGCCTTAATCCATTCGATTAAGGCTTTTTCCTTATTGTAATGCCTCTTAAATTTTTTCATACATTTATCTTTATCTATATCATGATTTTTAAAATTATAGCAATACAGCAAAAATGATGAATACCAATCTCTTTGTACCAAGAATACTTCCATGTCTTATGTCCTTTCTTAATTGTACCATTCTCATTATAGATAAGTTGACCATAATTTTTTCACATAAGGCTAACAAGTTCGTTACCTGCTTTGCGGATTTTATCAGATAAAGCTACGACTTTTAACACATCAGAATAAGACATATCCGCCTCAACGACTAAAATATGCCTATCAGAACGTTTATAATATTGTTTTAAAACCTTCTTGTGTTCGTTGTCAATCATGCTTTTTCTGTTCCTCAATGTATTTAATTACAGTGGCTTCACTGATATGTCCTACTGTCGATACAAAATATCCCCTTGACCATAAAGCTCCACATCTTGCGTAAAATTGTTTTAACTGCGGGTATACTTTAAATAGCTCAATCGCACTGATGCTTTTAAGAGTTCTTACAACATCACAAGGAGCTACTGTTTGTGGTACATCCACAAATATATGTATATGGTCAGGCATCACCTCGAGAGCTTTTATGAGATATCCATAATTAGCACAAATTTTCTGTACTATCTCTTTTAAGGTAAGCTCAACATTGCCTTTTAAGACCGAAAACCTGAATTTAGGGCACCATATGATATGATACTGTATTAAATATTTACAATGAGAAGCACTATGATATTGTTCCTTGCTCATTGCCTTGTGCTCCTAATTGATATTTTTCCTGGATACCTCTACGCATCAGTTCAAGAAAAGTAATAGTCTTGCCTTCTTCCACAGAATAGATACGGGCAAGGTTTTCAAGTTCGATCTTCCATTCAGAAGGAATAGAAATGTTAATCTGTACATTATCACTTTTAGGTCGCGCCATTTATCTGTTCTCCTATATTATGCATGATATTATTTATGCGGATTTGTATTGTTTGGGTTACATTTAGCATGATAATTCATATATGATTATATTTCCTGTTAAATATTTCTATTTTACACATATATCATATATCTATTCTATGTTAAAATCAAGCCAGAAAAGTGGCTTTCATCCCATAGGCAAGCCTATGGGGTTTCGCTACAAATTTATAACCATGTATTTTTCCTTTTTCCGGTCGCCTGATAATACGCCACCGCTACCTCAATCAGATGTCCGGCACAGTAAAGTTCATGCATCCGGTGCACGTTAGTCCATCGCCGTCCCGGTTCCACAACGGTATAATACGTATTCAGATAGCCATCCGGCTGCTGCATTTTTTCGTAATCATCTACGATCTCATCGATTTGTGCTTCAATTTCAGCGTCCGGATGATAGTACAGACTTGTAGGATGCCGCCTCGATCCATTTTGCCAGATCCGAATCCCAATAATGATGTGGTCTCGGGATTCGATCTCCATTGGAAATATTTTCTGCCAGCACACCATCAATAATCCTCTTGAAATTTTACTCAGTGCAAATTTTTGGGAAAAAAGAATTGCGAGTGCAAACCCGGCTCTTTTTTCTCTGATTGTATTTTTGCTGTAATCCTCTCTTTTTGCCTAAATTCACAATTTATCGCCACTATTTTTGTTAAACTTTTACCAAAGAAAAAGGTCGGCAAAACTCTGTCCAAGAGTCTGCCAACCTTTGTGCAAAGCAGCGATTTGCTGCCCGTGTGATTCTGTTTTATTTCTTTCAGAGATTCTTTTACATCTTAATCCACCCAAACGCATTCGCCACCGAGCTGACCAGAATGATCGCTGCGAATACCGGGCACAGATAGCGGATCATGAAATTGAAAATCTTCTTTCTGCGAAACTTCGCCTCGCCTGTGATTATCTCCTGCTCAATCTTCTGCACACCGATCACGCCGGAGACGAGAAGGCAGGTTGCCATCGCGGCGATCGGCATCATCACGGAGTTCGTCAGGAAATCAAAGAAATCGAGGAACTGCATTCCGATGATCTTCACGAAACCGAGCGGTCCGTAGCCAAGTGAGGAGAGTGTGCCGAGCACGGCCATGATAGCGCCCACTACGATGGTCGATTTTTTTCGGCCCCATTTCAGCTCATCCTGGAAGGTCGAGACAGCGCTCTCGGTCAGGGCAATCGAGCTGGTCACTGCCGCGCACAGCACGAGCAGGAAAAATGCAATGCCGACCAGTGTTCCAAGTCCCATGCTCTCAAATACCTTCGGGATTGTAATAAACATCAGCGACGGGCCTGCCTGCAGAGTATCCGGATCGCCGCCGGAGAATGCAAAGACTGCCGGGATAACCATCAGTCCCGCCATTACTGCGATTGCCGTATCAAAGACCTCCACATTTCTCGTCGAATCCTCGATCGAGATGTCTTTTTTCATGTAGGAGCCGAAGGTCACAAGAATGCCCATCGCGATTGACAGCGAATAGAACATCTGCCCCATCGCTGCAACAACCGTCATCCACGAGAAGTTTGCCGGGTTCGGTACGAGAAAATATTTCACGCCCTCCAACGCGCCCGGTCTTGTGACTGAATAAATTGCAATGATAATTGAAAGTACGACGAGCACCGGCATCATCATACTGGAGACACGCTCCACGCCGTTGCGGACACCCGCATAAATGACCGCCAGCGTGAAAAAAGTGAATACCAGGAAACACAGTTCTGTCGATACACCGTTTGAGATAAAGGAGGTGAAATAGCCGTCACCTGCCAGTGCGCTGCCGTTTCCTTTGATATATTCCACCAGATATTTGATGACCCAGCCGCCGATAACGGAGTAATACGGCACAATCAGAATCGGAATAACCGCATTGATCCAGCCGCCAAATGACAGCCATCCGGACTTTCCAAACTTTCGGAATGCGCCGACCGGACTCTTTTTCGTCATGCGCCCAAGTGCCGTCTCCGCCACGATCATCGTGTAGCCAAAGGTCAGTGCCAGCACGATATAGATCAGCAGAAAAATTCCGCCGCCGTACTTTGCTGCGAGATACGGAAACCTCCAGATATTTCCAAGACCGACCGAGGCTCCGGCCGCCGAGAGTACGAATCCGAGCCTGCCCGAAAACGTACTGCGTTTTTCATTATGATGTTCTTCCATTTGATGTCCCTCCCAATGTTTTCTCTTATGTCAGAGCAGGGGAGTGCCCACCCCTGCACTTCATTTCATTCTCTTATGTCCGCTCTCCCCTGTTTCGGCAGTATTTTGCGATCGTCCTGCCCACCTGCTCCATCTGAAGCGGCTTGGATAAATGCGCGTCCATTCCGGCTTCCATGCATCGCTTTACGTCCTCGTCAAATGCATTGGCCGTCATTGCGATGATCGGAATCTTCTTTGCATCCTCACGCGGCAGCGCACGGATCATGCGCGTCGCCGATAAGCCGTCGATGACCGGCATCATCACATCCATAAGAATTGCGTCAAACGTTCCCGGCGGGTTCGCCTCAAATGCATCGAGCGCCTGCTGTCCGTCATGAGCAATCGTAATCACAGCGCCTCTGTCGGTGAGCAGCGTCTCCGCAATCTCCGCGTTCAGATCGTTGTCCTCCGCAAGCAGCAGATGCAGTCCGCCGATCTCGCCGGATTCCTCCGCTTCCTTCGTCTGCTCACGGGGCTCTTTCACCGGAAGGTTTGCCTCTTCCACCAGCCGCAGCGGAAGCGTGATCACAAAAATTGAGCCGACATTTTCCTCACTCGTCACTTCAATCGTACCGTTCATTTTGTCGATCAGGTTTTTGACGATCGCCATGCCAAGACCCGTTCCATTGTAGACGCTGCGTGCGTCAGAGCGTTCCTGTGCAAACGGATCAAAAATATGTTTCACAAACTCCGGCTTCATGCCAATTCCCGTATCTCGGATACTCCAGCGATACGTCACGACTCCATCCTTGATTCCAAGGCAGGTGCACGACGTCTCCACCTTTCCGCCGACCTTGTTGTACTTAATGCAGTTGCTGTAAATATTCAGAAAAATCTGGCGAAAATACAGCGGACTTCCATAGACATTGCTATATGCGATTCGTCCAGAATTTTTGTCGTATTCCAGCGTGATACCGGCCTCAGCGGCCCGCTGCTCAATGATGGCAAGGATTCCCGCTGAAAGCTCCTGCAGATCCATCGGCTCCTCGGTAAGCTCCACCCTGCCGCTCTCCAGCTTGCTCATCTGCAGAATATCGTTGATCAGCGAGAGCAGATGGTTCGCTGCAATTTTCATTTTTTTCTGGTTTGCCCGGATCAGTGCAAGATCATCCGGATGCGCCTCATCGATCTCCAGAAGTCCGATGATTCCGTTGAGCGGAGTGCGGATATCGTGGCTCATCCGCGAAAGAAAGCTTGTCTTCGCCGCATTGGCGCGGTCTGCCTGATCTACCGCTTCACGCAGCTGCTCATTTTTGCTGCGCAGATTTTCCGCATACATCTTCTGCGCCGCAAGCTGATTCTCCTGATAGCCCTCCGCCATCCGCCAGCGTATTATGTTGATGACTGCGAGCAGCACCAGATACACAATCAGAGAATAGAATACGTTCTGAAACGTCGAATTAAATACAGCCTGCTCCGGCATGAAGGCATACACGTAATAATCACGTCCGTGCTCCATCAGGCCAAAATTCTGTGCCTGTGAATTCGCATTTCTTTTTGCATGCACAAGACGATCGCTGTTCGCCTCCGCCTTGATCCGACGCAGAATCGGGATGTCATCTGTACTCTGTCCGATCAGACTGGTGTCGTTGCTTGCAACGATATCGTTTCCGCTGCTCACAACAATCGTTCCATCATCTTCCAGACTGTATCCGGTCAGCAGTGCCTCCAACGTAAGGCTGAATGTATTCACATATTCGGCTGATGTCTGGTAATACGCTGCCACCACGCCGGAGCCATCGCTTCTTCCCACTGCGCCGAGATCTACATAGGAGCCGTCCGCACATGCAATCCGCACCGAATAGGACTTCTCCGAAACCTTTGCCGTATCGAGCAGCGTCTCTGTATCAAAATACGCCTCCAGCTCCTCCGGCCTTTCAAATTTATCACAGTATTCCGCCTGCACGTTTCCATTCAGATCCAGCAGCAGCGCGCCTGTCACATAGCTGCTCCTTACGCAGGCTTCCATCGCTTCTTCATCTATTGGCAATGATTCCTTCAGTTCCTGCCCAGGCGTAAGCTGCCGTTCAATCTGGTGCGCACTCTCGATGATGCGCATCAGGCTTTTGGTCTCTGACGCAAGATTCATTCGGTTGTACTGATTGCACTGTTCTTTTATGTAGCTGACCGTCGCGCAGAGACGCTGCTCCGTCTCCCGCATATCCGCATTTGTCGCAATCAGAAAGACACCTCCGATCAGAAAAATTCCAAGCAGCGCCTCCAGAGGCCACAGCCGAAGCCGTTTGCCGGTCGTTTTTTTCTTATTTTTCAAGGCTTTCTACCTCCAGATATTTTTCCGGGTGCTCCAGATATTTTCCGATGATCCTTTTCATCGTGCCGTCACTGCGCATCTCCTCAAATGTCTGCGACAGCTCCTCATTCAGTCCGCGATCGTCATCCTTTGCAAATGCCACACCAAGCCCGACCGTAAGCAGCGGCTCTGCAAGAATGCGGTATTCCAGATCATAATCTTCCATACATTTCAGAATCGCCGTCTCATGTGCAGCCACCGCGTCCGCATAGCCCTTGCTCAGAAACGAATAAATCAGTTCCCGGTTCTGCAGGGAAAACAGCTCCTGCAGAACCGGAATGCGGCTGTCTGTATGCGAGCTGAAGAGCACCTCAGGCTTTGTCGTCGACTGTACCGCCACGCGTTTCCCCTCCAGATCTGCCAGCGTATAAATGGTGCTGTCCGCGCGCACAGCCACCACCTGCCGACTGACCATGTATGGCTTCGTCCAGCTGTAATCATTTTCTCTTCCATCGATCGAAAAGCTGCCCCAAATACAGTCGATCGCACCGCTTTCTACAAGTTCTTTCTTATCTTCCCTGTTAATATAGGTAAAAACAGCCTCATAGCCCATTCTCTTAAAGGCTTCCGTTGCAAGCTCAACATCGATCCCGGCCGGCCTGCCGTTTGCATCCTCAAAATTGTAAGGCGGATAATTGTCACTGTCGACTACGATCTGCGGCAGCGCAGCTTCGCGCGTTTCCGCTGTCTGCTTCCCTCCACAGCCCGTCAGCACAGCCAAGGCGCAGAACGCTGACACTAAAAGCATCCATTTTCTTTTTCGTCTTTTCATATCTCATTTCCTTTACAGAAAAAATATATAAAGAAACTTTATCATGAATGGCTTGTCGAAATCAATCTTATTTTGTGGATTTATTATCACTCTTTGTAGATTTTTTCTGAAATAACGTCAAAACGGAACCATCGCCTGCAAAAATTCCCGCAGATGTGACGGTTCCGTTTTTTATTTTTATTCTTATTTTATTCGCTTCAGTTCATACTCTCTTCTGCCAAGGCCAACCTTCTCCGCCTGATCCAGCGTTGCTTCCCACTCGATGTTCGGGTTGGAATCCTTGAAGTGGTCGTGATGGAAATGCCATCCCGGCTTTGCCAGATGCTCGCCAAGCTGGCTGTTTGCGATCGGCGTTGCCTCGAGGCATGCATCCGCACACGCCTGATCGAGTGCTACCGGGTCAAAGCTTGCGAACATACCAATGTTCGGAAGGATCGGAGCATCGTTCTCGCCATGACAGTCGCAGTTCGGGCTGATATCCTGTACGAGAGAAATGTGGAAACACGGGCGTCCGTGACAGACTGCCTGTGCATACTCTGCCATCTTACGGTCGAGCAGCTCGTTTGCACTGCTGTTCGGATTGTAAACTGCGTCAAAGCTGCAGGCTCCGATGCAGCGTCCGCAGCCCTTGCACTTATCGTAATCGATGACTGCCTTCTTATTCGGATAGGTGATTGCGTCGCTTCCGCACTCCTTTGCACAGCGACGGCATCCACGGCACAGCTCTTCGTTGACGGCCGGCTTGCCGCTTGCATGCTGCTGCATTTTTCCGGCACGGCTTCCGCAGCCCATTCCGATATTCTTCAGTGCACCGCCGAAGCCTGTCGCCTCATGTCCCTTAAAGTGGCTTAGGCTGATGAAAATATCGGCATCCATGATCGCATGGCCAATGTACGCCGTCTTGCAGTACTCTCCGTTTACGACCGGAACCTCTACCTCATCCGTTCCGCGGATTCCATCTGCAATGATGATCTGGCAACCCGTTGTGATTGTATTAAATCCATTCAGATTTGCGCAGTCCAGATGCTCCAGCGCATTTTTGCGGCTTCCCGGATACAGTGTGTTGCAGTCGGTAAGAAACGGCTTGCCGCCCTGCTCCTTACAAAGATCTGCGACCACCTTCGCATAATTCGGACGCAGGAATGCCATGTTGCCAAGCTCTCCGAAATGCATCTTGATCGCCACAAATTTTCCGTCCATATCGATATCCTTGATTCCGGCTGCAATGCAGAGCTTTCTTAGCTTATCAAGCTGGCTCGTGCCGACCGGACAACGAAAATCGGTAAAATAAACGGTTGATTTTTCCATCTTTTTTTCCTCCTCTTCATGCTTTGTTCTTTACAAAACCTTATCACCTCAAGTATACTTGAAGTCAAGATATTTTTCCAGTACTTTTACCGAGTCAGACAAGCAGCGAAGCGGATTGCGAATATCCGCTTTGATTCAGGAGGTTTCCTATGCACACTTACACAATTCGTGAAATATCACGCCTTTTTTCGCTTCCCCTCTCCACGCTTCGCTATTACGAGGAGGAGGGGCTTCTTACAAACGTACAGAAATCCGCTTCCGGTCAGCGCATCTATACCCAGGAGCACATCGACCGGCTGCACTGCATCAACTGTTTCAAGCGAACCGGCATGACGATCGCACAGCTCAAAAAGCTGTTTGAATACGAGACAGACGAGGCAGCACACATCGATGATATCATCGCACTGCTGGAGGAACAGGAAGCGCAGGTCAACGAAAAGCTCGCACAGCTCCAGAAGGATTCCGCGCACGTTCACCATAAGATTGCGCATTACCGGGCAATTCGTCAGTCGCTGCAGACCGGTGCACCGATGCCCGTGTGGGAGGAATGTGAGGAGGATGGGGTCGCCTGCGCACCTCATGTGCAGCAGATATGCCCGGGCAGCTGTCAGCAGGAATTCCCGGGGCATTCTTAAATATATAAATTGCAAATATCATCTTTGAAAGGAGCACTCACTATGAAAAAAATCGCAGCTCTCACCTGTCTTCACTCCAACGACGTCTGTGCCAGAGTCTCCTGTCTGTCCGCTTTCAACAACCGGACCGCTTTTTTCGCCGGTTATCCACAGGATACCGTCCTCGCAGCCATGATGACGTGCAACGGCTGCCGCAGCATGACGGAAACGGCAGACGACAAGGGAATGAGCGAGAAGATCGACCGCCTCGTCAGCGAAAACATTGAAACCGTCCACGTCGGTGTCTGTTGCCTAAACCGCAATGGTGAGGAATGCCCGCGGATCACTGCGATCTGCCACATGATCGGAGACCGCGGAATTATGGTTGTGCGCGGGACACACAGAGAATCACACTGATTTTAACCGAGCAGTGAGGCGGATTGCGAATAGCCACTTTGACCTGACAAGGCGGATATGAGTCTCCACCCATTGCGGGCGCAGTTAAAACAGGGCACTTTAATCAAAACAGGCTGCCGGCAGGATTTTTTATCTGCTTTGCAGCCTGTCTTTTTTCCTGTATTTTTGCTTCTTACGCCGCGTGCTCCTCTTTTCTCTTATTTGCAGCGATCGCTCTGCGCTTGATCTGGAATGCGTCGAACCACATCACAAGCAGCATGATTGCGCCCTTTGCGATATACTGATAGTACGTGTTCAGGCCTGCCAGCTGCATGCCGTTTGCTAGAAGTCCCATGATCAGGACACCGGCGATACAGTTTGCGATCTTGCCGTCACCGCCGCGGACGGATACGCCGCCGACCAGAACGCCGGTCATGATCGTGATTTCAGTTCCGGCTGCGGTACCTGCCGCAGCTGCTCCGACACGGGAAGTCAGGATAATTGCACCGATGCCGCAAAAGAATCCTGCCACACAGCCGATCGCATATTTTATGCGCTTTACGTTGATACCGGCAAGTCTGGCCGCAGATTCATTTCCGCCAAGTGCAAAGACGTAACGTCCGAAGTATGTGCGGTCCATGATAAAGCTCATCACGATGCCGCCGATGATCATGAGGATCGTCGCATAGGTCAGGCTCGGATGAAAGATTGTGCCCTGGCCGATTGCTTTAAACACATCCGGCAGACCAGAAATCGTTTTGGAGTTTGTGATTACGTATGCCACACCCTGATATACCGTGCTCAGTCCGATGGAAACGAAGATACGCGGCAGCTGAAGCAGCTGCTCAAGCAGTGTGCCAAGGGCTCCGAACAGAACGCTGATTGCGATGGTAATCACCACGATTACCGGAATCGGAAGTCCGGTGCGAGTCAGCATCAGCGCACACAAAACGCCGCAGATACTCATCTGATAGCCGACCGCCATATCCAGTCCGCCGGACATCATGATCAGCGCGATACCATAGGTACAGATGATAATATAGGCATTCTGATTCAGAATGTTTAACAGGTTCGTGATTGTAAGAAAGTTTTTGCTCGTAAATGTAAATACGATACAGATCAGAAGCAGCAGTACCCATGCCAGGTTTCTTCTGCAAAAATCAACTACTTTTGACATATCTTATTCCTCCACCATTCCGGAAGCCAGTTCCAGGACGTGATCCTGGCTGAACTCGTTTTTCGACAGTTCTCCGCTTAATTTGCCCTCGTGAAGCACCAGTATCCGGTCGCTCATTCCAAGCAGCTCCTCCATCTCTGAGGAGATCATCAGAATCGAACGGCCCTCCTCGACCAGCTGATTCATCAGCTTGTATATCTCCTGCTTTGCTCCGACATCGATACCCCTCGTCGGCTCATCGAAGATCAGGATATCGTTGTCCGCCGCAAGCACCTTTGCCACGACAACCTTCTGCTGATTGCCTCCGGAGAGGTTCTTGACCAGCTGCTTTACGGTCGGCGTTTTGATGCCAAGCTGTTTTACATATGTATCAGTCAGCTGATCCGCCTTCTTAAAGTCCACGACACCCATGTGGCTGATCCGCTTCATGCTCATAATCGGAATGTTCCACTCGATTGTATACTCCAGGAACACACCCTCCAGCTTTCGGTCCTCCGGCACCAGACCGATACCAGCCTCTACGCCGTCCGCTGCGGATGCAGCTCTCATCGGCTTTCCTTTTACGATAATTTCACCGCTGTCCGGCTTCACATCGCCGCAGAGCATCTTTGCAAGCTCCGTGCGGCCTGCTCCGACCAGTCCGGCCAGTCCAAGAATTTCTCCCTTGTGCAGTTCCAAATTAATGTGGAAATCACCATTTCCGGTCAGGTCCTTTACCTGCAGCACCGGTTCGCCGATCTTCACATTTCGCTCCGGGAATTTCTCGGTCAGCTCACGGCCGATCATATATCGGATGAGTTCCTTCTTGGTAATGTCCTTTACGTTTCTTGTCACGACAAATTTTCCGTCCCGGAAAACGGTCACGCGGTCGCACAACTCAAAGAGCTCCTCCAGACGGTGGCTGATGTAGATGACCGACACGCCTTTTTCCTTCAGTCTGCGCACGATGCGGAACATGTTCTCCACCTCCGCCATCGGAATTGACGCGGACGGCTCGTCCATGATCAGCACCTTGCAGTTTTTTACAACCGCTTTTGCGATCTCCACGATCTGCATCTGCGCGGTAGAGAGCATCTGCACCTGCGTCGATACATCGATCTTTACGCCGAGGTCGTTCATGATTTCCTGTGCCTTTTTGCGCATTATCTTGAAATCCGGCAGAAACCGTGCTTTGCCGACCCGGTCGCCGAGGAAAATATTTTCCATGATGCTAAGCGACGGCACGAGATTCAGTTCCTGATAAACAACCCCGATTCCGGCTTCCTTTGCCTGCATTGGGGTCAGCTTTTCATATTCCTTTCCATCGATCACAATCGATCCGGAATCCGGCGTGATCGCTCCTGAAATTGACTTGATCACTGTGGATTTTCCAGCCCCGTTTTCCCCGATCAGTGCAAGGATCTCTCCCTTTTCCACATCAAATGAAACGTGATCCAGCGCGACAACACCGGGATATGTCTTGGTGATGTTTTTTACTTCCAATACCTTTGCCATATTGATACCCCTTTACGCTTCGTAAAAGGACTGCTGCAAAGCGGCTCTGACTCCACCGCCATGCAGCAGTCCATCATCTGCTTTCTCTTATTCCGGGAAATACTCACCAATGGTATCCGGTGTGATCTCGATGCAGCGCTCAGAGTAAACCTTGTCTACGATACGGTCTGCCCATGTGCCGTCCATCAGCTTGTAGCAGGTCATCGGTGTACCTTCACCAAGCATTACCGTACCACGGATTACGGAATCATTCGTAACAGAAGCCTTTACCTTCTCACGGATAAACTCTGCGGTATCAATCGTGAAGACTGCGAACTCGTCTTTGTTTACGTTGGTGTCTTTCATGACTGCCTCGTTTGCGCCCTGGCCCTGATCGGTTCCATAGGTAAGAATCACGTTCAGATCCGGATTGTTCATCAGCATCATCTCTGCATAGCTCTGCGGAACTGCGGAGCCGTCAGCCTGTACCGTCTCGTGCTCCTCCACGATCGTTGCCTTCGATGTATAATTTACGATCTCGCGAAGTCCGTCGCATCTGGATACGGCATCCTCATTTTCGGAGTTAGTCAGAAGTCCGACTTTGACCGATCCGTCCTCTGCATCCGGGAACGTCGCATCGATCCAGTCTGCCGCCATCTGTGCTTCCACACAGCCGGACTCATTCTGGCTGATGTTGATGCAGACATCGTATGCATCCGGGTTGTCCAGTACCGTTCCGATGACGATAATGTATGCGCCCTGCTCTCTTGCCTTGATCAGCGCGTCGCTGATGGAAGAAGCATCTACAACGAAACAGATGATGTAATCCATTCCCATGGAAACGAAGTTCTCTACGGTCTGGATCTGCGTCTGTGCGTTTCCTGCCGCATCGGCTACCTCATACTCCATTCCGTATCCAGTGAAGTAATCCTCCATCTGGTTGGACATATCGGTAAAGAACTCGGAAGACATCATCAGTGCGGAAAAACCTACCTTCTTACCGGTCAGGTCTTCGCCCTGTTTTTCTGCCTCCTCTGCAACCGCCTCAGTCACAGCCTCTGCCGTCGTCTCATCCTCTGCTGCCATTACGCCTGCTGCGCTGCCCAGGCATCCAAGTGCCATACAGCCTGCCATAAGTACTGCCATCAATCTCTTTTTCATTTTGTTTCCTCCCGTTCTTGGCACCTTCCGTGCCTTTCTGATGTCTTTAGTATAGCAGTGCCCTGCTTCATTCGGGAGTGGAAAAAAATGTGATCGGGGTGGTCATTTTTGCACTCCTGCCATTATGCGAGATCAGAATCTTCTCACAGTCCAGCTGCATCTCATCAAATGCCTTTGAAAAGTAAATGATCCGGATTCCTTTCTGTTCCAGATCCTGAAGAAAATTCCGGATACGCTGCACTTCCTCCGGGTGAAAACCGCTGTATGGACGCTCCAGAATCATCACCTTGGGATGACTCGCAGCCCAGCGGTAGATGGACAGAATCTTACGCTCCACGCGGTCCAGCTCACAGATTTCCGTTTTTGCCGCATCTACTCCCGTCACTGTATAAAACCGGTCCGCGATATTCTTCTCGATATGTTTCGGAATCAAACCGATGCAGCTGCGGCTGACACGGCGCGGAATCGGCAGAATTAAATTGTCTGCGATGCTTAAATTCATAAGGAGCTTCTCCGCGCTGTCCTGCTGAATCAGGACCGTGCCGCGACCGGCGACGAATCCTTTTTCCGGCAGCTCCGCCCAGATTTCCGCATTCCACAGCGCCTCGTTTTCCCGCCTCAGAAGCACCAGATAATTGCGAAATTCCCGCTCCGTCTCCCACTCATAATCGTACAATCCGAGAAAGCCGCTAAAACACTTCTGCCCGGCCCCACTTCCCGGTTTGCCACTTTCCTGCTGGTATCCCATCGGATCGCGCAGAACATTTCGTATCCGGTCGCTCAGTTCCCGCCACTCCTTCAGATCAATTCCGCGCGATACGAGCTGGATGCGGTCAGCGATCTCCGCCAGCATATTGTAATGCTGCGTCAGAATCACAAACGTGATTCCCTCCCGGTTCGCCTTTTGGATCAGGCTGCAGATCTCCTCTGCTTCTTTTCCCTCATACAGCTCATTCATCGCGTCGAGGATAATCAGACGTGCGCCGTGCATTTTCGCCTTCAGAATGCTAAGACGCTTCCGGTCCTTACTGCCAATCGTCCAGACGTAATCCTCCGCGCTGATGTGCACACCCTCCTGCTCCAGATATTTCTTTACCCGTCTGGTTGAGCGTTTCCTGCTGTACAGACTTCCGGAAAATGGCAGATACCGGATCGCTTCCAGATTCTCCGCAACGGTCAGTGTCTCCACAAGGTCGCGCTCCGCTGTGATTGTGTAGATACCGTGCAGAAACGCCCCGTCTCGATTGTAGCCGGATACTTCCTTTCCGTTTAAGAGCAGTTTACCACTTTTTAACGCACAGTCCCCGGCAAAAATATTCATCAGAGTCCGTATTCCGTTTCCCGGCATTCCCTGAATGTAGAGGATTTCTCCCTCGTATACCTCCAAATTGTAATCGTAAAGCGCATCCTCCCCGGCCTGATCCTGCATGCCGTGCGTGATCCGAAGTAATTCTTTCATATCTGCTGTTTCTCCGTCATTCTGTCCTGTCCGCTCTCATGGTACAGACGTCTTTTCTGTTTTACGAGCTCTGTCTGGCTTTCAGCTGTTCCATCCGGGGTCACTTAAAAATAATACTTTCTATCTCGCCTGTGCACACTTCCATATCCCATCACAGCTCCGATTTCTCCTCATATGCCACTCTGGAAAATACATCAACCACCGGCAGCATCACAACCGCATCGGTTCCCTCGCCCTCCATCGAGCGATAGTGGATACCACTGTCCTCCCCGAATGTCATCTTCAGCCGCGCATTTACGTTGTTCAGTGCAATGCCGCTGTGTCTTCCATGCTTCCGGTCCGCGTCGAAATACGGCTCCTGCATCCGCGCATTCAGCTGATCCAGATGTCTGCGGTCCATTCCGACTCCGTTGTCTGAAATCAGAATCACCAGCCGTTCATCTGCCCGAAACAGATGGATATCAATCTTTCCATTCTCGGCCCGCTTTTCCAGGCCGTGGATCATCGCATTCTCCACTAATGGCTGAAGTGTCATCTTCGGAAGATACAGGTCGTACAGTTCCTCCGATTCCATATGAATTTCCAGCTCAATTCGATCCTCAAATCGATATTTTTGAATATAATAGTAGTCTTCGATATGTTCCAGTTCTTCGCGCACCTTCACCAGATTTTCCTGCCTGCTGATGCAGTACCGAAAAAAACGCGACAGAATCTCCGTCATCTTCGCAATCTCCAGCTGGTCATCCATCAGCGCACGGCTCCGGATACTGTCCAGTGTATTGTAAAGAAAATGCGGGTTGATCTGCTCCTGCAACACGGAAAGCTCCATCCGTTTGCGCAGAAGCCCAAGCTCCTGCATTTCCTCCTCATTCCAAGTCACATTCTCCGCACTCTTTTTCTTTTTTTCCTCCTGCGCAAGAAAACGGAGCATCCGCTTCAGACTGCGGACCCGCACGCACAGAAAGATCACCAACCCGAACAGTACTGCAACAAGCGCGAGCAACACGTATTCTGTTATTCTCATCCTTCTCCCCCTGCGCCGTCAGCTGTAGATTCTCCGGTACTCCGTCGGCTTGATTCCCGTGCTTTTCTTGAACAGCTTTGAGTAATATTTTTCATCCAGATATCCGACCTTCGCCGCGATTTCCCGGACAGAAAGATTTGTCTCTGCCAGCAGCTTTTCTGATTCCTCGAGCCGCACCTGCGTCAGATAATCGTTGAATCCGACCTGCATTTCATTTTTGAACAGCTTGCTTAAGTAGGTAGGAGAAACATTGCTGGCCTCCGCCACCTCCTCCAGAGAGATCTGGTCGGCGTAATGCTCCTTTACATACCGGGCAGCCAGCAGAATCGGCTTTCCCTTTTTCTCTTTCAGCCGTTTCTGCTCCTCCTGCATATATTTCTGATATGAGAGATAAATGTTTTTGATCACCTGCTGAAAGCTGCGTGCATTTAAGTAGGCGTAATATGTATCCACATTCATCCGCTCCCACACCGGCGAGTGCTCCTCAAAGCATTCCATCAGCCCACAGCGCAGATAAAAGAACCCAAACATGATATCCTCCGGGTTCGAATGGTTCAATGCGCCCGAGCGCTGGTAAATACGCTGAAAAAGATCACCGAATTCGCCGGCGCGCAGGTATTTGATGCATTCCATGAGCTGCTGCAGCTCCTTTTCCGTGACAAGCTCATCCCGTTCAAACCGGGGCAGCGTACAGATCTGGTCGTAATCCAGCACCCCGTTTCGCGCCAGCACAAGCCGCCCCCCACTCCGCACTGTGGCCCTCGTGAAACGCTTCCTGCAGCTGCGCCGTACTGTGTTTGATCCGGCTGCAGCCGATATTCAGATGAATCTCTCCGTAAATTTCCTGCAGATCACGGATCTTGTAATAAAGTGCCGGAATCCCTTTGCGCACCTCCGCCTTTCCTTTCTCCTCGAAATGCAGCACGATGACGTAGCCCATAAACGTATTGTGCGTGTAAATCAGCGCATGACCACCGAAGCTCTCCTGGATATACTGGTCGACTCTTCCGTCCCCGGTCCGGTTTTCTTCGCCAAATACGGCACTCAGATTTGAAAAAATGTAGAGCACCTCATAGCACCAGCCCTCGTGAAATGCGGTATGAAATTCCTGATTACAGCGCGCTTCCGATACAAAATACGCATCGTCAATCGACGGATCGTCGTGGATCAGCTTCTGCCAGAACCGTCCGATCGCCTTTTCATCCTGATCTGCCCGAAGTGCAGTCAGCGTCTGGCGATCCTCCTTTTGTGCCCGTCGCTGATCGATCCGGCTGCAGACCCGCCGCAATGTATCGTTCAGCTGTTTTTCATCAATCGGTTTCAGCAGATAATCCATCACATTCAGCTGAATTGCGCTCCTCGCATACTCAAAATGGCGGTATCCACTCAGCAGCACAAAAAGCGGGTCCTGCTCCGCCTCCCGCACACGCCGGATCAGATCGATTCCATCATAGACCGGCATCTTGATATCCGAAAGCACAAAATCCGGATGATGCTTCAGGATGCTCTCATACGCTTCTTTTCCATTTCGGCATTCATCAACAATCTCAATTCCAAGCTCCTCAAAATGCCCCAGCTGCCGGATGAGCAGAATAATCTTCGGCTCATCATCGGCGATAATCGCACTGTATTTCATATCGTTCCCCCAATTTTTATTGTCCGTACATACCTTTTCATTTCCAGTATACCTGTACACAAATTCCCAAACAATTCCCATTTTCTGTTTCTTTATTCCGTTTCGGAATAAAACAAGGCGTATACAAAAAACGCCGTACAGAATCCCTTCCATACGGCGGCAGCCATTATTTGACAATCTATTCTTTTCCTTATTGACTAATTCAGTGACTTCTCTCGCTTCCCGCAGTACCTCTCGATCAGCCTCACCAGCTCCTCAATATTGATCGGCTTTGCCTGTGCACAATAGCAGAAAAATCATACGAAAAATGAATCTCCTTCTCACACGCCCGCTCCCCGATAAATGACGTTACCTCGGAGAGCGCTGTCTCTCTCAGCTGCTCCTTATATGTCTCCTCCCGCTGCTTGTAGTCGTTGATATCCCTGCTTGCAAACAACACCTTTGCAAGTGTGCTGTCCTCCGCGACATAAAAATACGGTGTAACAATTGCGCTGCGCTCCTTTCTGAATTTCTCGTTGTTTCCGGGCAGTATTTTCGCAAAGCCTGAGAGAATGTATACACTCCGCCTGTGACTCACTATTCTCTTACAATTATGCTTCCCCGAAAAAAGCCCTGATACTTTCAGGGCCTTCTATATGTTCGCTTTTCGTCAATACTCAATCCATAGTTAATGTTTTCATTTATTATTACATATTAAAATACCATTTTCCACACATTGCGTCAACCAATGGGTATGCTAAGATTTTCGACAGAATTTGCTCTTTGCCGATGCGGCATATCAACCGCGTCCAAACCGTAATGCGAGAGTTCACAGGTTGCTCTGATACCTGTTGTTTATCTGCGTCCGGAAAATCCAGCTGTATTCTGCTAACATTTCACCGCATTAATTCGCCAGATTTCGTTGACAGTCGAATAGTATCTGTGCTAGAATAAACAAAGGCAAAGGTGTCAGCATCTGTATGCTGCACCTTTTTTTTCATGAAGGACCCAAAAGGCCTCCAAATAAGCCATTTCAAAAAAAGAAAAGGAGTGTTGCATTATGAAAAAATTATCTTTATTTCTCACTGCAGGACTGATCGCAGGCTGCATGGCATTTCCTGCTGCCGCAGAGGAAGACAAGACATGGGTCATCGCTACGGACACGGTATTCAAACCGTTCGAGTACACCGATGAGAGCGGCAATTTTGTCGGTATCGACGTCGATATCGTAGCGGCAATCGCAGAAGATCAGGGCTTTAAATATGAAATGAACAGCCTTGGCTGGGACGCTTCCATCGCTGCATGCCAGGCCGGACAGGCAGACGGTATGATCGCAGGTGCATCCATCACAGACGAGAGAAAAGAAAGCGGCTGGATGTTCTCCGACGGATATTATAATGCAACACAGTCCATGACCGTAGCAAAGGATTCTGATATCAAGGGCTTTGAGGACCTGAAGGATCAGACCGTAGGCGTAAAGACCGGTACACAGGGTGCGACCTACGCAGAAAGCCTGAAGGACGAGTATGGCTTTGATATTACTTATTTTGAGGATTCACCGACAATGTATCAGGCAGTCCTCGGCGGACAGGTAGTTGCCTGCTTCGAGGATACACCGATCATGGCTTCCTCCATCAAGGACGGCGATCTTGCACTGCAGATCGTAGAGGGCTCTGAAAACGAAGGTGCTCCGTACGGCTTCGCAATCTTCTCAGAGGACAGCCAGGAGCTGCTTGATATGTTCAACGCAGGACTTGCTGATATCAAGGAAAATGGTACCTACGATGAAATTATCGCAAAATACCTTGGTGAAGACGCTGTTCCAACAGAAGATACCACGGAAGCTGGTACTGAGGCTGCCACAGAAGCAGCTACTGAAGCAGCTACCGAAGCAGTGACTGAATAATTTCAGAAAATCCACGCAAATTTCACGGGGCTGCTGCATACCTTGCGGCAGTCCCTTTTTTGAAAGGAACCATTATGATCCAGATATTATCAAAATATGGGCAGATGCTGCTGTTTGCAATGGGGCAGACATTACTCCTCGCACTGTGGGGACTTTTCTTTGCCTGCATCCTCGGTATGATCTTCGGACTGCTGAGCGTGGTAAGAAATAAAGCCTGCAACGTCATTGCATCGATTTTCGTCGATGTCATCCGCGGTGTGCCGATGATCGTCCTTGCCTACTTTATTTTCTTCGGTCTGCCGTACGCATTTAAAAATTTCCTTGGCAGCCGAATAACGCTGACCGCACTCCAGGCCGGTACTGCCGCACTTGCGCTCAACTGCGGTGCCTATATGGCGGAGATCATCCGCGCCGGCATTCAGTCTGTTGATCCGGGGCAGATGGAAGCGGCAAGAAGCCTCGGACTTCCGTACTGGCGCGCCATGATCCGTGTCGTACTTCCGCAGGCCATCCGCACGATGATCCCGAGCATCATCAACCAGTTCATCATCACCTTAAAGGATACCTCGATCCTGTCCGTCATCGGATTCCCGGAACTGGTCAACACCGCAAAAAATGTCATTGCGATCTCCTTCAAATCGTTTGAGGTCTGGGGCATCGTCGCAGTGATGTATCTGATCGTCATTACGATCCTCTCTAAGATCGCAAAGAGACTGGAAAGGAGACTGAACCGTGGACGCAAGTAAAAATGTCAAAATCCATGTATCTCACCTGCAGAAAAGCTTCGGAAAGCTTGAGGTACTCAAAGATATCTCCTACGATGTGCATGAAGGAGAGGTCGTCGTCATCATCGGACCTTCCGGAAGCGGCAAATCCACATTTCTTCGCTGCATGAACAAGCTGGAGGAAATCTCCGGCGGCGAGGTCGTCGTCGACGGCCACAACCTGACCGACCGCCGCGTGGACATCAATAAGGTACGCGAAAACGTCGGTATGGTATTCCAGCATTTCAATCTCTTTCCGCATATGAATGTCATGCAGAATCTGATGCTGGCTCCGGTCGATCTGAAAAAAGCCACAAAGGAAGAGGCAAAGGAGCGTGCCCTTCAGATGCTGCGCAAGGTCGGCATGGAGGACAAGGCAGATGCTTATCCGGATCAGCTCTCCGGCGGTCAGAAGCAGCGTGTCGCGATCGCACGCGCCCTGTGTATGGCACCGGACATTATGCTTTTCGATGAGCCGACGAGTGCCCTCGACCCGGAGATGGTCGGTGAGGTACTGCAGGTTATGAAGCAGCTGGCTGCAGACGGCATGACAATGGTTATCGTTACCCATGAGATGGGCTTTGCCCGCGAGGTCGCTGACCGCGTACTCTTCATGGACGGCGGGTACATCGTCGAGCAGGGCACCCCGCAGGAGGTACTCTTAAATCCGAAAGAGCCGAGAACCATCGACTTCCTGAACAAGGTATTATAGCCTCTCCAACCAATTTGCGCAGCAAATTGATTAGCCCGAAAAAAACAGGTCCCACGTTTCCGCTGCCAGGTGCAGTTGAAACGTGAGGCCTGTTTCTTTTTTATCCTATTTCACTTTTAACCGAGTCAGGCAAGCAGCGAAGTGGATTGCAAATATTCGCTTTGACTTCCGACCAGAGCGCGTTTGCAACAGAAAATTTTATCCTGTTTCTACTGCTGCTCCGCGATCTTCCGCGCCACATACACACCGCTCGCCGACGCGTGCGACAGCGAATGGGTCACACCGCTTCCGTCGCCGATGATATACAGTCCCTTGTAGCGGCTCTCCAAATTTTCATCAATCTCCACTTCCATGTTGTAGAATTTGACTTCCACGCCATAGAGAAGCGTATCGTCGTTTGCCGTACCAGGAGCGATCTTGTCAAGCGCATAGATCATCTCGATGATGCCGTCAAGGATTCTCTTAGGCAGGACAAGGCTCAGATCGCCCGGTGTCGCTGCGAGTGTCGGGGTCACCAATCCCTCCTCGATTCGCTTTGCATTGCTTCGGCGTCCTCTCACCAGATCACCGAACCGCTGCACGATTACGCCTCCGCCCAGCATGTTTGAGAGACGCGCGATGCTCTCGCCATAGCCGTTGCTGTCCTTGAACGGCTCCGAGAAATGCTTTGCAACGAGCAGCGCGAAGTTCGTGTTTTCGGTCTGCTTTTCCGCACCCTCATAGCTGTGTCCGTTTACCGTGACAATGCCATTCGTATTTTCATTTACGACAATGCCGTTCGGGTTCATACAGAAAGTACGCACATTGTCCTCAAATTTCTCCGTGCGGTATACAATCTTGCTCTCGTACAGCTCGTCGGTCAGATCAGAAAAAATGACAGCCGGAAGCTCGACGCGCACACCGATGTCCACGCGGTTTGATTTTGTCGGGATATCCAGCTCCTGGCAGACCTTCTCCATCCACTTGCTGCCGCTTCGGCCAACGGAAATGATACATTTTTCGCAGTCCTCATATTTGTCCTCGCCGTAGTGGATGCGGTAGCCCTCTTCCAGCTTTTCCACATGCTCCACCGGCGTATGGAAATAGAAATCGATATGGGACTTCATCTCATTGTACATATTTTCCAGCACGATGTAATTGATGTCGGTACCAAGGTGGCGCACCGATGCATCGAGCAGCTTCAGCTTGTTCTGCATGCAGAGCTTTTTGAATTTCGTGCCCGCGGTCGAGAACATTCTTGTGGCCTCTCCGCCGTGGCTGACGTTAATCTCATCGACGTAGTACATCAGGTCGATCGCCTCTTTGCGTCCGATATGCTCATACAGCGTTCCGCCGAAATCGTTCGTAATGTTATATTTTCCGTCGGAGAAAGCACCTGCTCCGCCGAATCCGCTCATAATCGCGCAGGTCGGACATTTGATGCAGGATTTTACCTTCTTGCCGTCGATCGGACAGCGCCTTTTTTCCAGAGAGTAACCGGCCTCGAAGACCGCCACTTTCAGCTCCGGGCTCTTTTTCATCAGCTCATACGCCGAAAAAATGCCGCCCGGGCCAGCGCCGATAATAATGACATCATATTTCATATTTTATTCTCCATTTCTTTTATAATTCTTGTGCTCTGACAGACGCAGTCTCCATAGCTGTTTCTTTTTTCTCTCATACGCACCTCACATGAATCACATTTGCAGGGATTCTTTTTGTATCCCGCAGATAAAGTTGTGTCGGCTTCCATCTCTCACAGATAAAATTTCTCCTGTTTCCAGATCAAATCTCCCGGATAAAGTTTGTACCAACTCTCGCTTCCTTCTCCGGCAGTCCGTACTTCTCTTTTCCAAGCGCGATGCTCTTCATCAGAAAGCTCATGTTGCGCGCCAGCGTCCGCATGCTCTGCAGTCCTTCCAGATCCTGCACTGCCTCGTCTGCGTTGTTGCCGTGAATGCTGTTCCAGTACTGCCCCGATGCCACCGGCATTCCTGAGATCGTAAAGTATTTGTTCAGCTCATCAAAGGTCGCAGAAAGGCCTCCGCGTCTGGCTGATACGACCGATGCGCCAACCTTCATGGTCTTGTCAAAGCCGGTGCTGTAAAACAGCCGGTCGAGGAAGGCGATCAGTGTCGCATTTGCCGATGCATAATAGACCGGGCTGCCGACTACGAGGCCGTCTGCCGCCGCAAATTTTGCAGCCGCCTCGTTTACCGCATCCTCAAATACACAGCTTCCTTTTTTGCGGCAGCCCTGACAGGCGATACAGCCGCGGATGCTTTCTTTTCCAATCTGCAGGATTTCTGTCTCGATTCCTTCCTGCGCAAATACCTGCTCCATTTCATGCAGCGCCGTATACGTGCTTCCGTTCGTATGTGGGCTTCCGTTTACGAGTAATACTTTCATTTTTGTTCCTCCTATCTGCCTCGGCTGCTCCCTTTGCTGCTGTCAGTCCTTCCGCCCAGGAAGCCTCCGCTCTCTTTTGCTTTTTCACTTCGGCGGCTCCGGCATGGATGCCGCCTCATTATCATAACAGATTCCCATTCTGACGGCAAATGCTTTTCATGAACGCAAGCGCTTTTTCCATGGTATATCTGCCCGCCTGCCCGGAAAAACCATGCTTCTCCCCGGGCAGAATTTCCAGTTCCACATTTTTTCCGACCTGCGCTGCTTTCTCTGCATACGAAACCGGCACAATCTCATCCTGATCTCCGTGGAAAAGCAGGATTTTCTGTTTTACCGTCTCAAACGGCTGAAACGCATCCAGGCGCACTGCCGCCTCAAAATAGCACCTGCCAAGCTCCATCCCCCAGAATTCTCTGCTTTCCGGGATCTGCGACGGATCCGGATATTCCTTTCTCCAGTCATCCGGGATGCAAAGCGCCGGATAGTAAAGGACCAGCGCACGAATCTCCTCCGGGCATTCTGCCGCTGTCAGCAGGCTTACAAAACCGCCCTGGCTTCCTCCGAAAAGAAACAGGCTGTCCTTCTCAATTTCCGGCCGTTCTTTCAAAAATGATACGACTGCCTTCAAATCTTCTTTTTCTGTGAGCACCGACATTTCTTTTGTGCTGCCGCTGCTTTTTGCTCCCACGCTTCCTCCGCAGAAGTCAAAGGTACAGGCCGCAATTCCATTTGCTGCAAAATACGCAGCCTCCTCCCTGAAATCATTTCCCTTTCCGTTATAGCCATGGCTCAGGGCAACCGCCGGGACTCTCTGCTCACACTCCGGCAGATACAATGACGCAAAAATCCGGTTGTCTCCCACTGCAATGCTGCACTTCTCCACGCGAAAGGCGTATTGCTGCGCTTCGGCCCTTCTGATGTGAATCACAACCTGATTTTCTCCGCAGCCCTCTACGCTCCCCGTCAGCACGGCTTTTTCCATCCATGCCAGCGCCTCACTGTCCGTATAGATCTGCGGGCTCGTCACAATTCCGTTTTTGTCCTCTGTCCCGTTGTTTTCAATAAACAGACGACAGGGCTGTCCGGTATGATCCGTGCCTGACAGCATGTACCTTGCAGAAAGCTGCATCGTCTCCCCTGTTTTTTCCGTCTGCGTGTCAACTCCGTGCGGCAATATTTTTCCTGTAAAATAAGGCCCATCCGCCTCCCCGGAAAATGCGATCATACGTGCGCTCCCCAAATGCCCTTTTGTTTCGCAAATCTCCTCGAGCCGAACGGTGATTCGAAGTACTTCCTCCATTTTTGTCTACCTCCCATATATTGCTTCTTCTCTACATAAGGTACTACAAATTTTTCGCATTTGCAATGTAGGAGTCGTTTTCGTCCAGATTCAAAATTTTCTCTATTTTCCTGTTGACAACCCTTCTCTTCTGTGCTATTATTCTCTCAACCTAATTCATACCATTCTTGTATGGAAACTAGGAATATAAAAATTCAGTAAAAATCCAGAAGGAGGAGTAAAAATGAGACAGACAAAAGCTGCAACTATGATGAATCTGATGTGTATGGAAGGCATGTGTATGTGTATGTGTTGCATGTCTTGTTTTGCTACCCCAAAACCGAAGAATAAACGCACACCAGAGTCTGAATATACGATTCGCTGACTTTCCACAGCAGAGGAAAACGGCAAAGAAGAATCCGGCAGGCCTGATGGCCTGTTTTTTTTATATTCCACTGTACTTTTAAAACTGGTTTCAGACCAGATATTTCTATCATTTATTTTGAGGAGGATTTTTATTATGAGCAAGCAGTTTGTATTTGATGCATTTGACAATAAGGAAACAACCCGCGTACCGGTCGGCTTCTGGTTTCACTTCGCACCGGATCAGCTTTTCGTAAATGATCCGGAGGTCCGCCGCAAAAATATCGAAGGACACCAGAAGTACTTCGATGAATTCCATCCTGATTTTGTAAAGCTGATGAGTGACGGATATTTTCATTATCCAAATCCGACGCTGGAAACCATCACTTCCGTGGAGGATCTGAAAAAAGCAAAGAGCGGCCTTGTGGACGAATGGATCGACCAGCAGGTTTCCCTTGTAAAGGAACTGACCGACCGGCTCCACGGCGAGACAGCCACCTTCTACAACCTTTTTGCCCCGGTCACTGTGCTTGGCTTCGCACTTGAGGATTCCGGCAATCAGCTGACACTTGCAAAGCTTGTGAAGGAAGCACCGCAGGAGCTTGCTTATGCCTTAAATGTGATTAAGCAGGACCTCGCAAAGCTGGCGGTAAAGATTATCACCGATGGCAAGGCAGACGGCATCTATCTGAGTACCAAAAACATTCAGGACCCGACTATTACCGCGGAAGAATACCACACACTCATCACACCGAGTGAACAGGGTGTCTTAAATGCCGCAAATGCTGTGAGCGACTATAACATTTTACATATCTGCGGCTATGAGGGCGCGCGAAATAACCTCTCCATTTATAAGGACTATGATGTAAAAGTCATCAACTGGGCCGCTGTTGTCGAAGAAGTTTCCCTCAAAGAGGGCAAAGCACTTTTCGGCGGCCGCGCAGTAATCGGTGGCTTCGACAATACTAAAAACAGTGTCCTGTACCGCGGCACAAAGGAAGAAATTCAGGCAGAAGCAAAGCGATTGCTCGACGAAGCCGGTACGACCGGTGTCATCCTCGGTGCCGACTGCACAATTCCTGAGAACACACCGATCGAACATTTAAACTGGGTGCGCGAGGCTGCACAGGAGTACGGCCGATAATTTACCGGCAGCTCCGGTCAGAGTGACTCATTTATAAAAAATTTCAGGTACATACTTATAAATAAGGAGGACTTTTATCATGACTCATACATCATTTCGCAAGCTTGCATTTCTCGCTTCTCTCTCTGTTTTCGCATCTTCCATTCTCGCTCCGGCCGCTTTTGCCGCAGAGGATGGTGTCACAAAGGTGACCGTTGCCCATACCCAGGCCTACAAGCCTTATGATTTTATCAATGAAAACGGGGAATCCGACGGCTACGAGGTTGCTGTACTTAAAGCAGTGGATGAACTGCTCGATCAGTATGAATTTGAATACGTCGGCACGACAGATGATGACCTGCTCATCGGCGTGGAATCCGGCAAATACGATGTCGGCACAAAAGGTGTCTGGTGGACCGAGGCCCGCGCGGATAAATTTGTATTTCCGCAGCATTACATCGGCACCAGCATTATCGGTATCGTGATCCGCAGTGAGGATGCGGACAAGATTACTGACCTCGAATCCTTTGCCGACTACAGTGGCAGCCTTGTCCCGATCGGCGCACAGAATGCACAGTACGCGATCGTTGACAATTACAACAAAAATCATCCGGACAAGCCGATCGACCTGATTGCCGGCGACCAGTTTGAGGCGGCCGACGCTTATCAGTGGGTGCTGGAGGGCCGCTATGATGCATATTTCAACATCAAGACATCCTTTGAGGCAAACGTTGAATCAGAGGACGGTGAATATCACCAGTACGCAGATCAGTTAAGCTACGTAACGTATGAGGGCATCCCGACCTGGCCGCTTTTCAACAGCAGCAACCAGGAACTGGCAGACGCTTACGACCAGGCATGGGAACAGCTGGAAGCAGACGGTACTCTGGAAAAACTGCAGCAGGAATATTTCGGATACAGCCTGTTTGACTACGTACCGGAGGGTTACCAGATCGGCGACGAGCTGTAATTAAACCGAGTCAAGCAAGTCACCTGCGAGGCTGCGAATATCCTCTTTGACAGAATAAAACAGGCAGCCCATAAGACATCCTCCCATTGACACAGGATTCCTTATAAGATTGCAGGATTATGATATTTCACATCGTCAGATGGCGGGTTTCCCGTCATCTGGCTCAATTTCGAAGGGAGGGCCGATTATGCGTCCGTTTCATCCGGCCTACATTCTTGAGGTGCTGCCGCAGCTCATACCATATCTTCTTGTCACCGCAGAAATGGTGATCGGCACAGTATTTTTCGGAAGTCTGTTCGGACTGCTTTTAGCAGCCGCAAAAATCCGGAAAAGAAAGGTCGGCGCAGCTCTGGCCAACCTTTACATCTATCTTACACGCTGTGTTCCGTCGATCGTACTTCTTTTCATCGTCTACTACGGTCTGCCGGAGTTTCTTCTGTGGTTCGGCATCAATATCAATGACGCAAGCAAGGGCTTTTTCGTGATCACGACGTTTTCCATTCTTTTCTCCGCAAATATGGCCGAGGGCTTCCGCTCCGCCTATGAAGCGATCGACAAAGGGCAGCGCGAGGCGGCCGTCAGCATCGGACTGACAGAGTTTCAGGCGTTTCGGCGGATCGTGCTCCCACAGTGCATACGCGTCGTGATTCCAAATTTTACCAACTCTCTGATCAGCCTTATGAAGGAAGGCTCTCTTGCCTACACGATCGGACTGATCGACATCATGGGTAAGGGACAGCTGATCATTGGTCAAAATCAGGGCTCCTACAGTCTGGAGGTCTATCTTGCACTCTTCCTTCTGTACTGGGCGCTGACCATTCTGGTAGAAAAAGGCTTCGGCGCGCTTGAGCTGCAGCTTTCCAGAGGCCGAAACGGCCAGGTGTATACGGAGGTGAGAAAATGCAGTTAGATACCGCTTTTATGTGGACAACCTTTCTTGATGTACTTCACGGAATTCCTACTACGCTGAAGCTTACCATCATCACGCTTCTGCTCTCCTCCCCGATCGGATTTTTTATGGCACTGTCCAAATCCTCCGGCTGGGGAATTGCCCGCAGAATCATCACCGTTTATGTTTCGTTCATCCGTGGAACGCCGGTCGTTCTGCAGATTCTTTTTCTCTACAGCCTGCTCCCGACCACATTAAATTATATCATCCGAAATGTGCTCGGACTCTCGTTCAATATTTTCCGCACCGATCCGATCATCTACGCTTACATCGTTTTCACCCTCAATACAACGGCAGTCCTCTCCGAGGTCTTCCGATCGGCACTCTCCACTGTCCCGGCCGGACAGCTGGAAGCAGCACTTTCCATCGGCTTAAACGCCCGTCAGGCTTACGTGCGCATCATTCTTCCGCAGGCGCTCACCGCAGCACTGCCGAATCTGTGCAACGCTTCTGTGAATCTTCTGAAAAGCACGTCACTCGCATTTATGATGACCGTAAAGGATGTCACCGCGATCGCAAAAATCGACGCATCATTCGGTTACAATTACCTGGAAGCGTATCTTGTGATCTTTTTCGTTTACATCCTGCTGTGCTCACTTGTGCAGCTCCTTTTTCACCTTCTGGAGCACGCGCTTTCTTCTTATAAAAATACTGCCGCTCAGAGGCACGAAAAAAATGCCGCATCTGCATATCGCCGTCATATGGCATCCGCCAGATAACACAGGCCATCAGATCCGGCACACCGCAAAATCTGAATAAAGCGGATATCGAAATCTGCTTTCACTCACAGGGAGGTTTCTTATGCTTGAAGTCAAAAATGTGCAAAAATCCTTCGGCGCCAACCACGTGCTGCGCGGCGTTGATCTCAAGGTAGAAAAAGGAGATATCATCGTCATCCTCGGTCCGAGCGGCTCAGGAAAAACGACGCTGCTGCGCTGCCTGAACTTTCTGGAGCGCGCAGATCAGGGCACCATGGATTTTGATGAGATTCACACAGACCTGAAAACAGCGTCAAAATCCACCGTCAATCAGGTCCGCAAAAAAACAGCCTTCGTATTTCAGAACTACAGCCTGTTCCAGAATAAAACAGCTCTTGAGAACGTGATGGAGGGGCTTGTCATTGCACGCAAGGTTCCGAAAAAAGAGGCCGAAATAATCGCAAAAAAAACGCTCGATAAGGTTGGCTTATCGGAGCGTTATGACTACTATCCCTCCCAGCTCTCCGGTGGTCAGCAGCAGCGCGTTGGTATTGCAAGAGCCATCGCA
Organism: Lachnospiraceae bacterium; assembly: GCA_029225065.1. Taxonomy (GTDB): domain Bacteria; phylum Bacillota; class Clostridia; order Lachnospirales; family Lachnospiraceae; genus Choladousia. Next base: position 31,468 of record JAQXVT010000050.1, on the reverse strand, counting down.
GTAAACCCGGATGTCCTGCTCTTTGACGAGCCGACCTCCGCACTTGACCCGGAGCTGGTCGGTGAGGTTTTAAATGTTATGAAAAATCTCGCACGTGAGGGTGCGACCATGATCGTTGTCACCCATGAAATGACCTTCGCCCAGCAGGTAGCCAGCCGCGTCATTTTCATGGACGGAGGGGTCGTCGTAGAGGAAGGCTCTCCCCGCGAGATCTTCACCCGCCCAAAAGAAGAGCGGACCTCGCAGTTCCTGCACCGGGTACTGCGCGATGACTACGAGTATAATATCTAATCCCATAAGGAGGGGCCCGCTTGCGGGAGGATCCCTTATGGGCCGATCCCTTATGGGCCGATCCCCTTATGGGCTGATCCCTTATGAGCCGATCCCCTTATGGGCCGATCCCCTTATCAGCTTATTTCTTATAATCCTGCAGGCAGCATAGCGGATTGCGAATCTCCGCTGCACAAATTTTCACAGATTCCGTTCTTTCTGATTCACCTGTCTTCTCAGATAATTTCCTACCTCTGTCATGCACAGCAATGTAACTACCAAAAATACACCCGGAATCAGGATGATCCACCACGAGCCGGTCAGAAGCGCTTTTTCGGAAAGAGAAAGCATACTTCCCCAGGAAATAATTTCCAGCGGAAGACCGATTCCCATGAAGCTCAACGTGGATTCGGATACGATTGCGCTGCGGATATTCATCACAACCATAAACATGATTGAGGAGACGAAATTCGGAGCCAGATGATGCCACAGCAGGTGGAAAAATCCGCCGCCCATGCATCTCGATGCAATCACGTACTCGCTGCTTCTGATCTGGCGCACTTCGGTGCGCACGACCTTTGCAATGCTCGGCCAGCTCGTCACACCGATCACAATCGAGATTGTCACTACGTTTGCTGTCCCAAGGATGGCCTGCAGCAAAATTACAAGCAGCAGATTTGGGATGCTCAGAAGAATTTCGGTCAGCCGCATAAGCAGCGTATCCAGCCACTGCGGTGCAATGCCGCTGATCCCGCCGAATACGACCGCAATTACGGTCGAAATCAGTGTAGAAAACAGTCCGATAAACAGTGAAATACGTCCTCCATACCAGATCATTGAGAAGATATCCCGCCCCATTGTATCTGTACCAAATAAAAACTCCCGATCCGGCGCACGATTGTAATTCATCAGATCCATATAGGTCGGATTTTTTGTCATGATCAGATCACAGCACAGACAGCCGCCGATGACCAGTGCAAGGAACACCATCGAAAGTATCGGCTTGTCTTTGTACCACTTCTTTTTCAGAGGCGCCAAAGCCGTCGTATCTGGCTGAATGCCGACGATCCGGAACGCATCGTTGTGTTCCTCTTTTTTGAGTGCTTCCCCTGATTCCCGTGATTTTTCATTAATCTCTATCTTTGCATTTTCAAAAGCTTCTTTTCGGTTCCTTTCAAAAAGATCGTCTTCCGGCTCTCCTCCGCCGTCATACAGGTGATGTCTCAAAAATCTCATTGCTTCACCACCTCCGATTCTTCTGTCATCTCGTTTGCCCGGATTCTTGGATCGATCTGCTCATTGATGGCCTGTGCAATCATATTGCAGAGGATGACGATCGCTCCGGAGAGAATACACAGCACCATAAGCAGGTTGTAATCCTTATAACGTGCGCTTTCATAGGAGAGTGTACCGATGCCCGGATACGAAAATACCGTCTCAATGATATATGTGCCGCCGAGCACGTGCGGCACGGAGATTGCCATGATACTCAGATACGACGGCAGGATATTCCGCAGGCAATGACCGAACAGAATTTTTTTCTTTCCAAGCCCCTTTGATTTTGCAAGCAGGACATAATCTGAGCGCACCTCCTCAAGCAGCTTGTTGCGAACCATATATGCGTAATACCACAGATGCCCCAGTACCACGATCGTGATTGGCAGAATCAGATGCCGGATCCGATCCAGGATATCATTGCTTTTTCCGATGCTGTATGCACCGCTGCTTGGCAGCAGGCGAAGCTGTACCGAAAAAACCAGAATAAACAGCAGCGACATCCAAAATTCCGGGATGCAGCTCGTCACAGTTCCGATGCGGCAGACAATCCGGTCCGGCAGGCGGTCTTCGTACCACGCACACCAGACGCCCAGCAGCAGTGCCAGCACAAAAATAAGAATAAAACCGACACCGCCCAGAATCAGTGTGTTCCCGATTCTGCCTGCGATTACTTCCAGCACGTCTGTTTTATATTTATAGGAAATTCCGAACTCTCCATGCAATGCATTGCCAAGCCAGCGGACATACTGAACCGTGATCGGCTCATGCAGCCCAAGCTTCTCTTCTGCCCAGTTCCGCTCCTGCGTGCTCATTTTTTCCACCCGGTCGCCGTAATACGATACCAGCGGATCACCCGGCGCAAGCCTTGAAATGTAAAAGGTAATAACCGACAAAAGCAGCAGGCTGACCACAAAGATCAGGAGCTTTTTCGTTACGTACCATACTTTGTTTTTTTTCATATATCTGACTGTCGCCAGGCATTTGATTCAACGAAAATTTTTCTGATTCGTTTCTGTCAGGAATGCATGGTTGACGACATCCTTTCTGCAAAATATGCGTCACAATTTTATCCAAATAAGGACGAGAACTTATCTGTGCTCAAACACGCTCTGATTTTTACCGCAGTACAAAGTGCCCGGCGGACGCTTCCACCATCACGCCTGCTGTCTCATATTTCTGCGCAAATTCCGTCATTTTCCGCTCACGCTCGCGCTTTGGATCCGGAAGCGGAATCGCAGAAAGCAGTGCCTGCGTATACGGATGCAATGGATTCCGATACAGCTCACGGCACGGCGCAACCTCGATCAGACGCCCGTGGTACATCACGCCGACACGATCGCAGAGGAACTCTACCATTGCCAGGTCATGAGCGATAAAGAGGATCGAAAAGCCATGCTCTCTTTGCAGATGACGGAAGAGATTGACAATCTGCGCCTGAATTGACACATCCAAAGAAGCGATCGGCTCATCCGCCACCAGAAGCTCCGGCTCCATGCTGACGGCACGTGCGATCGCCACGCGCTGGCGCTGCCCGCCGGAAAGCTCAGACGGATACTTATCGAGACAGGCTTCATCCAGTCCGACATATTTCAGCTGATATGCCGCCTCTGCCCGGTAAGAGCCACGCGGCGGTCTGCGATGCGCCAGCTTCATCGGCTCCATCACAATATCCGCCACCTTCATTCGCTGGTTCAGGCTTGACGCAGAGTCCTGAAAGATCATCTGACGCTCCTGCTGCAGGAGTGCACGATTTTTCCGCACTGCTATGCGGTCTCCTGTGTCAATTCCATGATAAATAATCTGCCCTCCGGATGGGCGGTAAATATTCATGACACAGCGTGCAACCGTTGATTTTCCTGAACCTGACTCTCCGACCAGACCAAAGATCTCGCCCTTTCTGATCTGAAAGGAAACATCATCCACAGCGCGCACCGCCAGTTTTTTCGTCAGCGGGAATACCTGCGTAAGATGACGAACATCAAGGAGGAGGTCGGAGAAGGTATTTTCACCGTCTATCTTCTGAATTTTTTCTTCTTTTTCCTTCGGCATTGACTCTGCCTGCTCACGCCTCTCCAGCTCCTGCCGCACCTTTGCCGCCCGTTCATCGAGCAGCCACGTCGCCGCATAATGGGTATCCGATACCCGAAACATCGGAGGCTGCTGCTCATAATCAATCGCAAGTGCAGATTCATTGCGGCACGCAAATGCGTCACCTTTTGGCGGACGGACAAGCGACGGCGGCATCCCTGAAAGTGTATGCAGCGTCTCTTTTCCGCGCGAGAGTGCCGGAAGCGACCGCAAAAGCCCTTTTGTGTATGGATGCTTCGGATCGTAATAGATTTCTTCCGCGGTGCCAATTTCACAGATTTTTCCCGCATACATCACTGCCACCCGGTCCGCCACGCGCGCCACCACACCAAGGTCGTGTGACACAAGGATTGTCGCCGTGCCAAGACGCTGCTGAATCTCCTTTAAGAGATCTAAAATCTGCGCCTGGATCGTCACGTCAAGCGCTGTCGTCGGCTCGTCCGCAATCAGGATCTCCGGATTCGATGCAAGCGCGATTGCCAGCACACTGCGCTGCCGCATTCCACCTGAAAAATTCCACGGATACAGCTTTGCCCGCTCCCTGGCGCGATCAATTCCTACCAGCTCCATCAGCTCTATCACACGCTTCTGTACCGCTTCTTTTTTCAGTTTTGGCTGATGCACCAGAACCGCCTCCGCAATCTGCGCTCCAATCGTCATAGTCGGGTTCAGGGAGGTCATCGGATCCTGAAATACCATTGCAAACAGCCGTCCTCGCAGCTTTTGCATTTCTTTTTCCTTATACGCAGAAATATCCGTATCATTGATACGGATACTCCCGCTTTTTATTCTTGCTTTTTCCGGCAGCAGCCTCATAATTGACTTACACAGAACGCTCTTTCCACAGCCCGATTCACCGACAAGCGCCAGCACCTCTCCGGGACGCAGGGAAAAGCTTACGTCCCGCACTGCTTCCAGTTCCCCTGCATCTGTCTGAAAGCTTACCGCCAGATGCTCTACTTTCAATAATTCGTCCATACTGTTCTTTCTATTTTCTGTTCCCATTTTGTAAAGCGGATATTCGCAATCCGCTTTCGCTTCTTACTCCGCGATCGTCCAGTCAGTAATGTTCCAGAAGATTCCGACGCCATGATGTCCCATAACGGTATCCGCCGAAATACCTTCGATTGACGATTTCGCCACATAATTCGCATCGATGTAACAGATAAAAGCAAACGCCGGGTCCTTTGCCAGCTCTTCCTGAAACTTGTCATATGCCTCGGCACGCACCTCCGGATCATCAGACTGGCGCGCTTCCGTCAGATACTGATCAACCAGTGCATTGGAATAACCGGAGTAGTTGGCTCCCTTATCAGTGCCAAACACCTTGTAAGTATGATCATCTGCGTCAAACGGACTGCCCCAGCCGATCAGATACGCCATCTGTCCGCTCCAGTCAACCTGCGCCGGTACCTCTACACTGACATCGATTCCGATCTCCTTAAGCTGCTGTGCTGCGGCCTGCGCGATATCCACACGCACCTGATCTCCTGCGCCAACGCTGATCACAAAACCGATCTTTTCGCCGTTTCGATAATAGAATCCGTCCTCGCCCATCGTGCATCCCACGGATTCCAGCACTTCTTTTGCCTTTTCCGGATTATAATCATAATGCTCTACATCTTCATTATTATAAATGTTGCGCTGCAGCGGACCGTACGCCGTCATGCCCTCACCGAGCAGCACCGACTGAACGATTGCCTCGCGGTCAATGCCGTAGCAGATTGCCGGGATAATGTCTTTATTTTCCGTCCAGTACTCATTCCAGAAGTTAAACAGAATACCGCGGTAATCGGAGGTCTTCATATCGTAGCAGGTATAGTCGTCCTGACCTGCAAAGAGCTGTGCGTCCTTCGGTGTGAGCAGCGCCAGATCAAGCTCGCCGGACTGCATCTGCATCGCTTTTGCATTGTCATCCGTGACAATCTTAAAGATCACCTCATCAATGTTCGGCTCTCCCTTAAAGTAATCTTCATTTTTCTCCAGCGTGATTGCCTGTCCCTCATCCCACTCTGCCAGCTTGTACGGACCGGTACCGATCGGATGACGGAAGAAATCCGATTCCTGCATATCCTCGCCCTCCAGCAGGTGCTCCGGCAGGACTGCCATCGTCATGTAGTCCAGAAATGCTACATTCGGCGCATCCAGCTGAAATGAGATCGTATAGTCATCAATGACCTCTATTTTTTCCACATCCTCATAATTCGGCGCATTCTCTGATCCATTGTCCGGATCCATGATCGACTCGATTGTGAACTTTACATCGTTCGCTGTAAAATCCTCCCCGTCATGCCACTTCACGCCCTCCTCGAGATGAAACGTATAGGTGCAGGTATTCTCGTCAAATTCCCAGCTTTTTGCCAGTCCCGGAACGATCTGATTTTCTCCGTCGTGCGCCGTCAGACCGTTAAACAGCAGAATGTTGATCTCTCCGTGCTCATCCATCGCCGGATTAATTCTCGTATAATCGCCGCTTCCATATACCAGAGTAGATGCGGAAGCACTACAGACATTCATTCCAAACACAGCCGCAAATGCAGCAAAAAATAAAACAGACTTTTTCATTGTTTCAAGGTCTCCTTTTTCGTTTTTTATGAGGCCGGCATTCCGGGTTCGATTGTTCTGCCCGGCCATATGGCGAACTGCGCACATTCACCAACTTATGTCAAAGACTATAACAGAAAAACATCCCCCACGGAAGCCCCGTCGGGGGATGTTTTTTTCGGGAATTGCATATTTTTATCTGACTGTCTGCTGCCAGTAAATCCGTTCCTTCTGCAGCATCGGATAGGAAACCACCACCGTACCATCCAGATCCTCCCGGTGCATATCTACCGCCGTGATCTGGTGTCCCGTATACGTCGTGTAATAATAAATTCCCCTCTGTGCATTCCAACAGGACGTATAGATTGTAATCTCATACTTTCCTTCCGCTACCTCGCAGCAGCCCCTCTGTTGATCGACCGATCCGAGGATGTGAAAAAACTGACCGACACTCTCCGACTCCGACTCACCGGACACAGAATGCAGCTTCGTAAACGCCACTCTTGCAAATCTGGATGCAGAAGACAGGTCTCCCGGCAGCCCCAGAGCACCCATGCCACGGCTGTACGTCTGCAGCGGAATCTGCTCCGAAAAATGATTTTCCGGCTGCTTTACCGACAAATGCATGTAATTGTTGAGCAGAAACATCTGCGTCTCAAACGGCGGATTGTTCGTCAGCACACCGACCGGATTCTCGTAGACCTTCAGCCCGTCTGCTATCGACTCCACCGTGATTGCTCCCGTCTTATCCGCGATAATCCAGTGCAGCTGCGCCGCCGGAAGCTGTTCACTGTACGGCGTCCCGGTGAGATTCATTTCTTTTAAAAGTGCTTTCGCCTCCGCAAGATCCGCACACTGCGAAAGAATCCACGGAATAAATTCAAACTGAGCTATATTCCGGCACCCTTCCTTCGGCTCCTGATAAACTGCGTTTCCCACAAAATTCAGCCCGGCCATGCCAAGCCCCTTTTCATTTACCGCATCATAATACAGCGGAAGCCCAGCCATATGCGCCATTCCGATCATTGCGTAGTGATGCTCCCGTTTTCCATCATAACGGAAGGAAAGAGGATAATTTCTTGGCATCACCGCAATCTCCTCCCCGTAGGAAAATTCATAGTCCAGTGTTCTTCCCATATAAAAATCCTTCGACTGATACGTTGCTGCTGTACACATAACATTTCCTCACTTTCTTTTTGGTAAACCTCTGCTTTACAGTCTGCATTGTTTTCTGGGTCTTTTCTTTTTCACTTATCCGTTTTGGAGGAATTCTTTTACTTCTTATTCGCTTTTGTTATTTTGATGATTCGCAGAACCGCTCATATGCACCCTGATAGGTCGCAACAAGCCGGTGTCAAACAGCCGGCTCTTTTACTACATGTATGGTTCCGTTTTCGACCAGACCTTCAAATACGCGAGCCAGCTTCGGATCAAACTGGCGGCCTTCTTCCTCCCGCAAAATCTTCAGCACACGTTCTACCGGAATTCCCTCCTTGTAGCACCGTTTTGAAGTCATTGCATCGAAGGAATCTGCCACGCACAGGATTCGTGCAGTCAGAGGAATGTTTTCTCCCGCGATCCGCCGTGGATAGCCTTTTCCGTCGTAACGTTCATGATGGCCAATGACCGCCGGAATGACATAATCCAGAGATGGCAGATGACGGATAATTCCGATTGATGCCTCGACGTGGCCTTTGATCACCTCATATTCCTCATCTGTCAGCTTGCCCGGCTTGTTCAAAATACTTTCCGGAATGCCGATCTTGCCGATGTCATGCAGCAGTGCCGCCTGCCGTACAATCTCGATCACATCGGAATTCAGATTCAGTGCCCTGGCCAGCTCAGCTGCATAATAAGCTACATTTTTGGAGTGCTGGAAGGTATAGTGATCCTTCGTGTCAATCGCTGCCGTCAGCGCATAGATTGTGGATTCATACTCCTGATAAATATGCTCGTGATCGGTCTGCTCCTCTTTTGCGGTCAGATTTTCCTGGATCAGGGTATCAAATACCTTGATTCCGTTTTTGCCGTTTCGTTTTACATGATAAACGGCCATATCCACATTCTCCAGAAGCTCCTTGACGGTCCGTGCTGCGTACGGCGCTGCGCTGATTCCCGCACTGATTGTCAGCACCTTCAGTTTACAGTCCGCCGAGTGCTGATTCATATAGAAAATCTGCTTCTGGATGGATTCCGTCAGACTTTTTGCCCCGTAAACATCGTATTTGGGAAGTAAAACGGCGAATTCCTTTCCGGTATATCTCGCCACATATCCATTCTCCCCTACACTTGCCCGGATTACCTCACCTACCTGACGCAGCGTCTCATCGCCCTGCCTCGTCCCGTACAGCTGATTGTAAAGCTTGAAATCATCCAGATTGATCAACACCAGCGCAAGAGATCCATCTTTATTTTTTTCAAATTCTTCATTCAGTACTTCTGTAAAATATTTCCTGTTCAAAAGACCTGTCAGCTCGTCCGTTCTCGCTTCATAATATGCATGCTCATACAGCCTTGCGTTTTTGATCGCAATCGAAGCCACAGAGGCAATGGAGTTCATCAATTTAAGATCATTATTATCCAGCTTTTTGCGGCCCTTCTTCTCTCCAAGGAGAAGGACACCCACAAGTTCCTCATCGTCCTTCAGTCCAATGCAGGCTTCAATCTTCCGGTCCCTCAGCTGCTTTTTTTCTGTCTCCCACATCGCCTTGTACTCAACTGTTGTGCGGAATTCACGCATCAAAATGCCTTCGCTTTTTTTCAGCCAGCATACCATTGGGTTGTCCTTTTTCAGGACAAATGATCGGTCATCCAACGGACGGTCGCTGTATTCCGTCTGATAATCACCATCCGGCAACTGCTGGATGCAGATATAAATTCCCTCCACCTGAATTGTCCTTTGAATGACACGGATAATCTCACCTAAAATCTCGCGTACACAAAGGCTCTTTGATACCGCTTCACTGAAATTTTTCAGATCCTCTGCCTGCTGCAGCTCTTCCTTTACAAACACGTTCTTCATAATCTCCCGCCATACAAACGCGAGGAGCATCGCCGTGCCGAGAAAGCAGACGGCAAATGCCAGGGAATCGTAGCTGGAGTTTTCCGGAAGGATTCGCTCCAGTACCTTCGTCAGGTAAGGAGAAAGATTGAAATAGAGGACAAAATTCAGCAAAAGTCCGACACCGTAGCACAGGCCCTCTGACGCCAGAAGCCGCAGCTGAAACAGCCTGCGCCTGATCAGTGCATACAAAATCAGGAAGGCATTGACAAGTCCCGCCAGAATATCAATCGGAAATCCCTCAAATACAGGTATTAAAAGCGCCAGCTGCCCTGCAAACAGAAAGCAGATACCGATAATAATCGGTTGAAACTGTTTTCCCATCGTCCGGTTTTTCCGGCAAAAACGCAGCAGCACACTCAAAATATGTACCACGGTCAGCCCACCTGCCACAAAGAGCAGAGCGACGTGCCAGTTCGTTCGATAGACAAACGCGGTTCTTCCATTTTCCTGCAACAGCTGCGGCGGTGCCAGAAAAAGACCGTGCGGCACATTCAATGCAAACAGCAGCAAATACAGTGCACCGTAAAAGATGCAGCCCCCTTTTCTGGTCTTGCCGGCGAACTCTGTGATAAACCGGTAATACCCAAACGGCAGCGCAAACAGCCCGAACAGGGATACGTGATACCAAAACACATATCCGGGCCAGAACAGATTTCTCATCAAAAGTGAACCGCCGGTCCAGCAGATCATCGCAATGAGCAGAATCAGAAAGCTGTTTGCGATCTTATTTCTTCGTGCTGCCAGCATCAGAAGCAGCATGAAAACGTAACAAAAAAGCGCTATGCATGAAATATATCCATAAGTTCCCATCGTTTTATCTCCGCCCGTATTCCCAGTTGCTCTCCTGCATCCGAATCAGCTCTGCCAGTTCTCGCTTCGGAGGATTCATATGCCGGATTCCCTTTTCTTTTTTCTCCCTGTATGCGTCAAAGCTTCCGCATCGCAGAATTGTCACGACCAGCGGATCCATCCCGAGAATCTTTTTCAGGTCACGGTAGTCCTGGTCGATGTATTTAAAATATGTGGACAATATTTCTTTTAAAATCTCAGCACTCACCGCCTGCTGCGTGAACGCACCTCGTTCCACTTCCACATACAGATGCAAAAATGGACGGTTCTTTTCATTAAATTCCTTTGCTGCCACCCAATCCGCTACCGGTAGTCCAGACAGGCGGATCGCACTTTTGATCCCGTTTTCTGAAATTCTTGTAAAGCCTGCAATATCAATGATCGAAGGCACACGGTCGATGTATTCAAACCGTGGAATCCGTGTTCCATCCTCCCTGTTTGACAGCCCAACGCACCGGTACATATCCCCGCATCGATACCTTGCAAACGCTCCGCCCTTTAATACAGTCAGTACCAGCTCATACTTTTCACCGGCTGCCACTTCGTCCATCAGAAGTGTCTGCGGCACGAAATCCGGGTGCTCCTCCAGCTCCTCCATATCCTTTTCCGTAATAAATTCGTAGAAGCAGCTGTCAGGAAAAAAGTACATCCCGTCACGTGTCCAGCTTTCCGTACCGATCAGGGATGGCTCTGTCCCCGCAAAGATTTCCATTGGCCGGACACCCCAAAGCTGTTCCAGCTCATCTTTATAGCAGCGGTTGTCTGTGCCTGCCACCATAAATCCTTTTAATCCAAACAGGTCCCGCGGCAGGATCGGACGACCTTCCTTTTTACTGAGACGCTTTGCCTTTGCCATGCGGTAAAGCATATGCGGCTCACACTTCAAAAGCTCTGACAGATCACTGTTTCCGCTTCCCCCTGCAGTCAGGCTCTGGCTCACCGCATATGCCACACTGCCGAGGCCAAAAAAGAGCTCTACATCTTTTTGCAGCGCCAGCTTGAAGCCCAGCTTATTGCGCTGGCTAAACGTCATATTGACTGCGTCTTTTACATCCGGCAGGAACCGGATATCCGTCTCCTCTCCGAGCAACAGCGGCAAAAGCCCCGTTGCGTACGGCAATGGTGCCAGCCCGTAAAGCATCTTGTCTCCTTCTTCGTAGGAAAAATGTCCCTTTTCCCGGCTCGTTGCCAGCAGAAGACACGCTACTACATTATTTCGAAAGGTATCCAGCATACTTCTTGTATACGGTGCTGCCTTCGTCGGATGTTTTCCGCCTTCCCATGTTGTCTGAATCCAGATTACCGGATTACCGGGAAGGCTCTGTGCCTGCTTTTGCAGCAAAATATCTGCATAATCCTCATACGTCGTCAGAGGAACCATTTTCCGAAACTCCTCGATCGTCCGCGGCTTCTTTCCCTTTAAAATTGATGCCCCAAGCCCGCAGCTGCAAAAAAGCTCCATCTGTTCTTCCATCAAACGCTTCTGAATATTCATGTATTCACTGATACTTAAATCCAGAAATCCACAGTACTGATTCCAGATTTCACGGTACTCCTGCTTCTGCAGCCGTTCACCAAGGCTCATTTTTTTCTCTCCTTCCCGAAGAATCTAAGACACTTCCCCACGCTTTTCCGATTTGGGAAGAGAAATGGCGTCGTTTTTTTATACTCCTTATAATCGCAAAAAGTCCGCGGGAAGATCACCATATCCTGCAAACAGATATAGCACACATCCCAGGCGGTTAAAAGACAGCCGGTTTTTACTGCACATGACGTACCAAGCAGCAACGCAAGGGACAGATAAAAAAGAGCGAACCACAGCACTCCTGGATGGCGACACAGCGCATACATTCCTTCCGTGTAGGTTTTTCTTTTCTGATTCTTCTCCAGATACGTTTCCTGAAACGGCAGTGCAAAAAACAGAGTATATACCAGAAGTGCCAGCCAGAACAATGCCAAAAGCCCAAAAACAATTGTGCGCACCGGCTGATTTTTCATCACATTCCAGCCATCTGCCACAATTCCGGCACTAGAAAAAGCCACTAGCAGAGTTCCAAGCAAAAAGAATCTCTGAAGCAGCCGGTTTTTCCATGTAACACTGTTGATATCATAAAGAAAATAGCACAGAAATCCTGCACTTCCAGTCCATTCTACCCAAGTCATTTCTATTTTCCATTTCGTTTCACACAGTTTTTCGATTTCATTATATAATACGCCCTTTTTTTACGCAAGCGATTTTGCTGAAAACTTAAGTCATTTAGTCCCATGTGGGATCTGCCTGAATTGAGGCAAAAAGAACCGGAATCCCTGGTCTGAAATTCCGGTCCTCACCCTGGCAGCTCCTGACGATCTGCCTTTTATCCTGTTTTGATGTAAAGCGGACATTCACAATCCGCTTCGCGATCTGCGTTCAAATTTTACAGTGCTGTGCCCTGTGCAATCATTGCATCTGCAACCTTCTCAAATCCGGCAATATTTGCACCTACTACGTAGTTGCCCTCTACACCGTATCTCTTTGCTGCGTCAGAAATCTTTGCATAGATGTTGTTCATCATTTCTTTGAGCTTTGCATCTACCTCTTCTGCAGTCCAGCTCAAACGCATGCTGTTCTGGCACATCTCCAGTGCGGAAGTACCTACACCGCCTGCATTGGATGCCTTGCCCGGCAGGAACAGAAGTCCACTCTCAAGGATGTAATCTGTAGCTTCTCTGGTGGTCGGCATGTTTGCGCCCTCTGCTACAACCTGGCAGCCGTTTGCCTTCAGTGCCTTTGCATCGTCAAGGTTCAGCTCGTTCTGTGTTGCGCACGGAAGTGCAATGTCACATTTTACAGTCCAGATACCTTTGCCCTCTGTATAAACTGCGCTCGGAACTGCCTCAGCATACTCTTTGATTCTGCCGCGGCGAACTTCCTTGATGTCTTTTACGATGTCAAGCTTGATGCCTTCCGGATCATAAACATATCCGTTGGAGTCGCTCATTGCAACGACCTTCGCGCCAAGCTGCTGTGCCTTCTCAGTTGCGTAGATTGCAACATTTCCGGAACCGGATACAACAACAGTCTTGCCTGCGATGTCAATGTTATGCTCTTTCAGCATTGCATCCAGAATGTATACAAGACCATAGCCGGTAGCCTGTGTACGGATCAGAGAACCGCCCCAGGTCAGTCCTTTTCCGGTCAGCACGCCTTCATATTTTCCGGTCAGTCTCTTGTACTGTCCGTATAAATAGCCAATCTCTCTTCCGCCTACACCGATATCTCCAGCCGGTACATCCTCATCTGCTCCAATGTATTTGGACAGCTCTGTCATAAAGCTCTGGCAGAATGCCATTACTTCACGGTCAGATTTTCCCTTCGGGTCGAAGTTGGAACCGCCCTTGCCGCCGCCGATCGGCAGTCCTGTCAGAGAGTTCTTGAAAATCTGCTCAAATCCAAGGAATTTCAGAATGCCCTGGTTTACAGACGGGTGGAATCTCAGGCCTCCCTTGTACGGTCCGATTGCACTGTTGAACTGTACACGATAGCCTTTATTGATCTGTACCTTGCCATTATCATCTACCCACGGAACCTTAAAAGAAATAATACGCTCCGGTTCTACCAGACGCTCAAGCAGGCTGACTGCTCTGTAACGCTCCTCGTTTGCGTCGATCACCAGTTTCAGTGAATCCAGTACTTCTTTTACGGCCTGATGGAACTCCGGCTCGCCCGGGTTCTGTGCTACGACTCTCTCGTAGATCTCTTCTGTGTAAGACATATGAATTGGCCCCCTTGCCTGATAAATTTATGCGGTATACTTAGAAAACACAGTCTTCTCCACCGCGTCTCCTCACGGATATCCGGTTATAGCAAAGCAGATTACGTCGTCCTTTGGCGGGCTGTACTCCATCTGCTTTATAACCCAAAATACCCGCGGCTGCGCCGCGGGTACCTATGTCTGCTCCGTCACACACATGCGATTATTATACACTACCAAAAATCATTTGGCAATTATTTTTTGCATCAATACGCTATTACTTTAAAGTTGTGCCATCTCAATGTATTTTACTTACCTGAATTACTGTCGTCTGCCTGACTCTGATAATCTGCCAGTGCACCCAGTGTCAGAGTAACCTGCTGCTCCTCATATCCATCACCGGACTGGCGGCTGATGGTAACCGGAACTTCCTCGCCGGCTGCATAGTAAGCAAGTGTCTCTTTCAAAGCGGACATGCTTGTCACACTGCTGCCATCAAACTTTGTGATGATGTCACCCTTCTTCAGACCTGCGTCCTCTGCCGGGCTGTCTTCACTGACATCTGTGATATAAATTCCTTCCGGAATACCGTACAGCTCTGACATCTCATTTGAAACTGCCTGACCGGAAATTCCAATGTAAGCACTGTCTTCTTCGCTGACTGTCTCGGTTCTTGTCTTCTTGTTCATCAGATCCTCAAGAATCGGTTTTGCCGTAGAGATCGGGATTGCATAGCCCATACCTTCAACTCCGTTTGCAGATGCCTTTGCGGAGTTGATACCGATGACTCTGCCCTGCATGTCAAGCAGTGCGCCGCCGCTGTTGCCCGGGTTGATTGCTGCATCTGTCTGGATCAGTGTCTGCTCGTTGCCCTCGATCTCGATCGTACGGTTCAGAGCGCTGACGATACCGGTCGTTACTGACTGGCCATAACCAAGTGCATTACCGATTGCGACAACCTGCTGACCAACCAGCAGCTCATCGGAATCACCGATCTCTGCGATCTTGATCGCATCCATCGTGTCATCAGAAATGTCATCCAGCTTAACTGCTACAACTGCCAGATCGTTTGCTGCATCGGTTCCTTTGACTACTGCCTCGTATGCCGAGTCATCCGCAAAACCAACGGTAAGCTCGGTTGCATTCTCTACTACGTGGTTGTTGGTGCAGATCAGCAGCTCATCGTCGTTCTGTCCGATGATGATTCCGGAGCCTGCGCTCGTGCTTTCCTCCGTATAGGACGGAGCGCCGTATCCATATCTGCTGAAGTAATTCTGTACCTCCTGCACGGATTTATTTGTAATCGATACGACTGCCGGCATCACTGCCGCTGCCACATCGCTGACTCCTGTAATCGTACCATCTGTGGAAACCTCAGCGGTATCAATATCGGAACTGGAAATCAGCTCCACTTTCTTGTCGCTTGTAGTTGAAATATCAGTTGCAGTATTAATATTTGCAAATCCCATCAGTCCTGTGACTGCACCTGCCGTTAAAACGCCTGCACATAAAAGAGAAATCAATGTCTGTTTTTTCATATATAAGACCTCCTTGTCTTTGTACCTCAGAAACCCCAGGAAACTCTGGCATTCGGTTTTATTCATCCGAAGCCTTTCTTTGCTTTCTTTCGTTCCTGTTATCCTTTTCCTTTACTTTATGCTGACAGTATAACGGCTTCCTTTGACTGAATTGTGATTAAAATGTGGTGTTTCTGTGAAATCGGACATTTTTTGAATCTAACACCCCTTTCAGAAGCCCCTTCCGTAATTGACACCACCTTTTACTCCGACGACAGCATCACCATCCCAAACCATGTCACGATCCCTGCTCCGTTCATAAACTCAATTCCTGCCTTTTCCGCCAGCGGCAGCACTACAATCCCATATCCTTCCACACAGGGCATCATCTGATCCGGATAACGGCACGGACCATCTGGGTAGGCACATTTCTCGCAGATCTCACAGGACTGCGCAGAGAGCGCAAGCGTTTTTCCAAAATACGGATGCAGAATCTCCTGCACTCTTTTTGTCACTGCCTCGTGCTCCGGCCGCGTCGCAAGAGTCTCCTCCAGATTATCGACATCCGCCACCTCTGCGATCGTCGTAAATACAAATACCTCTGAAAAATGGCTGCATCGTTCCTGACATTCCTTTACGGTTCCAACTCCAGGCGGGCAGGACCAGCTCTTCCCATAGCGCGGACATTCTTTCCGGCAGATTTCACGAACATGATCGGAAAATGGAATGTCTTCTTCCGACAGCCACGCGTACTGCACAATTGGGAGGTCAAGAAGCTGCTGCTCAATTTCCTCCCTCTTTTTTCTGTTTATTTCTTCAAATTCTGTTGATTTCTCCTCCATGGTTTTTCCCATTCTTTCTATCTGTATAAATTTTCTTCTACCACGTCCATTTTTCGGTCACTTTCTTCATTTTCGCGGTCACTTTTTCAGTTTTAACGGACACTTCATTTCTTCTCTCTCATTTCCCGGTCACTTTCTCCCGTTCTGAGGCACCGCACTTCTCTCAGTATACCTGATTTCCCCCTCCTATTTCAACCTGAAACCGACACGATTTCCCCTTGAAACCATCCTTCGCACTTGATTTTCCCCCGCAAACTTGTTATCCTATCATACAGATGTATTCTCGAAATCTTTTTGTGCCTGAACAAGCGCAGGAAAGGATCCGGGCATACAGCAGAAAAAAGAGGAGGAAATGTATGGCGAATTTCTGTCTTATGATACAGTATGACGGTACCCGCTACAATGGCTGGCAGCGTCAGGGAAATACAGCGGACACGATTCAGGGAAAGCTTGAAGCGATCCTGCTGCAGCTTTACGGCGAACCTGTCGACCTGAACGGCTCCGGACGTACCGATGCCGGTGTGCATGCACTGCGCCAGATTGCCAATTACCGTATCCCACGAATGCTGAGCCGCCATTCCTGTTCGCAGATTCAACAGTATTTTAATCAGTATCTTCCGCAGGACATTCGTGTACTTGCCGTTGAAAAGGCGCCGGAGCGGTTTCATGCAAGGCTGTCCGCCACAAGCAAGATTTACGAGTACCGCATTGACTGCGGAGCTGTCGCAAATATTTTCGACCGGCGTTATCTTCTTCGTATCGAAGAGCCGCTGAATATTGAAAAAATGAAAGAAGCTGCCTCTTATCTCATCGGCACACATGATTTTAAAAGCTTCTGTGCCAATCGTCACATGAAAAAGTCAACGGTGCGCACCATTTTTGATATTTCAATCGAAGAACAGGATGGAATCCTGCGCATCCGTTATCACGGTGACGGTTTTCTCTACAATATGGTGCGTATTCTCACCGGCACGCTGATCGAGGTCGGCACCGGGAATCGGGCGCCTTTTCAGATTCCGATGATTCTGGAGGGTCTTGACCGCTCTCTCGCCGGTTTTACGGCTCCGCCGAATGCGCTGTTTCTTGTAGACGTTTTTTATCCGGACGCAGTTCCGGAATCTTAATCCTGTACCGGTTACAGAAAGGAGTTCCATTAAAATTATGAAACAGGTTATTTTAACAGGTGACCGTCCAACCGGCCGCCTTCACGTCGGACATTACGTAGGCTCTCTTGCCAGACGTGTCCAGTTACAGAATTCCGGAAATTACGATGAAATCTACATCATGATCGCCGATGCACAGGCGCTGACCGACAATGCAGAGCATCCGGAAAAAGTGCGCCAGAACATTCTGCAAGTTGCACTCGATTATCTTGCATGCGGACTCGATCCGGAAAAATCCACAATCTTTATCCAGTCGATGGTTCCGGAGCTCACTGAGCTTACGTTTTACTATATGAATCTCGTTACCGTTTCCCGCGTACAGCGCAATCCTACGGTAAAATCCGAGATCCAGCAGCGCGGTTTTGAGACGAGCATTCCGGTCGGATTTTTCTGTTACCCGATCAGCCAGGCGGCAGACATTACCGCCTTCCGTGCTACCGCTGTTCCGGTTGGGGAGGATCAGCTTCCGATGCTTGAGCAGTGCAAGGAGATTGTGCACAAATTCAACACCGTTTACGGTGAAACGCTCACCGATCCGCAGATCATCCTGCCGGACAACCAGGCCTGCCTGCGACTGCCGGGTATCGACGGCAAAGCAAAGATGAGCAAATCTCTTGGCAACTGCATTTATTTATCTGATGAGCCGGAAGAGGTCCGCAAAAAGATTATGTCCATGTTCACAGACCCGAACCATCTGCGTGTTCAGGATCCGGGCCGTACAGATGGCAATCCGGTCTTCATCTACCTCGATGCTTTCTGCCGTCCGGAGCATTTCGCAGAATTTCTTCCGGAATACCAGAACCTCGATGAACTCAAAGCTCACTATCAGCGCGGCGGTCTTGGCGATGTCAAGGTAAAGAAATTCCTGAACAACGTCATGCAGTCAGAACTCGGACCGATCCGTGAGCGCCGCAAAATGTGGGAGAGCCGCCCGGCGGATGTCTTCGATATTCTGAAATCCGGCAGTGAAAAAGCACGCGCTACAGCAGCAAAAACCCTCGACGACGTGCGCCATGCAATGCGCATCGACTATTTCAGTGAGGAAAATTTAAAGCAGCTGACCGCGCAGGAGTAAGCGCATTTTTCAGACATGCTCCGATCCGAAGCTGACGCAGGGACTCTACACATGACAAAACAGATATTTACAATTTGCTTTCTCATTTTTCTCCGTCAGTCAAATCGGATATCTGCAATTAAAGCAGCGGACTTACCTGACTTTGGTAAAATCGATGCATAGATTGTTGATGAAATGCCTGTTCCAAAATATAATTACAAAAAGCGCAGAGATTCAAGTCAACCAACTCTTTTCTCTGCGCTTTTCTCATGCTATAAAATAATTTATTCTTCCGTCTCCTCCAACGCGAACACCCCATACTGATTCACAAAATCCAGCAGCACATATCCTTCTGCCTCGATCTCACTTTGCTGTTCTTCATTATAAATGCAGATCGCAAGGTAGGTGCATCCCCGGTGTTTCGCATTTTTTGCGATTTCGACATATTTATCACTCTCAAAATTGATGTCATGGTAAATCGTTCGGTCGATCTCTGCCTTTGCTCCGTGTCCAAGTCTTCCGTACGGCATCCGAATCGATGCATCATAAACTCGAATGTACGGTGATAAATTATTGTCCGTTGCCAGCAGTGCATCCCCGTCGCCGCGATGCGCATTGATAAGATTGCAGACATGCGCCACCTCGTCTGGTACCTGCTGGTAATTGTGTACCCGGCTGTAATTGCCCTCATAAATACTTTTTCCGGAAACCGCCGTCACTCCAAGCATTACAATAAGCACTGCTGCCTGAACAATCCTTTTCTTCGGCATCCGCACCAGCTTCGTGCCAACATACGCAAGAAGCGGTACCACCGGGACGGTCCACAGCACGCGCCAGTATACCTCCGCACCAATACATTTCTGAAGAATCCAGGCGCTCACCGGGAAAAAGAAAGCTGCCAGTGCCAGGAGCGCGTAAATGACCATCGTGCCGGCCTCCGCTTCTATGCACACTTTATCCGTATCCTTCTGGCAAACATCGCTCTTCTTTTTATTTATAATGCTGTCTTCAATGTCTGTTTTCTCGTCTGCATTTTCTGTCTGAAAACCTGTACGAATCACACTCTCTCCCTGAAGATCAGACTTCTTTTTTTTAATATCAGACTTGCTGTCATCTTTTTCAGGACCCTGTCCGAATTTTTTGTATTTTTTTCTACTATACTGTCCATTTAGAAACAGACAGATTAGAATGAATACCACAGCCCCCGCCAGCAGATACGGATACCAGCTCCCATTCCAGTACGACTGCCAGGTCGAAAAAATTAAATTGATTACTTCTTTCATGACAGCCCCCTTCACTTTATCAGCACATACACTGCTCCGAGCACGATCGACGGGATGCAGCACAAAACGTATTTTATAATTCGCTTCGGGTCACGGCAGTGAACGGCTCCCATCACCGCAAAAATCCCCATCACAAGCGGCGAAAGCATGATTCCCATCGACGATACGAGACAGCAGGCTCCGTTTGTAAGCAACAGAAAATACCAGGGAAACTCCGGTTTCTTTTGCATCACGATCTTCATACACAGCCAGATCGAAAGCGGCAAAAGCGCCGCGGCCAGAAGTCCTTTTCCCTGCCAGATCCGGATCATCTGGAAATTTCCGGAAGTATAAACGGAAAATCCGGAAAACCATGTCAGCACACATCCAAGAATGAGAAAAATTCCTCTGGCATCTGCGTCTTTTTGGAAAAACAGTTTCGCAAACTGATACAGCGTGAGATACGCCATGATCAGAAATACAGCCGGAAAGATCGCATGCGCCAGAATTGCCGGATGCAGCCCGCCGCACAGCTGGCTGATCACGGCCAGAAAAATCGGAAAAGGCGACAGTACGTAGCGGCTCGGCAGCTTTCGGTACGCATTGCCTGTATAAGGATTGACTGCAAAAACGCTGTCCGTATGAACTGCAGTTGTCGCGGTAGCGACGTAAAACGCATCGTCCGCATCCATGTGCGCCAGAAGAGAGACAACGCAGATCTGCGCTGCGATTAAAATGAGCGCGATCCAAAACCATGCGGAGACGTTTCGCAGATTCACCCACATCCCGGCAAACCAGGATCTTTTTTCTGCTCCTGCATCTGAATCTTCGGCTGATTTTATCTTTTCATCGCCGGACAGACATTCATCTGTTTTCTGAAGCAGGTATTTTTCTAAATCATCAGCTGTTTCTGTTGTTTCTCCAACATACAAACTGCTGTCTATTTCCTGCCCTAAACATTTCTCTCTCCAGTGCCAGAGTCCGGCCCCTGCCGCCCCCACTCCGATCACCGCATAGCAGATCGACAACACATGCAGCGGCAGTTTCAGCCAGATCGCCGGCAGCGTCAGAAGTTCTGTCACAGAAAACAGAAATACATATCCGATCAGAAAACTCTGTCCGTGACACATTTTTTTTTCTTTCCTGAAAAACAGAGTTCCGGCTCCCCAAGGCACCAGCATCAGCCAGAACAGTGCGAGAACCGCTTTTCCAGCGAAGCTCATAAGCGCCCTCCATTCTGCATCATATGCAGTACTCCTTAATCTCCTGCCATACCGCAGACACCGGAAGTCCGACCACGTTGTTGTAATCGCCCTCGATTCCTTCTACGTAAGCGGCAAAGCGTCCCTGGATTCCGTATGCGCCGGCCTTGTCCATCGGCTCACCGGTTGCGATATACGCCTGAATCTCTTCATCTGTCATCGCGTAAAGATATACTCGCGTCTCCTGTGAAAAGGTCTGCCTTGAAATCACGGAACCATTTTCTTTCACAATCAATGTCACGCCCGTGAAAACAGAATGCATCTCGCCCTGCAGCTGTCTCAGCATCCGCATTGCATCCGCCTCATCCTTCGGTTTCCCCATGATCTCACCGTTCTGGCACACCACAGTGTCCGCTCCGATGATAATTCCATCTGTGATCTGTGCCGCCACGACCTCCGCTTTCTGAGCTGACAGCTCCTCCACAACATCTGACGGAATCTGTTTTGTAATCTTTTCCTCTCCTAACGCCGGAAGTACGGTAAATTCCAACCCGATCTGTTCGAGCAGCTCCCGTCTGCGCGGGGAAGCCGACGCAAGAATAATCTGTTTCATAAGATCCTCCTTCTGTAAAATCTACTGGACAGCGCCAGCAAATGATGTGATAATAAAATATCATGATGTCACGGATTGTTCTGCAATCCTTCAAATTTATAAAAGGAATTATACCACAATGTTTCTCATTATAGTAAACCAGATTATAAAAATGCTGCTTTTGCTGCTCCTCGGTATCTTCTGTTACCGCAAAAAGCTGATCGACCAAAGTGGCAACAAAATGCTTGCCAACCTGCTTTTGATGATCGTCAATCCCATGCTCGCCATTTTATCCCTTCAGGTGGACTACAGCCCGCAGCTGGTTCATGGACTTCTTCTTTCTTATCTGGCTGCGTTTCTGACTCATATCGTCGGCTGCATTCTCTCCACCGCGCTGATCCGCACAAAAGGAAATCCAGACTGTGGCATTGACCGCTTCGCTGCCATGTATTCCAACTGCGGCTTTATCGGAATTCCGCTCGTACAGAGTATTCTTGGCGGGGAGGGCGTTCTCTACCTGACTGCTTATATGACTGTATTTAATATTTTTTCCTGGACGCATGGCATGATGGTCATGACCGGAAAATTTTCACCGAAAGAGCTTCTGAAGGGACTTCTCTCCCCGATGATTCTCTCCAGTCTGCTCGGTCTGGTACTGTTTTTCGCACAGATCCGTATTCCGACGCTGCTGGCCGATTCCATGAACTATGTGGCTTCGATGAACACTCCGCTCGCCATGATGATTGCCGGAATTTCCGTGGCACAGACCGATCTTTTCGGTATGCTGAAAAATAAGAAGCTGTACCTGATCTCGTTGCTGAAGCTGCTTGTGCTCCCGATCATTGTGCTCGTCGGACTTGCCGCGGCGCATCTGCCGTCTACAGTTGCCTATACTATCCTCGTGGCTGCCGCCTGCCCGGTCGCTGCCACCGGAACCGCTTTTGCCTTACGTTTCCAGAAAAATTACCGGTATGCATCTGAACTGTATGCGTTTACGACGATCGCGTCGCTTGTGACAATTCCGCTGCTGATGTTTGTGGCAGAGCGAATCCTGTAGTCAGACACTGCGCAGCAATCAAAGCGGAGGCTAATACAAACAGGGCCCTATCTGCTGCCTTTAAAACAGCGGACAGGGCCTTACCTGACGCTAATCTCTTCTGACTGATACTGCTCAACTTCATATGGAGATTATATTTTTCTCTTAACGCTGCAATTGTTTCCATCATCGCTGACTGTCAATATCATACCGGCTTCTTCAGCTGCCCATCAGCAAAATGCTTTTCTCCGCAACGCTCGATCTTTTCAGCCAAACTGAAAAATTATTTTACATTTCACTGCCGGATATAAATCCCCTGTGACTCAATAAAATCATCCAGATCCTCGATCGTCTCCTGTGCCCAGGTTTCGCTGATTGGCGTAGACTTTGTATTTTCCTGCTCGTCAGTACATCCCTGCTCCTGTTTTTCTTTCTTCAGTTCTTTCATTCGGACACGCTCCTCTCATCTGTCTTGCTGATCTTATTTGCTCTGCATCTCACAGTTTTTCGGCTAATATCAGTGCATGATTGATCCCCTGCTCCTGACGATCCAGTTTTTCTTTTCAATCGACTGCTGTCAGCTTCTGCCTCACTCATTATCCTTCGTCCAGAATCCTTCCTGACCAAGCTCGGTCATCTGCACACCGCGCTCCTTGCGATCCTTGAACTGCAGCTCCGGATTCTTGATGCTGACTCTCGTACCGCCAGGTACCGAAGAAGTAATAAACGCATTCGATCCAATAACCGCGCCTTCCCCGATCACCGTATCACCGCCGAGAATGGAAGCTCCTGAATAAACCGTCACATTGTCCTCCAGCGTCGGATGACGTTTTGTATTGCGCAATGTCTGGCCGCCTCGCGTCGAGAGCGCGCCGAGTGTTACACCCTGATAGATCTTCGCATTATCTCCGATCTCCGTCGTCTCGCCGACTACCACGCCGGTTCCATGGTCGATAAAGAAGTATTTCCCGATCGTCGCACCCGGATGAATATCGATTCCCGTCAGGCTGTGCGCATACTCCGTCATCATTCGCGGAATCAGCGGTACGCCAAGCAGATGCAGTTCATGTGCGATTCGGTTGACCGTGATCGCAAACACGCCCGGATAGGAAAAAATTACCTCGTCCGTATTGAACGCCGCCGGGTCACCGTCGTATGCTGCCTGCACATCTGTCGCCAGAATCTCCCGGAGCGCCGGAATCCGGTTTAAGAACTCCTTTACGATCCGCTCTGCCTCCTGCGGCACTTCCTCATCCGTAATTTTTTTTGTCCCGGTATGGTACAATGCCTTCGCTACCTGCTTGCGCAGACGGTAACTGATATCCTCCAACAGCTCACCCACATGGTACTCGATCGAATCTTCATTCAGATTTTTTACTTCAAAATATCCCGGAAATACGATACATCGGATCTCCTCCAGAATATCAATCACGATTTCTTTATTTACCCGGTTTCTCATATTGATGCTGCATGTCTCCGGGTGTCTTCCGTAACTTTCCAGAATCTCTCCGACAAGCGTATCGATTTCCTTTTTATATGCCATTTTTTACACCTTTCCGTGGCTTTTTTTATTTGTTGTTTCAATTCACAGTCGGTATTTTTCCGAAGTCTGACAAGTCGAAAAAATCCGGTTCTGACTTGATTCATGCCAGTGGGGGATACCGATTTCTCTCCGCACACCACTGCCTTTTTGCTTCTTATTACGCCTTGCATCCCCGCAGGAGACTTACTTGACTCAATTAATGTCTTTCTATTATTCTTCCTCTTTTGGCTCCGCTGCCTTTGCAGCTGCCGCCTCATCTGCCTCTGCGGCTACTTCTTCCGTCTTATCAGCCGGAGTTTCCTCCTTTGGCTCTTCGACTGCTTCCCCAGCTTCTTCCGGGATCTTCTCCGAAGTCTCTTTCGCCTCTTCCAGTACTTCCTCAGCCGCTTCTCCCGCATCCTCACCGGAAACTTCTTCTGTCATTTCTTCATCCGGCTGTGCGGCATCGCTTTCTTCTACAATTTTCTCTGTTACATCAGCATCCGCTGCATCTTCTGCCTCTGCTGCATCTGCTTCCGTTACCTCTTCTGCTTCCACGTCCACAACCGGCTCCGCTGCTTTTGCATCCGCCGCTTTTGTCTCGCCATCCGCTGAATCAATCACCTCAGCGTCCTCTTTTCCCTCAATCTTTACCGGCTCCGGCATCCGATTGCCGCAGTTCGAACAGAAACGCTCGGTTGCCGCTACTTCCATATTGCAGCACGGGCAGAGCACTACGCCCTTTACCTTGCGGATCTCATCCTGCAGCAGATCCATCACGCTGTAACGCTCCCTGATCTTGCGAAACTCTGTCTCAAACCCCTCTGGCGCGTTCTCCGCATCCTTGTATTTATCGTACAGTTTCTTTCCCATCTCGAGATAAAGCCTATTTAAATACTTCTTTTCCTCACTTACTTTACCATTCAGCTGACGCACTTCGTTCATCTTCTGGACTTCCGTCATAGTATCCTGACTGAACTTCTTAACCTTTTTACTGATTTCCTCAAAATTCATCATAATGCATCCTCCTTACTCATTGTAAATAAGTGCCATAAATACCAGATCCTGGTCGGAATTATTTTCCAGCGCGTGGCTCTGGCCTACCTCAATCAGACAGGCATCTCCCGGTCCGACCTCTGTTCTGGAGCCGTCGTTGTCCACAAACGTACCTTTCCCCTCCAGAATAAAATATGGTTCCGTGTTCCCGATGTGCTGATGATATCCAATGCTGCAGCCCGGTTTCAGACGAACCATCGCGTACATGCTGCCATGCCCGTTCAGCTCTTCCTTTGTCAGGATGTGGTGGAATTCCACCTCACCTTTGCCTCCGCGCAGCTCTTTTTTTATCTCAATCTGTGCCTTACGTACCATGAATAAAATCCCCCTTCTTACTTTCCCTTTATCTTAAAAGAATCGCCAGAAATTGTCAACTTCATTCAAATTCTTTCAGAAAAATATAATATTTGCCAGCTCCCGGTTCTCCGAAAAAGTCCTCTGCTCGCTCGCCGTAACCACACCCTGAGTCGTTTCATAATAATTATACCCATATTTTTCCTCAAACCGCACACTTCCCATCCCGTCAATTCCATAAAACGACATCCCGTCCGAAGTATAATACGGCCGGTCCTGCCAGCGTCCGGCAAAACAGTGGTGCGTGTGGCCGGCCATGACCGCTGTAATCCGGCTTTCTTTTACCAGCTGCGCAATCTTCTCCGGGCATGCTACGGCGCGGATTCCCTCATGTGCGTCAAGCAGGTGGTGATGCGTCATCAGAAAAGACGGTTTATCCCCGGCCTTTTTCAGTTCCGCTTCCAGCCAGTCCGCCTGTCCCTGCACAAAACGGCCGTCGCTCTCTCCAAATACCGCACTGTCCAAAGACAGCACATCCAGCTCCCCGCCGTTGAAATGCACATTGTATGCAAGATTTCCTTCCCCGTCATCTTTTGGCATCACTCCAAGCCAGCCCCTGCGAAACTCGTCCTTCCGGTCATGATTTCCTACCGTCACAACGACCTCGGCACCGCGAAGATTCCGCTCCAGATACGCCCGAAGCGCCTCGTAATCCTCCGCCTTCCCGTCATCGCACAGATCGCCTGTAATCATCACAAGCCCGATCCCCGGATGCTCCAAAAAAGCCTGCTCCAGGCACCGGTCAAGCAGTGTCAGCGGGTTTGTCATCCGATACAGTACCGCCGCATAACCGTCCTGCGCCGCCTCGTACCGCCGACGAAAATGGATGTCTGATATATGAAGAATCTGCATAACTGTGTCCTTTCTATTGATTTCTTTCGTATATTTTTTTATAATTTGTTATAACCGTTCAGAGCCAAGTAAAATTTCAGAAAGCAGGCGTAAAATGCTTGCATTTTTAAGCCTGTTTTTGAAATTTTATTTGACACTACAGAGCCAGACGAAATTTTATAAAGCGAACGTAAAACGCTTGCGTTTTTAAGGGAGCTTTTAAAATTTCATCTGGCGGATACGCCACACCGACGAAATGCGCAGCATTTTGAACACAGGCAGCGAAACGACTGTGTTCATGAGCAAGTAGCAAATGCGGATTGCGAATGTCCGCTTTATAGTTGGCTCTGAACGAGTTTCATACAGCAGCAAAATATATGTGTATGAAACGTCCTCATATGACTACTCTTAAGGGGTGAAAAAATGAAAAAAAAAGCATCCGCTCAGCTTATAAACGAATACATTGAAAAATATCAGCTTCAGCAGTACATGGACACAAAACTTTCCGACATCGCCGAGCTGCACACGTTTCAGCGCGACGACTATCTGATCCATGCAGAAGAAGCTTCTGACTATCTCTATTTTCTTGTAATCGGAAAAGTCACCTGCTTTACCTGTACCGGCAGCGAACGGGATGAATGTTTTGCGTATCATCAGTCTGTCACCATTTTAGGGGAGGCCGCCTCTCTGTGGGGAAAACCGCCTCTTGCCAATGTAAAAGCGCTCTGCGACTGCGTCTGCGTCGCCGTCAGTCTGCGGCTGCACCGCCAGACGCTCCTGAATGACCTCCGCTTTCTGCAGCATGTCTGTTATACGCTCGCATGCCGCATGAACAACGAAGGGCAGATCTGTGCGCTTGTGGAACCGCTGGAAATGCGGCTCGCCAAATTTATCCTGCAATATTCCACCAACGATATTTTTGCGTTTCAGCTCAATGACTGCGCCGATATCCTGAATACAAGCTACCGCCATCTGCTGCGCGTTCTGAAAAAATTCTGTTCCGATCAGATTCTTTCCAAAACACGCAATGGCTATCTGATTACCGACCGTAAGCTGCTCATGCAGTCCGCCGGTGAACTGTCTAACGCAGCTTCTTCCGGATATATCCCGTCAGGACATCCAGTAAAAATACCGTCACGATGACACCGAGCAGAATGATGCTCACACGGTCCCAGTTTCTCGCCTGAATCGCAAAGATCAACGGCGCACCGATTCCGCCTGCACCGACCAATCCGAGTGTTGCCGCACTTCGCACTGCAATCTCAAAATGATTCAGTGAGAGGGATGCATAGATCGGCATGAGCTGCGGCACTCTCGCGTAGAAAAAGGTCTGCCAGAATCCGGCCCCGACCGCATGCATGGCCTCCACCGGCTTTTCATCCAAAGCTTCCATCTCCTCGGTGAAAAGCTTTCCGAGCATACCGATCTGGTGGACACCGATCGCCATAACGCCGGCAAACGGTCCCGGCCCTACCATTTTTACAAAAATAATCGCGTATACAAGCTCCGGGAAAGCGCGGAGTACATTACAGATCAGCTTTCCGATTCTTGCAATAATCGGGCAGCCTCTCCAGAGATTGGAGGCGCTCAGCAGCATCACCGGCACCGCGAGTACGGTTGCAATCGTCGTGCCAAGAAATGCAATTCCGATCGTCAGAAGCAAAAGGGAAAATACATCTTCGCCGCTTCCGTCATAAAAATAACTCCACTTCGGTGACAGCAGGCCCCGGATTACATCGCCCGCCATCGACGGCGAAAATGCCGCCATTCCCGAGTAATCAATTCCGGCCGCACAGTAAATGATTACCGCCAGTACGATTACCGTCACCATAATTTTCTTCGTTTTTCCTGGTTGCATGGGCATCGCAGCCTGTCCTGATTTTTTCTCTTTTTCCATCATGCCAGCCTCCTGCGAATTGCCTCGCTCAATCCGTCCACAATCACTACCACCACAAGGATCAGCAGGATTACAACGGAAACTCTATCATATTTCAGAAGCGCCAGGGAAGAGTTCAAAATTACACCGATTCCTCCGGCTCCCACGTATCCAAGCACCGTAGATGCCCGCACATTGATCTCCAGCGCATAAAACGTGTAGCTTGCGATCTGGTTTAAAATCTGCGGAAATACAGCCCATACCGCGATCTGCACTTTGTTTGCACCGATCGACTCTGCCGCCTCGATTGGTCCGTAATCGATCGTCTCAATCGCCTCATAGATCAGCTGTGACACCATGCCGAACGTGAATACCGCGATTGTCATAACACCGGTAAATTCGCCGATTCCGATCATAGCAACGAGAAGCGCTGCAAGCAGAAGATTTGGAATCGTCCGGATTACATCCAGGAAAAAACGAACGATCGTCGTCACGATCTGATTCTTTGTCACGACAACCGTAGCCAGAAATGCAAACGGTACAGCAAAGAGTACGCCGAGCACCGTACCTACCACCGACATTTTGATGGTCAGCATCATCGGAGAAATAATCTTCGGAAGATAAGAAAAATCAGGATTCAGAAAACGCTTCATAAAGGAGGTCATCTGATCCAAGTTGCTGTAGATCTCTCCGAAATCGGCATCTGTCACGTGAATGCTGGCTCCGATACAGACTGCGAGCAGCAGTACAAGAAAGAGATGCTTGTACCAGTTAAAATGAACGGTATCTTTTAACTTCATATCGATCCCCTTCTCTTAAATTTTTCTGCCGTAAATCGCGATCAGTCTTTCGTCTGTCAGTTCCTCCGGCGCTCCGTCAAACACGATCTCGCCTGCCTTCAGCGCGATGATCCGCGTCGAAAAGCTGCGCGCCAGCTCTACTGAGTGAATATTTACGATCACGGTCTTGCCAAGCGTCGTATTGATGTTCTGCAGGTCCTTCATGATCTTCTGCGTCGTCACCGGGTCAAGGGAAGCGACTGGCTCATCCGCCAGAATAATATCTGCCTGCTGTACCAGCGTCCGCGCAATCGATACTCTCTGCTGCTGTCCTCCGGAAAGCTCATCACAGCGGGAATGCAGCTTATCCTGCAGATCCACGCGCTCCAGCGCGTCCTTTGTCCGCTCATAATCTTCTTTCGAGAACAGACCGAGAATACTCTTCCACGTAGAATAATAACCCAGACGCCCGGAAAGGACATTCTTCTGCACGGTACTGCGCTTTACCAGATTAAACTGCTGTGAAATCATACCGATCCTGCGGCGGATCTTCCGGAGTTCTTTTTTTCCTGCTTTTGTCAGGGAGACTCCGTCGATTGTGATCTCACCTTCTGTCACATCGTTCAGCCGGTTGATGGAACGCAGCAGCGTACTTTTTCCGGCTCCGCTCAGACCGATGATGGAGACAAACTCTCCATCACCAATCGTAAGGTTGATATGACTCAGTCCTTTCACTCCGTTCGGATATGTTTTTGAGACATTATCAAAAATGATCATCGGTTTTCCTTCCCGCGATTACTCAGCAGCCTTGTCTGTGTACGCTTCAATTGTATCGTATGCAGATTCATCTGCCTCGCCGTAACCGGTGTGGCCCCACAGAGACATTGCCTCTTTGCCCTGCTCATCATCAGCCATGTTCAGGAATACGTCCTTGATCTGTGCTTTAAGGTCGTCATCCATGGACGGCTGTACTGCGATTGCATCGTTCGGGATATCTCCCTCTGTCAGGTAAAGTACCTTCAGATCCTTGTACAGATCGTAATCTGTAAATTTGGAAGAGAATACGTATCTTGCGCCCTGGAATACGAAGCATGCATCCTGCTGGCCGTTCAGAACTGCTGTCATCTCACTCGGAATATCATTTACCGTCGTCAGTGTGCAGTCTGTCAGCGGATCAATACCAAGATCCTTCATCTCTGCTACCGGATAAATGTATCCACTTGCGGAGTTCGGGCTTAAGGTTGCGATCTTCTTTCCCTTCAGATCTTCCAGAGATTCCATATCGCTGTCTGCCTTTACAAGCACTTCTCCCTTAAAGGTAGAGGTATATTCGCCCTCGATCGGTTCCTCTGTGTCTTCATCATATTTTACAAGCTGTGAACTGAGAATTGCCTCTGCTGCATCAAGATTTCTTGCCTGAACATAAGCTGCCGGCGGCATGATTCCAAGATCAACCTTGCCTGACGCCATTGCTTCCACGATCGTCGAGTAATCTGTTGCAAGTGTCACATTTACATCCATGCCAAGCTTCTCAGACAGATAGTCTGCAAACGGGCCGGTCTTTGCTTCCATAGAACCATCGTTGTTGGTCGGAACAAACTGAACATTCAGTGTGCCTTCTGCAGAAGCTGCCATTGTAAATCCGGCAATTGCTGCCATTCCAAGACCTGCGATCAATGTGCGTACGAAACCTTTCTTAACCATAGTTGTCTCCTCTCCTCATCAAAGCGGATATTCTCAATCCACTTTCCTGTGTGGCTCTGCACTGAGCCTGGCTGCAAAGCTGCTGCTCAGTTTATCAGAGTCTGAAAATTTTTACAAGAAGACTATACCTTTTTTTGATGGAAAAATGATATGACACAGGTCACTTTTTACAGAATTTACGACGAGATTTTACTTATTTTTCACCTGGCGCGTGCTATATCTCCTCTTTGCGGTATTGCCTTCTGTTATCTGGCAATGGATCTGTATTTTGCGCATAAAAAAACCTCTGAAATAAATTCAGAGGCTTTAGAGGCGTCAACCGGAATCGAACCGGTGATAGAGGTGTTGCAGACCTTTGCCTTACCGCTTGGCTATGACGCCATATTCTTAGTGACTCCGACGGGAATCGAACCCGTGTTACCGCCGTGAAAGGGCGATGTCTTAACCGCTTGACCACGGAGCCTTATCTGATTCTTTATCTGAAGTATATACCAAAAACTATCGATATATACAACAAAACTCCCCGAGTTGGGCTCGAACCAACAACCCTTCGGTTAACAGCCGAATGCTCTACCATTGAGCTATCGAGGAATATCATTGAAAACACATATTGTTCTGCACCGGTGAAATACCGGACAGCTACGTGCCTTCAAAACCACATACAGAATAATACTACATTCATCCGATAATTGCAAGTCTTTTTTAGACTTTTTTAACCCTAACCCTGCTTCGAAACCGGATATCTTGAAAACTCCGTTTCCTCCGCGTTTGGATAAGCTTGCGACCGATTAGTAACAGTCAGCTCCATGTGTTACCACACTTCCACCTCTGTCCTATCTACCTCGTGTTCT
>JAQXVT010000049.1 GCA_029225065.1 Lachnospiraceae bacterium | reverse complement strand
TCTTTGCTTCCTTGCAATCCATCACTGCAGTAAAAAAATACTGTCCTTATTTACCGCTCATGTCTTGCATAGTGCGGCAGCAGAAGCGGTGATACATCGCCTGTATCCAGACCTGCTGCTTCCAGTTCCTTCGCATATTCTGTCACATGATTCAGATTCATCGTGCCAAGTGTGACCTGTTTTGCTTTTGCCGCCGCCGCTTTTCCGGCATCACGGCCAAATACGATGATATCCAGCAGGGAATTTCCCATCAGACGGTTTCTTCCGTGAATACCGCCGACTGCCTCGCCTGCAACAAGCAGATTGTCGATCACCTTCGTGAATCCGTCCCCGCCGATCTCCAGACCGCCATTCTGATAATGAAGCGTCGGGTAAACCAGAATCGGGAGCTTTCTCATATCAATTCCATAGTTCAGATACATGCGGAGCATCGCCGGAATCCGTTTTTCAATTGTACCCTCGCCGTGCAGCTGCTCGATCATCGGAGTATCCAGCCATACGCCGGTACCGAGCGGTGTCGTTACGCCCTTGCCCCTTGCGGTACACTCACGGATAATCGACGCCGCAGAAACATCTCTCGTCTCAAGCGGATGCATGAATGCCTCCCCCTCTGAGTTGACAAGCATCGCACCGATGGAACGCACCTTCTCGGTCACAAGCGCACCAAAAATCTGTGACGGGTACGCAACGCCGGTCGGATGGTACTGTATCGTATCCTGATACAAAAGCGGTGCACCGAGACGATACCCGAGAATCAGTCCGTCTGCCGTTGCTCCGTAGTGGTTTGAGGTTGCGAAGCCCTGATAATGCATACGGCCGGCTCCGCCGGTCGCGATAATAACAGTCTTTGCTCTCGCCACCAGGTAATCTCCGGTCTCCATGTTCAGAAGGACAGCTCCTGCCACCTGATTTTTTTCATCGCGGATCAGCTCCACCGCTGAGGTAAATTCCACGACCGGGATACCGCGGTTGATCACCTCGTCACGCAGCGTACGCATAATCTCTGCTCCGGAGTAATCCTTGCACGCATGCATTCTCTTTCTTGAGGTTCCGCCTCCGTGTGTCGTGATCATCGTGCCGTCTGCGTCCTTGTCGAACATGATGCCAAGCTCATTCAGCCATTTGATCGCATCCGGTGCTTCCATAACCAGTTTTTTCAGAAGCTCCGGTCTTGCCGCAAAATGACCGCCGCCGAACGCGTCGAGATAATGCTGTACCGGAGAATCATTCTCCTTATCTGCTGCCTGGATACCGCCCTCTGCCATCATCGTATTAGCATCACCGATTCGAAGCTTCGTCACGATCATGACGTTCGCTCCTGCCTCGTCTGCCTCGATCGCAGCGGAAGCACCTGCTCCGCCGCCGCCGATGACGAGCACATCCACATCATAATCAATCTTTGAAAGATCAACGTGATCCTTCCAAAGACGGCTGTTGGAGTGCAGCATATGTACCAGCTCTTTGTTTGCCTTCTGGCCTTTGTTCGGTCCTACCTTGATCTCCTCAAATGCCTCTTCACGGTAATCCGGATGAAATTCGCGCAGCAGCTGATTCTTTTCCTCCGCGGTCATACGACGCGGCTCCATTCCAAGTCGGGACGCTCTGGTCGCCTCCACCTTTTTTACCGATTCCATCATTTCCGGTGTAAACATGACTGTGTCCCTCCTTACTTTTCAATTTCCCGTGTGTTATAAAGTTCTTTCATTTCTGTGATCGGTTTTTGCATGATCTGCTCGATCAGCGCATCGTACCTGCCCTCATGAATCTCTTCCACGCGCTTTGTCAGGTGCTTTGATTCCGGCTCAATATACTTTCCGGTCAGCCGTCTTGCAAGCAGTCCGACCATCGGATGAGAAATGCCGGCCGGGCAGCGCACGCTGCAGCACCCGCAGCTCACACAGTCAAAGGACTCCTCTGCGCACTTCTCCAGCTCACCGCGCTGTGCGTATGCAATGTACTGCATCACGTTCAAGTTCTGTGTGCAGGCCTTGGTACAGGCGTTACAGCCGATGCAGCTGTAGATTTCCGGATAAAGCTCCACCATTACCTGCTGATTCGGTTTCAGAGCTTCAATCTCATACGTTCTCTTGTCCGTCGGGAAAAACGGGATGCTCGCCACGTACATCCCCTCCTCGACCTGTGTCTGACAGGCAAGACACGTCTTCAGCTCATTTTTCCCCCTGATCCGGTAAATCGTCGCGCATGCGCCGCAGAAGCCGTGGCGGCAGCCACAGCCGCGCTTTAAGGTGTATCCGGCATATTCCATTGCCGTCATGATCGTCAGATCAGCCGGCACACTGTATTTTTTCCCGTAAAAATATACGTTTACCATGTTTGCCATTTCGGTAAATCCTCCTCATCTCCGGTGTATTGCATCAGTATTCGTTCGGAAGCTCATTGAGCTCATCGCAGCGGAATACCGGACCATCCTTGCACACATATTTAGAACCGACGTTGCAGCGGCCACATTTTCCGATCCCACACTTCATGCGCAGCTCCAGTGTCGTGTAAACCTGACTGGTCGTAAATCCAAGCTCCTGCAGTCCCTGCAGCACAAATTTAATCATGATTGGCGGGCCGCAGATCAGCGCCGTCTTGTCGGTCGCAAGATTAAGCTCTTTCAGATAAGCCGGCACAAATCCGACATGACCATCCCATCCCTCCTGCGGACGGTCAATCGTCAGATGGACATGGACATCCTTTGCCTTCATCCAGACCTCCTGGATTTCCTTTAGCTGCACCAGGTCGTCTGCCGATCTGGAACCATAGAGGATATCCACTGTACCGTAATCCCCGCGGTTGTCCAGCACGTAATTGATGACGGAACGAAGCGGCGCAAGACCGATTCCTCCTGCGATAAACAGCAGATCCTTTCCCTTCAGCTTATCTTCCACCGGAAAATG
Source organism: Lachnospiraceae bacterium (assembly GCA_029225065.1). GTDB lineage: Bacteria > Bacillota > Clostridia > Lachnospirales > Lachnospiraceae > Choladousia. The sequence continues at coordinate 4,134 of JAQXVT010000049.1, read as the reverse complement.
ATTGCCGTACGGTCCGCGGACTGTGATCTCATCACCCACCTCAAGGCTGTGCAGGTAGCTCGTCAGGCTGCCGCACTTTTTGATACTGAACTCCTGATACTCCTTGTTTGTCGGTGAGGAGGTGATGGAAAACATTCCCTCGCTTACTCCCGGCTCACACAGCATCGCGCACTGGCCAGGCATATGTTCAAACAGCTTGCCGCCCTCCGGCGCATTGACACGGAATGTCTTTACATCAGGCGTTTCCTCCCGGATATCCGTGATGACACCGATCTTCGGGATCAGCGTGTCCAGACTATAATTTTTATGACATGTACATTCACTCATTCGTTTTCCCTCCCTGCGCTGCAAATGCTTTGATCACCTTCACGATATTCAGGGACTGCGGACATTTCTCCACGCAGCGGCCGCAGCCGGTGCACGAAAACATGCCATCGTTGTTTGCCGGGAAATAAACCAGCTTGTGCATAAATCTCTGACGAAAACGCTGCATCTGGCTGTTTCGGTTGTTTCCATGTGCCATCATCGTAAAATCGGAATACATACACGAATCCCAGCAGCGGTATCTCTGGATACCGTGTCCCGTATCGTAATCCTTAATGTCATAGCACTGGCAGGTCGGACACACAAACGTACAGGTGCCGCACGCCAGACACGGACGATACAGCTTTTCCCACAGCAGGGAATTGAACTTTTCCTCGAGCACATCGCCGCCCCAGCCTTCCAGAGAAAGCTGCATATACGGAAGTGATTCTGCCGCCCGGCGAATCCGTACCTGCTCTGCTCTCACCTTATCTTCTCCGTCCTTCTCCTCGGTCAGAAGGTCTTTTACCAGATCAGTCAGTGCCTCACCCTTTTTGCTTTCTGCCTTCCAGTACAGGACTTCGCCTGCCATCCAGACAGCCACGTCGGCCTGCGGATCTGCACAGTCGATTCCAAATGCTTTGCAGAAACAGGAATCCTCCGGCTCCTGACAGGCCATTGCTACAATCGTGCCGTGCTCCCGTCTTGCCGCATAAAACGTATCCACCGGATCTGCCAGAAATACTTTATCGAGCACTTCCACGCCGCGCAGATCGCAGGCTTTCATGCCGAATACGACAAACTGCTGCTCCTTTAAGACCTGCGGTGTGATCGAAATCTTTTTTCCTTCCCGGTAACAGGTATAGAGATTTTCGCTCTGCGGAAAAAACGCGTCCTTTGCAGATTTTACTGTCTTTAAGGTATCCAGATCCACCTTTGCATCCTCGCTCCACGGCGCATAATTCACCTGGCCGCAGGTTTCCGCCGGCAGATACAGTTCCCGGGTCCGGGTAATTTTCCGGAACAGTTCCGGAAGCTTTTCTTTCGCAATCTGATACATACCTTATCCCCTTTCTGCCACAATGCCAGACTCTGCATCCTCAAAGGTGTAGCTCGTCAGCGGGCTGCGCTCCACGACCGCCTCGCCTGCCTGATACGTTCCGTAAAGCTCATCGATATCCTTGATAAATTTCCGGTTGAAGAGATGAAGCGGAATGCCCTGCGGACATACGCGGCTGCACTCTCCGCAGTCGGTACATCTGCCAGCTACGTGGAAGGCACGGATTACATGGAACATCTTCTCCTCAAAGGAATCCACATTTGCCTTCTGGGCGCTGTCAAACTTGTTGCTGTCAAACACACACCTGCGGCAGCTGCAGGCCGGGCAGACATTTCTGCAGGCGTTACAGCGGATGCATTTGCTGAGTTCACTTTGGAAATAGGAAAAACGCTCCTGCGGACTCATCGCCTCAATCTGCTCTACCTCTGCAAAACGCTCCCGATCCTTCGTATCCTTCGACTCACCGATCAGCTCGTCATAGATCTGGTGCTCCTTGCCCTTACAGACATGACAGCGGCACAGCATGGCATCGGCGTAGGCGCATGTCCTTTCTCCCGACGCTGTCTCAAATTTTAACGTATCCGCCGCATTCTCCGGTGAGGCACCTTCCACTTTTCGAATTCCCCGGATTCCCATAGATCGAACTTTTTCGATATCAAGCTTACCCTTGCAGCCGACACCGACAATGTAAGCTTTGTCCCGGTCCACACGGTGCTCGCTGAGCAGCTGGTTGAAGCTGTAGGTATCACACGGTTTCAAACAGACCAGCGTCTTTCCGTCCAGCTTGGATGCCTCAATCATCATCTTGCTTAAGTTCGCCCCGCAAAAGCCGTCATATACAAATTCTTCTAACTCGTCTTCTGTTTCAAAGAAAGCCGGTTCCGGATTCCACGGCATATCTCCGGCCTTCCAGCCAAGCACACGGACTACCGTTCCGTCTGCCAGCAGTTCTTTTGCCCGTCTGATCAGTTCCTGCATCTTATATCCCCCAATCTCACGTTTTTGCCGAGGCTGTAGATCTTCTCGACAAATTCATTCATGGTAGCGGAAAACTTCACGCCCTCTGCAGCAGATACCCACTCGACACGGGTACGGCCGTTTTCCACTCCGAGGTAGTCCAGCATGGAAAAGAGAAGGGTCATACGTCTTCTCGCATAAAAGTTTCCGCTGGTATAGTGGCAGTCTCCCGGATGGCATCCGCACAGGATCACGCCGTCCGCACCTTTCTCAAAGGCTCTTAAGATAAACATCGGATTCACACGGCAGGAGCACGGAACCCGGATGATCTTGACTTCTGCCGGGTAGGACAGGCGGCTGCTTCCCGCCAGATCCGCGCCTGCGTAGCTGCACCAGTTACAGCAGAACGCTACAATTTTCGGTCTGAATTCTTCGCTTCGCTCTATCGACATATCGCATCTACCTCCGCAAGAATCTGTCTGTTTGAAAAGCCCTGCAGGTCCATTGCGCCGGACGGACACGTTACGGTACATGCACCGCAGCCCTGGCACAGAGCCGTATTTACCTGTGCAAGACGACGCACCTCACGGATTCCGTGATCGTTTACCTGCTTTTCTTCATAGGAAATCGCGCCGTACGGGCACACATTCGCACACTGGGAACAGCCGTTGCATAAAAGCTCATCCGCCTGCGCCGTGCACGGATTCGTCATCAGCCTGTCCTTCGCAAGCAGTCCGATCGCTTTTACCGCCGCTGCTCCTGCCTGTGAAACAGTCTCAGGAATATCCTTCGGTCCCTGGCAGACACCGGAGAGGAAGATGCCTGCGGTCGGAGATTCCACCGGACGCAGCTTTGCATGCGCTTCCGTCAGGAAATTGTTCGTATCGATGCTGGCTGTGAGCATCGTCGCGATCTTTCTCACGTCCGGATTCGGCTCGATCGCCGCCGCCAGCACCACCATATCTGCTTCCTTGAGGATCTGGCGATTGTCAATCAGGTCTACGCCGCGCACAAGCAGCTTACCGTCTGGCTGCGGGAGGATCTTGCCTACCTGCCCCTTTATGTAATTGACTCCGTACTCCTCCACTGCTCTGCGGTAGAATTCATCGAAGTTTTTTCCCGGCGTACGGACATCGATATAAAATACTGTGACATTTACATCCGGATATTTGTCGCGGATCAGCATCGCATGCTTTGCCGTATACATACAGCAGATCTTGGAACAGTAGCTCTTTCCGCGGTCGTCCGCGCATCGGCTTCCGACACACTGGATAAATACCATCTCCTTCGGTGCTTTTCCGTCTGAGAGACGCTCCAGATGGCCCTTTGTCGGTCCTGCCGCGTTCATGATACGCTCCAACTCCAAAGATGTGATGACGTCCTTGCTCTGCGCATAGGCATACTCATCATATCGATCAAGCTTAATCATATCGAATCCAGTTGCCACGACGATCGCTCCGTATTTCTGTGTGATAATCTCGTCCTTCTGGTCGTAATCGATCGCTCCCGCCTGACAGACCTTCGAGCAGACACCACATTTTCCGGTCTTAAATTTGGTGCAATGCTCACGGTCGATGACCGGCACATTCGGGATCGCCTGTGCAAACGGTGTGTAGATCGCAGTCCGGTTTCCAAGTCCGCGATTAAATTCACTCGGAATCTTCCTGTTCGGACATTTCTCCTGGCAGACACCGCAGCCCGTACACCTGCTCATATCGACGCTTCTCGCTTTTTTGCGGATGTCAACCGTGAAATCACCCACAAAGCCGCTCACCTTCTCCACCTCACTGTAGGTGTAAAGTGTGATATTCGGA
>JAQXVT010000048.1 GCA_029225065.1 Lachnospiraceae bacterium | reverse complement strand
TTATATGCCAAGTAGTCCAAAAATAAAAAAAGAAGATATGTTGCAGGCTGCACTGGAGCTTGTTTCAAAAAATGGATATGCCGCTCTTAACATAAAAGCTGTAGCCGGGGAACTGGGATGCTCTACAGCACCGATTTCATGGCAGTTTGGTGGAATGGATGGATTGCGTGAGGAATTGATTCCTTTTGCGGAGCAGTATGTAGAGGATAAGTATTATAGTCGGAATGAAAACGAACTTGCAACATTCGAACAAAGAGGAAAAGGAACCATTGACTTAGCATTAGAAAATCCTAATTTGTTTCGTTTCCTTTACATGGGAGAACGAAGCCAGCTACTAAGTACAGGCTTCGAGTTACAGGCGAATAATCAGGATGCCGCTAATGTGTATCAGGAGATGGCAGAACTGCTTGGGATTACACCAAGACAGGTAATGGATTTTGCGATGACAATGATGGTATATACACAGGGGATAGGAACCCTGATTGCATCAGGAATCGTCAAGGATACAAAAGAAAATATGTATCGTATGCTTCACAATACCGGTATGACATATTTAAAAGGCTTAGGTGTGAAGGATAGCACTTTATGGGATTTATCAGGAGGTGACAGGTCAGATGAAAGCAGTAATAACGGATAAATGGATACTATGTCCGGTATGCGGTGCAAAGACACGGACACAGATACTGGATGATACGGAATTAAAGCATTTTCCGCTGTTTTGTCCAAAATGTAAAAAAAGTTTTATAATCAATGTAAAGAATCATATAGTGGATTACAAATCTATCGCCAGACGCTAAGACGCAGAGCAGAAACGAAATGTTTTTTGCCTGCGTCTTTTTGTTAGGGCGACGAGGAAAATGCACGCATTTATGCAGTGCATTTGACGACCGCTAATCAGAGCGAGATTCGCAAAGCGTATCTCGCTCTGTTGGATAGGAGTGTATTATGAATAAATACTTGAATTACTGGGGATTAATTTTTGTTATTGTGATTTTAATCCCTAATATTGTGTTTACAATAACATGCAAAACAGCGTTTAAACCGTATTCTGGCAGAAAATACTGGAAAAACAATCGAAGAAATATGCAGGGATACGGAAAGAGATAATTTTATGACAGCGACAGAAGCATTGCAGTATGGATTAATAGATCAGGTTATTGAGAAGCGATGATCATGTTAGCGAGGTTCTTTTATATTTTCTAATCATAACTGTTGACAAGTGACCGATAGGTAACTTGATAACAGATTTTAATTAGGAGAGATAGACATGGAAAGCAAAGAAAAGAATACTAAGGAAAAAATACTGGAAGAAGCTTTGAAGTTATTTGCACAGAGTGGATATATGGGAACATCCATGAATGATATTGCTTCAAAACTTGGAGTAACCAAGGCTGCATTGTATAAGCATTATAAAAGCAAGCAGGAGATATTGGACAGTATTATTGAAAAAATGAATGAATTGGATATTGAGAGAGTAAAACAGTATGAAATGCCAGAGGGTGATCTAGAAAAGGTTACAGCCGAGTATAAAGAAACGGCATTTGATAAGATTAAGCAGTTCACAAAGGTGCAGTTTCTTCATTGGACGGAGGAAGAATTTTCAAGCTGTTTTCGTAAGATGTTGACATTGGAACAGTACAGGGAACCACAGATGGCACAGCTATATCAGAATTATCTTGCAAGCGGACCATTAACTTATATGGAAGCTTTGTTTTCTGGAATGCTGGGCGATGAAGGAAAAGCCAGACAGACAGCACTTGATTTTTATGGACCTATTTTTTTGCTTTACAGCATATATGATGGAGCAGAAGACAAAAGTCAAGTGATAAAGTTACTGGAAGAGCATATGGATCATTTCTTACAGGAAATGCAGATAAGTTGAAAGGGTGAAGCAATTTGAACGATGAATCAGAGCATCAGGAATGGATTCTTTGCCCAAAATGTGGAAATAAGACAAGATTGAAGTTAAGGAAAGATACGGTATTAACAAATTTTCCTTTGTTTTGTCCAAAGTGTAAAGAAGAAAGCCTGATTGATGCAGAAAAATTTATAGTAAAGGAAGCCAGACGCTAAGACGCAGTGCAGATTGTAATATTACAGTTTTGCACTGCGTCGTTTATATTATGGAGGTCAAATAAGAATGAAAGCAATCATATATACATCAAATACCGGAAGCACAGCGGAGTATGCACAATTATTAGGAAAGGAATTGAATCTTCCGGTACATAGTTTACAGCAGGCAAAAAACAAGGTGCCTGCCGGCAGTGAAATCATTTATCTCGGTTGGATTATGGCAGGAGGAATCAAAGGATATAAAGAGGCAGCAAAATTGTATAAAGTTCGTGCAGTATGTGGTGTCGGCATGGGACAGACAGGCACACAGCTAAAGGCGGTCAGGGATAAAAATGTTATTCCACAGAGGATTCCTTTATTTACATTACAGGGGAATTTTGATGTAAAGAAGCTTCATGGAGCATATCGTTTTATGATGAATGTCATGGTTAAAACTGCCGGAAAGGGACTGACAAATAAAACCGACCGTACGCCCGAAGAGGATGATATGTTAGATATGATGGTAAATGGCGGAAAACGAGTATCTTTACAGAATTTGAAGGCAGTTACTGAGTGGTACAAAGGCATTAATTAGGCTCACAAAGTAAATGAAAAATAGATGGAGGAGGGAAAAAGGATGAAACTCTATTTTGGAAATATGGTAACAACAGTTACCACACTTATGATTTTATCGCTGGTCGGGTTTGTTGGATATTCAATCAGTAACAGAAGCAACATTAATTACTGGGGCAGAAGGAGCCTGTTTGTTTTGGCATATGGTCTTGTTATATGCTGCTTTGCAGCCGCAAGGGACGGATTGGATAAAACGATTCAGTATACGATAGATGGAAGCTGTAATCCTGGAATATTTTCACTTGTGAGCGTTCCAAATATAGTTGGATGTGTCGGAGCTGCAATTATAATTATTGCAGCAATAGCAACACCAATTGCAAAATCACAGCATATGCGTGAGATATGGTTTTATGTGATGTCCGGTGGAGTGATGCTAAAGATTGTAGTTATGGAGATTGCAAGAATACAGATGTTTTAGGAGTGTTTTCATGAGAGTAGAGACTGAAAGAATGTATCTTTATCCATTAAGTGCTGAAGAGATGCGGTTGGTTATTGAAAAAGAATCTGATCCTGAGATGAAACAGGCTTATGTGGAGATGCTTGAAGGGAGTCTTTCAAATCCTGATAAGAGAATATGGTATGCCATCTGGAATATGGAATTGAAAGATGATCCGGAAACTATAGCGGGTGATTTTTGCTTTAAGGGACTTGGTGATGATGGAGTGGTTGAAATTGGATATGGTCTGAAAGAAGAATACCGGCATCACGGATATATGACAGAGGCAGTAAAAGCAATCACAGAATGGGCATTGTCACAGGAAAGTGTGAAGCAGGTGGAGGCGGAAACTGATGTGGAAAATATAGCCTCACAGAAAGTTCTTTTCCGGTCAGGATTTGTCAGTAATGGAAAGGACGGAGAAGAGGGACCAAGATTTGTATATGGAGGCAGAAAGTGAATGAAAAAATATACCCAAGGATATTAGATATACAGACGGTTTATCTGAAAAAATGCTGTCAGCAATAGACGGTATCATGGCTTTCTGATTTTACTGCTTTTATCAAAATGGCATAGATGTATGGCACGATGGAAGATTTCTTGATCAATGGGCAGGGGATGATATATTAGAGAAATTAAAGAAATGTGTTGGTAGATATATACAGATAAAAAGTGATTAAGTATTGCAGAAAGCGGTATCATTATGCATCTTGGTATCAGTTTTGTGCATGTTAGTTGCCTGTGTATAGACAATGACATCAATTCACGATAGAGTAATTATGGTATCAAATTACCAAATATGCATATGAAGGTTAGCTGATATGAAAGAACGAGGAGGAGTTCTGGTACAGAATGGCTTGCAGAACAGATCAAAAAGCAGTGGATGATATCGGAAAAATTGTAACAGAATCGGTAAAAAATACAGAAGTCTGTGAGGTGCTGTCATATTTTGTGAAGTGGTATCTGGAAAAAGAAGAAGCAGATAAGATAAATCGAAAGATTTCAGAACGCAGAAGAAAAAAAGAGAATGGATGAAAGGAGTCTATTTATTATGGAAGAGGTAAATGAATCAGGTAAAACGCAGGCGTCAATATGATTCTTAGAGTAAATTTGGAGAAATTTGAATTATTGCTTTTTATGGGAATATCATTACAATAACAACCTGTATCGTAGCGGCAATAGCAGTTGCAGTATATCAGATGATACATCCACAGGCACTTCTTACAAGCCTTGTGTCAGTTTTTGTAGTCATAGGGGCTTATCTTAACATGGAGAATCCCTTGTTTCAGAAGCTGAGTGCGCATAATAAAGAGATGGCAGTGGGATTTACAACACTTGTTGAAAACAGGGATGGCAACACAGGAGGACACATACGTCGTACAACCACTCTTGCAAAGGAACTGAAAAACAGAGGCTTATATAAGGATGAGCTGACAGAGGATTATATTAAAAATCTTGTAATGGCAGCACCAATGCATGATGTTGGGAAAATTGCAATTCCTGATGCAATTCTTCAAAAGCCCGGAAAACTGACTGCAGAAGAATTCGATGTTATGAAAACTCATGCAGCAAAGGGGTGGAGAAATTATTAAGGAAACATTTAAATCTATGAGTGATGAAGAATATGAAAAGATTGCATATCAGGTAAAGAGTGGAAGTAAGTGCAACGAAGCTTTGAAAAGCCATTTTAATGATGATGAAACAGGCAGATCGTAGTGCAATTATTGTGTCAGAAAAGGAGAAACATATGCTAAAGATTGAACATTTGTCAAAAAAATATGGGGACAAGACGGCTGTAGATGACTTAAATTTACATATTGTCCCCGGTGAAATTTATGGTTTTATCGGTCATAACGGAGCAGGGAAGACAACAACCCTGAAATCAGTGGCAGGTATTTTGCAGTTTGACACCGGAGAAATTTATATTGACGGAAAATCCATCCGGACACAGCCGCTGGAATGCAAACGTAGCTTTGCATACATTCCCGATAATCCTGATTTGTATGATTACATGACAGGAATCAAATATCTGAATTTTATCGCGGATATTTTTGGTGTCAGTGCCCAGAACCGACAGATGCGTATTCGTAAATACGGAGATCTTTTTGAACTGACCGATGAGCTGGCACAGCCTATCGCCGCCTATTCCCATGGCATGAAGCAGAAGCTGGCGATTATTTCGGCATGGCTGCATCAACCCAAGCTTATTCTTATGGATGAACCATTTGTAGGACTTGACCCAAAGGCATCACATTTACTGAAAGGTATGATGTGGGAGGTCTGTGATGCAGGAGGTGCGATTTTCTTCTCCACACATGTGTTAGAGGTAGCGGAAAAACTCTGCGACAAGGTCGCAATCATTAAGAATGGGAAGCTGATTCGCTCTGGTACTATGGAGGAAGTCAAAGGTGATGATTCTCTGGAGGATGTATTCCTGGAATTGGAGGGCGAATCATGCTAAAACTTTTGTTAAAGAAACAGTTTCTTGAAATCTTTCAAGTATATTTTTATGATGCTAAAAAGAATAAGGCTCGTTCTAAAACTTCAACAGCCATGTATTTTGTACTGTTCTTTTTGCTGGTTTTCGGACTTCTTGGCGGAATCTTTACATTTCTTGCCATGAAACTATGTATGCCGTTGATTAATGTGGGCATGGACTGGATGTATTTTGCACTTATGGGACTGATTTCCGTGCTGTTAGGTGCTTTCGGCAGTGTGTTTAACACGTATGCAGGTCTATATCTGCCCAAGGACAATAATTTGCTTCTGGCTATGCCGATACCTGTTGCGGCGTTGGTGGGGTCGCGCCTGATTGGAGTCTATCTGATGGGACTTTTGTATTCGGTTGTTGTCATTCTTCCGGCAATCATAGTCTACTGGGGTACGGCTGGCGTTACGCTTCAGGCAGTACTTGGCGGTTTGTTGATTACTATGGTTATTTCTGTATTTGTACTTACCATATCCTGTGTGTTGGGATGGATTGTAGCTAAAATCAGTCTGAAACTAAAACACAAGAGCCTGATTACAGTGCTTATTTCTCTGGCTTTTATCGGTGTATATTATTTTGTATATTTCAAGGCACAGAGCCTGATTCAGGATTTGCTGGCTAATGCAGCAGTTTATGGCGAGCGTATGAAAGGCGCTGCCTATCCTGTGTATCTATTTGGAAGCGTTGGTGTTGGCAATGTCAGGGCATCTGCAATTGTCTCTGTAGCTGTTGCCGCACTGTTTGGTCTGATGTGGTTATTGCTTTCCCACAGTTTTTTGCAGATTGCGACATCTACGGGAAAAGTACTCCACAGAGAGTACAAGGAAAAGCATATGAGGAAGCAAGACATTGATGCGGCATTACTTGGCAGGGAATTTTCACATTTTACCTCAAGTCCCAATTATATGCTTAACTGTGGTCTTGGTACATTCCTGATGCCGCTTTGTGCAATCGCTGTGCTATGGAAGGGCAGTGAGCTGTTTGCCCAGTTGGATGTTATGTTTGCTGAAACGGCAGGCAGTGTACCTTTGCTGCTGTGCGTGGTGCTTTGCGGTCTTGCATCCATGAATTTTATGACAGCACCTTCGGTATCCCTGGAGGGAAAAAGCCTATGGCTTCTGCAATCTCTGCCGGTGGAGCCATGGCGGATTTTACGGGCAAAAATAAGAATGCAGCTTCTTCTGACTGGTTTACCGATGCTTTTCTGCATTATGTGTATCGCAGCAGTTTATCCAATTCATTTGTTGCAATTGTCAATGATTTTTCTTTTTGCGGCTTCCTATGTTTGGCTCATGACACTGACCGGTCTATTGCTTGGAATTAAAATGCCGGTGTTGACATGGACCAACGAGATTATGCCAATCAAGCAGGGTGCACCAGTCATGATTACTTTATTTGATGGTTTTGTATATATGGCACTGCTGTTTGCAGGATTTATGCTTCTGCCTGGATGGATGCTGGGTTTTTGCGGGTATGTGAGCTGTTTCGTGGGCGCAAATCTTTTTTTATCTGTGTTTGCATACCTGTGGCTACGGAAAAAAGGTGTTGCCATTTTGGGGACACTATAATTACAAATTCAGTATGTGAAAGACTGAAAATGTCATATCTTAAAGAAAATCCGTTGTTTAGAAAGACAATTTTGGCACATTGTCTTAATTATGGGTGGAAGTAACATTTTGCTTGACATAATCGGAAATAAGTGATATTTTAAGGCTAACGAAAGATAGCTAATAAACTATCGAATGGTAATTTGCCATTGCAGGAGGCAGGGATAATATGTCTATGAACCGAAAAGAAGAAATTGTTCTGGTAACACTTGAACTTGCAGCCGAAAAAGGGCTTGCAAATGTGTCTATGAGCATGATTGCCGATAAAATCGGAATCAAGAAGCCTTCGCTATACAAGCACTTTGCTTCAAAGGAAGAAATTGTTGAGGCAATGTATGAATTTCTTAGAAAGCAGGCAAAGGAAAAGTCAAATATAAAACCAATCGATTACAGTGTATTATTTGTTGGCAAAACGGCATTTGAGGTATTACAGACTGTAGTTTCAGGCTATGTTAAGATGAACCATCAGGAACAAATACTGAATTTTTACAGAGTGATTTATTCGGAAAGAAGCATGAATCCTATGGCAGCCAAAATTGTCGCAGAAGAGACTGATAAAATGATTATAGCAACGAAGCAACTGTTCTATGCTATGGAAGTACATAAGATGCTCCATTTTAAAAATCCGGATATGAGTGCTGTCAGTTTTGCGATGACAATACATGGACTTATGGATTATGAACTGGATCAGAGCAATGGTGAGTGTAAGGACAGTTCGGATGGTAAGCTATTAGAAGATTATCTGAAATGGTTTTGTGAGGAAAATGCTGTATGATAAAGAAAAAGAGTTTATTGAATTATTGCGGATTACTTGGAGTAGCAGCTTTTTTGTCATATACAGCAGCCGTAGTCTTTTCTCCACTGGCTTATCCAGGTTATAACTGGATGGCGCAGGCAGTAAGTGACCTTAGCGCATCGAATGCACCATCGCTTCGGTTATGGAACCAGCTAAGCAGTCTGTACAATGTATGTACTTTGGTGTGTGCGATGATGGTATGCGTAGGCATTCAGGGGAAGAAAACCAGACTTCTGCGGACAGGAATCTATCTGTTCACGATTATGGAGTGGGTGTCAGCAGTGGGATTTAGCATGTTTCCTTTAAGTGACAGTGGCTATGCAGGTACATTTCAGGATAAGATGCATATTTTTTCGACAGTGATAGTTGTTTTATTGTCCATAGTATCTCTTGTTTTGATCATAATTGCCGGAGTAAAGGATAAAAGCTCTCGTTCTTATGGCATTTTTGCAGCAATTGCTCTTGGTATGATGATGGTAGGTGCAATGGGAATGAATATTGTTCCGAAGGAGTATTTCGGGATTGTTGATCAGATACGAAATCCGGTTGCCTTCAAAAGAATGTATAAATAAAGTGATAGCATCTTACTGTGACGGTGGGATGCTTTCTTTTTATGAAGAGACAGAAAACGTTATATAGTGCTTGCTCATTTGTTGCATTAATGTTATAATGAACCGGAGAAATTTGGCAATATTACACAAAGAAAAATAAAGCTAAGGGGGAAGATTGATGAAAAAAGCAACTGTTTTTGCGGATATCCATTATCCGCTTGGTAAAGTAGACGATAAAATGTTTTCTTCTTTTACAGAGCATCTGGGCAGGTGTATTTACGGTGGAATCTATGAGCCGGGACATCCAACCGCAGATGAAGATGGATATCGGACGGATGTCATGGACCTGGTGAAGGAACTGAAGGTTCCGGTAATCCGCTATCCGGGCGGTAATTTTGTTTCCTGCTATGACTGGCATGATGGAATCGGACCGAAGGAGAATCGCCCGAAGCGCATGGAGTATGCATGGAGTTCGATTGAGACGAATGAGTTTGGCATCGATGAATTTTGCCGCTGGGCGAAAAAAGCCGGTGTGGAGCCGATGATTGCGGTAAATCTTGGTACCGGAAGCATCAAGGATGCCGGAGATCTCGTAGAATATTGTAACCATCCAGGCGGAACCTACTGGTCGGATCTGCGTATAAAGAATGGCTCTCCGGAGCCGTACGGCATCAAATACTGGTGCCTGGGCAATGAAATGGAGGGAAGCTGGCAGGCAGGGCATCTTTCTGCTGAGGATTATGCGAAAAAGGCACTGGAAGCGGCTAAGATTATGAAATGGGTGGATCCGTCGATTAAACTGATTGCCTGTGGCTCCAGCTATGACACACTTCCGACTTATCTGGAATGGGATCGTATTATGCTGAAGGATCTGTACGATCAGGTAGATTATCTTTCTACGCATAACTACACAATGAATGCGGGACAGGGGCTTACCAACTACGTTGCTTCTTATAAGCAGCTGGACGAGCACATTAAAAACAGCGTGAAGGTGCTTGACTATGTAAAGGTTCAGAGTAAAAAGACGAAGGACCTTAAGATCTGTCTTGATGAGTGGAATGTATGGAATTTCCAGGACATCAAACTGGACAGCCTTGCAGACTTAAGTGGCCTGACGACCTTTGAGATGACTTCCGCAGGAAAATGGGAGATTGCACCTCCGATTCTGCAGGAAAAATACAGCCTGCTGGACGGCATTGTAGTTGGTGGTCTTGGTATCTCTCTGCTGAACAACTGTGATACTGTTGAGATTGCCTGCCTTGCACAGCTGATCAACGTAATCGCGCCGATCACAACAGTCAAAGGTGGTGGCGTATTTAAACAGACGACATTCTATCCATTTGAGCTGCTCAGCCATTACGGACGTGGTACAGCGATGAAGGCTGTTGTGGATGCACCTTCTTATGATACGATTTACGGTACATGTAATCTGGTTGAGCCATCCGTTATCTATGATGAAAAAACAGATGAAATCCACGTATTTGTACTGAATGCGGAGGAGACAGAGGAGACGGAGCTTACGCTGGATCTGCAGGGCTTTGGTGACCGGAAGCTTGTAAAGCATCTTGCACTTTACGGCGATGACCTGGAAGCAATCAATACGATCGAGGAGCCGGATAAGGTAACCGTAAAAGAAATGAAAGTGTCCGGAACGAATACGGCAGTGCTGCCGAAGCTTTCGTTTAATGTGCTGGTATTAAAATAAAAGCGTAAAGAAAAAATACGAAGAAAAACGGGACATCTGCGGAAGTTCCGTTTTTTTGCAGATAAGTGATATTGCTGCATGAATGTATTTCAGTATGAAAAATACAATAAGCGTATACATCGCAATGTTTTACAGGTATTAGACATTTTGAAGGGGCACTATTATAATTGATTACAGATAAGCATTTCATGTTTCAAGTATGCAGAGGACTAAGAGGTTTATATAGTGGAAAATTCACACTGACAGGCCGCGGGGCGGATTGCGAATATCCGATGGATACAGAAGTCAGAACAGAGAGGAGCAAGCAGATGGAATACACAAAACTGGGCAATACAGAGATTGAAATTTCTAAAATGTGTGTCGGCTGCATGAGTTTCGGAAAAGCAGGAACGATGCACAACTGGACTCTGGATGAGGAGGCAACAGAGACGGTTGTAAAGCATGCGCTTGACAATGGCATCAATTTCTTTGACACGGCAAACGGATATTCGGCCGGCACAAGCGAAGAATATCTGGGCAGAGCTTTAAAAAGGAACATTACACGTGATAAGGTAGTGGTTGCCACAAAGGTTTATTTCAATCCCGGCAGACTTTCGAAAGAAGCGATCCACCGCGAAATCGACGGCAGCCTGAAACGCCTTGGAACAGATTACGTCGATCTGTACATTATTCACCGGTTTGATTATGAGACACCGATCGAAGAAACGATGGAAGCGTTAAATGATCTGGTGAAGGCCGGTAAGGTGCGTGCACTCGGAGCGTCTGCGATGTATGGATATCAGTTCTACAATATGCAGTTGACTGCGCGTGATCATGGCTGGGCGCAGTTTGAAGCGATGGAGAACCACTACAATCTTCTCTACCGCGAAGATGAGCGGGAGCTGATCCCGATCTGTAAACAGATGGGTGTATCGCTGATGCCATACAGTCCACTTGCGGCAGGCCATCTGACCCGTCCGACCTGGAATACGGATACTGTGCGCAGTAAAACGGACCGTGTTGCGATGGGCAAATATGACAGGACGGAAGAACAGGATATGCGAATTGTTACCCGCGTAGCGGAACTGGCAGAACGTTATGGAGTGAAGATGCAGCAGATTGCGCTGGCATGGCACTGGGCGAAGGGGGTGGCTGCTCCGATCATCGGCGCGACAAAAGCCCGTTATCTTGATGACGCAGTGGGTGCACTTCCGGTAAAACTGACGGCAGAGGATGTTGCTTATCTGGAGGAGCCATACATGCCGCATCGGATTGTCGGGGCGATCGATCACAATCCGGCGGACGGTGTAATCCTGCTTGATGAGAAAAAATAGGTCAGGGTGCCAAATTTGCCCTGTTTTTAGGCGGATGAACGAAAGTTTTTGCTTCTCACCCGTTTACTTTTTAACGAAAATGTATTAAAATCCTTTTTGGAAATAATTATAACGAATCATAAAAGGAGACTTGGAAATGAATATTTCACCATTACAGAAAGCAAGATACGAATATTCTCCGAAACTTCCGGGAATGCTCAGACACGGCATCGCCGATATCTGTGTAAAGGAAGGCGAGGCAACGCAGAGTGTTGCTGATCAGGATAAGATCAAAGCTCTTTTCCCGAATACCTACGGAAAGAATGAGATCACTTTTGAGAAGGGTCAGAACACTTCCGCAGCAAAGAAGCAGGTAGTAGGCGTTATCCTTTCCGGCGGACAGGCACCGGGCGGACACAACGTAATCTGCGGTCTGTATGATGCATTAAAAGCAACCAATCCGGAGAACGTTCTTTACGGCTTCAAGGGCGGCCCGAGCGGATTGATCGAGGACAAGTACCTGATCTTCGACGATGCATATATCAATGAGTACAGAAATACCGGCGGTTTCGATATCATCGGTTCCGGCAGAACAAAGCTTGAGACAGAGGAGCAGTTCGAGGTTGCAGCTGAGGTTTGCAAGAAGCACGGCATCACTGCAATCGTAATCATCGGCGGCGACGATTCCAACACAAACGCAGCAGTTCTGGCTGAGTATTTTGCAGCACACAACACCGGCGTACAGGTAATCGGATGCCCGAAGACCATCGACGGTGACCTGAAGAATGACGATATCGAGTGCTCCTTCGGTTTTGATACCGCTACCAAGACCTACAGCGAGCTGATCGGAAACATTGAGAGAGACTGCAACTCTGCAAAGAAATACTGGCACTTCATCAAGGTTATGGGACGTTCCGCTTCTCATGTAGCACTTGAGTGCGCACTGAAGACACAGCCGAACATCTGCCTGATCTCCGAGGAAGTTGCAGAGAAGAAGATGTCCCTGTCCGAAATTGCTGATTACATCGCTGATTCCGTAGCAGACCGCGCTGCAAAGGGAATGAACTTCGGTGTGGCAATCATCCCGGAGGGTGTTGTAGAGTTTGTTCCGGAGTTCTCCGTACTGATCCAGGAGATCAACGAGCTTCTTGCAGGAAGCAAGGCAGATGAGTTCAACGCACTTCCGACCTGGGCAGACAAGTATGCATTCATCGAGAAAGGTCTGACAAAGGCTTCCATGGATGTATTTGCAATCCTTCCGCAGACAATTCAGCAGCAGCTGTTCCTGGAAAGAGATCCGCACGGAAATGTACAGGTATCTCTGATCGAGTCCGAGAAGCTTTTCTCCGCACTTGTAAAGGATAAGCTGGAGGCAAGAAGAGCAGCTGGTACATACAACGGAAAATTCAATGCACTTCATCATTTCCTTGGATACGAAGGAAGATGTGCATTCCCGTCAAACTTCGATGCAGACTACTGCTATTCTCTTGGATACAACGCATTCATGCTGATCCAGTACGGCTACACCGGATATCTTTCAAAGGTTTCCAACCTGTCCGCACCGGCAAGTGAGTGGGTTGCAGGCGGTATGCCGATCACCAAGATGATGAATATCGAGAGAAGACACGGCGAGGACAAGCCGGTAATCAAGAAAGCACTCGTTGAGCTGGACGGCGCTCCGTTCAAATACTTCGAGGCTCACCGCAAAGAGTGGGCAGCAGACACCTGCTTCGTATATCCGGGTGCAATTCAGTACTACGGACCGACAGAGGTTTGCGATATCACAACCATTACACTTGCTCTGGAGCATCAGAAATAAAAATTATGTTGCATAAGCTGCATAAAAAATGAAATGAAAAGTTTCCCTCTGGCATAGACGGAGTTTCCCGGATTTGCCGGAGGGATTTTTTATGGAGGAAAAACATGGATTTCAGACAGATTACCATGCTGCAGAAGATAAAGAGCGGGATGGCGCAGTTTCAGGCGAATCACCCGAAATTCCCGCTGTTTTTAAAGGCGGTGTCAAAGGATGCACTGGTGGAGGGCACAGTGATCGAAATAAAGATCACGACGCCGGAGGGAAAAGACTACTGTACAAATGTGAAGCTGAAACAGGACGATATCGAGCTGTTTAATTCGTTTAAGGCGATGCAGGGATAGAAAAATCTATTTGACTAAACGCTATGAGAGTCCACAAACGATACGAAAGTGTCGTTTTGTAGACTCTTTGTAAGCGAGGATCAGGCGGAGACACTATTGTATGAGTATGAATCTGTTGAGTCCCTTATATGATGGATTGATGTCATGTATAAAAACGATGTTGTGTGCTTTTGTATGGAAAGAATAAATAAAAACGAATGTTGTGAAGATGGCCAGTGACGAGAGTTCTGGCCATTTTCTGACAGGAATGATAGAATTATAAAAAATATGACAAAAATATTTAAAAAAACGAAGAAATATAGTAAAATTAACCATATAAAATGCAAAGATAATTTCGTGAAAAAAGAAAGGAAGAATATTATGCTGGCAAATCTGAACGACGTACTGAAACCTGCAGAAAAAAATCATTATGCGGTGGGACTGTTTAATACCTGCAGCCTGGAATTTGCGCGAGGCGTGATCGCAGCAGCGGAGGAGACCAGTTCTCCGGTTATTATCGGAACGGCGGAAATCCTGCTTCCGTCCGCTTCTTTACAGGAGATGGCAGATATGCTGCTCCCCATGGCGAGACGTGCATCGGTTCCGGTTGTGGTACATCTGGATCATGGTCTTACGGAAAGCTGTTGTAAAGAGGCACTTGACCTTGGATTTTCTTCGATCATGTATGACTGTTCGACTGATCCATATGAGGAAAATGTGCGGAAGGTAAGAGAGATGACAGAACTGGCACATTCCCGCGGAGCGACGATCGAAGCGGAGCTTGGCCATGTGGGGAATAATCCGTCTGCAAACGGCGGAGCAGTTGATCCGTCCGCATTTTATACAGAGCCGGAGCAGGCAAAGGATTTTGTGGCACGGACCGGTGTAGATGCACTGGCGATCGCTGTCGGTACGGCACACGGCGCGTATCGTCTGCCGCCGAAGCTTGATTTTCAAAGAATCCGCGATATTGCGGGTGTCGTGGATGCGAGCCTTGTGCTTCATGGCGGTTCCGGTCTGACAGATGACGATTTCCGTAATGCGATCGATGCAGGAATCAGCAAGATCAATATCTTTACGGATCTGAATCTGGCTGGCGCAAAGGCGGCGCATGATTATTACGAGACAGGAGAGACGCTTCTGACGGATCTGCAGCCGAGAATGGTGGAGGCCATCCGGCAGGCGACGGTCAGGAAGATGACGGTATTCCGGAATCGTTAAAGCGGATTTCTTCCTATATATAATATAGCGTGTGTGTAAGCAACGGGAGGCAGAATGTATGGGTGGTATAGCAATAGCAGGAACGCTGGTAGCGGACGTGATAAAGATAATCGATCATTATCCGAAAAAAGGAGCGCTGGCGGATATCTGCGATATCAGATATGGAATCGGCGGCTGCGCGGCGAATACAGCGGTCGGAGTAAAAAGGCTGGATCCGTCGATCGAGGTGAAGAGCATTGGCCTGGTGGGAAAAGACAGCATGGGAGATTTCCTGAAGACGAATCTTGCAAAATACGGTGTGGACTGTTCGCGGGTTCAGGAAATAGAAGGAGAGACGACGGCATTTTCGGATGTCATGACAGTAAAAGAAACGGGCGAGCGGACGTTCTTTCACACAAGAGGCGCAAGCCGTCAGTTTGATGAAGCATCCCTTGGCCTGGAAACGTTGGATGCGGAGCTGGTGCTGATCGGATACGGCGGGCTTCTGGATGCGCTGAATGCTCCGGAGCCGAATTATGGCAATGCACTTGCAAAAGCGTTTGCGGATTTAAAGAAAAAGGGCATCCGGACCGCGCTGGATGTTGCAACAATGAAGGATCCGGTCAAAATGCAGCAGCTGGTGGTGCCGTCCCTGCCTTATGTGGATTATCTGATTGTAAATGAGATCGAGGGCGGCATGATTGCAGGGATTGAGGCGCGCGATGAAAATGGAGTGCTGCAGTTGGGGCGGATGCGGCAGATTTGTGAAAAAATCGTCTCCTTTGGTGCCAGGTGCTGTGTACTCCATGCGCCGGAGCTTGGGTGTGCAGCAGATCAAAGCGGGGTCTATTATGAGGAGCCTTCTCTGAATTTGCCGGGAGGCTACATTGTGGGCGCAGTCGGAGCGGGAGATTCGTTCTGTGCCGGAATTTTATACGCGATGTACCGCAACCTCTCACTTGGAGAAGCATTAAAAATCGGGGCGGCAGTCGCAGCCGCGAATTTATCCGCGGAGGATTCCGTCAGCGGACTTCGCAGTATTGAGGAGACGATGGAGCTGTATAAGAGGTATGGTTTCCGAAAGTAAAGGCGGAACTCCTGAATAAAACAGAATCGGACGAGAAACATCATAAAAGCAAAAATAACCAGCAGCTTAAATCTGTAAAATACAGAGTAAGCTGTTGGTTATTTATTTTTATGCCTGTTCCCCGGCTACAAACCGTGCAGTGATATTTCGGTCATCTGCCAGATGGATGACGCGCTCGACGCGCTCCTCGGTTGTGAGACGGTCGGCCGGCACGCAGAGACTGCGGTCATCGACAACGATAGCATCCAGCTCATAGCCGGTTTCGAAGCTGCCGACTTTTCCGAAGAACTGTCCGCCGCCCTTTGTACCAAGATAAAAGGACTCCGGTACGGAGAGGAAGGAATCTTTCTTTTCACTTTTAAGCCACTGCAGCTTGGATAGGTAGACAGCCTCTGACATGGCGCGGAAGATTGAGACGCTGTAGCCGCCTGCGATATCGGAGCCAAGACCAACCTTCACGCCGAGATCAAGCAGCTGGCGGATCGGAGGGATTCCGGCCGCGACGTTGCCGTTTGACTGCGGGCAGTGGGCAATTGTGACACCGCGATCCCTGATTAGCTCCATTTCATGACGGGTCGGATAAATAAAGTGTGCCATGACGGTGTGGGAGGTCAAAAGACCAAAATGGTCATAGACATCACCGTCGTTGTCGTACTGTGGATAGCGTTCGCGCACGATCGACATTTCTCCGAGATCCTCGGAGATGTGGGAATGTACCGGAAGATCAAACTCCTGAGCGAGTTTTCCGAGACCGTCCAGGACAGTAGTCGAGCACGTCGGAATGAAGCGCGGTGTGATGGCCGGTTTTACCAGGCGAAAACGGTCTTTTGTATCCTCAATCCACTTTCTGGTGTCTGCAAGTGACTGCTCGGGTGTCTCACAGAGATAATCCGGGGAGAGCGTGTCCATGTTGATCTTTCCGACATAGGCGCCGATTTTTTTCTTTTCGAGAATTTCCATCAGAAGCTCAGTGGCCGGTGCATGGAGCGTGCCGAAAATGACGGCACGGGTCGTACCGTTTTTGGCGAGTGCGTCAGCAAATGCCTCATAATAAACTTTTGCATAGGAAAGATCAGCAAAACGTGCTTCTGTCGGGAACGCATAACGGTCCAGCCAGTCCATCAGCTGCAGGTCAATGCCGAGACCACGGTAAACAAACTGCGGCGCGTGAACGTGCATATCACAAAGACCCGGAAGGATGAGGGCATTGCCGTAATCGAGTACCGGGACATTTTTGTATTTCTCCGGCAGTTCTTTGAAGATGCCGGTGACCTTACCGTTTTCTGCGATCAGGTAGCTGTCCGGATGACAGTCAAAGGCTTCTTTGGTTGGTGTGTGCACAATTGTGCCATGCAAAATAACGGGATTCAAGATGAAGACCTCCTTATCTGCAGAGTTCCGAATGTGGAATGTATTTTATCTGGAACGCTGACTGTAATGAATAATATATCTGTTTTAAATATGGTAGCATCAATTCGTCTCTGGGACAAGAATAAATACAATTCTCCCATTGTATTTTGTCACTATTTTCGATATACTGTGGAAGAAAAAAGTTACCGTTCACATGAAACCTGTGAATGGCAACAAAAAAAGCAGAGCTGTCAGAAAAATGAAAGATGGTAGCGGTTACGGAGGCGGAATATGGAAAACAGAACGATATTTGCAGCAATTCTCGGACTTGGAACGGTCGGTACGGGCACCTGGAAGGTGCTGCAGGCCCAGAAAGAAGAAATGGAGCACAAGCTCGGCGCAGTGATCGAAGTGAAAAAAATTCTGGTGCGCAACACGGCAAAGGCAGCGGCGAAGACCGGGCATCCGGAGCTTGTCACGGACAGCTGGGAAGAGATCGTAAAGGATGATTCCATCGAGATCGTGATTGAGCTGATGGGAGGACTGGAACCTGCAAGGACGTATATCCGGGAAGCACTGGAAGCGGGCAAGCATGTGGTGACGGCGAACAAGGATCTGATTGCGTCGGATCACGGACATCTGCTGGAGCTTGCGAAGAAAAAGGGCTGTGATCTGATGTTTGAAGCCGCAGTCGCAGGAGCGATCCCGGTTATTCTTCCGCTGAAGCAGTCGCTGTCAGCCAATCATCTGACAGAGGTCATGGGCATCATAAACGGAACGACAAATTTTATTCTGACGAAGATGGCTCAGGAGGGCATGGAATTTGCTGATGCTCTGGCGCTTGCGACAAAGCTTGGATATGCGGAGGCAGATCCGACGGCAGATATCGAGGGACTTGATGCGGCGCGTAAGGTGGCAATTCTGGCCTCGATCGCATTCAATTCCAGAGTGACAATCGAGGATGTGAAGAACGAGGGAATCACAAAGATCACAGCAAACGATATCCGCTATGCGAAGGAGATGGGCTGCTGCATTAAGCTGATCGGTATGGCGCATATGGCAGAAAAAGGTATTGAGGCGTATGTGGCGCCGATGCTGATTCCGGAGTCCCATCCGCTGGCAGCGGTAAATGATTCCTACAATGCGGTTTTTGTGCGCGGTGATGCAGTGGACAATGCGATGTTCTTAGGCCGCGGCGCAGGTGAGCTTCCGACAGCGAGTGCAGTGGTCGGTGATGTGTTTGAGGTAGCGCGCAATATCGTGCACGGCTGCTGCGGACGCATTTCCTGTACCTGCTACAAGCAGCTTCCGGTCGTTGCGATGGAGGAAATCAACAGCCGTTATTTCCTGCGCGTGCAGGTAGAGGACAAGATCGGTGTACTGGCAATGCTGGCAGATGTGTTTGCACAGCATCAGGTCAGCGTGGAGCAGATGATTCAGAAACGCAGAAGCGGTGACTTCACGGAGATTGTTGTGATTACAGCGCGGGTACGGGAAGGTGATTTCCGAAAAGCTGTGGAATGCATTTCCAAAAAGCCGAATGTGCAGAAAGTGGAATCGGTCATCCGCGTGTATGGAGAGGACTAAAATCCATTTTGAACGAAAAATGCATTTTTTGTCAAAATCTTGACAACAAACAGAAAAATAGATAACATAGAAAGAGCGTATGCGAGAAATCCGGTGAAAATCCGGAACAGTCACCACTACTGTAATGCGGACGACGGAACGGATACCACTGGTTCAAAAATACCGAAACCGGGAAGGGGTTCTGAAGGGAGATGCTAAGTCAGGATATTCGCAGTACAGAGCCGCTTCTTGGCTGAGGAAGCGGCTTCTGGCGCGCGAAGACATTCCGGAAACGGAATGCCTTTTACGTGTAGGAGGAAGAAAGAATGAAGAAAGCGATCCTTGTGGTAAGTTTTGGCACAAGCTATGAAGAGACGAGGAAAAAGACCATCGATTGCATCGAGCAGGAGATTCAGGCAGCGTATCCGGATTATCAGGTATATCGTGCATGGACGAGTAAAATGATTATGAAAAAACTGAAAACGCGTGACGGCATCCATATCATGAATGTGCGTGAGGCGATGGAGCAGATGGAAAAAGATGGGATCGAAGAAGTGATCGTACAGCCGACTCATGTCATGAATGGTTATGAAAACGACTTGATGACAGAGGATGTAAAAGCATATATCAGTCATTTTTCCCACGTGGCGATTGGCGCGCCGCTGCTCACCAGCATGGAGGATCAGACAAAAATCATCGAAGCTGTAGCCAAAAATCTGCCGGTTGCAGATGATGAGGCACTCATTTTAATGGGACACGGCACGGAGCATTTTGCAAACAGCATCTACGCGGCGCTTGATTACCATTTTAAGGATATGGGGTATCCCAATATTTTTGTCGGAACAGTCGAGGGTTATCCGGAGCTGGAAAATGTAAAGAAGCTGCTGAAAAAAGCGGGGCTGAAAAAAGTTGTGCTGGCTCCTTTTATGATCGTGGCAGGAGACCATGCAACGAACGATCTGGCCGGAGATGAGGAGGATTCCTGGAAGTCACTTCTGAAGGCGGAAGGTTATGAGGTGCGCTGCATTTTGAAGGGACTTGGAGAGTATCCGGAGGTGAGAAGCCTCTTCGTGGAGCATATCGCGGCAGTAAAGTAATACAAAAGAGCAATCGAGTAATAAAGGCAGGATTTATTTTATGAGTATACAAATGACAGGAATCGACCACAATCTGGCTGGGATTGATGTCAGAACCGTCTTTTCCTTTACAAAGAAAAAAATGGCGGAGGCATTGGAATATCTGAAAGCAGTGCCGGGAATTGACGGCTGTGTGATCCTATCGACCTGCAACCGTATGGAGCTGTGGGCAAGCACCTCGGAAGAATTTCAAGGCTCGCTTTTTGGACTGCTCTGCGAGATCAAGCAGGTTTCGCCGGAGCCTTATGAGGGGTATTTCATTTACCGGGAGGGCTATGAGGCGGTGCATCACCTGTTCCGTCTTGCAGGCGGACTGGAGTCCCGGATTCTCGGTGAAGACCAGATTGTGACCCAGGTTGGCGATGCGCTGACATTTGCGAGAGATCAGTATGCGGCAGATCATGTGATGGAGACCTTATTCCGGATGGCTGTGACAGCGGCGAAGAAGGTGAAGACAGATATCGAACTTTCTCCGGCAGACCACTCTGTTGTGCGCACGGCAGTCAATACGCTGAAGCAGGATGGGATGGAATTTGCAGGGAAGAAATGTCTCGTAATCGGTAATGGCGTGATGGGTAAGCTGGCGGCAACGACGCTGGAGAAAGAGGGCGCTGATGTCACGGTGACGGTGCGCCAGTACCGAAGCGGTGTGGTAGAGATCCCGCGGGGCTGTAAGCGAATCGATTATGGAGAGCGCATGACTTTGTTCGGAGCCTGTGATTACGTATTCAGTGCGACAGTCAGTCCAAATTTTACGCTGACAAAAGAGCTGGTCGAGCAGGGAATGGTACATCCGATGGTACTGGTAGATCTGGCTGTGCCGCGTGATTTTGAACCGACGATCCGTGAGATTCCGGGTGTATCGCTGTATGATATTGACTGCTTTCGGGAAGAGGCAAGAAGTGATGCACAGAAGGCGGCGATTGCAGCGGCAGAGGAGTGCTTTGCAGATCAGATTGGCGAATTTTACAGCTGGTATGAGGGACGTGATTTGATCCCCCGGATTCAGAAGATCAAAGAAGAGGCAGCTGTGGATCTTGAGGTGCGCCTGACGAAAAAACTGCAGCAGCTTCCGGTGGAAGAGGGCGAGAGAGAAGAACTGAAGGAGGATATTCTGCAGGCCTCAATGCGTGCAGTGAACAAGATGCTGTTCGGCCTGCGTGACGAGATCAGCAGAAAGGCCTTCCTGGAGTGCCTCGACGGATTAGAAAAGGTTTACGGAGAAGGATGATAAGACAGGTATGAGAGACAAGATTATAATAGGAAGCAGGGAGAGCCGCCTTGCGGTGATTCAGGCGGAGATGGTGCAGGAGTACCTGCAAAGGACGCTGCCGCAAAAGACAATCGAAATCCTGACGATGAAAACAACCGGTGATAAAATCTTAAATCAGGCGTTGGAGCGTGCGGGAGGAAAGGGACTATTTGTAAAGGAACTGGACCATGCGCTGATTGAAAAACGCTCCGATCTGTCGGTGCACAGCTTAAAGGATGTGCCGACGGAGCTGCCGGAAGAACTGCCGCTGCTTGCTTATTCAAAGCGTGAAGATCCGCGTGATGCATTGATCCTTCCGGAAGGAGTGACGGAGATCGATTTTTCAAAGCCGGTTGGCTGTTCAAGCAAACGGCGGATGATACAGTTTCAGAAGCTGTATCCGCAGGCTCGGTTTGAGACGATTCGAGGCAATGTGCAGACGAGACTGAGAAGACTGGATTCCGGAGAGTTTTCCGCGACGATTCTGGCGGCCGCCGGCCTGAAGCGGCTTGGACTGGAGCACCGGATCAGCCGGTATTTTGAGCCGGATGAAATGATCCCGGCAGCCGGACAGGGAATTCTTGCCGTGCAGGGAAGAGCAGGTGAGGATTACAGCTATCTGGAAAATTATAATGACCGTAAGGGAGCAGCATGTGCAAAGGCAGAGCGTGCTTTTGTACGAGGACTTGGCGGAAGCTGCAGCGATCCAATCGCAGCGTATGCAGAAGTGGATGGAGAGACACTGCATCTGCGCGCTTTTTATCAGAATGAATCAAGTGGAGAAGTATGCACAGGAAGCCGCAGCGGTTCTGTTGGTGACCCGGAGCATGTGGGATATGCTCTTGCGGCAGAGTTTCGTGCAAAACAAAACGGCTGTGGTAAGGTATGGCTTGTCGGGGCCGGTCCGTCTGATCCGGGACTTTTCACCTTAAAGGGGCGTCAGGTGCTGGCGGATGCGGAGGTTGTCGTATACGATGCGCTTGTTGGACCGGGCATTCTTGCGATGATTCCGGATACTGCAGAGACGATTAATGTTGGCAAACGGTCCAGTCATCATACGATGCGGCAGGAGCAGATCAGTGAGGTGCTGGCAGAAAAGGCACTGGAAGGCAAACGTGTCGTGCGCTTAAAGGGAGGAGATCCATTCCTGTTCGGACGCGGCGGTGAGGAGCTTGAAGTACTGGTGCGTGAGGGTGTTCCGTATGAGGTGGTACCGGGAGTGACCTCAGCGATCGCAGTTCCGGCTTATCAGGGCATTCCGGTGACACATCGTGACTTCTGCTCGTCTGTCCATATCATTACCGGACATAAACGTGAGGGCGAGGCTTACAATATTGATTTTGAGGCACTCGTGCGCACGAAGGGGACGCTTGTGTTCCTGATGGGTGTTTCCTCCCTTGGAGCGATCTGTAACGGACTTTTGAAGGCGGGGATCCGTCCGGAGATGCCGGCGGCGCTTTTGGCGCGTGGCACAACGGCGGCGCAGGACCGTGTCATTGCAACGGTAGCGACACTGCCGGAAGCAGTTGAAAAGCATGGAGCCATCACACCGGCAATTATTGTGGTCGGTGAGGTGTGTGCGCTTGCAGATGAGTTTTCCTGGGCAGAAAAGCGTACGCTTGGTGGTGTGCGCGTATTTGTGACGAGACCGAAAGAACTGGCAGGGACACTTTCACTCAGACTCCGGAAGCTTGGTGCGGAGGTTGTGGAGATCCCGGCGATCCGGACGAGGGCACGGGAAGACGCAATGTTTGCAGAAGCACTGGAGTGCGTGGAAACATTCGACTGGATTGTCTTTACGAGTCCGACCGGTGTGCGGATTTTCTTTGATGAGATGAAACGAAAGAAACTGGACGTAAGGCGTCTTGCGAAGACACGGTTTGCAGTGATCGGCACCGGATCAGAAAAAGAGCTGGAGAAGCATGGCTTCTATGGCGATCTGATGCCGGAGATATACGATGGCGAACATCTGGGCATGGCACTTGCGGCAGCTTGTGAAGAACAGCTGGCAAAGAAGGATACGGCAGAAACGATTCGCGTGTTGATTCCGCGTGCGGCGATCGGCAATCAGGAACTGATCCAGGCACTGGAACGCGTATCCGGAGTGGAAGTATCGGATGTACCGACGTACGATACGTATTACGGTCTGGATACGGAAAAAGAAGAGGCACCGGCGCTTGACCTGACAACAGAGCTGTCGCGCGGCGGGCGTGATTATGTGATCTTTACGAGTGCATCGACAGTGAAGGGATTTGCCGCTGCAGCACAAGGGCTGGATTACACAAAGATACGCGCAGTCTGCATCGGAAGACAGACGAAAGAGGCAGCAGATGCACTTGGTATGCAGACCTGGATGTCCGAAAAAGCGTCCATCGACAGCCTGATTGAGAAACTGGCAGAAGTAAGCGGGGAAGAATCTGCTTTGCGATAGGACAGGCGGCTGCGTTACTGGTAAATAATAATAGAAGCGGACCTGGAAGGTCCGCTCCAGACAGAGAAATATAGAAACAGAAGAGAGGTTATCATTATGGAAATGAGTATCAGACCAAGAAGACTGAGAAAGGGAGAACTGCTTCGGAAGATGGTGCGGGAGACACGTGTAGACGAGTCTTCTCTGATTTATCCGATGTTTGTAAAAGAGGGAACAAATCAGAAAGAGGAGATTCCGACAATGCCGGGGCAGTACCGCTATACGGTGGACCGTGTATCTGAGCAGCTGGATGCACTTCTGGATGCCGGTGTGACATCGGTCATGCTGTTTGGTATTCCGGATCATAAAGATGAAGTAGGAAGCGGCGCATGGGCCGAGGATGGAATCATTCAGAAAGCGCTGCGTGCGATCAAAAGAGAGTACGCAGACCAGCTTTATGTGATCACGGATGTGTGCATGTGCGAGTATACCTCACACGGACACTGTGGTATGCTCTGCGGATGCGAAGTCGACAACGACAAGAGCCTGGAACTCATTTCGAGAACGGCACTTTCTCATATCCAGGCGGGCGCAGACATGGTGGCACCGTCTGATATGATGGATGGAAGAGTACGTGCGATCCGCGAGACACTCGACGCAAACGGGTATGAGACCGCTCCGATTATGTCCTATGCAGTAAAATATGCGTCTGCATTTTATGGTCCGTTCCGTGATGCGGCAGGGTCCGCGCCGTCATTTGGCGACCGCAAGGGATATCAGATGGATTATCATAACAGCCGTGAGGGCATCAAGGAGGCGCTGCTTGATGTGGAAGAGGGTGCTGATATTATCATGGTTAAACCGGCCATGTCCTATCTGGATGTGGTTACCAAAGTAAAGGAATCCATTCATCTTCCGGTGGCGGCTTACAGCGTGAGCGGTGAGTATGCGATGATTAAAGCAGGTGCGGCACTTGGCTATATTGAAGAGGAAAAGATTATCTGCGAGACGGCAGTGGCGGCTTACCGCGCAGGCGTGGATCTTTATCTGACTTACTATGCGCCGGAAATCGCAAAATTCATCAGGGAAGGACGGATCGGATAATGAGCAGATCAGAAGAATTATTTAAACGTGCATGTGAAGTAATTCCTGGAGGCGTAAACAGCCCGGTGCGTGCCTTTGGTTCGGTCGGGGAAAATCCGCGTTTTATCGCGTCTGCGGACGGCGGTTACATGACGGATGCGGATGGAAAACGATATCTGGATCTCGTTGGTTCCTGGGGACCGATGATCCTCGGCCACAACCATCCGGCAATCCGTGAGGCGGTACTGCGTGCCTGCGAAAAGGGTCTGAGCTACGGCGCGGCGACCGAGGCAGAGGTGGAGATTGCCGAACTGATCTGCTCCTCCGTGCGCAACATCGGTATGGTGCGCATGGTCAATTCCGGAACAGAGGCTGTGATGAGTGCAATCCGTACGGCGCGTGGCTTTACCGGAAGAGATAAGATCGTAAAATTTATGGGCTGCTATCACGGTCATTCGGACGCGCTGCTCGTACAGGCAGGCTCCGGCGTAATGACGGCGGGTGTGCCGGACAGCGCAGGTGTACCGGCGGGCTGTACGAAAGATACGCTGTCTGCAGTTTATAATGACCTGAGTTCCGTGGAGACATTATTTGAGCAGTTTCCGCAGGAAATCGCAGCCGTTATTGTGGAGCCGGTGGCAGCAAACATGGGTGTGGTTCCGCCGGCAAAGGGATTTCTGGAAGGATTGCGCAGCCTGTGCACGAAGTATGGTGCACTGCTGATCTTTGATGAGGTCATCACAGGCTTCCGCCTTGGTTATGAGGGTGCACAGGGCTATTTCGGTGTAGACGCAGATCTTGTGACCTATGGAAAAATCATCGGAGCCGGTATGCCGGTCGGCGCGTATGGCGGACGAAAAGAAATCATGTCTATGGTAGCCCCGGCAGGTCCGGTGTACCAGGCAGGTACCTTAAGCGGCAATCCGGTTGCCATGCAGGCAGGTCTGACACAGCTTCGCATCCTGAAAGAACAACCGGAAATTTATACCGAACTGAACGCAAAGGCAGACCGCTTCTATACAAGACTTGATGAGGCAGCAGCAAAAGCACCGCAGGGCTATCACGTAAATCACATTGCATCCCTTGGCTGCCTGTATTTCACGAAGAATCCGGTCGTGGATTATGCGTCTGCAAAGACGTCCGATACAAAGGCGTTTGCAGCGTGGTTCCGCTATATTTTTGAGAAGGGTTATTATATCGCACCGTCACAGTTTGAGGCAATGTTCCTTTCTGCGGCACATACCGAGGAAGAACTTGGAAAAATGGCGGAAGCAGCCGAGTCCTATTTCGGCGCTCTGGCATGATGCATCTCATCACCGGCGGCAGCGGCAGCGGCAAGTCTGCCTACGCCGAGCAGCAGGTGATGGAAGCAGGAGAAAAACCGCGGATCTATGTGGCAACGATGATGCCGTATGGAGAAGAGGGAAAGATGCGGGTAAAACGCCACAGGGAGATGCGACGGGAAAAGCAGTTTGAGACGCTCGAATGCTACACGAATCTGGCGGCAGTGACGATCCCGAAGGGGAGCGTCGTGCTTCTGGAGTGCGTGTCGAACCTGACCGCGAATGAGATGTATGATCCCTCTGGAGCCGGTGCGGATACCGTCTCTGCCGTCGTGCGCGGAATCCTGAATCTGAAACGCCAGGCGGATACCCTGATCGTTGTGACAAATGAAGTATTTTCTGACGGAATCGTATACGATGAGTCCACAATGCAATATCTTCAGTATCTTGGAGAAGTGAATCAGCAGCTGGCAGCACACGCAGAGCGCGTGACAGAGGTGGTGTACGGGATTCCGGTTGCCCTTGTCTGAGGTCAGATCAGATGATTTTCTGCGGAGCAGTCAGCAGTGGGGCGGAACATTCCTGAGAATGGAGATAAGAGAGAATTACGAATATTTGCTTTGATATGGAGGACATAAAATGAAACGCCTGGCAAACAGTTTCGGTATCGCATTTTCGATGTATTCACGGATTCCGATGGTGCGCTGTGACTGGACGGAAGAAAATATGAAATACGTCATGTGTTTCTTCCCGTGGATCGGCGCGGTGATCGGTGCGCTGTGTTTTGGATGGTATCATCTGGCAGCATGGCTTTCGGTGGATACGACGCTTTCAGCGATTGTTCTGATGATGATTCCGGTCTTTGTGACAGGAGGCATTCATCTGGACGGAATGCTCGATACGGCAGATGCACTCAGTTCCTGGCGGCCGCTGGAGCGACGCATTGAGATTCTGAAGGATTCCCATGCAGGGGCATTTGCAATCATCACGTGTGTGGTCTATTTCTTTTTATTATATGGAGTGACACACAGCATTGATGCATCGATTCTTCCTGTGTATGGTTTTACATTTATCGTATCAAGATCGCTCAGCGGCTTTGCGGTTGTGACATTTCCGAAGATGAAAAAAGAGGGAACCGTCGCAGATTTTTCCAAAAAGGCGGAGACAAAACGTATTCAGGTGACGCTGATCTGTTATCTTGTGATCGCATTTGCAGTGATGATCCTGATCAATCCGTGGTATGGAGTCGCAGGAATGATCGCTGCGCTGCTGACCTTTGCTTATTATCATCATATGGCGATGAAAAATTTCGGCGGAATCAACGGAGATCTGGCAGGCTGGTTTCTCTCAATGTGCGAGCTGATCATGCCGGCGTGCATGGTCGTGGCGCAATTAATTCGTGTGAAACTGTAAAGCGTCTGTGGAAAGGAATCAGCGGCATTGTGATAAGATGCGTTGAAGAAATAAGCTGACCCAGGCGGTTGTGTGAGGCAGGACTGTAAAAACTTAGTTAAGACAGAAGGAGACAGGTAAAATGAAAATGGTAATCGGCGGTACGTTTCAGGGCAAGCTGGCGTATGCAAAGGAGCGTTATCAGATCACGGATGGCTGGGTGGATGGCGCGCAGTGTGAAGTGGCGGCACTTGAGACGTGCAAAGGCGTCTATCATTTCCATGAACTGATTCGGAATATGATTCAGAATTCCGAAAAAGAGCAGTCCTGGATCACAGGTGCAGAGGATCAGGCAGAAGCATTTGCCGCATGGCTGTATGAAAAGAATCCGGAAATCGTCATTGTGACAAATGAACTGGGGTACGGCATCGTTCCGATGGATCGGTTTGACCGGGAGTACAGGGAAATGACCGGGCGGATCTGTACCGCACTTGCAAAGCGTTCGGAAGAGGTCGTGCGTGTGGCGTGCGGTCTTGGTCTGGTGATAAAGGGAACAAAGGAGACGGCATGATAAAAACAGTTATCTTTGATGTGGACGGTACGCTGTATGATTACAACAGCTGCCATGAGATCGGAATGAAGGCGCTCGAGCAGTACTGCCGCAGGCGTTTTCAGACGACACCGGAGGAGTTTCGGCAGATCTACGGTGCGGCATACCGAAAAGAAGAAGAGCAGATCGGAAGCCGGACTGCAGCGATTCACAATCGTCTGATCCGGTTTCAGCTGATGCTGGAGGATATGCAAAAGCCACTGTTTCCGCATGCGCTGCAGATGTATCATGCGTACTGGGATGCGTTTCTGACCGGCGCAGTTCCGCATCCGTATATCCGAAGCTGGATGCAGAAGCTGAAAGAAAGCGGTATTTGGATCGGCATAGGCACGAATATGACTGCCTATATACAGTACCGTAAGCTGGAGCGGCTCGGACTTTCTGCTTACCCGGACTGGATTGTGACAAGCGAGGAGGCGGGAGCGGAGAAACCGGATCGTCGCTTTTTCGATCTCTGCATTCAAAAGAGCGGATGTGCGCCGGAAGAATGCCTTTTTGTCGGCGATCATCCGCAGGGCGACGCAAAAGGTGCACTCGCGGCAGGCATGCACGCAGTGATTTACGGAGCGCGTGGCGCGGAATGTCCGGAAGCAATTTCGGTGGAGAACTATCGGGTACCTCTGGAGGCGGCAGATCTGACGGAATTTGTGGAGTGGAGCGAGAAGCGGATCAGAAAATGATCATTCTTTCTGATCTGATAAAAAGTGAAGCGACTGTCTGGCGATACTGAGCTAATGAGCACGATTGCGTTTTCTGCATTAGAAAAAAGAAACAGGAGAGAACGGGATGTATTTTCCATTATTTGTAGATTTATCACAAAAAAATATCCTGGTGGTGGGTGCCGGTACAATCGCAGTGCGGCGGATCCGCACCTTATGCGGCTTCGCGGGAACAATTACCGTCTGCGCACCGCAGATGAAGCCGGAGATCCGGGAGCTTTCCGAAAAGTATCCGATTCGCCTGGTGGAGGAGTGTTATACGGAAGAACTTCTTGATACGGCCGATCTGGTGCTGGCGGCGACCGACGACTGTGAACTGAACCGGGAGATTGTGACGGCAGCGAAAGTGCGAAAAATTCCGGCAAACAGCTGCAGTGAGAAGGAAATCTGTGACTTTTATTTTCCATCAATTGTGACAAAGGATGAACTGGTGATTGGACTGACAGCGTCTGGAACGGATCATGGTCTGGTGAAACGGACACGAATGGAATTGGAGGAGTATCTGGGAAAATGAGTTATGCGATTGGATCTTTACTTGCCGTGGTGATCGGAGCAGTGCTGGATCTGCTGCTCGGTGACCCGCAGACGGCCTGGCATCCGATCTGTCTGATCGGGTATCTGATCGCCTTTCTGGAAAAGGTGACAAGGAAACTGTTTCCAAAGACAAAAACGGGGGAGCGTGCGGCAGGTGCTCTCTGTGCGGTGCTCGTCGTTACTATCTCAACTGCGATACCTGCGGCGCTTCTGTATGTGGCGTACACGGCTAACTTTTGGCTTGGTGTTTTGGTGGATGCAGTGCTCTGTTACTTTGTACTGGCAGCAAAGACCTTAAAGAAAGAGAGCATGAACGTCGGACGTGCACTTGAAACGGAAGGTCTGGAAGCAGGAAGAAAAGCGGTCGGAAGAATTGTCGGAAGAGATACCCAGAACCTGACGAAGACCGGCGTGATTAAGGCGGCGGTTGAGACGGTTGCGGAAAATTATGCGGACGGTGTGGCGGCCCCGTTGCTCTTTTTGATTCTTGCGGGCGGAGCAGGCGGATTCTTTTACAAGAGCATCAACACGATGGATTCCATGCTTGGCTACAAGAATGAAAAATACATGAATTTTGGCTGGTTCCCGGCACATCTGGATGATATCGCGAATTTTATTCCGGCGAGACTTGCGGCGCTGTTTCTGATCCTGTCGGCACCGCTTTGTGGCTGCGATGGAAAGATGGCGTGGAAGATCTTTCGCAGGGACCGCTACAAGCATGCCAGCCCGAACTCGGCACAGACAGAGGCCGCGGCAGCCGGGGCGCTTCACGTGCAGCTGGCAGGCGATGCGTGGTATTTCGGGGAGCTGCATAAAAAACCATTTATCGGGGATGATATCCGCCCAATCGAGGTTTCGGATATCGCAAAGATCAACCGGATGATGTATACGGCTGCGGCGCTGGCACTGGTGGTATTCGGAGCGGTGAAGGCGGTACTGATCTGGGTGATCTGATATATACTTTGGCAGCAGTCCGAAGAGAAGATAATAAAAAATAGAAGAAACAAGCTATAAAAAAATGACAGCCGGTGAAGAGGCAGGATATTTTGCAGGAGACCGGCTGCAGACGGAAAAGGACGACAGAATATGACGCATAAACATGGCGGCAATATTTATGAACATAAAAATGCGGCAGATTTTTCTGCCAATATCAATTTCCGCGGGATGCCGGATTCTGTGAGGCGTGCAGCGATGGAAGCGATCGATGCATCAATTCATTATCCGGAGCCAGGCAGCAAAGAGCTGCGGAAAATTCTGGCAAAACGGGAAAATGTGAGCGAGGATCAGGTGATCTGCGGGAACGGTGCGGCAGAGCTGATGTTTTTACTGGCGCTGGCACTTCGGCCGAAGCATGCGGTGCTGGCACAGCCCTGTTTTTTTGAATATGAGCAGTCGCTTCAGTCCGTGGACTGCCGGATTACAAACATCTGGCTGAAAGAGGGAAGCGGTTTTGAACTGACAGAGGAATTTGTCTCACAGATTCCCTCAGATGCGGATCTTGTGATCCTTGGCAATCCAAATAATCCGACGGGACAGCTGATTTCAAAAGAAGTGATTGCGGCAATCCGTGCGCACTGCCGGGAGAATGGAATCTATCTGGTCATAGATGAGAGCTTCTTTGATTTTCTGACAGAAGAAGATGCGGCCAGAACGACAGAGGCAATCGGCTTCGAGGAAGAAACGGTATTTGTGATTAAATCTTTTACAAAAATGTACGCAATGCCGGGACTGCGCGTGGGCTATGGCATCTGCAAAAATGCAGCGCTTCTGGAAAAGATGCATCTTCTCATGCAGCCGTGGAATGTATCGCTACCGGCGCAGATGGCTGCAAAAGCGGCTGCAGGGGAAAGTGAATTCGCAGCCAAGACCGCAAAAATGACAGCGGTGAATCGAGAATGGATGACGGAAAAGCTGAAAGCGTGCGGATATACAGTGTTCCCATCGTGCACGAATTATCTTCTTTTTTGGGGGCCTGCAGGGCTGACGGAATACGCAGAGGCACACGGTTATCTGATTCGCGACTGCAGCAATTTCCGTGGGCTGGAAATAAATAAGGATGCAGCTGGCATGGATATCAGACAGGAAGATTCGGTATGCGGAAAAACAGGAGAAATCAGGCAGTATTACCGCATCTGCATCCGAAGTCAGCAGGAAAATGAAGGACTGCTTGCAGTGCTTGCGGCATTTTTAAAAAATCAGTGAGATGCAAAGAATTGTAAAGAGTAATATGGAAAGACGAGATAGAAAATTCAAAGACAGATAAACATTCTGCTGCTTTGGGTGCATAGACACTGTAGGGCGGAGATGTTTGCGTCAGTGGAAAATGAAAATTGATTTAAGGAGAAAGGAGCAACGGGATGGCAAAAGCAATCATGATTCAGGGAACCATGTCGAACGCCGGAAAGAGCGTGATTGCGGCAGGACTGTGCCGGATTTTCCATCAGGATGGATATAAGACGGCACCATTTAAATCACAGAACATGGCCTTAAATTCCTTTATCACGAAGGAAGGACTGGAGATGGGGCGCGCACAGGTCATGCAGGCGGAAGCGGCAGGAATTGAGCCGTCAGTCGAGATGAATCCGATCCTGCTCAAGCCGACGAATGACATCGGTTCACAGGTGATCGTAAACGGTGAAGTGCTTGGCACGATGAATGCACGCGATTACTTTAAGATGAAGAAATCGTTGCTGCCGGATGTGAAAAAGGCGTATGATCATCTGGCAGAGAAATATGACATTATTGTGATTGAGGGAGCCGGAAGTCCGGCGGAGATCAATCTCAAGCAGGATGATATCGTAAACATGGGCATGGCAAAGCTGGTCGATGCACCGGTTCTTCTGGTCGGCGATATTGACCGCGGCGGCGTGTTTGCGCAGCTTTACGGCACGGTTGAGCTTCTGGAGGCGGAAGAGAAAGACCGAATCAAAGGATTGATTATCAACAAATTCCGCGGTGACAAGACAATTCTTGACCCTGGCGTTGAAATGCTGGAAAAGCTGACTGGAATTCCGGTGGTCGGTGTAGCTCCGTATCTGCAGGTGAGCCTGGAAGATGAGGACAGCTTAAGTGAGCGGCTGGACGGAGATCGGCAGATCGGACTCATCGACATTGCGGTCATCCGTGTTCCACGCATCTCGAATTTTACGGATTTCAATGTGTTTGAGAGCATTGAAGGTGTGACGGTGCGTTACGTCAAAGAACCGACAGAACTCGGTCATCCGGATCTGATTATTCTTCCGGGGACGAAAAATACGATGCGTGATCTTCTGTGGATGCGTCAGAATGGTCTGGAAGCACTGATTTTAAAAGCACAGAAAGCAGGCACGGCGATTTTTGGTGTGTGCGGCGGTTATCAGATGCTCGGAAAGTCGATCTCGGATCCGGACGGAGTGGAAGAGGGCGGTACGATCCGCGGCATGGGGCTTCTGGATACGGAGACGGTTTTTGAGGCTGAAAAAGCGCGCACCCGTGTGGAGGGACGTATACTTGGAACTGCAGATAAAACGGATGCGGACTGCGCAGAGGAAACCTCTTATCTGGCGCAGGCGCTGACCGGGAAGCATCTCGTCGGCTATGAGATCCATATGGGACGGACGACATACGGGCAGGAAGCGCAGCCGTTTACGGAGATAGAGGATACCATCACCGGAAAACACTGGCAGGAAGGCGCATGGAGCAAAAATGTCTGCGGCACGTATGTGCACGGTATTTTTGACAGTGAAGAAGTGGTCGATGCGGTTGTACAGGCATTGGCAGAGAAGAAGGGCGTTGCAGATCAGCTTGGAAGTGCAGTCGATTTCGCGGCGTTTAGGGAGCAGCAGTACGACCTGCTGGCAGAGGGGCTTAGAAAGCACCTTGATATGGAACGGATTTATCAGATTATGGGAATCAAATAGAAAATACGGCGCAATATTCAAATATTAAAAATGACCTTATCATGATAATATCTAAGCAGAGCTCAGGATAGTTTTCGGAAAGTGATAAGGTCAGGAAAAGGAGAGCAGCATGGATTTAGATCAGATTGAGCGTCTCGGACCGATGGAAATCGAGCGCAGGAGTTTTGAAATCATTTCGGAGGAAGCAGGAGATGCAATCCCGAACGATGAGCGGGCCATGATTATCAAGCGTGTGATTCACACGTCAGCAGATTTTGACTACATTCAGAATCTGTGTTTTTCCGAACATGCGGTGGAAGTGGCGCAGCGGGCACTGCGAAATGGTGCCTGGATTGTGACGGATACGAAAATGGCACTTTCCGGTATCAACAAAAAAAGTCTGCAGCTTGCCGGCGGTGAGGCGCACTGCTTTATCTCTGACGAAGATGTGGCGGCAGAAGCAAAACGGCTCGGTGTGACGCGGGCTTCGGTCTGCGTAGATAAGGCGGCGGCATTGAATCGTCCATTGATCTATGCGGTTGGAAACGCACCGACTGCGCTGATTCGCCTGTATGAAAAAATTCAGGAGGGAAGCTTCCGACCGGAGCTGATTATCGGAGTGCCGGTTGGTTTTGTCAATGTCGTACAGTCCAAGGAGCTGATCATGCAGACAGATGTGCCATATATTGTGGCACGCGGCAGAAAGGGCGGCAGCAATGTGGCGGCGGCGATCTGTAATGCGCTGCTGTATCAGCTGGACGGGAGCAGAGGATGAGAGTTTATCTGATCCGGCATGGCACAACCGCCGGAAATCTGGAAAAACGATACGTCGGAAGCACGGATGAGCCGCTCATTTCGGATGCAGTGCTGTGGCTGAAAAAGAACCGCAGACGGTATCCGATTCCGCAGCAGACGGTAACCTCTCCGATGAAACGGTGCGTGGCGACATCCGCGCATCTGTTTCCGGGTGTGCCGACTGAGACGGAAGAGGGGCTGCGGGAATGCAGCTTTGGTGAATTTGAATATAAAAATTATCAGGAGCTTACCGGAAACGAAGCGTATCAGTGCTGGATTGACAGCGGCGGGGAGCTTCCGTTTCCGGGCGGCGAGAGTCGGCAGGCGTTTGCGGACCGCAGCTGCTGCGCACTTTTAAAAAGTGTGAAAGAGCAGTTAAAAGCAGGCAGAACTTCCGTGGCTTATGTCGTACATGGCGGTACAATCATGGCGGTGATGGAGCGGTTCTGTACCGAAAAACGGTCGTACTTTGACTGGCAGGTAAAAAATGCGCAGGGCTTTGAACTTGAGGTGCTTCCGGAAGCGCTGGAAGTATGCGCGGCAAAGTATAGACAGATGGAGCATGCAAAAAAAGTTTTACAGCCGGAAGCACAGGAGCCATGCGGCACAGATCGGGCGGAGCAAAGTGGTGATCTGATTCGTTTTCTGAAATTCGTACGCCCCCTGCCATTATCCGAAGAGGAACTTCCGAAATCCGGTATCGAGGATGTCTACGTCGTCCAGAAAAATAAGCGGCTTCAGTGCGGTTACACAACCGGGAGCTGTGCGGCCGCCGCATCGATGGCCGCGACTTCTATGCTGCTTGGCAGGAAACTCTGCAAGGAAGTGCAGCTGACGACACCAAAGGGAATCACGCTTCTTCTGGAAACAGAATTTCCACAGCTGGAAGCGCATGCAGCATCATGCGCGGTACGGAAATTCGGCGGCGATGATCCGGATGCGACGGACGGACTGCTGATCTTTGCACGGGTGGAGCTGGTGGGCTGCGATTCTGCGTCAGAGAAGATGGCTGTGCCTGGAAAAGACGAATCCACGGAAAAGAAAGAAACAGGGACGACAACTGATGGCAGTTCTGAAGAGTTGCAGAAAAAAGAGGCTGTACATTCGGCGAAAAATGAAGCCGTAGATTCGCAGACAGATGGAAATGAAATACCGGACGCGCAGATGAGAGACAATTTGCGTGCCGAGGTCGAGATCGACGGCGGAAAAGGTGTCGGAAGAGTCACAAAACCGGGGCTGGAACAGCCGGTAGGCGCAGCCGCGATCAACAAGGTGCCACGGCAGATGATCCGAGAGGGCGTGCAGAGCGTCTGCGCACAGTGCGGGTATCACGGGAAGATTCGCGTGGTGATCTCTGTGCAGGGCGGCGAGGAAGTCGGAAAGCGCACCTTTAACCCGCATCTTGGTATCGAGGGCGGTATTTCGATTCTCGGTACGAGCGGGATCGTAGTGCCGATGAGCGAACAGGCTCTGATCGAGAGTATCCGCATTGAGATGCGTCAGAAGGTAAAGAGCGGAGAAACGTATCTTCTCATCACGCCGGGCAATTATGGCGCGGATTTCCTGAAAAAGGAATGGGCACAGGCGGATGCGCTGGAGGAAGGATCGGAAAAAGAAGCCGGGGATGACAGGGAGAAAGCTTCGGAGAATACTTCCGAAGAAATGGATATTGTGAATTTTTTGAGCCGGATGGAGTATCTGCGGCCAGAGGATTCGATGAAGTGCAGCAATTATGTGGGCGAGACGCTCGACATGGCAGTGGAACTCGGTGTAAAAGGCATTCTTTTCGTATCGCACATCGGAAAATTTGTGAAGGTGTCCGGCGGTATTATGAACACACACTCAGCACATGCCGACTGCCGTGCAGAGCTGATGGCGGCGCAGGCTGTCCGCGCCGGTGCAGATCTGAAAACGGCACAGCTTCTGCTGAATTCCAATACGACAGATGAGGCGCTTGAAATCCTGCAGCCGACAGGGCTTATGGAAAAGACTATTGGGATTATGATCGAGCGCATCATAAAGCATCTGCAGAAGCATTGTATGGGCCAGCTGCAGACCGAAGTGGTGCTGTTTTCAAACCAGTTCGGTTATCTTGGACGCTCGGAGGGTGCGGGTGCGCTTCTTGAAAAAATGGAAGCGGAGCGGGAGAGGCTTTCCGGGAGGAATGCGAAAGTGTGATATGTTACACGTGAGCAGGATTCCTGAATAATCAAAAGCTGCCGGAGAGGAAGCATTAAAGGCATATCGAGTAAAATATAGAGTAAAAAAACAGAAGAAATGAGGAACAATCTATGATGGGAAAACTGATCGGAGTCGGAGTCGGACCGGGGGATCCGGAATTGATGACGTTAAAGGCAGTGCGGATGATTCGGGAGAACGAGATAATCGCGGTGCCGGGCGAGGCAGCAAGAGAAACTGTAGCATATAAGATCGCGGTGCAGGCAGCACCGGAGCTTGCAGAAAAAGAGCTGGTGGCAGTACCGATGCCGATGACAAAGGATCCGGAGGCACTTGCGGCAAGCCATGACAAGGCAGCGGATCAGGTAGAAACGTATTTGCGTGACGGAAAAAATGTGGTATTTCTCACACTTGGAGATCCGACGGTATATTCCACATTTATGTATGTGCATAAGCGCATCAAAGCGCGTGGCTATGAGACACAGATCATAAGCGGAATTCCGTCCTTCTGTGCAGCGGCAGCCTGCGCAGATATGGCGCTGACTGAGGCGAAGGAGGAACTTCATGTGATTCCGGCGGTCTACAACATTGACCACGACCTGAATT
This sequence comes from Lachnospiraceae bacterium, assembly GCA_029225065.1. Taxonomy (GTDB): domain Bacteria; phylum Bacillota; class Clostridia; order Lachnospirales; family Lachnospiraceae; genus Choladousia. Next base: position 116,213 of record JAQXVT010000048.1, on the reverse strand, counting down.
ATGAAGGAACGCGTGTGCTGATGAAGTCAGGAAAGAAAATGGGAAGAGTAAAGGAACGCCTGATGCAGGAAGACTGTGATGTCTTTATGGTGGAGAACTGTGGAATGGAGACACAGCGTGTATTTCACAGTGCACAGGAGATTCCGGAGGATGCAGGCTATTATTCCCTGATCATAGTGAAAGAAAAGAAGGAGAAATAAACGATGGTACATTTTGTAGGAGCAGGTTCAGGCGCAGCAGATCTGATTACGGTAAGAGGAAGCAGACTGCTTGGCGAGGCAGATGTGATTATTTATGCAGGTTCTCTGGTTAATCCGGAGCTGCTGCAGTATAAAAAGGAAGGCTGCGAGGTATACGACAGCGCAAAGATGACGCTGGAAGAGGTTCTTGACGTGATCGAAAAGGCAGAGACAGACGGAAAGACGACCGTGCGCCTTCATACCGGAGATCCGTGTGTATACGGCGCGATTCGCGAGCAGATGGACGTTCTGGAAGAAAAAGGTATTGCGTATGATTACTGTCCGGGCGTCAGCGCATTCTGCGGCGCGGCTTCCGCACTGAAAATGGAGTATACGCTGCCGGGTATTTCTCAGACCGTTATCATCACGAGAATGGCAGGAAGAACACCTGTGCCGGAGAAAGAGGAGATTGCAAAGCTGGCTTCTCATGGATCCACGATGGTTATTTTCCTGAGCACGGGAATGCTGGAAAAACTGAGTGAGCAGCTGATCGCCGGAGGTTATGCGCCGAATACACCGGCGGCAATTGTATACAAGGCAACCTGGCCGGAAGAAGAGAGCCATATCTGCACGGTTGAGACACTGGCGCAGTGCGCAAAAGAATACAATATCACCAAGACCGCGCTGATCATTGTCGGTGATACAGTAGCACAGAGCGGTTACGACCGTTCTGAGCTGTATCACCCGGCATTCACGACGGAGTTCCGTCAGGCGACGCAGGAGCGGAAGTAAATATCTCTGTATGTGATTCAAGGCAGGTAAGTCTGCTGCTAAGTTGCGAGGAGCAATAAGCAGTGGATGAAAAATTGTGTGTATCATAAATGAGACACGTTATAGAGGTTATGAGTAATCAGAGAAACGAATTACAAATATCGGCTTCGATTAGAAACGGGGAATATAGGATATGAGGATACTTGGAATTGCCGCGTTTACGGAACCAGGCCGGGCACTTGGTCGGGATCTGGCCAGGCAGATGGAAGATTCCTGGCAGATCAACTGGTATGAAAGTAATTTAAAGGACTGGTGCCGGGCACGGTTTGCGGATGCCAGTGCCATACTGTTCATCAGCGCCTGCGGAATCGCGGTGCGCACAATCGCCCCGTTTTTGCAGAGTAAGACAAAGGATCCGGCGGTGCTGGTGATGGACGAGCAGGCCCATCATGTGATCTCTCTGGTTTCCGGACATATCGGCGGCGCAAACGAGCTGGCGGAAGAAATCGGCGCGCGGACCGGAGCAGTTCCGGTGATCACGACGGCTTCGGATGTCCGCGGAAAGATCGCTGTGGATGTTTTTGCAAAGAAGAACGGCCTCATGATTGCAAGCATGAAGGATGCAAAAAAGATAGAGGCTGCAATCCTGCGTGGGGAGGCAGTCGGCGTGTACTGCGAGGGCGCAGTGGAGGGAAGCTGCCCGCCGGAGCTTGTGATGCTTAAAAAAAAGGAAAGTACAGATAAGAGGCTTTTTGCAGGAAAAGCAGAGCAAAAGATAATAACCGGTTCTACTGAAAGTTGTGATACTTGCGGGGCAAATGAAAAAGCGCTGATTGGTAATTTAATCTGGATATCAGAGCACACCGTTCCGTCGCCCGAAAATACCGAATGGCCGCAACAAATCGCAAAGGATGCGCAGGTGCTGCATCTTATTCCGCGAAATGTGGTTCTTGGCGTTGGGTGCCGCAGGGGAAAAGAGAAAGAAGCGATCGAAGAGGCCGTAACGCGTGTACTTGCGGAATCCGAAATTTCGCACGAAGCGCTTCTTGGTGTCGCTTCGATTGATCTGAAAAAAGAGGAAGCAGGTATTCTCGGACTGTGCAGCGAGTGGAATCTGCCTTACACGGTATTTTCAGCGGAGGAGCTGCAACACGTCGAGGGAACGTTTACGCCGTCTTCGTTTGTGGCGAAGACGACAGGCGTGGACAATGTCTGCGAGCGTTCTGCACTGGCACTTGCCGGGGCAGGAAGCCGTCTGATTCACAGAAAACAGGCAGAAAACGGAGTTACTGCCGCGCTGGCGGTGAAAGAATGGAGGATAAAATTTGAAAAATAAAGTATATGTAATCGGAATGGGACCGGGAGCTGCTGACGCCATGAGCGTGAAAGCAGATCGGACACTTCAGGAATGTGATACAATCATCGGTTATACGGTTTATGTCAATCTGTTAAAGGAAGCATATCCGGCAAAAGAATATCTGACAACGCCGATGACCCAGGAAGCAAAACGTTGCCAGATGGCGTTTGAGGAAGCGGAAAAAGGGAAGAAAGTGGCAATGGTCTGCAGCGGCGATGCCGGCGTATACGGTATGAGTGGTCTGATGCTGGAGATTGGAGTCGATTATCCGGATGTGGAAGTCGAAGTAATTCCGGGTGTCACGGCTGCCTTAAGCGGCGGTGCAGTACTCGGAGCGCCTCTGACGCATGATTTTGCAGTTATCAGCTTAAGTGACCGTCTGACTCCGTGGGAAAAGATTGAAACGCGTCTGAAGCTGGCGGCAGAGGCGGACTTTTCGATCTGTCTTTACAATCCGTCCAGCAAGGGCCGCCCGGATTATCTGAAGCGTGCCTGTGACATTCTTCTCTCCGTGCTGCCGGAGGACCGGATCTGCGGAACGGTAGAAAATATCGGAAGAGAAGGCGAGAGCCGTGCCATTTATACATTAAAAGAGCTCCGTGATACGCAGGTAAATATGTTTACGACGGTATTTATCGGAAATTCGATGACAAAAGAGATCGGTGGCCGTATGGTGACCCCGCGCGGATACCGGATTGGATAAACATCAGAGAGGCTTCTGATCTGGCATGCGGTTAAATTGCGAATAGATGGACTGTAAACCATGGTGAGCTGTTTCAACCAAGTAAAGAGATTACAGGTGCCGGAAAGCATCTATTCAATCCATTTTATGAGAATGGTAAGAAACGGCAGAGAAAGGAGAACCCCGGCCGATGAAAGTGATAATATTTGGCGGAACATCAGAAGGACGAATGCTTTCCGAATGTCTCTGCCGCAATAAAATTGCACATACCTTATGTGTGGCGACAGACTACGGCGAGGAGGTACTTGAACCCTCAGAATATGCGCATGTACTACAGGGGAGACTGGATACTGAGCAGATGGCAGATCTGATTCAGAAGGAGCGTTGTCTTGTTGTAGTGGATGCAACCCACCCCTATGCAGTGGAGGTTTCCAAAAATATAAAAAAAGCCTGTGAGATGACGGAAATGAAATACCTGCGTTTCCTGCGTGCACAGGAGTCTGTGATTGACATGGAAAACGATGTGATTGTTTCGTCTGCGGCGGAAGCGGCTGCTTATCTGGACGGACAGGAAGGCACCATTTTTCTGACAACAGGAAGCAAGGAGCTTCCGGCGTTCACAGCAGGCATACACAAGATGGAGCGGCTGTTTGTGCGGGTGCTCCCATCGGCGTCGGTTGTTGCTTCCTGCCGGGAGCTTGGTCTGGAAGGAAAACAGATCTGTGCGATGCAGGGACCGTTCTCCGAGGAGATGAACCGTGCGCTGCTGCAGCAGACAAAGGCAGCTTGGCTGGTGACAAAAGACACCGGCATCACCGGCGGTTTTCCGGAAAAGGTGCGTGCGGCGCGTTCCCTTGGCGTGCGTCTGGTGATTATCCGCAGACCGGAGGAGAGCGGACTTGATTATGAATCGGTGCTGCAGGCGCTGGAAGCGGTGCTTGGACAGGAGATAACAGACAGAAAATCTACTAAGGATTTTTCTATGGGGGATTCCCTGAAAAATTTACGGACAGATGGTCTGGAGAGTGCCTCTCAGATCTCAGAGACAAAATCACTGGAAAAAGCAACGAAAGAAGCAACTACCTGCAAAGCGGAAGTTGTACAAAAGGCTTTACCGTCAGATCAAAAGAGCGATCTGAAAAAAGCTGCGCGGGCATGCTCACCCACAAAACGCACGATCAGCTGCATCGGCATTGGCATGGGCACGTTAGACACCCTCACACACGAAGCGGCAGAGACAATCCGAAATGCAGACATTCTTTTCGGCGCAAAACGGATCCTGGAAAGCGTAGAACACATGCCAGGCCTTTTGCATGAAGGACAGATACGGATCGAAGAGTATCGCGGCGCGCAGATTGCAGAATATCTGAGCACGCGTTTGCATCTTACCCGGATTGTGATTCTGATGTCCGGAGATGTTGGATTTTACAGCGGTGCACGCCTTATGCAGGATGCGTTTCCGGAGGAAAAGATTGATTATTACTGCGGAATATCTTCCGTAGTCTATTTCGCATCAAAGGTGCCGACCGCATGGCAGGACGCAAAGCTTCTCAGTGCGCATGGCCGCAGTCTCAATCTGCTCAACTGCGTGCAGCGCTATCCGAAGATCATTATGATTGTCAGCGGGGTTGAGGATGTCCGTGCAATCTGTCAGGAACTTGTGGAGGCGGAGATGACGCACGTGCGTGTGACGGTGGGTACGAATCTGTCCTATCCAGAGGAGACGGTTACTTCCGGCACACCGGAAGACTTTCTGCAGGCAGAGACGACAGGACTTCATATTATGCTGCTTGAAAACCCGCAGGCAAAACATATTATTGTACCCGGAATGCCGGATGAGACATTTGTGCGCGGAAAGGTGCCGATGACGAAAGAAGAAATCCGTATCCTGTCAGTGGCCAAGCTGCAGCTGACGGAGGATGCAGTCGTATACGATGTCGGCGCAGGCACAGGTTCCGTTTCGATGGAATGTGCAAGGCTCTGCACGCAGGGAATGGTGTACGCGGTGGAGCGTAACCCGGAGGGAATCGCGCTGATACGGGAAAACAGCAAAAAGCTGCATCTGTCAAATGTGAGAGCAGTGGAAGGGCTGGCACCGGACGCACTTTTCGAGCTTCCCGCTCCGACGCATGCCTTTATCGGAGGCAGTGCCGGAAACATGGGAGAAATTCTGGACGTGCTCAGGGCCAAGAATCCATCTGTGCGCATCGTCATCAATACAATTGCGCTGGAGAGTATTTCTGAGGTGATGCAGCTTTTGAAGGAACGCGGATATGATGCGGACATCGTACAGATTTCAGCGGCAAAATCCCGCGTGCTCGGCCGCTATCATATGATGACGGGACTGAATCCGGTGTATATTATTACGATTTGCTAACCGATTGGAGTTGGGCAAAATTTTATAAAGCAATGTAAACCGCTTGCATTTTGAAGGGCGGCTATAAAGGGTAAGAGACAGCGGCCCCAAATGGAGAGAAAATTATGATTTCACTGCCAAGATTTATGCTTGCCGCACCGTCAAGCGGAAGCGGCAAAACAATGGTGACCTGCGGAATGCTGCAGCTTCTGAAAAACAAAGGGCTGCGGCCTTCTGCTTATAAATGCGGGCCAGATTATATCGACCCAATGTTTCATACAAAGGTGCTCGGAATGCCGTCACGCAACCTGGATCCGTTTTTTACTGACCGGGAGACGACACGCATGCTTTTTGCAAGAAGTGCAGAGAATGCAGGAATCAGCGTGATGGAAGGCGTGATGGGGGTGTATGACGGCCTTGGCGGAATCACGAAGGAGGCATCCTCCTATGATCTTGCAAAAAAGACTGACACGCCAATTATTCTGGTTATCAATGCAAAAGGAATGAGTCTTTCTGTGATTCCGCTTCTGAAAGGCTTTCTTGATTATCAGGACCCGGATGGCCAGGTGATTCGTGGTGTAATCTTAAACCGGGCGACAAAAATGACGACGGCACTTCTGAAGAAGCCGATCGAGGAACAGACCGGCCTGAAAGTGATTGGATATATGCCGGTGCTGGAGGCGTGCAAGGTAGAGAGCCGCCATCTCGGACTTGTCATGCCGGGAGAAGTCGAAGACCTGCAGCATCGAGTCAACATGCTGGCGGATGAACTGGAAAAAAGCATTGACCTTGAAGCGCTGCTTGAAATTGCAGAGGGCGCGTCAAAGTACGAGGAGAACGAATCTGAAATTCCAGAAGAAGTAAAGCTGGAAGCAGAAAGACTGAAAAGCAAAGCTGTAAAAACCGGAAGCAAAGGTGGCTATCCACGCATTGCCATCGCAAAAGACGAGGCATTCTGCTTTTATTACCAGGATAATCTGGAACTGCTGGAGCTGCTGGGCGTGCAGCCGGTGGAATTTTCACCAATTCACGATCCGCACTTGCCGGAGCACATTTCCGGTCTGCTGCTCGGCGGTGGATATCCGGAGCTGTACGCGGAGCAGCTCTCTGAGAACAAAACGATGCTTACGGAAATAAAAGAAAAGCTTGCATCCGGAATTCCGTATCTGGCAGAATGCGGAGGTTTTATGTATCTTCACGAATCCATGCAGGATTTAAAAGGAAAGCCTTACCGGATGGCGGGATGTATCCAGGGAGAATCGTATCATACCGGAAAGCTGGGACGCTTCGGTTACATTACACTGCATACCGGAAAAACTCAGCTGCTCGCAGAAGATCAGGAAATACGCGGCCATGAATTCCACTACTTTGACAGCACCAACACGGGAGAGGATTACACGGCGGTGAAGCCGGTGACAGGAAGAAGCTGGAACTGTATTCACGGCACGGAAAACAGTGTGTGCGGTTATCCGCATCTTTATTACTGGTCCAATCCGCAGTTTGCAGTGAATTTTGTACGGAAAATGCAGGAATACAGGGAAGAGCAGTTTGATTTGAGGCAAAGTGGATATCAGTTAAAATAGAAAGAAAGACGAGGAAACAGAAGTATGAAATACTCAGAAGTGACCCTGGAAGAAGTAATAAAGCATACCTCCAGTGCCGATGCGGCTGCTGTAACTGCCTGCCAGAAGCGATGGGACAGTATCGCGAAGCCACTGCACAGCCTTGGCTGGATGGAAGAAGCAGTTGCCAGAATTGCGGGTGCGCAGCACAGCAGTGAGGTACATACAGAAAAGAAGGTACTGGTTGTCATGTGCGCGGACAATGGAATCGTGGAGGAAGGAGTAACACAGACCGGACAGGAAGTCACAGCGATTGTAGCTGAGAATTTCCTGGACGAGAATTCGTGTGCAGCGATTATCTGCCGCATGACCGGCGCCAAGATCCTTCCGATTGATATCGGGATGGCAGTTGATACGCCGCGTGTAGAAAAGCGAAAAGTCGCATACGGCACGAAAAATTTTGCAAAAGAACGTGCTATGACACGCGAGGAGGCTGTACAGGCACTTGAAACAGGCATCCGTCTGGTCGGAGAATTAAAGGAGCAGGGCTACTGTGTCTTTGCAACTGGTGAAATGGGCATCGGAAATACAACAACGTCAAGCGCGATTGCAAGTGCACTGTTAAACGTTTCAGCAGAGGAGATGACCGGGCGTGGCGCAGGTCTTTCCAGCAGCGGGCTGACAAAGAAAATTTCTGTCATTGAAGAAGCGATTAAAAGATGGGATCTGACAAATGCAGACCCGATAACGGTGCTGCAGTCTGTCGGCGGCTTTGATCTTGCCGGCATGGCAGGCGTTTTCATCGGCGGCGCGTACTTCCGGGTACCGGTGCTGATTGACGGCTTTATTTCCTCATCTGCCGCTCTTTTGGCATCCAGAATCTGCCCGCAAAGCAAAGACTATATGATTGCAACCCACGTTTCCAAAGAGCCGGCGGCCCGTCGGATCCTTACAGAGCTGGGTCTGAATCCTGCGCTTGATGCAGGCATGTGCCTTGGCGAGGGCAGTGGTGCTGCTGCGGCTTTCCCGCTGATTGATATGGGGGCGGAGATCTATCATAAAATGAGCACGTTCGAACAGATCGATGTGGAAGCGTATCAGGAATTGAAATAGCAAAAACAGAAAAAACGGGATTTACAGTAAAAAGAACTGTGAAATGGGAAAGGCTTACCGTCTCATATAGTTGAGACGATAAGCCTTTTATCATATCAGATAGCGCAAAATTTTGGCGCAAAATGAAATTAATAAGAAAATTATTCTGTGGGAATGAAAATATGTTTGCTTTGATTCAAGATACCACACTTCTGCTGTTTCTTTGCATATGATACATCAGAACGGATCAGAACTTAAGAAACCGTTCGGTGGGAGGTGGATGGTGTGGAACCTTTACTGGAGCTAAAGAACGTGAGTTATGCGTATCATACCCCAGATGGCGAGACGTATGCATTGTCTGATCTGTCATTTCAGGTACAAAGCGGTGAGTTTATAGCAGTGGTGGGGCCAAGTGGCTGTGGAAAATCCACGCTGCTTTCTTTAATTTCAGGGCTTTTGCGCGCAGAGAGTGGTTCTGTGAGGCTGAATGGAAAAGAAGCAGAGACATTTCAGAAAAACACAGGGTATATGCTGCAGAAGGACCACCTGTTTGAATGGAGGAGTATTTATCAAAATGTCATACTGGGACTTGAAATTCAGAACAGGCTGGATAAACAATCAAAAGCGAGAGTAGAGAAAATGCTGGCAGATTACGGGCTGGCACGATTTCGGGATGCGCGGCCGTCACAGCTTTCCGGAGGAATGCGGCAGAGAGCAGCACTGATCCGGACGCTGGCGCCCGATCCAGAACTTCTGCTATTGGATGAACCGTTTTCAGCGCTTGATTTTCAGACGCGTCTGTCGGTTTGCGATGATGTCTGGGCAATCCTGCGAAAAGAAAAAAAGACGGCGCTTCTTGTGACACATGATCTTTCGGAAGCAGTGAGCATGGCCGATCGGGTGCTGGTATTGACGAAGCGTCCTGCCACAATCTGTGCGGATATCCGGATTCAATTTGAAAAAGAAAATATTACGCCGTTTGAGCGGCGCAGTGAGCCGGAATTTAAGGACTATTTTAATGAGATCTGGAAGGAGCTGAATCTGCATGGATGAGAGAAAAATGTCACAGAAGCAGCGAAATTATCTGCAGATGCTGCGCAGACGGAAGCGCCGGATCGCGGTGCTTCAGGTTCTGATCTTCGTACTCTTTCTTCTTATTTGGGAGAGCGCAGTGCGCCTTTCGTGGATCGACGGCTTCATTTTCAGCAGTCCGTCACGGGTGGTGAAAACGTTTGTGGGCATGTGCGAGGACGGAAGCATTGCGATGCACACCGCGAGTACACTGCTTGAAACGATTGTCAGTTTTTTGCTTGTCGCAGTGATCGGAACAGGACTTGCAGTTATATTATGGTATTTTACGGAGCTTTCTGAAATTCTGGAACCATATCTTGTCGTTCTAAACAGTCTGCCGAAATCTGCATTGGCACCGCTTCTGATTGTCTGGCTCGGTGCAAACCAGAAATCAATCATAGTTTCCGGAATGTCGGTAGCAATTTTCGGAACAGTGCTTAACCTTTTTACTGGTTTTCAGGAGGTAGATCCGGATAAGATCCGGCTGATCTATACGTTTGGCGGAACAAAGCGGAATGTGCTGACGAAAGTAGTGCTTCCCGGGACGCTGCCGCTGCTCCTGAGCGTGATGAAGGTCAACATTGGGCTTTGCCTAGTCGGTGTCGTGATCGGAGAATTTATCGGAGCAAGGCAGGGACTTGGTTATCTGATCATTTATGGAAGCCAGGTATTCCGGCTGGATCATGTGATTATGTCGATCTGTGTGCTGTGCGTGATTGCGGTACTGCTGTATCGCATCCTTGGTATTGCGGAGAAAATCTGCCGCCGGCGGAGATGAACTTATTTTACCCGGATTTTACAAAAATTTCAGGGCAAACAGATAGAAAAAAGAGCTGTGTGCGATAAAATGGAAAAGTGACTTGGAAGGAATAGAAATTACAGCAGTCTTATAGTGCAGGAAAGAGAAGCACGAAAAAGAGAAAGAAAGCAGACCAAAAGTAATAAATGATGATAAGCTTAATTACAAAGCTGCGCTTTAGTCTACAGGCAGAAGAGGCTGCAGAAAGAGGAAAAAGAAGATATATGAGCAAACTGCAATACGAGGACATTCGAAAATCAGAGGAAGTAAATGCATACCTGGCACAGGGAAACGAGATGCTCGGAGTGCTTGGCTATACTGACCACTCTGCGAAGCATGCGCAGATTGTGGCAGATACCGCCGGAAAAATTTTAAAGGAGCTTGATGCACCGAGGCGGCAGATCGAGCTTGCGCAGATTGCCGGGTACATGCATGACATTGGAAACTGTGTGAACCGGACAGACCATGCACACAGTGGGGCGATCCTTGCAAGAAGCATCCTGAAGGATATGGACATGGAAGTGCGGGAGATTGCAACGGTCATGAATGCAATTGGATCACATGATGAAAAAACGGGCTGTGCTACAGATCCGATCTCTGCGGCGCTGATTCTTGCAGATAAAACAGATGTAAGAAGAAACCGCGTGCGCAATAAGAGCAAAGCGAGCTTTGATAAGCACGATCGTGTCAATTATGCGGTGACAGCCTCCAAGCTTCGGATTTTGCCGGAGAAAAAAACAATTTTGTTTGAGATTTGCCTGGATGAATCCATCTGTGCATTGATCGATTATTTTGAGATTTTTATGCAGCGGATGATGATGTGCAGGCGCGCAGCAGAAGTGCTGGGTATGAAATTTAAGATGACAGCAAACGGGAAAAAGGTGTGCTGAAAATAGAGATGCTCTGAAAAGGGCATCTTTATTTTTGACGCATTTGAAACTTTGACAGACTGGACTTTCTAAGATATAGCAGATATAATAAACACAGTTTGCAGAAGGAAAGTCTGCAAAGAGAAAAAGAATTCGGTTTTACAGGAGTCTGAGGAACAAACTATGTCAGAACAAAAACGAAACTATCAAAAAGAAATGGAGCGTCTGCTGGTCGAAAACCCATCCCCGGTACCGACACTTTTGCTGCACAGCTGCTGTGCACCGTGCAGCAGCTATGTGCTGGAATATTTATCGAGGTACTTTGAGATAACATTACTTTATTACAATCCGAATATTTACCCGGCGGAGGAGTACTTTAAACGGGTAGAGGAGCAGAAACGCCTGATTGAGACAAAAAATGAGGAGGGAATGGGATATCCGATCCATTTTCAAGAGGGAACCTTTGATCCGCGGGAATTTTATGATGCCGTGCGTGGGCTGGAGCAGATTCCGGAGGGCGGTGAGCGGTGCTTTGCCTGCTTTCGCCTGCGGCTTTTACAGGCGGCAAGGGCGGCAAAAGACGGAAACTTTACTTTTTTTACGACGACACTCACGATCAGCCCGATGAAAAATGCACAGAAGCTAAATGAAATCGGAGAGGAAGCGGCAAAAGAATATGGTGTGCGCTGGCTGCCATCTGACTTTAAGAAGAAAAACGGATATAAGCGGTCAGTGGAGCTTTCTGCGCAGTATGGCCTGTATCGTCAGGATTACTGCGGGTGTGTCTTTTCAAAGAGGGAGCGGGAAGCACAGAAAGCAGAGGCAGAAAAGAAAACACAGGAATAAGGAATGGCAGCCTGGTTGACGAAAATGGATATTTGCGATTCGTACAGGGATTTATCTGGCTTCGGTAAATCGGAGCGGGTGTGCATTTTCCTTGCAAGCATAGGAAAGCTGTGGTAAACTAAAGCGCAAAAGCGTTTCCGCTGAAGCATAGAAACACGCTCCGGAGCGGAAGCGGCGAATAAAAGAAAAGAGGACATAATATGGCACAGTTATGGGGCGGCCGTTTTACAAAAGAAACGGACCAGATGGTATATGATTTCAATGCATCAATCACATTTGATAAGCGTCTGTATAAGCAGGATATCGAAGGCAGCATGGCACATGTAAAGATGCTCGCAAAGCAGCAGATTCTGACGGAGCAGGAGCGGGATGAGATTCTCAAAGGGCTGGAAGGCATCCTGCGTGACGTGGAAAACGGAACGCTTGCGATTACGACAGAATATGAGGATATTCACAGCTTCGTGGAGGCAAATCTGATCGACCGGATCGGGGATGTCGGCAAAAAGCTGCACACTGGCCGCAGCAGAAATGACCAGGTAGCGCTTGATATGCGTCTTTACGTGCGTGAAGAGGTACTGTATACGGATCAGCTTGTATATGGACTCTTGAAAGTATTGCAGCGTATCATGGAGGAGAATGTTGATACGTTTATGCCGGGCTTTACACATTTACAGAAAGCGCAGCCTGTGACACTGGCGCATCATATCGGTGCATATTTTGAAATGTTCCGTCGTGACCGTTCCAGATTGAAGGATATTTATGAGAGAATGAACTACTGTCCGCTCGGTGCCGGTGCGCTGGCCGGAACAACCTATCCGCTTGACCGTGATTATACGGCACAGCTTCTCGGCTTTGCAGGACCGACGAGAAACAGCATGGATTCCGTGTCGGACCGCGATTATGTAATCGAATATCTGTCTGCGCTTGCAACAATCATGATGCATCTGAGCCGTTTTTCGGAGGAAGTCATCATCTGGAATACGAATGAATATCGTTTTGTGGAGATCGATGACGCCTACAGCACCGGCAGCAGCATCATGCCGCAGAAAAAGAACCCGGATATCGCGGAGCTGGTAAGAGGAAAGACAGGGCGCGTATACGGTGCATTGATGAGCATGCTCACAACGATGAAGGGCCTTCCGCTTGCCTACAACAAGGATATGCAGGAGGACAAGGAAGGGGTATTTGATGCGATTGATACCACAACGATGTGCCTGACGCTGTTTACCGGCATGATGGATACGATCGTATTCAATAAAGATGTGATGGAAGCTTCCGCAAAGAACGGCTTTACGAATGCAACCGACGTGGCGGATTATCTCGTTAATCACGGCGTGCCGTTCCGTGACGCGCATGGTATTTCCGGCCGCCTCGTACTTCGCTGTATCGCAGAAAATAAGGCACTTGACGATCTGACGCTGGATGAGTATAAGGAAGAATGCCCGGCTTTTGAGGCAGATATTTACGATGCAATCAGCATGAAGACGTGTGTGGAGCGCCGTTTGACGCTCGGAGCACCTGGCGAGTCCGTGATGCGTCAGGTGATTGCGGAGAATAAAGTATATCTGGAGAGTGAAGTACCGTCATTCAATCAGAAGTAAAACACATGTTGTTTTATTTTGTGAAAAATAAATCTGATATGCGCAGTATTTGATTTAGTACTTGACATGAACGGAAAAGAAGTATATCTTATTAAAAGACAAATGTGCGTCGTACAAAAACAAAGACGTGCATCTGCACCGGAAAAGCCAAAAAGCATTTCACAGAACCACAGGTGCTGGTTTTGCGGAAGAGGGGGAGCTGTACCGGGACTGACCGAAGCGGCCAGCCGAAAATTACAAGTGAGGAGATTGGAAAAATGGATCAGAAACTGAGAGTCGGTATCCTGGGAGCAACAGGAATGGTAGGACAGAGATTTATTTCACTGCTTGAGAATCATCCGTGGTTTGAGGTTGTCACCGTAGCTGCAAGCGCAAGAAGCGCAGGCAAGACATACGAGGAGGCAGTCGGCGGAAGATGGAAAATGACGACTCCGATGCCGGAAGCGGTAAAGAAGCTGGTTGTCATGAACGTAAATGAGGTAGAAAAAGTAGCTTCGACCGTTGATTTTGTATTTTCCGCAGTTGATATGACGAAAGACGAGATCCGCGCAATCGAGGAAGAATATGCGAAAACTGAGACACCGGTTGTTTCCAACAACAGCGCACATCGCTGGACACCGGACGTTCCGATGGTAGTGCCGGAAATCAATCCGGAGCATTTCGCAGTCATCGAGGATCAGAAAAAGCGTCTTGGCACGAAAAAAGGCTTCATCGCAGTAAAGCCGAACTGTTCAATCCAGAGCTATACACCGGCACTTGCAGCATGGAAGGAATTTGAGCCGTATGAAGTAGTTGCCACAACGTATCAGGCGATTTCAGGAGCAGGAAAGACATTTAAGGACTGGCCGGAGATGGTTGAGAACATCATCCCGTACATCGGCGGCGAGGAAGAGAAGAGCGAGAAAGAGCCGCTTCGCGTGCTTGGAAAAGTGGAAGACGGCGTGATCAAACCGGCTGAAGAGCCGAAGATTACCTGCCAGTGCATCCGTGTACCGGTACTGAACGGCCACACCGCTGCTGTATTCGTAAAATTCCGCAAGAAACCGACGAAAGAACAGCTGATCGAGAAGCTGGAAAGCTTCCGGGGACTTCCGCAGGAGCTGGATCTGCCGAGCGCACCGAAGCAGTTTATCCGTTATATGCAGGAGGACAACCGCCCGCAGGTAACACTTGACGTCGACTATGAAAAGGGCATGGGCGTATCGATCGGACGTCTGCGTGAAGATACCATCTACGATTTCAAATTTGTAGGACTTTCCCACAATACCGTAAGAGGAGCAGCAGGCGGAGCAGTGCTTTGTGCAGAGACGCTGACTGCAAAGGGATATATTCAGCACAAATAAGGCAAAATAAATTTTTAGTTGCAAAAAAGTTTTTTGATAACGTATAATAGGACTGTCGCGGTCTTGGATCGCGGCAGTTCTGTTGTTTGGAGATAAATGCACGATAAGTAATTATGAAAAAAATGTAAAAATAGTATGTGATATAGTTGACAGAACTACAAAAATGTGGTTAGATGGAAGCCCAAAGAGGACACATGTTCGAATCACCAGATGTCAGAGAATGTGTTCCTGTTAAAAAGAGATAGGAAGTCAGGAGGAATCGGATGGCAAAATCACTGTTTATTGCGGAGAAACCAAGTGTCGCGCAGGAGTTCGCAAAAGCATTAAAAGAAAAGATGAATCGCGGGGACGGGTTTCTGGAGTCAGATTCCTATGTGGTGACCTGGTGCGTCGGCCATCTTGTGACGATGAGCTATCCGGAGGTCTACGATCCGAAATATAAACGTTGGAGCCTCACGACGCTGCCATTTCTTCCGGACCAATTTTTGTACGAGGTGATTCCGGGTGTCAAAAAACAGTTTCAAATTGTGAGCAGGCTGCTGAACCGGAAGGATGTATCACGCATCTACGTCTGTACGGACTCCGGGCGGGAGGGAGAGTATATTTACCGTCTGGTTGAGCAGATGGCAGGAGTGAAGGGCAAAGAGCGAAAGCGTGTCTGGATTGATTCACAGACAGAGGAGGAGATCCATCGCGGCATCGCAGAGGCGAAGGATCTTTCGGAGTACGATCATCTTTCGGATGCGGCCTATCTGCGGGCGAAGGAAGACTATCTGATGGGCATCAATTTTTCAAGGCTTCTGACCTTAAAATACGGTAATGCGATCTCAAATTACCTCGGGACAAAGTATGCGGTCATATCGGTGGGCCGTGTCATGACGTGCGTGCTCGGAATGATTGTGAGGAGAGAGCGGGAGATCCGCCAGTTTGTGAAGACTCCGTTTTACCGCGTTGTGCAGCAGCTGGATCTGGAGGGAAAATCGCTTGAGGGTGAATTCCGGGCGATGCCGGGATCCTCTTATTTTCAGTCGCCGAAGCTTTACAAAGAAAATGGTTTCAAGGAGAAGAAAGACGCGCAGGAGCTGATCCGTCGGCTGCTCGCTGATCCACCGGCAAAGACAATTGTCGACTCAATTGAGCGGAAAAAGGAAAAGAAAAATCCGCCGCTGCTTTACAATCTGGCCGAGCTGCAGAATGACTGCTCGAAAATGTTCAAGATCAGTCCGGATGAGACGCTTCGCATTGTGCAGGAATTGTACGAGAAGAAGCTGGTCACGTATCCGAGAACGGATGCGCGTGTGTTATCTACTGCAGTGGCAAAAGAGATTTCGCGCAATATTTCCGGCCTGCGCAATTTTGCTCCGGCAAAGGAATTTGCACAGGAGGTGCTTGACGGCGGCAGCTATCGGGGAATCGCAAAAACGCGTTACGTGAACGACAAGCAGATCACGGACCATTATGCGATCATTCCGACCGGGCAGGGCTTCGGTGCGCTTGGTTCGCTGAAAGGGAATGCATACGGCGTATACGCGGCGATCGTGCGGCGCTTTTTGAGTATTTTTTATCCCCCTGCTGAGTTCCAAAAGCTTACGATGGTGACAGCGATGCAGAATGAAAAGTTTTTCTATTCGTTCCGCGTGCTGCTTTCTGAGGGATATTTTAAAGTGGCAGGAAATCCTTATGAAAAGAAAAAGAATACCGGAGAGGAAACAGGAAACACAAAGAGCAGACGAAGTCAGGCAGGGAAGGAAGCCGGTGAAGAGCAGGAAGAGACCGTCAGCAGCAGTGCAGATCTGTTAGAACTTCTGAAAAAAATTCGAAAAGGCATGGAATTTCCGGTAAAAGACCTGGTGATTCGCGAGGGAGAGACGGCACCTCCGAAGCGCTACAATTCCGGCTCGATGATCCTTGCGATGGAAAATGCCGGTCAGCTGATTGAGGACGAAGAGCTGCGGGCACAGATTAAAAGCTGCGGAATCGGCACAAGTGCGACCCGGGCAGAAATTCTCAAAAAGCTTGTGACGAATAAATACGTGGCATTAAATAAAAAGACGCAGATTCTTACGCCAACGCTGCAGGGTGAAATGACGTACGATGTGGTGTTCTGTTCGATCCGTTCCCTGCTCAATCCGGAGCTGACGGCCAGCTGGGAGAAGGGACTGAACTACGTGGCGGAGGGCTCGATCACGAGCGAGGAATATATGCAGAAGCTGGAGCATTTTGTGAGATCCCGCACAGACGGTGTGCTGGGACTGAATAATCAACAGATGCTGCGGCCGCTGTTTGACGCGGCGGCGGTTTATTATAAAAAAGGCAGAAGCGGGTCAGCCGTTTCAGAGTAGGAGGAACACATGGAGACATGTAAGATCAAAAACCTTTACAACCTGGAAGAGACGATTGCGAAACCACTGTTTGAGGGGGCGGAGTATCCGTGGGAGCTTCTGCCGAAGATCAGCGCGTTCATTCTGGAGCTTGGAGCGACGCTTTCGGAGGAAGAGTACGAGAAGGTCGGCGAAAATGTCTGGATTGCGAGATCGGCAAAGGTAGCGCCGACCGCATTTATTAACGGCCCGGCGATCATCGGAAAGAATGCGGAGGTGCGTCACTGTGCATTTATCCGCGGCAATGCGATCGTCGGAGAGGGCGCAGTGGTCGGAAATTCGACGGAGCTGAAGAATGTAATCCTGTTCAACAAAGTACAGGTGCCGCATTACAATTACGTTGGCGATTCGATTCTCGGCTACAAGGCACACATGGGAGCCGGTTCGATCACTTCGAATGTAAAATCCGATAAGAAGCTTGTCGTTGTAAAAGACGGCGCAGAGCGCATCGAGACCGGGCTGAAAAAATTCGGCGCAATGCTTGGTGATGAGGTGGAGGTCGGCTGTGGTTCTGTGCTCAATCCGGGCACGGTCATCGGAAGACATTCCAACATTTACCCGCTTTCTTCGGTGCGGGAGGTTGTACCGGCGAATTCGATCTACAAAAAGCGCGGTGAGGTAGCAGAAAAACACTGATGGAAGCATCAGATAAGGAAGGAATTGGAAAATGGCAAAAAGCAACACATACGACGCAAGCAGTATTTCCGTACTGGAGGGACTGGAGGCGGTCCGCAAGCGTCCGGGAATGTACATCGGAAGCGTTTCAAGAAAAGGACTGAACCATCTGATCTATGAGATCGTGGACAATGCGGTGGATGAGCATCTGGCAGGCTACTGTACGGAGATTGAGGTTTATCTGGAAAAGGACGGCTCGGCGACAATCGAGGACAACGGACGGGGCATTCCAGTCGGGATGCATGAAAAAGGAATGTCGGCGGAGCGTCTCGTCTTTACGACGCTGCATGCGGGCGGAAAATTCGATGACAGTGCTTACAAAACGAGCGGAGGACTGCACGGAGTTGGTTCTTCCGTTGTAAATGCACTTTCAACGTGGCTGGACGTGCAGGTCATGCGTGAGGGAAAAATCCATCATGACCGCTACGAGCGCGGTATTCCGGTGCTTGAGCTGGAAAATGGACTGCTTCCGGTGCTCGGAAAGACGAAAAAGACGGGAACAAGGATTCAGTTCCTTCCGGACCCGGAAATTTTTGAGAAGACCTGGTTTTCCGCGACGGAACTGAAATCCCGTCTGCATGAGACGGCATATCTGAACCCGGAGCTGACGATTCATTTCGAGGACAGGCGGGGCGAGGAGACGGAAAAGATCACCTATTCGGAGCCGGACGGCATTACCGGGTTTGTGCGGGAGCTGAACCAGGATGAAGAGCCGGTCTGTGAGCCGGTCTACTTTAAAGGTGAGGCAGACGGCATTCAGGTGGAGGCAGCATTTCAGTACGTCAATGAATTCCACGAAAATGTGCTTGGTTTTTGCAACAACATCTATAACGCAGAGGGCGGCACGCACCTGACCGGATTTAAGACCACGTTCACAACCGTGATGAATACGTACGCCCGTCAGATCGGCGTGCTTAAGGATAAAGACGCAAATTTCACCGGCGCGGATATCCGAAACGGAATGACGGCGGTCATCTCGATCAAGCATCCGGATCCGCGTTTTGAGGGTCAGACGAAGACGAAGCTTGACAACCAGGATGCAGCGCGTGCGGTCGGAAAGGTGACCGGCGAGGAGATCGTCCGCTACTTCGATAAAAATCTGGAGGCTTTAAAGAGTATTCTTGCGTGTGCGGAAAAATCGGCGAAGATTCGAAAATCCGAGGAGCGTGCGAAGACAAACCTGCTCACGAAGCAGAAGTATTCGTTTGACAGCAACGGAAAGCTGGCAAACTGTGAGAGCCGTGATCCCTCGATCTGTGAAATTTTCATCGTGGAGGGAGATTCTGCGGGAGGCTCGGCCAAGACGGCACGTGACCGGAATTATCAGGCGATCCTTCCGATCCGCGGAAAGATTTTGAATGTGGAGAAGGCCAGTATTGACAAAGTACTCGCAAACGCCGAGATCAAGACGATGATCAATGCCTTCGGCTGCGGTTTTTCCGAAGGCTACGGAAATGATTTTGATATTACGAAACTGCGGTACGATAAGATCATCATTATGGCCGATGCCGACGTGGACGGCGCGCATATCAGCACACTGCTGTTGACACTGTTCTACCGTTTTATGCCGGAACTGATTTATGAGGGACACGTATATATCGCAATGCCCCCGCTTTACAAGGTCATCCCGTCGCGCGGGCAGGAGCAGTACCTGTATGATGACAAGGCACTGGAAAAGTACCGGAAGACGCATAAGGCACCGTTTACGCTGCAGCGTTACAAAGGTCTTGGTGAGATGGATGCGGAGCAGCTCTGGGAGACGACGCTGAATCCGGAAACGCGAATGATGCAGCGTGTGGAAATTGAGGATGCGCGTCTTGCATCCAATGTGACGCGGATGCTCATGGGCACGGAGGTGCCGCCGCGCAAGGAATTTATCCATGAGCATGCTCAGGATGCACTGCTCGACGTATAGCAGACAGTAAGGATAGGAAAAGGAGTCAGAAAGAAATATGGATGGACAGATAATCAGAGCGGAATATTCGGACATCATGCAGAAATCGTACATCGACTATGCGATGAGTGTCATCATCGCACGTGCGCTGCCGGATGTGCGGGATGGCTTAAAGCCGGTACAAAGAAGAACGCTCTACGATATGTATGAACTGGGAATCCGCTACGACCGCCCTTACCGTAAATCTGCGCGTATCGTTGGAGACACAATGGGTAAATATCACCCGCACGGCGACAGTTCAATCTATGAGGCGCTTGTGGTCATGGCGCAGGACTTCAAGAAGGGAATGCCGCTTGTCGACGGGCACGGAAATTTCGGCTCGATCGAGGGAGACGGTGCGGCGGCCATGCGTTATACAGAGGCCAGGCTGCAGAAGGTGACACAGGAAGCCTTTCTTGCAGATCTTGATAAAGACGTTGTTGATTTCGGACCGAATTTTGACGAGACAGAAAAAGAGCCTCTGGTGCTTCCGGTGCGGATCCCGAACCTACTGGTGAACGGTTCTGACGGCATCGCCGTCGGCATGGCGACGAGCATTCCGCCGCACAACCTTTCTGAGGTGATTGATGCGACGAAAGCGCTGATCAAAAACAATCAGCTGACCACCGCGGAGCTGATGAAATACATCAAGGGACCGGATTTTCCGACCGGCGGCATCGTCGTCAATGAGTCGGAACTGCAGAAAATCTATGAGAGCGGGCAGGGCAAGATCCGTTTGCGCGGAAAGGTGGAGGTAGAGCAGGTCAGGGGCGGAAAGGAACGCCTCGTGATCACGGAGATCCCGTACACGATGATGGGCGCGAACATCGGAAAATTCTTAAACGATGTCGCTTCACTCGTCGAGACGAAAAAGACGACGGACATTGTGGATATCTCCAACCAGTCATCCAAGGCGGGCATCCGCATTGTACTGGAACTCAAAAAGGGAGCAGACACGGAACGCCTGAAGAACCTGCTGTATAAAAAGACACGTCTGGAGGATACCTTCGGTGTCAATATGCTTGCGGTCGCGGACGGTAGGCCGGAAACCTTAAGTCTGCGCCAGATTCTGGAATATCACATCGATTTTCAGTTTGAGGTCAACACGCGCAAGTATCAGAGCATGCTTGACAAAGAGGAGAAAAAGCGTGAGGTGCAGGAGGGACTGATCCGCGCCTGTGATGTGATCGACCTGATTATCGAGATCCTGCGCGGCAGCAAGAGCCGTGAGCAGGTAAAAGCGTGCCTCGTCGACGGTGTGACAGACGGCATCCGTTTCAAGACAGCCAAATCAAAAAAAGAGGCAGCAAAGCTGAAATTTACGGAGATGCAGGCGAATGCGATTCTTGATATGCGTCTCTATAAGCTGATCGGACTGGAGATCGACGTGCTGATGAAGGAGCACGAGGAAACCCTGAAAAATATTGCACGGTATACCGATATTTTAAACAATTACAGTTCGATGGCTGAGGTGATCATCAAAGAACTCGATCAGTTCAAGAAAGAATTCGGAAGACCGCGCCGAACTGCACTGGAAAATGCAGAGGAAGTCGTTCTGGAGGAGCAGAAGATCGAGGAACTTCCGGTTGTCTTTCTGATGGATCGCTTTGGCTATGTGCGGACGATCGATGAAACGGTCTATGAGCGCAACAAAGAGGCGGCGGATCAGGAAAACCGTTACGTGCTGCACTGTATGAACACGGACCGCGTGTGCGTCTTTACTGACAACGGAAAGGTACATCTATTGAAGCTGCTGGATGTGCCGTATGGAAAATTCCGCGACAAGGGAACTCCGGTCGACAACCTGTGCAATTACAACAGCAGCGAGGAGAATTTTATCGCGGTGATGGCGTTAAACGACATACGCGATACGGTGCTGACCTTTGTGACAAGACAGGCCATGGTAAAACAGGTGCAGGGAAGTGAGTTTGACGTATCGAAGCGGACCATCGCGGCAACGAAGCTGGCAGAGGGGGACGAAGTAGCTGCCGTCTATGCACCGGGCGAGCAGGCACAGATCGTGTTTGCATCGAAAAATGGCTATTATCTGCGTTTTCCGGTGGCCGAAATTCCGCTCAAGAAAAAGACGGCAGTCGGTGTACGCGGCATGAAGCTTGCGGCCGGCGACCAGATCGCAGAGGTCTACTGGCTTGAGAAGGATGGCGACGTGGAAGTGCAGATCGGTGAGCGCACGCTGCATCTGAATCGTCTGCGGATCAGCGCGAGAGATGGGAAAGGGACGAAGCAGCGATGAAATTTTTTCATTTGTCAGACCTTCATATCGGAAAACGGATCCATGAGTTTTCGATGCTGGAGGATCAGAAGTATATTCTGAATCAGATCCTTCAGGCGGCGGACGAGGAGCAGCCGGATGGTGTGCTCCTCGCCGGAGATATTTATGACAAGGCGGTTCCGACCGCAGAAGCGGTTCAGGTGTTCGATGGTTTTCTGCAGGGACTTGTCGAGAGGAGTATTCCAGTATTTCTCATAAACGGCAACCACGATTCGGCAGAGCGCCTTGCATTCGGCGCCGGATGGATGGGCCGAAGTGGGATTCATATCGCTCCATTATATGACGGCAGTGTGCAAAGCATCCGGATGGAGGATGCATACGGAACGGTGTGCATCCATCTGCTTCCGTTTCTGCGCCCGGCGCTGGTGCGTCATGCGCTTGAGGAGCGCGCAGAAGAAGTCGTGGATTATCCAAGCGCCCTCGCCCTTGCGATGTCACAGGTAACACTGGATCCAAAAGAACGGAATATTCTGGTGGCGCATCAGTTTGCGACAGGAGCGCAGCGCTGCGATTCAGAGGAGCTGCAGGTCGGAACGATCGACCAGATTCCGGTTTCCTTATTTGATGCGTTTGATTATGTAGCACTCGGCCACATCCACAGTCCGCAGAAGGTGGGAAAAGAGACGGTTCGCTACTGCGGGACACCACTGAAGTACTCTTTTTCGGAAGCAGGACAGGAGAAGTCAATCACGGTGGTGGAGCTGCTGGAAAAGGGCAATACGAAGGTGCGGACAATCGAACTGCATCCGCTGCATGATCTGCGGAAGATAAAGGGAACGTATCTAGAGGTGACGGCGCGCTCGTTTTATGAAAACAGCAGCTGTGAGGATTACCTGCAGATCACGCTGACCGATGAGGAGGATGTCGTGGACGGCCTTGCGAAGCTGCGTACGATCTATCCAAATCTGATCCGGCTGGAGTATGATAATCGCAGGACGAAAGAAAATATGGAAATCGAATCCTCCGATCCGGCGCAGCGCAAATCTGAGCTAGAGCTGTTTCAGGAGTTTTATGAACTGCAGAACAATCAACCGATGTCCGGGCAGCAGGAAGCGTATGTCCGGCAGCTGATACAGGAGCTCAAAGAATGAAACCAAAAAGACTGACAATCAGTGCCTTCGGGCCTTATGCGGGAAAGACTGAGATTGATTTTTCTGTGCTTTCGGGACTGTATCTCATCACGGGGGATACCGGAGCCGGAAAAACGACGATCTTTGATGCAATCACGTTTGCACTCTACGGGGAAGCGAGCGGAGAGGTGCGTGAGGCCGGGATGTTCCGCAGTCAGTATGCAAAAAACGGGGTCCGCACGTATGTGGAGCTCGTTTTTACGTATTGCGGAAAAGATTATACGGTAAGGCGGAACCCGGAGTATCTGCGCCCGAAGGACCGGGGAGTCGGATACACGACGGAAAAAGCGAATGCGGAGCTGATCTATCCGGATGACCGGCCGCCGATCAATAAAAGTAAGGATGTGACGCGTGCGGTGACGGAACTGCTCGGACTTGATTATCACCAGTTTACGCAGATCGTGATGATTGCACAGGGAGATTTCCAGAAGCTGCTGCTGTCCGGAACGGCAGAGCGCAGTGAGATCTTCCGGAAGATTTTTCATACGGAGTTTTACCAGGGGCTGCAGAACCGTCTGCGTGATGCGGTGAAGGCCAGGTGGAAGGATTATGATGAGATGCGCAGAAGTATCGCGCAGCATCTGGACGGCATCTTGTGCGGAAAAAATGAAGAGATTCAAAGAGAATTTGCAGGGCTGAAAAAAAGCGGATATGACGGAGCAGTACTGCGTGCCCTGGAACTTCTGGAGCAGCTGCTTACCGGAGAGGAGACAGAACTGAATGGTCTGGAAGAGACACTGACAGGACTGAATCAGGAAATCGAGCTTTGCAGCAAAAGCCTTGGAAAGGCAGAACAGAGGCGACGCGCGCTTGCGGAAAAAAGCCGAAAGAAGGCACAGCGTGAAGCGCTTCTTCCGGTCGTGCAAGAAGCCGGGGAGAGGAAGCAAAAAGCAGAGAAAGAGGCAGAAGTGTGCGAGGAACTGTCAGAGCAGATTCGTACACGGGAAGCGCAGCTCCTGGTATTGCGGGAAATTGCAAAGCAGGAGCGTGATCTTAAAAAAAAGCAGGAGGAGCAGCGCACTGCGGAGGACGAAAAATGCAGGGCCAGAGAAGCGGCGCAGCGCTTCAAAGAAGAACTTGCAGGGCATCAGGAGCGGCAGGCTGCACTGGAAGGAACAGAACTTTTGCTGGAGCGGCTTGGTGCTCAGAAAGAAAAACTGATCCGTCTGCAAGATCGTCTGGATGAGCAGAAACGGCGCAAAGAGGAGCTGATCTGTGCCCAGAATGGCTATGCAAAAGCGGCCAAGGAGAAAGATCGTTTGCAGGAAGAATATCTGCATCTGGAGCGGTTGTTTCTTGATGCACAGGCCGGTCTTCTGGCAAAGAGTCTGAGAGAATCTGTGCCGTGTCCGGTCTGCGGTTCCGTGCATCATCCGTCGCCGGCGCAGGTTCCACAGCAGGTTCCGGAAAAATCCATGCTGGATCAGAAGAAGAAAGAGTGGCTGGCGGCACAGGCGGAGGCAGTGCGGTTCAGCACGGCGGCGGGTCAGAAAAAAGAGAGCGTGGAAGCGGCGGAAGAAGAACTGAAAAAGACGGCAGAATCATTGCTGAATGCAAGAAGTAAAAAGGAAAAGGCGGGCGGGCAGTATTCGGAGCCGGCAGATCCGTCTGCAGGAAGCGTCGCATGGCTGGCAGCGCAGACAGAGCGGATCAGAGAGCAGTTTCTTTTGCGGGAAAAAAGTCTGCTTCAGAACCAGCAGGAGCTGAATTTTCGAAAAAGGGAAATCCTGCGGCTGACACGGCTGTCTGAGCAGGCAGAAAAGACGGTGCAGGAAAAAGCACTTTTTGAAGAACGCACCCGAACAGAAAGCATATTGTTGCAGAAGCAGATCCAGGAGCAGAAAAAGCAGCTTGCGGACATTACGGAAAAGCAGCTGGAGGAAGAGATCGAAAACCGGAAACAGCAGAAAATGGCATTTGAGAGGGAAGCGAAGGAAGCAGCAGCACTCTGGCAGAGTTATGAAAAGCAGCTTCTGGAGCTGGACAGTGCGATTGCAGTGCTGGCGCGAAGCGGGGAGCAGGAGGAGGTCGATGAGGAACTGCTTCTTGCAAAGAAGGCAGAGCTTGCTGCCAGAAAGGAAGGGGCAGAAAAAGAAAAAACGCAGCAGTATGCGATATGGCAGAACAATAAGAAGATTTACGGAGCAGTCTGCCGCAGCATAGAAAAGATGGAAGCAGCGGAAAAGGAATATGTGTGGGTGAAGTCACTTGCGGATACGGCGGGGGGTACACTTGCAGGCAAACGGAAGGTTGAACTGGAAACGTACGTGCAGATGGCTTATTTTGATCGGATCTTGCGCAGGGCGAATCTGCGTCTGATGACGATGAGCAGCGGCCAGTATGAGCTGAAGCGAAGAGAGGGGGGAGAGAGCCGCAAGGAAAAAGCGGGACTCGACTTAAATGTGTTGGATCATTACAACGGAACGGAGAGAAGTGTCAGGACTTTATCGGGCGGTGAGACCTTTCAGGCATCTCTTTCCCTTGCACTTGGCCTTTCGGATGAAATTCAGTCGTATGCGGGCGGCATTCGGATGGATGCAATGTTTATCGACGAGGGATTCGGTTCTCTTGACGAGGATGCGCTGAACCAGGCAATGCGCGCACTGGAAGGGCTTGCGCAGGGAAGCCGAATGGTCGGAATTATTTCCCATGTTCCGGAATTAAAGGAACGAATCAGTAAAAAAGTGATCGTGACGAAGGAACGCGGCAGAGACGGAATCGGAAGCCGTGTGCAGGTGGAATGCGGAATGATATGATTCAAAAAGAAAAGGACAGCCGTAAAAGACTGTCCTTTCATTTTTGAATAAAGAAAAAGAGCGGATAACGGGAATCGAACCCGCCTATCCAGCTTGGGAAGCTGGTGTTCTACCAATGAACTATATCCGCATCATGTACCTATCATACCACATTTTTTGGAAAAAGCAAGAAAAAATTGAAAGGGCTTGCATTTCATGGAAAATAGTGCTATGATAAACAGGAATTTGATACTGTTACTAGAGTAGGAGTGGGCCGGTTGGTCCACTCTTATTTGCGAAAAAAAGTATTTTGTTGCTGCAGGAAGGAGGATTGTGATGAGCAAACGGGAAACATATGAACAGAAAACAGAGGAGCTGATCGCGCCGATTATTGAGCAGAATCAGTTCGAACTGGTGGATGTGGAGTATGTAAAAGAAGGAGGCACCTGGTATCTCCGGGCATACATTGACAAGCCGGGAGGAATTACCGTGGATGACTGCGAGGTTGTCAGCCGTGCGCTGAGCGATCTGCTGGATAAACATGATTTTATTGAAGATGCCTATGTGCTCGAGGTGAGTTCCCCGGGACTGGGAAGACCGCTGAAAAAGGAAAAGGATTTTGCCAGAAGCATAGGAGAGGAAGTTGATGTCCGGACATTCCGGGCGATCAGCCATCAGAAAGAATTTACCGGTATCCTGCGGGACTATGACAAAGAAAAGATTGTACTTGAAATGGAAGATCAGGAGCTGCTCGAGATCGCGCGCGCCGATATTGCGCTGATCCGTCTGTCATTCGATTTCTGATCAATAGAAAGTATACTGGGAGGATAGAATCATGAATAGCGAATTATTCGAAGCACTGACGCTGCTCGAAAAGGAGAAAAATATCAGCAAGGAAACACTGCTGGATGCCATTAAGCAGTCACTTCTGCAGGCATGCAAAAACCACTATGGAAAGACAGAGGCAAACAACGTCATCGTAAATATCGATCCGCAGACCTGCGAATTTGAGATTTATGCAGAGAAGAAGGTTGTTGATTACGTGGAGGATGAGCTCGCGGAGATCAGCCTGACGAATGCAAAGATGAAGGATTCCAGATATGAGCTCGGCGATGTGGTACGTGTCGATATCAAGTCAAAGGAGTTTGGCCGTATCGCAACACAGAATGCAAAGAACGTCATTCTGCAGAAGATCCGCGAGGAAGAGCGCAAGGTGCTTTTCAGCGAGTACTATGAGAAAGAAAAAGATGTTGTGACCGGTGTGGTACAGCGCTACGTCGGAAGAAATGTCAGCGTCAACCTTGGAAAGGTAGATGCGATGCTGAGCAGCGAAGAGATGATCAAGGGTGAGACCTACCAGCCGACCGAGCGTATCAAGGTGTACGTACTGGAAGTAAAGGATACACCGAAGGGACCGAAGATCCTGGTATCCCGCACGCATCCGGAACTGGTAAAGCGTCTTTTTGAGGAAGAAGTTACCGAGGTGCGCGATGGCATCGTAGAGATCAAGAGCATCGCAAGAGAGGCCGGAAGTCGTACGAAGATTGCGGTATACTCCAATGATCCGGATGTAGATCCGGTCGGTGCATGTGTCGGATTAAACGGTGCACGTGTCAATGCAGTCGTAGAGGAATTAAACGGCGAGAAGATCGATATCATCAACTGGGATGAAAACCCGGCACTGCTGATTGAAAACGCACTCAGCCCGGCGAAGGTTATTTACGTTATCGCAGATCCGGATGAGAAGACCGCGAGAGTCGTTGTTCCGGATTATCAGCTCTCTCTTGCAATTGGAAAAGAGGGACAGAATGCAAGACTTGCAGCGCGTCTGACCGGATTCAAGATCGACATCAAGAGTGAGACGCAGGCCCGCGAGTCCGGAGATCTTCTGGAGTATGAGGAAGATTACTACGAGGACGAAGATGAGGCAGCTGAGAACCTGGAGCTGGATTCCGAGGAGACAGGCGACGAGGCGGCTGAGGTCACAGCGGCAGAAGCAGATGAAGAGCTTCCGGCAGAAGAGGAATAATTCATGGCTGCACCGGTAAAGAAAGTCCCGCTGCGCAAATGCACGGGATGTCAGGAAATGAAAAGCAAAAAGGAAATGCTGCGGATTCTCAGGACAGCGGAAGGAGAGATCGTCGTAGACACCTCCGGCAGGAAAAACGGGCGCGGAGCTTACGTATGCCGCTGTATGGACTGCTTTGAAAAGGCAGTGAAGAGCAAAGGACTGGAGCGGGCCTTAAAGGTGCACGTTCCGGAGGAGACGTATGAGAGTCTGAAGAAGGAGATTGAATCGATTGAAAAGAGATAGCGTATTGTCGCTGATCAGTATAGCAAAAAAGGCAGGCAGGATCGCCGCCGGAGAGTTTCAGACGGAGACTGCCGTAAAATCCGGAAAAGCTTATCTTGTGATCGTTTCGTCGGAGGCTTCCGGGAACACGGAAAAGAAATTTCGAAATATGTGTTCCTTTTATGAAGTTCCTTTCTGTATCTATGGAACAAAAGAGGCGCTTGGCGCTGCGGTCGGGTGCGAATTTCGCGCATCGCTTGCAGTGACCGATGAGGGACTTGCAAATTCTGTGAGACGGAAATTAGAGGTCGCTTTGGGAGCGCAGGCAGTGACGGACGGAGGTTGTGTGAATGACGGAGATCAAAACGAATAAGCTTACAAAGGAAACTGGGAAAGAGAACAAAGAGGGAAAGATGAAGGAGGATGTGCAGATGACAGATGCAGAGAACAAGACAGGGGCTGAGGCAGGCACACAGCCGAAGAAGAAAAATATCAGTGCGGTGTTCCGTCCTCAGAACAGCAAAACGGGTATGGTAAAGCCGGGCGCAAGACCGAAGCCGGCAAGACAGAACGGAAATAAATCACAGGATGCGGCAAAAACACCGGTCAGAACGGCAGATGCACAGGAGAAGAGCACACCGGTAAAAGCGTCTGCTGAGGCACAGGGCGCAGCTGAGACGAAAACACAGGAAAGACCGGGGGCACAGAGCAGACCGGCCTCTGAGCGCAGAGAAGCACCGCGCCAGAATAATGGTGAGAGAAGAGATGGCAATCGCTATCAGGGCGAGAGAAGAGACGGAAGAAGCCAGGGCAGTGAGAGAAGAGACGGCGGCAGCCGTTATCAGGGCGGCGCATCCAGAAACGGACAGAGCGGCGGCAGATATCAGGACGGCGCAAGAAATGGTCAGGGAGGCGGACGTACGCAGGATGGTACAAGAAGCAGCCAGGGCGGCAGATTCCAGGACGGTGGCGCAAGAGGCGGCCAGAGCGGTGAGAGAAGAGACGGCGGCAATCGTTACCAGGGCGGTACATCCAGAAATAGCCAGGGCGGTTCAAGAGGCAGCCAGGGCGGCAGATTCCAGGATGGCGGCGCAAGAGGTGGCCAGGGTGGACGTTCCGCAGGTATCCCGAAGGCTCCGGTAGAGTCCAAACCGCTTGAAAAAGAGAGCAGAAAGAGAACGGAGCGCGGAGACCGCAACCGCGTGGAGAAGGGCGAGAAGCTCGAGAGACTGGAGAAGAACCAGAATGGACGTTCCCAGCAGAAGAACGGAAGAAAGCAGTCCGCACCGGTAAAACCGCCGGTACCAAAGCAGGAGAAGCCGGAGGAGACAATCCGCACAATCACGATCCCGGAGAAGCTTACGATCAGCGAGCTTGCTGAGGCAATGAAGGTACAGCCGGCACAGCTGGTAAAGAAGCTCTTCCTGCAGGGCACGATGGTAACGGTAAATCAGGAGATCGACTTTGACAAGGCAGAGGAGATCGCGCTTGAGTTCAACTGCATCTGTGAGAAGGAAGTAAAGGTCAATGTGATCGAGGAGCTTCTGAAAGAGGATGAGGATGACGAGAAGGATCTGGTATCAAGACCTCCGGTAGTCTGCGTCATGGGACACGTAGACCACGGTAAGACCTCCCTGCTGGATGCAATCCGGAACACACACGTAATTGACCGCGAGGCAGGCGGTATCACACAGCACATCGGTGCGTATGTGGTATCCATCAACGGACAGAAGATTACCTTCCTTGATACACCGGGCCATGAGGCATTTACCGCAATGCGTATGCGTGGTGCAAATGCAACAGATATCGCAATTCTGGTAGTCGCAGCAGATGACGGTGTCATGCCGCAGACGATCGAGGCAATCAGCCACGCAAAAGCAGCCGGAATCGAGATCATCGTGGCAATCAATAAGATCGATAAGCCGAGTGCAAATATCGACCGCGTAAAGCAGGAGCTGTCCGAGCAGGGACTGATTCCGGAGGACTGGGGCGGAAGCACCATCTGTGTGCCGGTATCCGCACATTCTCACGAGGGTATCGACAACCTGCTTGAGATGATTCTTTTGACTGCAGAGGTAGCAGAGCTGAAAGCAAATCCGAACCGCCGCGCAAGAGGTCTTGTAATCGAGGCGGAGCTGGACAAAGGAAAAGGTCCGGTTGCTACGATTCTGGTACAGAAGGGTACCCTTCATGTCGGCGATCCGATCGCAGCAGGCGCCTGCCACGGCAAGGTACGTGCGATGATGGACGACAAGGGACGCAGAGTAAAAGAAGCAGGCCCGTCCACGCCGGTTGAGATCCTCGGACTTTCTGATGTGCCGAATGCCGGTGAGATCTTCATGGCAATGGAGAATGAGAAAGAGGCAAGAAACTTCGCAGAGACCTTTATCCGTGAGGGCAGAGAGCGTCTGCTTGAGGAGACGAAGTCCAGAATGTCACTGGATGACCTGTTCTCCCAGATTCAGGCAGGCAACTTAAAAGAACTCGACGTCATCGTAAAGGCAGACGTACAGGGTTCTGTCGAGGCAGTAAAGCAGAGTCTTCTGAAGCTGTCCAACGAGGAAGTGGTTGTCAAGATCATCCATGGCGGTGTCGGCGCAATCAACGAGTCAGATGTCATTCTGGCATCTACCTCGAATGCAATCATCATCGGATTTAACGTGCGTCCGGATGCAACCGCAAAGGCAACGGCAGAGCGTGAAAACGTAGACGTTCGCCTCTACCGTGTCATCTACGATGCGATCGCAGATGTGGAGGCAGCGATGAAGGGCATGCTCGATCCGATCTACGAGGAGAAGGTCATCGGCCACGCAGAGGTACGCCAGACATTCAAGGCATCCGGTGTCGGCACGATCGCAGGTTCCTACGTACTCGACGGCGTATTCCAGAGAGGCTGCAAGGCAAGAATCACAAGAGAAGGCAAAATGATCTACGAGGGAGCACTTGCATCCCTGAAGCGTTTCAAGGACGATGTGAAGGAAGTCAAGGCCGGTTACGAGTGCGGTCTTGTATTTGAGAAATTTAATGATATCGCGGAAGGTGATACCGTAGAAGCCTATATCATGGTGGAAGTTCCGAGATAGAAATTTTTTAGACAGCGATGAGATCTGAAATAGAGGTGAGATCTGAATGAGAAAAAACAGCATTAAAAATACGCGGATCAACGGAGAGGTTCAGAAAGAACTCTCCAAGATCATCCAGAACGGGATCAAAGATCCGCGGATCGCGCCGCTGACCTCTGTGGTATCAGTGGAGGTTGCGCCTGATTTAAAGACGTGCAAGGCATACATCTCTGTGCTTGGAAGCGAAAAAGCTGCGGCGGATACGCTTGCAGGCTTAAAGAGTGCAGAGGGATTTATCCGCCGTCAGCTCGCACATACCGTAAATCTGAGAAACACGCCGGAGATCCGTTTTATTCTGGATCAGTCCATTGAGTATGGCGTAACGATGACGAAACTGATTGACGACGTTGTGAAGACAGAACAGAGGGATGAAGATGAAGATAGAGCGGACAGTGAATCTTGATAAAGAACTCGAAAATGTGAAAACCGTAGGAATCGCAGGACATATCCGTCCGGATGGAGATGCGGTTGGTTCCTGTGTGGGTCTTTACTGGTATCTGAGACAGAATTATCCGGAGGTTCAGGTGACCGTATATCTGGAAGAAATTCCAGAGCCATACTGTATGCTTGCCGGGACAGATGAGATCTGCCATGATTATTCAGAAGAAAAGGTCTATGATC
Source organism: Lachnospiraceae bacterium (assembly GCA_029225065.1). Lineage (GTDB taxonomy): Bacteria > Bacillota > Clostridia > Lachnospirales > Lachnospiraceae > Choladousia. The sequence continues at coordinate 84,502 of JAQXVT010000048.1, read as the reverse complement.
TTTTCTTCTGCCTGGACTGTGCGGATGAAAAACGGCTCGGAGATGGGGCAAAATATTTAAAAACCGCAAAGAGAACCATCTGCATCGATCATCACATCAGCAACTCCGGTTTTGCAGATCTGAACTGCATCTATCCGGATGCCAGTTCGACCTCGGAGATCGTCTTTAATCTGTTCGATGAGGATAAGATCACGTTTGAGTGTGCAGAGGCACTGTATATGGGTATTGTGCATGATACTGGAGTGTTTCGCCACTCCTGTACTTCACCGGAGACAATGGAGGCAGCAGCAAAGCTGATGCGGTTCGGTGTGCGCTGCAGCAAGATCATCAGCGACACATACTACGATAAAACATATTATCAGAATCAGATTCTGGGCCGTGCACTTCTGGAAAGCGTGCTTCTGCTGGACGGAAAAATCATTTTCAGCGCGGTTCGCCAGCGTGAGATGGAATTTTACAGTGTAAAGCCGTCTGATCTGGACGGAATTGTTCAGGTATTGATGGGAACTACCGGCGTAGAAGCAGCTATTTTCCTCTATGAGACAGCTCCGCAGGAGTTCAAGGTAAGCCTTCGTTCCCGCGAGACGGTTGACGTGGCAAAGATCGCAAGCTATTTTGGCGGCGGCGGTCATGCGCGCGCGGCAGGCTGCACCATGCAGGGCAGTGTATACGATGTGGTAAATAACATTACATACCATATGGAAGAACAGATTTGTCAGGAGAAAAACGGTGACTGACGGAATTATCAATGTTTATAAGGAGCGCGGCTTTACTTCCCATGACGTGGTGGCAAAGCTGCGCGGCATTTTAAAAATGAAAAAGATCGGACATACGGGGACACTGGATCCGGAAGCGGAAGGTGTCCTCCCGGTTTGTCTGGGAAAAGCGACGAAGGTGTGTGAGCTGCTGACCGATAAGGAGAAGACATATCAGGCGGTTCTGCTGCTCGGCACCGTAACGGACACGCAGGATACGACCGGCGAAGTGCTGGAGACACATCCGGTTACGTGCAGCGAAGAGGCGGTCCGCAAAGCCGCTGCAAATTTTACCGGCGATATTCTTCAGGTGCCGCCGATGTATTCTGCGTTGAAGGTAAACGGGAAGAAGCTGTACGAGCTGGCAAGACAGGGAGTCGAGGTGGAGCGCAAGGCAAGGCCGGTAACGATAAAGGAGATCCGGATCGATGAAATTAAGCTACCGCGTGTCACGATGACAGTCACCTGCTCAAAGGGAACGTATATCCGGACGCTCTGCCATGATATCGGAGCATCGCTTGGCTGCGGCGGCTGCATGGAAAAGCTGCTGCGCACGAAGGTCGGCCCGTTTGTGCTAGAAGAGAGTGTACGGCTGTCCCAGATTGAACAGAAGCGGGACGAGGGAAAACTGGAGGAGGTTATTCGTCCGACTGATTCTGTATTTATGAAGTATTCTGCTCTTTTGCTGAATGAGACTGGAGAAAAGGCAGTCCGGAACGGAAATCCGATCCGGTTTGAGGCGGCAGAGAGAGAGACTTCGGCGGAAACTGTGATCGAAGAGTACGAAAGCGGGGAAAAGAACAGCGTTACAGAAAGAAGTCCGGAAACTGCGGTGAAAGACGGAGAACGATTCCGGATCTACGATGCAGAGCATACCTTTCTGGCCGTTTATGAATGGCGGGAGGACAAACACTGTCTCTGGCCGGTCAAGATGTTTCTGTAACGAACAATACATTGGAGATGCGTATGAAATATTTTTGCAATACAACGGATTTTCACTGTGACGGCCCGACAGCAGTGACCTTAGGCAAATTTGATGGACTGCACAGAGGCCATCAGAAGCTGATCGAAGAGATCCTGAAGCTTGGTTCTGATGACATTCAGACTGCCGTGTTTGCGCTTGCTTCCGATGAGCGGCCGTATCTGCTCTCGCCGGAAGAGAAAAAAGAACGGCTGGAGAAATACAATATTGATTATCTGATCCGCTGTCCGTTTATTCCGGAGATTCTCGGGATGGAGCCGGAAGCATTTGTGAAGGATGTGCTGAAGGAACGGCTGCATGCAAAGTACGTTGTGGTCGGTACCGATTTTCATTTTGGACACAACCGGAAAGGCGATGCCAGTTTCCTGAAAACGCTGGAAGCGGTATATGACATGAATGTAATCGTCGTGGAAAAAGAATGCTATAACGGCCGGGAGGTCAGCAGCACGTACGTAAAAGAAGCGCTTGCGCGGGGAAATATGGAGCTGGTTAATGAACTGCTCGGCTATGAGTACCCGGTGAGCGGAATTGTCCAGCATGGAAAAAAACTCGGCCGCAGACTTGGAATGCCGACGGTCAATCTGATTCCGGAGCCGGGAAAACTGCTTCCGCCGTGCGGTGTCTATTACAGCGATGTATTTTCAGGCGGAAATCAGTACCGCGGCGTAACCAATATCGGCTACAAGCCGACAGTAGACGGTTCGTTCCTTGGTGTAGAAACGTATCTGTATGACTTTCATCAGGATGTCTACGGAAAAGAGGCAACGGTCTGCCTGCGTCACTATGAGCGCCCGGAACAGAAATTTGATTCGCTAGAATCATTAAAACAGCAGATGCAAAAGGACATTCGGCTTGGAAAAGAATATTTCCGTAAATAAACTTTTTGGTTGACGCATCTGCGTTTCTATGATATAGTTTAGCAGTATGAAATTTCAGCCGATACTCAGAAGCTTGGATACTCCGACCGCTCTCTTAGTATTAGGCGATTCTATTTAGGAGGAGAACATCATGATTTCAAAGGAAAAGAAAACAGCAATCATCAACGAGTACGCAAGAAAACCGGGCGACACAGGTTCACCGGAAGTTCAGATCGCAGTTCTGACAGCAAGAATTCAGGAGCTGACTGAGCATCTGAAGAACAACCCGAAGGATCATCATTCCAGAAGAGGTCTTCTGAAGATGGTAGGTCAGAGACGTGGACTTCTTGCATACCTGAAGAAGACGGATCTGGAAGGATACCGTGCACTGATTGCAAAACTTGGCATCAGAAAATAAGAACTCAAAAGGGCGGGAGTATTTCCGCCCTTGTTCTACGTGAAGGCAGAAAAATCAAAACAAGCAGAAAAATGCAAAAACAGATCTGCAGGCAGTTCCCCGAGACCACTGAAAAGGAAATTTCTTCCTGTTATGTAAGTTTCTTTTTCAGTAGTTTCGGACTCTTGCAGATGTCGTTACTTTGCTAAGGAACTTTGATAAGAAGGAGAAAAGATATGTACAAGAGTTTTTCAATGGAGCTTGCCGGAAGACCCCTCACTGTTGATGTGGGACGTGTCGGCGCGCAGGCAAATGGGTGTGCATTCATGCACTATGGCGATACTACCGTTCTTTCCACAGCGACCGCATCTGAGAAGCCGCGTGATGGCATCGATTTCTTCCCGCTCAGTGTTGAGTACGAGGAGAAATTCTATTCCGTAGGAAAGATTCCGGGTGGATTCAATAAGCGTGAGGGCAAGGCATCTGAGAATGCCGTGTTGACCTCCCGTGTCATCGACCGTCCGATGCGTCCGCTGTTTCCGAAGGATTACCGCAATGATGTTACCTTAAACAACATGGTAATGTCCGTTGATCCGCAGTGCCGTCCGGAGCTGACTGCAATGCTCGGCGCCGCAATTTCTACCTGCATTTCCGATATCCCGTTTGACGGTCCGTGCGCAATGACCCAGATGGGTATGGTAGACGGAGAACTGATTGTCAACCCGTCTCAGCTTCAGTGGGACAAGGGTGATCTTCGTCTGACCGTTGCATCGACAAGAGAAAAGGTCATTATGATCGAGGCAGGCGCAAATGAAGTAAAAGAAGAAGTAATGATCGATGCAATCTACAAGTGCCATGAGGTAAACCTTGAGATCATCAAATTCATTGATCAGATTGTCGCTGAGGTAGGCAAGCCGAAGCATACGTATGAGAGCTGCGCAGTTCCGGAAGAGCTGTTTGCAAAGATGAAAGAAATCGTCACGCCGGAGGAGATGGAAGAAGCTGTATTTACCGATGTAAAGCAGGTTCGTGAGGAGAACATCCGCCAGATCACGGCAAAGCTTGAGGAAGCATTTGCAGATCAGGAAGACTGGCTTGCAATCCTTCCGGAGGCAGTATACCAGTACCAGAAGAAGACCGTCCGCAAGATGATCCTGAAAGATCACAAGCGCCCGGACGGACGTGCGATCACACAGATCCGTCCGCTGGCTGCAGAAGTGGATATCATTCCGAGAGTACACGGTTCTGCTATGTTTACAAGAGGTCAGACACAGATCTGTACCGTTACAACACTTGCTCCGCTTTCTGAGGTTCAGAAGATCGACGGACTGGATGAGAACATTCAGTGCAAGCGCTATATGCACCATTACAATTTCCCGTCCTACTCTGTAGGAGAGACGAAAGTCAGCCGCGGACCGGGACGTCGTGAGATCGGCCACGGAGCACTTGCTGAGCGTGCGCTGATTCCGGTACTTCCGTCAGAAGAAGAGTTCCCGTATGCAATCCGCACCGTATCTGAGACATTTGAGTCCAACGGTTCCACCTCACAGGCAAGTATCTGTGCATCCACGATGTCACTGATGGCTGCCGGTGTACCGATCAAGAAGCCGGTTGCAGGTATCTCCTGCGGTCTGGTAACAGGCGAAACCGATGACGATTACATCGTTCTGACCGATATTCAGGGTCTTGAGGACTTCTTCGGCGATATGGACTTCAAGGTAGCAGGTACGTTTGAGGGAATCACAGCAATCCAGATGGATATCAAGATCCACGGCCTGACAAGAGCCATCGTTGAGGAAGCAATCGCAAGAACACGCGAGGCGCGCGAGTACATCCTGAACGAGATCATGCTTCCGTGCATCAGCAAGCCGCGTGAGAGTGTAAGCAAGTACGCACCGAAGATTATTTCCATGCAGATCGACCCGCAGAAGATCGGCGATGTAGTCGGACAGCGCGGAAAGACAATCAACACAATCATCGAGCGTACCGGCGTGAAGATTGATATCACAGATGACGGAAATGTTTCCATCTGCGGCACCGATCAGGAGATGATGGACAAGGCCGCAAAAATGATTACGACGATCGTAACGGATTTTGAGGCTGGCCAGATTCTGGAAGGTGATGTTGTCAGCATCAAGGAGTTCGGCGCATTCATCGAGTTTGCACCGGGCAAAGAGGGAATGGTACACATTTCCAAGATCGCAAAAGAGCGCATCAACCGTGTGGAGGATGTCCTGACATTGGGTGATCACGTGAAGGTTGTTTGCCTTGGCAAAGACAAGCAGGGCAGAATGAGCTTCAGCATCAAGGATGTAAAATAAGAGTTAAAATAAAATATCCGGAATAAGTTCGAAAAAAGGCTTGGACCGAATAAATGGATAATAAGAAGAAGCTGACGGTCGTAAGATAGTCAGGGATCTTGCGCCTCAGGAAACTGGGGCGCATTCTTTTTTAGCGCATCGTTTAGAAAGTTGCATTTGGGGTAAAGACGAAAAATCAGACAGGCAAAAGCAGAGCTTCACAATTCAGAGAGAGCCTTTTTTGATTCGGTTTAAAAATTGGGGACAACATTCGGACAGAAAAGAGAGGATGATAGAGCGATGAAAAACAGATTTTTAAGATCCGTCATTGGAATATCGGCAGTGATGCTGGTGGTATCCGGCTGCGGTTCCAAAGAAAAAGAGACAGAGCCGACTTCTGTCGAAATCGCAGGAGTTGAGGTGGTAGGCGAATCTGAGACAGAAACTGAGACAGAGAGCGAATCGGAAACCGAAACGGAAACAGAAAGCGAGTCTGAGAGCGAGACGGAAAGCGAGACTCAGAGTGAGACAGAGACAACTTCTGAATCTATGACAGAATTGACACTCGATGTTTCAGATGAAACAGAGGCGCAGACGAAGGCTGGAGTTTCAGAGAATGATATCATAGCAGAACCGGAAACAAAATCAGGAGTGCAGACTGAAGCACCGCAAAAGAAGGATTCTGGTAAAGAGACAGAAAAACAGTCCAAGACAAACGAGACTGTTAAAGAAACAGAAAAGCAGTCCGAGAAAAATGAGACTGGGAAGGAAACGGAGAAACAGTCCGAGACAAACGAGACTGTTGAAGAAACGGAAAAGCAGTCTGTGAAAGACGAGACGGAGAAGCAGTCCAAGAAAAATGAGACTGGGAAGGAAACAGAGACACAGTCCGAGAAAAAAGAAACAGAAAAACAGACGGAAAGACAGTCAAATAAAGAAACTGAAAAGCAATCGGAAAAGAAGAAAGAAACGGAACGGCAGACTCCGTCTAAACAAAAAGAAACTGAGCCAAAGAAGAACCGGGAGACGGAAAAGAAAGATAACGAATTTTTGGAAGCAAGTCTGAAGACGGGGAAGACATCAGAAAATACAGGTCTGGCAAAACAGACAGAGTCTTCATCTTCAAAGAAAGAGACAGAAGCAAAAGCTGCCGGAGTAAAGCAGACCGAAAATGCAGCTTCTGCATCGGAAACAAAATCGACGGAGACGGAAAAGAAGAAACCGGAGACAGAAACGGAGCAGAGTACAGAATCAGTTAGACAAACGGAAAAAATAACAGAAGCTGTGGAGAGTGAAACGAAAAAAACACCGTTTAGAGCCGTGAATGATGTGATTATTGTTCGTCAGGAAGCTAATGTTGATTCCGGAAGAATCGCGACGTTGTATCCGGGAGAAAAAGTTCTTCAAGTCTCCGGGAACAGTGAGTGGAGTGAGATCCGTTTTGCGTCAGCTGACGAAGTGGAAAGCGGCTATGTGAAGACCGAATTTCTGACAGACGCAGAGAAGCTGTATACCGCAAAAGAAAAAGTAAACGTGCGCGAGAAGACTGATGCGGATTCAGAAAAATTTGGCGCTTATCTGGAGGGAGATCCGGTGCTCGTAGAGGAACAGCTGTCAAACGGCTGGTCGCAGGTTCGCTATCTCGCACAGGAGAAGGCAGAGGTTGTGGATGGATACGTTCGTTCTGAGTATCTGGAAAAGGCAGAGAATAATGAAAATGATCTGCTTGCCGCAGAAGCAGCGGCGTTTGCAGGGGAGACAGAGACGGAAGCGCAGACCACGGACGGGACAGAAGCTGAGACAATGCCGGAAACCGTAGCTGAGACGGAGAGCGAAGCTGTAACAGAAACGGGTGCCGAGGCGACAGAGAGCCCGGCGGAAACAGAAACGCAGACCGAGCTGAGCTCAGAGAGTGAGACTTCTGCTGAGACGGAAACCGAATCAGAAACTACGGCAATTACCGAAAGTGAGACTGAATTGGTTACCGAAGAGGCAGCTGAGACGACAGAAGAAAGTACTGAGAGTGAAACAGAAACAATTACTGAGGCAGTGACTGAAACTAAAACAGAAACGGATACAGAAGCAGGAGAAAACGTGGCTGTGGCCACTCCGCAGGCTCAGTTTGCCGCCCTCAAAGAAACTGCACCGGAAGCAGCCCGCATCGGAATCCTCTATGCGAAAAACAACACAGCGGCAGCGTCAGAACTTGAGGAATATGAGACGCTGACATCATCGCTTGGCTATGAGCTTCAGAGTGTATGCGTTGAAGAGGCACAGGATATCGATTTCGCGGCATCTGATCTGGTCGGAGAGGTAGATGCGATTCTCTGCATCCCGGATTCGATGATCGAGGAGCTTCTTGACACCGTACATGCCTATGCGCAGGAAGCAGAGATTCCGGTCATTGATGTGGACGGGACAGTTGTGAGCAAATAATACGAAAACGGATTACCCGTTTTAGCAGAAGGTCAAAGCGGATATTCGCAATTCGCTTCGATGCTCGCTTAAAATGCCCGGATTGATCAGCGATTCAGAGTAACAGGATATGATGAAAAATATCCATCGATCGGTGATCAGTCCGGGCATAAATCGATTGTCAGAACGATCTGCAGAAATTCAGAAGAAAGGAGAAATCCAATTATCGCAAAAGAAAATTGGATTTATAAAGAGCATGTGTACAGAAGAAAAAACAAATTTTTCATTTAAAGAAAGTTCCAGAGGACTTCTTGATTTTGTGAAGCAGAGTCCGACGAGCTTTCATGCGGTGAAGACGGCATCTTCCATGTTGGAAGAAGCAGGTTTTATTCGCCTTGCAGAGAGCAGTGCGTGGAATCTGGAAGCAAATGGAAAATATTATGTGACGCGCAACGGCTCGTCATTGATCGCGTTCTGTATTCCGGAGGATAAGATGGCTGCATTCCGTCTTTTCTGCAGCCACACCGATTCTCCGTCGTTTAAAGTGAAAGAAGGACCGCAGCTTTCCGGTACGGCAGGGTATACCAAATTAAATGTAGAGCAGTACGGCGGCGCGCTCCGTGCACCGTGGTTTGACCGGCCGCTGTCACTGGCCGGAAGAGTGTTGGTGCATGAGGGGGATTCCATTGAGACACGCCTTGTTCAGGCTGACCGGGATCTTCTGATGATTCCGAGCCTGGCAATCCATATGAACCGTGAAGCGAACGACGGTATGAAATACAATGTGCAGACAGATTTGTGCCCGGTATTCGGGGATGAATCCGCAAAAGAGTCCCTGCGCCCGCTGATCGCCCGTGAGCTTGGCGTGCAGGAAGAGGAAATTCTGAGCATGGATCTTTTCCTCTACAACCGCCAGCAGGGGACGTTTGTCGGGGCAAACGAAGAGTTTCTGGCCGCGCCGCGGCTCGATGACCTGCAGTGTATGTACGGTTCCCTGATCGGCTTTCTGAATGCGCCGCGGCACCGTGCTGTTTCCGTTTACTGTGCGTTCGACAATGAGGAAACCGGAAGCGAATCGCGTCAGGGCGCAGCATCGACGTTTCTTGCGGATGTGCTTACCCGTATCAACGCAGCGCGAGGCGGATCGCAGGAGGATTATTTCCGGACAGTGGCGGGAAGCTTTCTGATTTCCGGAGATAATGCGCATGCACTGCATCCGAGTCATCCGGAAAAAGCTGATCCGGTCAACCGTCCGCAGATGAATCGGGGCGTGGTAATCAAATTCAATGCCAACCAGAAATACACTTCCGATGGCCGCAGTGCATCAGTTCTGAAGCTTCTGTGCCGTCATGCGAATATTCCATACCAGGTGTATACAAACCGCTCCGATATGGCAGGCGGTTCCACGCTTGGAAATATATCCAATACGCAGGTGTCCCTGCAGGCAGTTGATATCGGCCTGCCGCAGCTGGCGATGCATTCCCCGTATGAGATGGCTGGCACAAAGGACACGGCATACCTGATCGAGCTGACGAAGGAATTTTACTCATGTGAACTTGAAGTTACGGATGAGAAGACAGTGGTTCGATCGTTTGGAAGGTAATCGATGATTTCTTATGATCCAACAAGCATGAAAACGGATTATAAATGCTTGCTTTGCATGCTGATCGGTGGGAAAACATATAAATAAATGGGAAAAAGGCAAATCTTCAAAATACCGCTTAAATAAAAGCAGTTTTGGAAGATTTGCCTTTTTAAATTTTTAAAATAGATGGAAGTTACAAATGGAAGAATTGCCGTTACCGCCCACACAGCGAATCCAGATCCTCATAAAATGCCGGATAACTGATCCGCACACAGTCCGCGTCCTGAATTTCTGTCTGGCCGTCTGCGGCGAGTGCTGCGACAGCAAAACTCATCGCGATCCGGTGATCGAGGTGAGGATCAATGACAGCCCCGTGAAGCGGTTTGCCGCCGTGAATAATCATTCCGTCATCGGTCGGATCGACCTCGCATCCCATGCGCGTCAGGTTTTCTGTCATGACGGCGATGCGATCCGATTCCTTGACTTTCAGCTCCGCTGCGTCCCGGATGATTGTTGTACCGTCTGCAAACGCCGCGAGAACGGCAAGTACCGGAATCTCATCGATCAGCGTCGGGATCAGATCCCCTTCAATTACGGTGCCATGTAAAGAGGAGGATCGCACGAGAAGATCGGCGCACGGTTCTGCTCCGTCGCTGCGCACGTTCAAAAGCTCGATATCTGCGCCCATGGCCTGGCAGACACGCAGCATTCCGTCTCTGGTCGGGTTCGTTCCTACATTTTTCAGAAGCACCTCGGAGCCTGGGACGAGAAGTGCCGCTGCGATAAAGTAGGCAGCGGAAGAAATGTCCCCCGGTACTTTGACCTTCTGTCCGATCAGATGCGGATTCGGGAGGATCGTTGAGGTCCTTCCTTCTGTTTTGACATCGGCACCAAAATACCGCAGCATCAGTTCAGAGTGATTGCGGGAGACGGTCGGTTCCGTCACACTTGTCGGGCCATTGGCATACAGCCCTGCAAGAAGAACGCAGGATTTTACCTGTGCGGAAGCAACCGGCGAGAGATAATGAATGCCGGTAAGTGTGCTGCTCTGGATAGAAAGAGGTGCACAGCCATTTCCATTTACAGAATCAATACGGGCATTCATCATGGAAAGCGGCGTAATGACACGTTTCATCGGGCGTTTCTGGATGGAAGCATCACCGGTCAGCACGCTGTCAAAGGACTGTCCGGAGAGAATACCGGAGAGGAGACGAACCGTTGTGCCGCTGTTTCCGGCATCGAGCACACCATCCGGTCTGGTGAGGCCATGCAGCCCTTTTCCGTTAATCTTTACAGAGGTGCCGTTCTGTTCGATTTCAATTCCCATCTTCCGGAAGCAGGCGATCGTGGAGAGACAGTCTGCTCCGGTTAAAAAATTTTCTGCTTCCGTTTTTCCGTCGGCAAGTGCGCCGAACATAACGCTTCTGTGAGAGATAGATTTATCGCCCGGCACACAGAGTTCTCCGCGCAGGGCTCCTTTTTTTTCAATTATCATAATAGAGTACCTTCTGAATTGTGTTATTTTATTTACCGGATCCACACCTGATAGCGATGCTGCCGCAGTACCTGCGCTGCCTGCAGTGACGGTTCTTCCTCATAGAATTCGATCTGCAGTACGCCTTCCTCGAATTCACGGCTGTGTACGATACCGATATTCTTGATGCTGATGCCGTTTACCGCGAGTGTTGTGGCGATCGTGGCAATCGCTCCAGACTCATCGATAATGTCACAGAAAATGCGGTACGTCTTTTTGATGCTGCCCATGGAACGCGAAGAAAACGTATTCCGGTAGCTGCGCGAATCATCAAACATTTGATGGATTGCTGCGCCGTTTCCTTCGTTCATCGCCGTTCTGGAATCTTCCAGCAGCTTTACGAACGTGTCCATGACATCGGAAATATTGGATCGGTTTTCCAGACAGATCTGCTCCCACATTTCCGGGGAGGAGGAGGCAATACGGGTGATGTCCTTGAAACCGCCCGCCGCAAGTAATTTCATCATCTCGTCCTTGGAATCAAGGTCATGCACCGTATTGACAAGCGCTGCTGCGATGAGATGCGGAAGATGGCTGATTGCAGCCGTCGCATAATCATGCTGTTCGCAGTTCAGGACGATCGGAAGTGCGCCAAGCCTGCTGACCATCTTTTTGTACCAGTTAATCTTTTCCGGTGCAGTGCCGTCAGACGGTGTAATAATATAGTAGGAATTCTCAAACAGGTGCGCCTGCGCATATGCGAAACCGGATTTTTCCGAGCCGGTCATCGGATGACCGCCGATAAAGCGCCCGTCAAGCTTCATTTCCTGAGCGGCACGGTGAATGTCCGTCTTTACACTTCCGACATCCGTCAGAATGCAGTCTGGTGAGACGATATCTTTCAAAATGCGCAGAGCCGCGATGTTGGTATCGACCGGTGCGCAGAGAAAAATGCAGTCACACTCGGCAAACTGTGGATCCGAAACAGACGTACAGCAGACGTCAATTGCATGCTCCGAAAGCGCAAGGTCGGTAGTGGCAGTGGTTCTTGCATAGGCCATGATCCGGCAGGAGGGGTCGGAACGCTTAAGTGCCTTGGCGAGTGAACCGCCGATCAACCCCAGCCCGATAAAGCCGAAAGTTTCGTGTGTCATAATAAAATCCTTTCTGAGACAGATCCGCCTCGGCGGATTCTTCAAATAAATATTTATTCCGAAAAACTTTTCCGGTCATCTAAAAAGATACTCCGATAAATTTCGAACTGCATTAATTTTACTATCCCGTGCGCCGTATGTCAAACATTTAATTTAGCACTTTAAAGAATAAAAATATTTTTAAAAATCTGAAAAGAAAATACAATACGAAAAATAAAGGGCGTTTTAAATAAATTGTTTCTGTATTTAATACTTTTTAAGCACAATACTGACATGGAATTTCAGAAAAACAATAAAAACATTGTTAAATTTGAATAAAATGCTTGAATTATTCGAAAAATTTTAGTAAAATGTAGCCATGTGGAAAAGATGTGACCACGGACTAACTAGTATTGGAGGAAAAAGCTATGAATGTTTACACAACAGACAAAATTCGTAATGTCGTAATCCTGGGACATGGTGGCGCAGGAAAGACAAGTCTGGTTGAGTCGATGGCTTATCTGTCTGGAATTACGAGCAGACTGGGAAACGTAGCTGAAGGAAATACTGTCAGCGATTTCGATAAAGAAGAAGTAAAAAGAAAGTTCTCAATCAGCACATCCATGGTTCCGATCATCTGGGGCGACACAAAGATCAATATTCTGGATACACCGGGTTATTTTGATTTTGTCGGCGAGGCAGAAGAGGCAGCGGCTGCAGCGGACGCAGCGATTATCGTAGTAAACGGAAAGAACGGCGTAGAGGTAGGTACGGAAAAGGCATGGGATCTCTGCGAAAAGTATAAACTTCCGAGATTCTTCTATGTATCCAATATGGACTACGATAACGCCAGCTACCGTGAGGTAGTGGAGAAGCTGACCGAACTCTATGGAAAGAAGATTGCACCGCTCTTCCTTCCGATCCGTGAAAATGAAAAATTTGTCGGCTATGTCAACGTCGTAAAGATGGCTGCAAGAAGATACGTAAATAAAAATGAAAAGGTAGAGTGTGAGATTCCGGATTACTCCAGAGAGTATCTCGATCGCTACAGAGAGAACCTGCTTGAGGCAGTTGCTGAGACGAGTGAGGAATTCATGGATCGTTATTTCAGCGGTGAGGAGTTCTCTGAGGCAGAGATCGTGGCAGCACTTCACGCAAACGTCAGCGACTGCTCAATCGTACCGGTGACAATGGGCGCCAGCCTGAATCTTCAGGGTATCGTAATCCTGCTTGACGATATCGTAAGCTACATGCCGTCTCCGGAATCGAGAAGGATTGCCGGCGTCAACATGAAGACGAAGGAAATCTTTGAGGCAGATTATAACTTTGCAAAAGCAAAATCCGCATTTATCTTCAAGACAATCGTGGATCCGTTCATCGGTAAGTATTCCCTGATCAAGATTGCGTCCGGCGTAATCAAGAGCGACGACGTGCTGTACAATGAGGCAAAGGACACCGAGGACCGTATCAGCAAGCTGTACGTTCTGGAAGGCAGCCGCACAATCGAAGTAAAAGAGCTGCACGCAGGTGATATCGGAGCAATCGGTAAACTGAACGCATCGACCGGCGATACACTCTCCACAAAGGCAAATCCGATCGCGTACGGAAAGATCGAGGTTTCCACTCCGTATACATACAAGAGATACCGCGCAAAAGTAAAGGGCGAGGAAGACAAGATCGCACAGGCACTGGCGAAGATGGCACAGGAAGACCTGACCCTGAAAGTAGTCAACGACGGCGAGAACCGCCAGACACTTCTTTATGGTATGGGCGATCAGCATCTGGATATTATTGCGAGCCAGCTTCTGACAAAATACAAGGTTGAGATGACGCTTGAGAAGCCGAAGGTAGCATTCCGTGAGACCATCCGTAAGAGCTCCGACGTGGATTCCAAGTATAAGAAGCAGTCCGGCGGACATGGCCAGTACGGTCACGTTAAGATGCGTTTCTCACCGCTTGGCGATCTCGAGAAAGCATATGAATTTTCACAGGAAGTAGTCGGCGGAGCCGTTCCGAAGAACTATTTCCCGGCAGTAGAAAAAGGAATCCAGGAATCTGTAACAAAGGGACCTCTTGCCGGATATCCGGTAGTTGGCGTCAAGGCGGTTCTGTATGATGGATCGTATCATCCGGTAGATTCCTCTGAGATGGCATTCAAGACGGCTGCTATCCAGGCATTCAAGAAAGGCTTTATGGACGCGAACCCGGTTCTGCTTGAGCCGATTGCATCCCTGAAGGTTCTCGTTCCGGATAAGTATACCGGCGATATCATGGGGGATCTCAACAAGAGAAGAGGTCGTGTTCTCGGCATGAACCCGGATCACAAGGGCAATACCATCGTAGAGGCAGATATCCCGATGTCCGAACTGTACGGCTATTCGACACAGCTTCGCTCCATGACGGGCGGCAGCGGCACCTACTCCTATGAGTTTGTACGTTATGAGCAGGCTCCAGGTGATGTACAGGAGCGCGAGATTGAAGCACGCCAGAAGGCAGGAGAGGAATAAAGATTCCCGGATGTGCGTGGAAAAAGATTTGCGGGGTCTGAAAATATAGTATAAAAAAGAAGAAAATTGGGCTGATGCATTTATGTGCGTCAGCCCTTTTGTGTCAGTCTGAAGAGGCTAAATTCAGCTTTTCTGCAAATGCCAATAGGCATTCCATATATTTAAGAATGAGGATCAGCAGTTATTCACATTCGCAATCCGCCTCGCAGTGTTCATTGTATCGATAAGATTTACGATCATTTCTGCGAGTACGCGGTGTCCCTCCTGTGCGAGATGAATCCCGTCTTTTGTGATCTCTGAGATTTCGGCCTTTTGTACCGCGTCGTCAAGAAGCGGCTGTGTTGGAAGCAGATGGACGCGGCAGAAACTATTTTGAACAGTTTGAATCCGAGAGATATCGGCAGACATATGATCGGGAGTCGCATGGAAACCAGAATCAGTACGTAAACTGAAAAATGCAGGCAGAACAGATTTTGTTATGCGATCAAAATGTACAGGAAATTCAGAATTCGAAGATAAGTCGGATACTGACAGTATATTTCCGCGATGCGATGCCACCGTCTGCCGGATCATTTCCCGTACTTCTTCCAACGTCTCCATCCAGCTTTTCAGATACTCTGGCGTATCAAATAAAAACGGTTCCAGTACAAAAATCTGCGGGCAGCCAGAGACAGAAAGACTGGCAAGCAAGGAGGAAAGTGCATCTGCAGAATGCTGTAACAGTTCCCTGTGTGATGTTTCGTCCATACCGGAATCCATCAGCGCACCGACCTCATTGATGCCGCCAAGGATAAACACGGCATCGAAGGCAGTTCCTTTCCAGTTTTGCTCCCATTTTCGATAGATGCGCGGAAAGGTAAAACCGTCTGTGCCGCCATTTATTATGATAGTAGAAGTACAGACTCCTTTTGGTAAGCTGCTGGGCGTACCTGAATGACCTGCATGGATTTGCAATGAGCAATCCGCAGCGGATAGTGATATTTTCGATGGGATGTTCTTCTGTGCTGTCTGTAATAAATCATGCACCATTTTCACATATCCATATCCGAGATTGTCTTCGGAAAAGCAGTGGTCACAGTCTGTGTTGCTTGCGCCAAGAAAAAGAATCTTCATGAGAACCTCCAAAGGGTTAAGATATTATCATTATCAATAGTATAACAGGGAAAACAGTTCTCCGCAATTTTTTCATCTTTCTCTTTTATTTTTGAAAATTCTGTGCTACAATAGCAAGCAGAGCAAAAAGGGAAAGGAATCCCATTTGCTGTGAATAACCGATAAGGAGGACAGAGATATGAAGCATATTAAGACCCTGAATACCAAATCTTTACAGAACACACTGAAAAAGGGCGGCTGCGGCGAGTGCCAGACATCCTGCCAGTCAGCATGTAAGACATCCTGCACCGTAGGAAATCAGACCTGCGAGCATAAATAAGCAAAGCAGTATGGAGATAGGCAGCGGAGATGCTTCGCTGCTTATCCTTTATCGCCGGGAAATACCGGGACTAAAAATCACTGCCTGATATCAGAAGTTCGGGTATCAGGTTTTTTTATGTGAGCAAAAGAGAGGAGTTTTGATGTGATCCATCAGTATAAAAATAATGGATATAACATCGTGCTGGATGTGAACAGTGGTTCCGTACATGTGGTTGATGACCTTGTGTACGATGCCATTGCGCTGCTGGATAGCGGTAAGACCGAGGAGGAAACGGCCGCACAGCTGAAGGAGACATATCCGGAGGAAGAGATAAAAGAAGCACTGGAGGAGTGCCGGGAGCTCAAAGAAGCAGGGGTACTCTTTACAGAAGATATTTATGAAAAAGCCATCTTTGATTACAAGGCACGTCCGACTGTTGTGAAAGCACTGTGCCTGCACATCGCGCACGACTGCAACCTTGCCTGTAAGTACTGTTTCGCAGAAGAGGGAGAGTACCATGGCCGCCGTGCTCTGATGAGCTTTGAGGTCGGCAAAAAGGCGCTGGATTTCCTGATTGCCAATTCCGGCAATCGCCACAACCTGGAAGTTGACTTCTTTGGCGGAGAACCGCTGATGAACTGGCAGGTCGTGAAGGATCTCGTTACATATGGGCGGGAGCAGGAGAAAATTCATGATAAGAAGTTCCGCTTCACCCTTACGACAAACGGCGTACTTTTAAATGATGAAGTCATGGAATTCTGCAATAAAGAGATGGCAAACGTCGTTCTGAGTATCGACGGAAGAAAAGAAGTGCATGATTTTATGCGTCCGTTCCGCAACGGAAAAGGAAGCTATGATCTTGTCCTTCCGAAATTCAAAAAGTTTGCGGACAGCAGAGGACAGAAGCAGTATTACGTGCGCGGTACCTTTACGCATCACAATCTGGACTTTGCAGAAGATGTACTTCATTTTGCAGATGAAGGATTCGATCAGATCTCCGTCGAGCCGGTGGTTGCAGCGGATACCGAGGAGTATGCGCTGAAGGAGGAGGATCTTCCGAAGATTTTTTCCGAGTATGACCGCCTTGCAGCAGAGATGGTAAAACGGGAAAAGGAAGGCAGAGGCTTTACGTTCTTCCATTTTATGATCGATCTGACCGGAGGCCCGTGCGTTTATAAGCGCCTTTCCGGCTGCGGCTCAGGTACCGAATACCTGGCAGTGACCCCGTGGGGCGATCTTTACCCGTGCCATCAGTTTGTCGGACAGGAAAAGTACCTGATGGGAAATGTGGACGAGGGTATCGTCCGGAAAGATATCGTCGATGAGTTCAAGTGCTGCAACGTCTATACGAAAGAAAAATGCAGAAACTGTTTTGCAAAATTCTACTGCAGCGGCGGCTGTGCGGCAAATTCGTACAACTTCCACGGAACGATTCAGGATGCTTACGATCTTGGCTGTGAGCTTCAGAGAAAGCGGGTTGAGTGCGCGATCATGATCAAGGCTGCGCTCGCTGACGCTGAGCAGCAGTAAAAATAGAACAAAAGGAGAAGATCATGAACAAGAAAAAGGCAAAAATCAGTCTTGGCTTGCTGGCCGTTATCACCATTTTCCTGGCATATACGGTAACGATCGGTATTGGCAAGACGGGTACGGGCGCGATGAGAAACATCATTCTCGGCCTGGACCTTTCCGGTGGTGTCAGCATCACCTATGAGGCTTCCGGAGATGAAGATCCGTCTGCGGAAGACATGAGCGACACAATCTACAAGCTGCAGCAGCGTGTACAGGGGTACAGTACCGAGGCGCAGGTCTATCAGGAAGGCTCCAACCGGATCAACATTGAAATTCCGGGCGTGAGCGACGCAAATGCAATCCTGGAAGAGCTTGGCAAGCCGGGTTCTCTGGAGTTTCGTTTGACGGACGGTACCGTTGTCCTGACCGGTAATCAGGTTGCAAACGCAGAGGCAAAGCAGCAGCAGGACAGCATGGGCAACCGTGAGTTCGTCGTACAGCTGGAGCTGACCGAAGATGGTACAAAGGCATTCGCAGATGCAACGAGTGAGAATGTCGGAAATGTCATCCAGATCGTTTACGATGACAATGTCATCAGCGCACCGCGTGTCAATGAAGCGATCACCGGCGGTACCGCAATCATTTCCGGTATGGCAAATGCAGAGGAGGCACAGAATCTGGCTTCTTCGATCCGTATCGGTTCCCTTTCCCTTGAACTGACCGAGATTCGTTCCAACGTAGTCGGCGCACAGCTTGGTGAGAATGCGATCCGGACGAGTTTGATCGCAGGTGCAATCGGTCTTGCAATTGTCATCATCTTTATGATCTTTGTCTATGCACTGCCGGGTATCTGCGCAGGTATCGCACTGATTATTTACACACTTCTGATGCTTCTGACCCTGAACGCGTTCGATCTGACTCTGACGCTGCCGGGTATCGCAGGTATCATTCTTTCCATTGGTATGGCGGTGGATGCAAACGTTATTATCTATGCCCGTATCCGCGAGGAAATTACGGCGGGAATTTCTGTACAGGGTGCGATCCAGAGCGGTTTCAAAAAAGCACTTTCTGCAATTCTGGACGGCAACATCACAACCCTGATTGCAGCATTCGTGCTGAATATGATGGGTACCGGAAGTGTAAAGGGATTTGCACAGACGCTGGCACTTGGTATTGTTCTTTCCATGTTTACCGCACTGGTAATCTCACGTCTCCTGATTAAGTCATTCTATGCACTTGGCTTTAAGGATGAGAAGTATTACGGAAAGGCAAAAATGAGAAAGGCGATCAACTTTGTTGGAAAATGGCACATTACTTTCGCAATTTCACTGGTTGTTCTGCTTTCTGGCCCGGTAGCAATGGGAATCAATTCCGCAGCCGGAAACGGCATCCTCAACCTGAGCATGGATTTTCGTGGAGGTACATCCACAAGCGTTAGCTTTAACGAGGATCTTTCAATTTCACAGCTGGATTCAGATGTCAAACCGCTGTTCCAGAACGTGACCGGTGACGCAGAGATCCAGACACAGAAGGTCGCAGGCACGAATGATGTTTACATCAAGACCCGTGTGCTTTCGCTCGATGAGAGAGAGCAGATATCCAAGGCACTTCAGGATGCGTATGGCATCGAGGAGAAAGCTATTACATTTGAGACGATTTCTTCAACGGTCAGCAACGAGATGAGGCAAGATGCGGTTGTTGCCGTAATTGTAGCAGCGATCTGTATCCTGATCTATATCTGGTTCCGGTTCAAGGATATCCGTTTTGCAGGAAGTGCGGTCATCGCTCTGATGCATGATGTTCTGGTCGTATTTGCATGCTATGCGATCGTGCGGATCTCCGTCGGAAATACGTTTATCGCCTGCATGCTGACGATCGTCGGATATTCGATCAACGCGACAATCGTTATCTTCGACCGTATCCGTGAGAATCTGGCAGGTATGAAGAATGCAGCGATCGAGGATGTCGTAAACACAAGTATCACAGAGACACTGACAAGAAGTATCTATACTTCCTTCACGACCTTTGTCATGGTTGCAGTTCTCTACATTCTCGGTGTGGCTACGATTAAGGAGTTCTCCCTTCCGCTGATGGTTGGCGTTATCGCCGGCGGATATTCATCAGTGTGCATCACAGGTGTTCTGTGGTATCTGATGAAGAGACATTCCGATAAAAAGACAGCAAAATAAAAAGTAACAGCAAAATAGAGAGCGGGCTGCTGCAGAAAAAAATGCGGCGGTCCGCTTCGCTTTTTAATCGAATCAGGCAAGTCCCCTGCGAGGCTGCGCGGAGCAATAAGCAGTGGGTAGGGACTTGCTTGTATCATAAGTAAGATAAACTCACTCATGATGGTGATTATGGGCAAGTAGCGAAGCGGATTGCGAATATCCGCTTTGACTTGAGTCAGGCAATTTGCCTGACGAAGAAAAAAAGAGACAAATCGGAGTGTACGTATGAAAGAAAAATGGTTTGTTGCGGCGAAAAAAGCAGATTTTCAGGCAATTGCCACAAAATTCGGGGTCGATCAGGTGACGGCACGGCTGATCCGCAACCGCGATGTGATTGGAGACGCGGCAGTCGATGAATATCTTCACGGATCCCTTGCCAGGCTTGGCGATCCTGCGAGCCTGAAGGGCTGTACCGAGACGGCGCAGATTCTGAAGGGAAAGATTGCAAAAAAGAAAAAAATCCGGATCATCGGAGATTATGATATCGATGGAGTCAATTCCACATACATTTTGTATCGCGCACTAAGCAGGTGCGGAGCCGTCGTGGATTATGAGATTCCGGATCGAATGAAGGACGGGTACGGACTGAACGTCGATCTGCTGCGGTATGCTGCGGAGGAGGGAATCGATACAATTCTGACCTGCGACAACGGCATTTCGGCGATCGAGGAGATCGCTTATGCAAAAGAGCGTGGGATGACGGTACTGGTGACGGACCATCATGAGCCGCTTTTTGCCGGGGACGGAGAAGAAGAAAACGGAAAAGAACATGCGGTGCGCGTTGTTTCCGAGAAAGAGCAGCGCACATATCTGCTTCCGCCGGCTGATCAGATCGTCAATCCTAAGCAGCCGTTCTGCCCGTATCTGTACAAAAAGCTGTGCGGCGCAGCGGTAGCCTGGAAGGTTGTGTGTGAGCTTTACCGTCTGTTCGGAATCCCGGAGGAAGCAAAGGAGTATCTGGAATTTGTCGGATTTGCGACGGTCGGGGACGTGATGGATCTCGACGGAGAGAACCGGATTCTGGTAAAAGAAGGATTAAAACGGCTGCGGACAACGGAAAACTATGGCATGCGTGCGCTGATTCAGGCGAATGATCTCGATCCGTCCGCGCTTCAGTCCTATCACATCGGTTTTATCCTTGGTCCGTGCATCAATGCGAGCGGAAGACTGGACACGGCAAAGCGTTCCCTGCGTCTGCTTCTTGCAGAGGATGAAACACAGGCACAGCAGCTGGCTGAACAGTTAAAAGCACTTAATGATGAGCGAAAGCAGCTGACTTTGGAAGCAGTAGAAGAGGCAACTGCAATGATCGAAAAAGAAAATGATCCGGATGGGCCGCAGGAATCCGACCGTGTGCTGGTCGTATATCTGCCGCACTGTCATGAGAGTATTGCGGGGATCGTAGCAGGACGGCTGCGGGAGCGGTACGGGAAGCCGACGTTTGTTGTGACGGACGGGGAGAACTCGGCAAAGGGTTCCGGCCGGTCGATTGAGGCATACTCTATGTTTGAGGAGATGGTAAAATGCCAGGATCTGTTTCTGAAATTCGGCGGTCATCCGATGGCGGCAGGCTTTTCACTGGAGCAGTCCCGGATTTCGGAGATGCGGCACCGATTAAACGAAAACTGTACACTGACAGACGATGACATGGCGGAAAAGGTCATGATCGATGTGCCGATGCCGATCGACTATATTTCGGAGCATTTGATCGAAGAATTGTCTGTTCTGGAGCCGTTTGGAAAAGGAAATGAAAAACCACTCTTTGCCGAGCGGAATCTGCAGCTGTTATCCGCCCGTGTGATCGGAAAAAATGCAAGAGCCATAAAGCTGCAGGTGATGAACCGCACGGGCTGCCAGATGGAGGCGCTTTATTTTGGGGATCCGGAGGTACTGCGCGGTCATCTGATCGAAAAGTACGGGGAAAACGAAGTACAGAAGCTTTTCTGGGGAAAAGAAAACCGAACCGCGCTGGATGTCACGTATTATCCGTCCGTCAATGAATATCAGGGCAGAAAGACGCTCCAGATCGTGATCCGGCATTTCCGGTGAAACTATTTTAACTGAGCAAGTAGAGAAGCGAATTGCGGATATCTGCTTTGACCTGAACAGCTGCAAAGCAAATTGCGAATATTCGCTTTGATTGGAGTCAGGCAAGCGGCGAGGCAGCCTTGAAATATCAGTCGTGCCGCTCCTCCTCATTGTCATAACACTCACAGAACCGTGCGGAGAACGCAGGCGGTTCATCCTTCACATAAAGATGAGAAATGTCACCGTAGTATCCCATCCGGAAGCTTGCAATTCCTTTTCTGCGTTCTTCCGTCACGAGTGAGGCAACGGAGGTCGGCGCTGCGCACAGACCGTGCCAGAGTACCATCGGTGAGACACCGATCAGGTGACTGATCAGGACGCAGCCAAGCCCGAAATGGCAGAAGAAAACGATTGTATCGGTATTTGGCTGCTCTGCGCGGTAGAGATGTCCGTCGCGCACGTAGCCGTACGACGCAAGCAAGTCGTCGAGGCTTTTGCATACCCAGTCGTATTCTTCTTTTACATGACCATTTTTCATGGCGGGTACCTCGCCCCAGCGGTCATATCGGTAAAAATCTTCTTCCTTTGTCCAGTCACCCGGAAGCCAGTCCCAGCACACCGGGGACTGTGGACGGTCCGGACGGTCAATGACCGGGGCAAATTCCCGCAGCCATTCGCATTCGATCGCGGTGCGGTTCATTTTTTTGAGAGTGAGAGATGCAGTGTCTTTTGCCCGGCCGCGCGGGGAGACGTAAAACTGCTTTACGTCGAGCTTTGCAATGCGGTCGGCGAGATATTCGGCTTCTTTCCAGCCTTTTTCAGTCAGGGAATCGATCGAGTAATCGGGATCGCCGTGACGGATGATAATCAGTTTCATAAAGAACCTCCTTTTGAGTTAATGGCAAGAATATGATACCGTAATTTTCTGATTATGTACAGACAGGGATCAAAAAAAGGCGAAAGAAAACGAATTGAAACTAAAATGTTAAGAAAATGTAAAAAAATTGGATAAAAACGCGTACAATCAGTAAAAATGTTGAAATTGCTCGAAGCATATACTATGATAATATCCATAATGTATAAAAACAAGGAGGAAGATTATGGTCAGCAGAATGGTAACTGTATCGAATCCGTCCGGATTTCATATTAGACCGGCCGGTGTACTCGTAAAAGCGGCAGAGCATTGCAGCTCGAAAGTGGAGATTATTTACGAGTATAACATTATCAATGCGCGCAGCCTGCTGAATATCCTGGCAGCATCAATCCCGTGCGGGGCAAAGATAGAGCTTCGCTGCACCGGTCCGAATGAAAAGGAAGACCTGGATGCAATGGAAGAAGCACTGAAGCACCTGGAGTAGGAGACGGGCAGATATGACAGATTCATACGAAAGCGGACAAAGATGAGACGCCGTACCGAACTTCACACGCGTGAAGCACGGGACGGCGTCTTTGACGATGTGCTGCGGGTTTATTCTTTGGCTGATTGCCCGGAAGAATTGTGAATCATAGCTTTGCCAGATCGTGTTTGGACTATTTTATTGGATTTCCGGTAACCATTTTTTCATAAAAAAGGCCGGTCAGAAACCATAAGGGGGCGTAGTCGAGCCGGATCACACCGCCGATCTGCAGCGGTGCATTGCTGTAATCCCAGGGACAGCAGTTGTAGCGTTGCAGGATGCGGCCGGTGGTGTATTCCACTGCAAAAATGCCGGTCATATAGACAAGCCCACGAATATAAAACCGATATTTTCGCAGATGCCGATATGCAGGCGCGACGAGGGAGGCCATGCCATAGATGGGAAACATGGTCAGGGATGAGACCCCGGTCAGCTTCGGATCATGGTGCAGAAGTGATCCAAGTCCGGTCCACGCCACCTCAAGACACCATCCGATCATGCCGCATTTAATAAAATTCCATTTCATAACACATCCTCCAGCCACATTTTATGGTTTCAGTATTGACCAAATTGCCCGGTGTTATGCGCGGCATATCTGCAGGGCGATAGCATTTCTGAAAATGTTGTCTGCGAATGTTTGTTCCGTATTACGCCGATTTTGGCAGAAACTTACGCCTGTTTTACATTGCTTTGCAGCAGTTTACATACGTTAGTGTCATTGGAAAAAGAAGCGAAAAATCTATCAATTTACAGTGTTTTCCTGAGTGAAAGTATGATAGAATAAAAACGCCGGAGCCATCCGATGGCATATCACGGCAGAAATAAATGTATCCTCAGAATCTTTTTTGGTTTGAGCTAGAAAGACTCCGAGAGTACGTATAAAAGAGTGAGGAGTCACAGATGAAAAATTTGACAGAGCTGCGTGAACAGATTGACGCAGTAGATAAACAGATTGTAGAATTGTTTGAGCAGCGGATGCAGATCAGTGAGGATGTTGCAAAGTATAAAATTTCCATTGGAAAAAAGGTATTTGACAAAGAACGGGAGCAGGCGAAGCTTGTCTCCTTAAAAGCGATGGCACACAACGATTTCAACCGCCACGGTGTGGAAGAGCTGTTTCAGCAGATCATGTCGATGAGCCGGAAGCTGCAGTACCAGCTGCTGGAACAAAACGGAGCCTCCGGCCGTCTGCCGTTTATCGCAGTAGATGACATTGACCGCACGAATATCCGTGTCGTTTATCAGGGCGTGGAGGGTGCTTACAGCCATGCGGCAATGCGGGCTTATTTCGGAGAGGATGTCAACTGTTTCCATGTCCGTTCCTTCCGCGATGCGATGGAGGCAATCGCAGAGGGCGCAGCTGATTATGCAGTGCTTCCGATTGAGAATTCTTCCGCCGGAATCGTGGCAGACAATTATGATCTGCTTGTAAATTTTGAAAATTATATCGTAGGAGAGCAGATTGTGAAATGTCAGCATGCGCTGCTCGGCCTGCCCGGCACAAAGCTTTCAGACATTAAGACTGTTTATTCTCATTCTCAGGCACTGGCACAGTGTGAGGAATATCTCGGCAGTCATTCGGAGTGGCGGAAGGTTCCATACGATAATACTGCATTGGCGGCAAAAAAGATTGCGGAGGATGGCGATAAGACACAGGCAGCGGTTGCAAGCAAGTTTGCAGCCCAGGTATTTGGCCTTGACGTGCTGGAAGAGCACATTTATTATAATGAGAAAAATTCGACGCGGTTTATTGTGGTTACGAATCAGCGAATTTTCCGCAAAGACGCGACGAAGATCAGTATCTGCTTTGAGACACCGCATTCGAGCGGTTCTCTTTACAACGTGCTGTCGCATATCATTTACAACGGCCTCAACATGAACAAAGTAGAATCCCGTCCGATTTACGGAAGAAACTGGGAATATCGCTTCTTTGTCGATTTTGAGGGCAACTTAAACGACAGCGCAGTAAAAAATGCACTCCGCGGTATCCGTGAGGAAGCAATCAATATGAAAATTCTTGGAAATTACTAAGGCAGGATAATTATGACAGACATCAGAGAATTAGTTTTATATCGAAATTTTGAAAACGGAACCGTACTGGAAGACATGACCTGGATCATGGGGCACTTTGAAGAAAAAAGCGATGCAGCCGAGGTAAGAAGCCGGTTTTTCTCCTGCATGCATGACCTGATCGAGCTGGCCGGGCAATACGGCTTTGAAGGTAATCTGTGGCAGACTTACCTGACGTTTCTGCTTGTCAATAATGAAAACAGCTTCAGCACTGCCTGTGAGATCCGCGGCATTTCCGACTGCAGCCTTTTGAATCTGGCGTGTCATGATTTTGCGATTTTCCGTGAACTGTTTGCGTATGACTTCACGGAGCTGGAGCGCACACTGCAGGCAGGATTTTTTGAGGAACTGCTTTGCTACAGACGCGAAGAATCCTCCGGCAAGCTGTTTAACCACCGTATCCGCGACCGGATCTGTGCGCTGAGCAAAGAACTCGCCGCAGCAGACACCCTGGAGTCATTCACCAGGAGCATGGTGGAATTTTACCGGGAATTCGGCGTTGGCACCTTTGGACTGCACAAGGCATTCCGTGTGGCACATGATGAGCGCGGTGTACGGATTGAGCCGATCACGAACATACGTCACGTCAATCTGGAGGATCTCGTCGGTTATGAAATTGCAAAGCAGAAGCTGATCGACAACACGGAGGCATTTGTGCAGGGACGAAGAGCAAATAACTGCCTGCTGTTCGGCGACGCGGGCACCGGAAAATCATCGAGCATCAAGGCGATCTTGAACCGTTACTATGATCAGGGGCTTCGCATTATCGAGATCTACAAGCATCAGTTCCAGGATCTGAACGAGGTGATCGCGCAGATCAAAAACCGGAATTACAAATTTATCATCTATATGGACGATCTTTCCTTTGAGGAATTTGAGATCGAATACAAGTATCTGAAAGCAGTCATCGAGGGCGGCCTGGAAAAGAAGCCGGAAAACATTCTGATATACGCTACCTCAAACCGCAGACATTTGATCAAAGAGACGTTCCGCGACAACGAGGAGGCGTATGGCGATCTGCACTCAAATGATACGATTCAGGAAAAGCTTTCCCTCGTATCGAGATTCGGCGTCACGATCTACTTCGGTTCGCCGGATAAAAAGCAGTTCCAGGAGATCGTCCGTTCTCTGGCGAGACGAAACGGCATTGACATGCCGGAAGAGACGCTGCTCTTAGAGGCAAACAAGTGGGAGCTCAGCCACGGCGGGCTTTCCGGCAGAACAGCACAGCAGTTCATCGATTATCTCCTCGGCAGACAGAAATCCGAGTGAGATTCAGGCAAAAAAGGAGGCCATTATGGCAGTGAAGACGTTTGCAGCGATCAGTATCGGATCGGCTGTGACAGAAATGAAGATTTTCGAGTATACGTCCAGAAAATCCATGAAAGAAATTGATTGGGTGGCAACACGGCTGAATCTCGGGCTGGATGCCTATACGACGGGACGCATCAGCAGCAAAAATGTCGAGGAGCTCTGCGTGGTTCTGCGGGATTTTAAGCGGATCATGGACGGTTACCGGGTGACGGAGTACCGCGCCTGTGCGACGAGTGCGTTCCGTGAGTCCAGAAATATGCTGATTATGCGGGACTACATCGAAAAGCAGACGGGACTTCTGATCGATGTGCTCAGCAATTCAGAGCAGCGTTTTGTGGACTACCAATCGATCGCATCGGTGACAGACGAGTTCGAGTCGATTATCCAGAATCCTGCAGCGATTGTCGATATCGGCGGAAGCAGCATGCAGATTTCGCTGTTTGACAAGGACAAGCTGATCACGACGCAGAATATCCGTGTCGGCAGCATCACGATCCGTGAACGTCTCACACCTCTGGAAAAGAACAGCAGTCATTTTGAGCATATGGTAAAAGAAGTTCTGGAGCATGAGCTTTCCGGGTTCAACAAGCTTTATCAGAAGGACCGTCAGATCAAAAATCTGATCGTGGTCGGCGGCAATCTGCTGGAAATCTTAAAGCCGGCGGAAAAGAGCAAAAAGAAGATCAGTGCGGTCGAAAAGGGCGAGTTTGAAAAGGTCTGTGCGAAAATCAGCGGCAAAAAGCCGGAGGAGATCGCAGATCTGTTTCAGATTCCGCAGGACGGGTGCGATGAGCTTGCGACCTCCGTTTTATTCTGCCAGACGCTGATGGAAAATTTCGGCGTGGATACGGTATGGCTGCCGGGCTTTAATATGAGCGACGGCCTTGCCTATGAGTATGGAGTCAGAAATAACTATATTCAGAACGGGCACAATTTTGAGGAGGATATCATTGCAGCGGCCCGCAGCATTTCCAAGCGCTACAAGTGCAGCCAGTCGCATGTGAAAAATCTGGAGAGCATCGCGCTTGCCGTATTCGATAAGATGAAAAAAGTGCACGGCATGGGAAGCCGGGAGCGGCTGCTTTTACAGATTTCTGTGATCCTGCACAACTGCGGCAAGTTCATCAGTCTGGAAGATGTTTCCGACTGTGCGTTCAATATTATCATGGCGACCGAAATCATCGGACTGTCACATTCCGAGCGTGAGATGATTGCCTACACGGTCAAGTTCAATACAAGCCCGTTCGTTTATTACACAGAGCTGGCAGAAAAGGCCGATCTCTCCAAGGAAGAATATCTGATTATCGCAAAGATGACGGCGATTCTGCGGATTGTAAACGCGATGGATCGCACGCACCGTCAGAAATGCAAGAATGTAACTGTAGCGCTCAAGGATCATGAGCTGCGTGTGACGGTGGCTTCGCAGGAGGATCTTTCTCTGGAAATCGGATCGTTCCAGGAAAAAGCGGAATTTTTTGAGGAAGTATTCAATGTGCATCCGGTCATCCGGCAGAAAAAGGGATATTAAGGGGGACGTATCATGGCAGTTGCAGATTTTGAAAAACCGGAGTATTATACGAACCGTGAGTTGAGCTGGCTCGCTTTTAACAGCCGTGTGCTGTACGAGGCAAGAGACAAGTCGCTTCCGTTTCTGGAGCGCCTGAAATTTCTGAGTATTACCTCGTCCAATCTGGATGAGTTTTTCATGATCCGTGTCGCTTCCCTAAAGGACATGGTTCATGCAAAGTATAATAAAAAAGATATTGCCGGACTGACGCCGGCCCAGCAGCTGGAAAAAATTGCAAAAAAAGCTCATGAACTGGTGCATCTGCAGTATTCCACGTACAACCGCTCCCTGCTTCCGGTGCTGAAGCAGAACAAGGTGGAGGTTATCACGGAGCACGAGCAGCTCACTCCCGCGCAGGCGGAGGCGGCAGACCGCTACTTTGAGGAGAACGTTTATCCGGTGCTGACGCCGATGGCAATGGATTCGTCCAGACCATTTCCGCTGATCCGGAACAAGACCTTAAATATCGGAGCACTGATCTCAAAAAAGGCAGAGAAAGAGCAGGAAAAGGATCACGTAGAGTTTGCGACCGTTCAGGTGCCGTCCGTTCTTCCGCGGATTATCCGCCTGCCGGACGGTGAGAATGGACAGAAATGCGTCATTTTGCTGGAAGAGGTGATTGAGCGCAACATTTCCAGACTGTTTCTGAATTACGACGTGGTCTGTGCACACCCGTACCGGATTATGCGAAATGCCGATCTGCCGATCGATGAGGAGGATGCGGCCGATCTGTTAAAGGAGATCCAGAAACAGCTGAAAAAGCGCCAGTGGGGCGAGGTCATCCGTCTTGAGATCGAGGATAAGATGGAGCCGAAGCTGTTAAAGATCCTGAAACAGGAGTTTGAGGTAAAAGAGGATGACATTTACCGCATCAACGGACCGCTTGACCTGACGTTTCTGATGAAGCTGTACGGAATGGAGGGCATGGACGAGTACCGTTATAAGCCGTACCAGCCGCAGCCGGTGCCGGGGATGAACGACGAGGAGGATATCTTTACGCAGATCCGCCGCGGCGATATTCTGCTGCACCATCCGTACATGACGTTTGACCCGGTCGTTCAGTTTGTAAAGCAGGCGGCAGTTGATCCGGATGTGCTGGCAATCAAGCAGACGCTGTATCGTGTCAGCGGCCATTCGCCGATCGTTGCGGCGCTTGCGCAGGCGGCGGAAAACGGCAAACAGGTTTCCGTACTGGTTGAGCTGAAGGCACGGTTTGATGAGGAAAACAACATTATCTGGGCAAAAATGCTGGAGAAGGCAGGCTGCCACGTTATCTACGGTCTGCTTGGACTGAAAACGCACAGCAAGATTACGCTTGTGGTGCGAAAAGAAGAGGATGGCATCCGCCGTTACGTCCATCTCGGCACCGGAAATTACAACGATTCCACGGCGAAGCTGTATACGGACTGTGGCATTTTGACGTGCTCTGAACCGATCGGAGAGGACGCGACCGCCGTATTCAATATGCTTTCCGGCTATTCGGAGCCGAAAAACTGGAACCGCCTCGTGCTTGCGCCGCTTTGGCTGCGCGATACGTTTATGCGTCTGATCCGCCGGGAGACCGCGCATGCGAGAAACCATGAGCCGGCGCGGATCGTCGCAAAGATGAACTCCCTGTGCGACAAAGAAATCATCGCCGCGCTGTATGAGGCATCCGCAGCCGGTGTGGAGATCGATCTTATAATCCGCGGCATCTGCTGCTTAAAGACCGGCATCCCGGGTGTCAGTGAGACGATCCATGTGCGCTCCATCGTCGGAAATTTCCTGGAGCACGCTCGTATTTTTTATTTCCGAAACGGCGGCAATGAAGAATTTTACATGGGAAGCGCGGACTGGATGCCGCGCAACCTGGACAAGCGTGTGGAGATTATGTTCCCGGTGGAAGATGCTGCGCTTCGGGAGAAGGTCCGTCATATCCTGCAGGTACAGCTGGATGACAACGTAAAAGCGCATATTCTGCAGCCGTCCGGTGTCTATGAGAAGATTGACAAGCGCGGAAAGGTGCTGGTAAATGCACAGGAAACGTTCTGCGCGGAGGCAATGAAAGAGGGAAAGACACAGAGTGAGACGGTTTCAACCCGGATATTTATTCCACTTGAATCAGAAGAATAGTTTGGAGGCTATTATGTATCGCGATCATACAAAAACAGTAAAAATCGGGGACCGGGTGATCGGCGGAGGCAATCCGGTGCTGATCCAGTCCATGACAAATACAAAGACAGAGGATGTCGCTGCGACGGTAAATCAGATCAACCGTCTCGCAGCAGCCGGATGCGATATCATCCGGTGTGCAGTGCCGACGATGGAGGCCGCGCATGCGCTTTCAGAGATTAAAAAGCAGATTACGATTCCGCTCGTGGCGGATATCCATTTTGATTACCGTCTGGCCATCGCTGCGATGGAAGCGGGTGCAGACAAGATCCGAATCAATCCGGGCAACATCGGAAGCACGGAGCGCGTGCGGGCCGTCGTGGACGTGGCAAAGGAGCGGCAGATTCCGATCCGCGTCGGCGTCAACAGCGGTTCGCTGGAAAAAGAGATCGTGGAGCGCGACCATGGCGTGACGGCGGAGGGCCTTGCGGAGAGCGCGCTGCACCAGTGTGCGGTGATTGAGGATATGGGATATGATAATCTGGTCATCAGCATCAAATCCTCCGACGTAATGATGTGCGCAAAGGCGCACGAAGCGCTCGTGCAGAAGACGAATCATCCGCTGCACGTCGGCATCACAGAGGCAGGCACGCTTTATTCCGGAAATATCAAATCTGCGATCGGACTTGGCATCATTCTGTATCAGGGAATCGGTGACACGATTCGTGTCTCATTGACCGGCGATCCGCTCGAGGAAGTAAAATCCGCAAAAATGATTCTGCGCACGCTCGGGCTTCGAAAGGGCGGCATTGAGGTAGTATCGTGCCCGACCTGCGGACGGACTCAGATCGATCTGATCGGGCTGGCAAATCAGGTGCAGAATATGGTGGAAGATATTCCGCTTGACCTGAAGGTAGCCGTCATGGGATGCGTAGTAAACGGACCTGGCGAGGCGAAAGAAGCAGACATCGGAATCGCCGGAGGAAAGGGCGAGGGCCTGCTGATCAAAAAAGGCGAGGTGATCCGCAAGATGCCGGAGGATCAGCTGCTTTCGGTGCTGCGTGAGGAGCTTTTAAACTGGGAGAAAAAGTAGGAATCATAGGAGTCGATTTTATTGCAGAAACCATTTATGGAGGTTTTTCCGACACTTGATCTGTCGGATGAATTAAAAGGACTTCTGGAATTTGTCCGCATAGACCGGGTCACGTTAAACCGTGACCGGGATTTTATGCGGATTTTTCTGGAAAGTGAAAAACTGATTTTTAAAAAACACATTTTCGAGCTGGAACAGGCAATTGTGCACCAGCTTTTTTCTGATGTAAAAATGACGGTGAAAATCATTGAAAAATTTCATCTGTCAAAGCAATATACGCCGCAGAACCTGATGCCCGTCTACGAATCGAGTATTTTGCTGGAGCTGAAAAATTACAATGCGCTGCTCTACAGCCTGATGCACGATTCAAAAAAGGTCTTTACAGCGCCCGATACGCTCTGCCTGGAGGTACCGGATACGGTAATTGCGGACGGTAAGGAGCAGGAGCTTCTGGAAATTCTCGAGAAGGTCTTCTGTGAGCGGTGCGGGCTGGATTTTCATGTCTCTGCGAAGCGCGTGGAGCCGCCGGTGAGCAGACGGAGAAAGAATGCCGATCTGGAGCTGGAGCAGGAGGTCGCTGCGATTTCAAAGCAGTATGCGGCTGCAAAGGGAGAAGAAGCCAGACAAAAAACGGAAGATGCCGAAAATACGAGTGGAACGAAAGAGAAAAAAGCACAGGAGAAAAAGACTGCCGCAAAAGAAATGCCGCAAAATCCGAAGGCAGACGAGATGGCCGGAAAGAAGATGGCCGAAAAGCGAAACACCTTTTTCTCAGGCGATCGATTTGCGCCGAAAAAATCCGACGATCCGGATGTTATTTACGGGCGTGATGTCGAAGGCGAACCGATGGAAATCGAGCAGATCACAGGAGAAATCGGCGGCGTGACGATCCGCGGGCAGGTGCTCTCCTTTGAGGCGAGAGAGCTGCGTATCGCAAAGACGCTGCTTATCTTTAATATCACGGATTTTACCGATACCATCACCGTAAAAATGTTTGTAAAAAATGAGCAGGCGGACGAGCTGAAGAGTGTCATCAAGGAGGGCGCATTTTTTAAGCTGAACGGCGTGACAACGATCGACCGGTATGACAGCCAGCTGTCGATCGGAAATGTGACTGGTATGAAAAAAATCCCTGATTTCCGGGAAAAACGCGTAGATACGTACCCGGAAAAACGTGTGGAGCTACACTGTCATACAAAAATGAGCGATATGGACGGCGTTTCGGAGGTTTCTGCGATCTTAAAGCGAGCGAAAGAATGGGGGCACCCGGCGCTTGCAATTACCGATCACGGTGCGGTACAGGCGTTCCCGGATGCCAACCACACCATCTCGCGGAACGACGATTTCAAAGTCATCTATGGAATGGAAGCCTATCTGGTAGACGACTTAAAAGAGATTGCAGTAAACACAAATGGTCAGACAATCCACGATTCCTTTGTGGTCTTTGACCTGGAGACGACAGGCTTTTCCTGTGTGCAGAACCAGATCATTGAGATCGGTGCCGTAAAGGTCGTTGAAGGAAAAATCACCGATAAATTCAGCACCTTTGTCAATCCCAAGGTTCCGATTCCGTTTCGGATTGAGGAGCTGACCAGCATCAATGATGAGATGGTTATGTCTGCGCCGACGATCGAGACGATCCTGCCGCAGTTTATGGAATTCTGTGAGGGCTGCATCATGGTGGCGCACAATGCCTCCTTTGATATGAGTTTTATCGAGGAGAACTGCAGAAGGCTCGGACTGCCGTGTGAGAAGACGGTTGTGGATACCGTGTCGATGGCGCGTGTTTTGCTGCCGCAGCTGAACCGTTTCAAGCTGGATACGGTGGCAAAAGCGCTCGGCGTCTCGCTGGAAAACCATCACCGTGCGGTCGATGATGCCGGCTGTACTGCAGAGATTTTTGAAAAATTTATCGCGATGCTGGAAAAGCAGGATATTGAGACCCTGGAAGAACTCAATGCGCTTGGCCGTTCTTCGGAATCGCAGATCAAAAAGCTGCCGACGTACCATGCGATCATTCTGGCAAAAAACGACATCGGAAGAGTCAATCTCTATCGGCTTGTCTCCTGGTCGCATCTGCAGTATTACAACCGCCGGCCGCGTGTGCCGAAAAGTGTGCTTCAGAAGTACCGGGAGGGACTGATTCTTGGCTCTGCCTGCGAAGCGGGAGAACTGTACCGCGCGCTGCTGCGCGATGCTCCGGAGCCGGAGATTGCAAGGCTCGTAAATTTTTACGATTATCTGGAAATTCAGCCGCTTGGCAACAACATGTTCATGACGCGGGAGGATTATGAGGACCGCAAGACCGTGGACGATTTGAAAAACCTGAACCGACGCATTGTTGAGCTCGGCGAGCGCTACAGCCGTCCGGTCGTGGCGACGTGTGACGTCCATTTCCTTGATCCGAAGGATGAGGTCTACCGCCGGATTATCATGGCAAGTAAAGGCTTCAAGGACGCCGATGATCAGGCACCGCTCTACCTGCGCACGACGGAGGAGATGCTGGAGGAATTTTCGTATCTCGGCGAGGAAAAAGCGCACGAGGTCGTCATCACGAACACCGTGAAGATTGCAAATATGTGCGAAAAAATTTCCCCGGTGCGGCCGGATAAATGTCCGCCGGTCATCGAGCATTCCGACCAGATCCTGCGAAATCTGTGCTATGAGAAAGCGCATGAAATTTACGGTGAGACGCTTCCGTCTGTCGTGGAAGAGCGCCTTGAGCGGGAGCTGAACTCCATCATTTCAAACGGATTTGCGGTTATGTATATCATCGCACAGAAGCTCGTGTGGAAATCAAACGCGGACGGCTACCTGGTTGGCTCGCGTGGTTCGGTCGGATCGTCCTTTGTCGCGACGATGTCCGGTATCACGGAGGTAAATCCACTCAGCCCGCATTATATCTGCCCACACTGCCATTACAGTGATTTTGATTCGGAGGATGTAAAAAAATTCTCGGGTATGTCCGGCTGCGACATGCCGGATAAGGACTGTCCGAAATGCGGCACAAAGATGAAAAAAGAGGGGCATGACATCCCGTTTGAGACGTTTCTTGGATTTAAGGGAAACAAAGAGCCGGATATCGACCTGAACTTCTCCGGCGATTATCAGAGTAAGGCGCACAAATACACGGAGGTAATTTTCGGCGCCGGTCAGACCTTCCGTGCCGGCACGATCGGTACGCTGGCAGATAAGACGGCGTTCGGTTATGTGAAAAAATATTACGAGGAGCGCGAGATCCGCAAGCGAAACTGTGAGATCGACCGCATTGTAAAGGGCTGCGTCGGCGTGCGCAGGACGACCGGACAGCATCCGGGCGGTATCATCGTGCTCCCTGTGGGAGAGGAGATCTACTCATTTACGCCGGTTCAGCACCCGGCCAACGATATGACGACGGATATCATCACGACGCATTTTGATTACCATTCGATTGACCACAACCTGTTAAAGCTTGACATTCTCGGACACGATGATCCGACCATGATCCGTATGCTGGAGGATCTGACCGGAATCGATGCGAAAAAGATTCCGCTTGATGATCCGTCGGTTATGTCACTGTTTGCATCGACCGAGGCGCTGGGTATCACCCCGGATGATATCGGTGGCTGTCAGCTTGGCTGCCTTGGCATTCCGGAGTTCGGAACGGAATTTGCGATCCAGATGCTTCTGGACACAAAGCCGAAATACTTTTCCGATCTGGTCCGCATCGCCGGTCTGGCGCATGGTACGGACGTATGGCTGGGCAACGCGCAGACGCTGATTGCGGAGGGCAAGGCGACGATTTCGACTGCGATCTGTACACGAGACGATATCATGATCTATCTGATCGGAAAGGGACTGGACAGTGAGCTTTCCTTCACAATCATGGAGAGTGTTCGAAAAGGAAAGGGCTTAAAGCCGGAGTGGGAGACAGAGATGACCGCGCACGGTGTACCGGACTGGTATATCTGGTCGTGTAAAAAGATTAAATACATGTTCCCGAAAGCGCACGCTGCCGCTTACGTCATGATGGCCTATCGCATCGCTTACTGCAAAATTTTTTATCCGCTGGCTTATTATGCAGCGTTTTTCAGTATCCGTGCACCGGGATTTGACTACGAGCTGATGTGTCTTGGAGAGGATAAGCTGCTGCGCCATATGAAGGACTACGAAAAGCGGATGGATACCTTAAGCAAAAAAGAGCAGGATACATACCGTGATATGAAGGTTGTGCGGGAGATGTATGCAAGAGGCTTTGAATTTCTGCCGATCGACATCTACGAATCCGGCGCGAGCCGCTTTAAAGTGAAGGACGGCAAGCTGCTGCCTTCTTTGAGCACCGTTTCCGGTCTGGGAGACAAGGCAGCTGAGGCGGTTGTCGACGCTGTGAAGGATGGTCCGTTCCTCTCCAAGGACGATTTCCGCAACCGGACAAAAGTCAGCAAGACTGTTGTGGATCTGCTGTCGGATCTGAATATTCTTGACAGCCTGCCGGAGTCGAATCAGCTGTCGCTGTTTGATTTTGCGGTGTAGGAAGAAAGAGGAAAGGAAATTGATTAGATGAGTTTTCTGCACATGTTTTACCCGGATGAATATCTGGATTCTACGTATGAGATAGATTTTGATCTGCTCTACAAAAAAGGATATCGCGGAGTGATTTTTGATATCGACAACACGCTGGTGCCTCACGGGGCACCGGCGGATGCGCGCGCGGAAGCGCTGTTTGCACATCTGAAAAGCATCGGCTTTTCCTGCTGCCTGCTCTCAAACAACCAGCGGCCGCGCGTGGAGCTGTTCAACCAGAATGTCGGTGTGAATTTTATCGAGAATGCCCATAAGCCATCCATCAAAAGCTACCGGAAGGCGATGGAGATCATGGGAACCGATACCGGAAATACCCTGTTTGTGGGGGACCAGCTTTTTACCGACGTATTTGGTGCCAGACGCACCGGAATCCATTCGATTCTGGTAAAGCCGATCCACCCGAAAGAAGAGATCCAGATCGTGCTGAAGCGATATCTGGAGAAGATTGTACTGCATTTTTATCTGAAAGAGCAGCGCGGGAAAAAATAAAAGAAGTAAGAAAAAACAAGGAGGCTGCCGTTTTCTCATCGGAAGTGGATGAGGAAGCGGCAGCCTCTGTCTATATTTAATCGAGTCAGGTAAGTACCCTGCTTCAATTTCGCGGAGCAATAAGCAGGCAGCAAAACGGATTGCGAATATCCGCTGTGACTTGAGTCAAGCAAGTCGTCAGCTTGCATTATGAGCCGGAAGCAAAACAGATTCTAATTTTCCCAGACAATCTCACCGCGGCAGATCGTGTAATGCACCTTCCCGTAAAGCTTCCAGCCGGTAAACGGCGTATTTTCCGCTTTCGACTGATACTCCGAAGGAATAAATTCTTCCTCCGGGTTAAAAATAACAAGGTCAGCAGGTGTGCCTTCTGCGATTTTTCCTGCTGGGAGATGATAGAGCTTTGCGGGATTCAGAGACATTTTTTTCATCAGCTCGGATAAGGTCAGGTGCCCCGGGCGTACGAGCGAGGTGATGCCAAGTGCAAGCGAGGTCTCCAATCCGATGATTCCGCTTGGCGCGTCAAAAAAGTGTTCGCGGTGTTTTTCTTCGGTGCTGTGCGGCGCATGATCGGTGGCAATGCAGTCAATTGTTCCGTCGATCAGTCCTTCAATGATCGCCCTGCGGTCTTCTTCCGTACGCAGCGGCGGGTTCATTTTTGCGTAGGTGCCATACGTCTCGACTGCTTCTTCTGTCAATGTAAAATGATGCGGCGTTGCCTCAGCAAAGACCGGAGCGCCAAGGGCTTTTGCCGTCCGTACAAGCGCAACCGAATTTCTGGAGCTGATATGCTGAATGTCGATCACAGCTCCGGTATAAAGCGCAAGCATGCAGTCACGCGCCACCATCACATCCTCAGCGATGGCAGGAGCCGTGCGGTTCGTTCCGGATTTTTCAATAAAAGCCGGATCTTCCTCGTGAAAAGAGAGCGGAAGATTCAGCGCTTTCGCCCGCCGCATTGCCTGCTTCGTGATTTCTTCATCCGTCAGCGGAATGCCGTCATCGGTAAAACCGCATGCGCCTGCCGCGGCGAGTGCTTCAAAATCTGTCAATGTTTCACCTTTCATGCCGACGCTGACCGCACCAGTCTGAAGGATGCGCACTGGTTCTTTTTTCGCACGTGTAAGGATATCGGTGATAATTTCCGGGCAGTCTGCGACCGGTTTTGTGTTTGCCATGCAGATGACGGTCGTAAAGCCGCCAGCTGCAGCTGCCATGGCACCCGTATGAAGGTCTTCCTTATAGGTAAGTCCCGGATCGCGGAAATGAACGTGAATATCTATAAGTCCCGGTGCAACCACGCAGGATGAGGCATCAATGACCTGCTCGCCCGGCTGTGGATTTAAAGTTCCGGAAGTTTCAATTTCAGAGATAATCCCGTCTGTGATCCGCAGATCGCCGCGTGCCTGCAGGTTCGTATCGGGAGAAAGGATGAGACCGTTTTTAATCAGCATGGTGAAGTTCTCCTTTTCTGTCGTATGAATTCAGTGTAATATATGACCTTGTGAACTGAAATCTGTTTTATATTATGTCAGGGCTTTTTCAAGCGTGGAATCAGATTTGCAGACAAGGGAGTGTGGCAGTTATTTAATGAATGCCGTATCAGTTTTATTGTAAAAAGGCGCGCAGGTGATGTCAAGAAAAAAGATGAAATCACGTTATCACAAAAAAACAGTTGAAAAATATCGCAGGATACGGTAGAATACAAAAGATAATGTGACATGGCAGAAGAGGGAGAAGAGGATTACTCCAAAGCTGACGGACCGGTTCCAGACCGGCGGGTTCTGTCATGAGTAAGGCATGAAAGAGCATAACTGCCAGATAAATTTAAGGAGGAATACAGCAAATGGTATCAGCAGGAGATTTTAGAAACGGTGTTACTTTGGAGATGGATGGAAATATTTATCAGATCATCGAGTTCCAGCACGTAAAACCGGGTAAAGGCGCTGCGTTCGTAAGAACAAAGCTGAAAAACATCATCAACGGCGGTGTAGTTGAGAAAACTTTCCGTCCGACAGAAAAATTCCCGACCGCAAGAATCGACCGTGTAGAGATGCAGTATCTTTACAATGACGGAGATCTGTTCTACTTCATGAATACAGAGACCTATGATCAGATCGCACTGAACAACGAGACCATCGGTGATGCACTGAAATTCGTAAAAGAGAACGAGATGGTAAAGGTTTGTTCGCACAACGGAAACGTATTTGCAGTAGAGGCTCCGCTGTTTGTAGAGCTTGAAGTAACTGATACAGAACCGGGCTTCAAGGGCGATACAGCAACCGGTGCAACCAAACCGGCAACTGTAGAGACAGGCGCAGTTGTATACGTACCGCTGTTCGTAGAGACAGGCGACAAGCTGAAGATCGACACCAGAACAGGTGAGTACCTCTCCCGTGTCTGATTTGTATGAGGAAAAGTGCCGTATTATCTGATAGAATACAGGTATTCCAAAATCAAAGTTTTATTGAATTCATAACAGGACGGATTAAAAATATTCGTTTCGATATGAGCTACCGCGTCACTGATGCATTGTCATTTGTGGCACGGTAGCTTTTTTGTTTTACAAAGCAGGTGAAGGATCCTTCATGATTCTGCAGAAAGCATCGTGGATTGCAAACATCCGCTTTGATAAGAGTCAGAAAAGTCGTCTGTGTTTCTACTCATGGTGCTGGTTATGAGTGAATAAAAATTGTCTACAATAAAAAACGCAGAAAAACAGTTTTAAGAAATAGCGAGCTGTTTTTCTGCGTTTTTGTTGTAAAGAGAGCGTTTGCAATCGCCTTTGCTGTTTGCAGAATTTTAAGGGGATTTTTCTGTGATCAGATTCCTGTTTTACTTTTTTTGTTTCATTTGATTATTAATAATTTATAAAATAAGATTGTAAACTTGCAAAAAGTGATATTATATGTTATAAAATAATAAATGCATAAATGATATATGATAATCAGAAAGAGACATATATCAAACAGAAAGGTGGTAGAAATTTGGAATATCAGAAATTTGTAGGTGTGATTCAGCAGGAGGTGCAGAAAGCGGCCGGAGAAGAGACAAAAGTCAGTGTCAATCATATTTTAAAAAACAACATTCCCTGCGTGGACGGCCTGACGATTCTGCGAAAAGGAGAAAATGTAGCCCCTGCGATCTGGCTTCGGCCGTTTTTCAGCCAGTATCAGTGTGGAACTTCGATCGGCCGGATTGCAGAAGAGATTCTGGAATACCATGCGAATATGGAAAAACCAGCCAGGTATGATATGAATTTTTACACAGACTATGAAAAAGTAAAAAATCACATTGCCTGCAAGCTGGTGCATGCAGGGATGAACAAAGCGCTGCTGAAAGAGGTTCCGCATCGGTATTTTCTGGATCTGGCGCTCGTCTATTACTACAAACTGGAGTGTGATACGTTTGGAAACGCAAGCATCCTCGTGAAAAATGATCATCTGAAGCTCTGGGGGATCACGGAAAAAGAACTTAATCAGGCTGCGCTTTTAAACATGCCGGAGCTGCTTCCGGCAGAGCTGCTGAGTCTTGCCGCACTGGTCGATGAAATGACAAATCGAAGTGCTGGATATCTCTTTTCACAGACCGTTCCGATGTATGTACTGACAAACAAAGAAAAGTATTTTGGAGCAGCGGAAATCCTGCTGCCGTCTGTTTGCAGAAAAATCGGAGAAAAGCTGCAAACAGACTATTATATTCTGCCGAGCAGCATTCATGAATGCATGATCGTTCCGGTGCTGGATGGCCTTACGCCAGAGGGACTTCACGAGATGGTAAAGGAGATCAACGAAGAGCACGTCGCACAGGAAGAGATTCTGGGCGATTCGGTGTATCTCTACACCCGAAGTGGTGGGTTGCTGACGATTGCCTGGAAAGAAGAAAAAACAGAGGAATAAGACCGGTGGAAGATAAAGAAAGTCCAACATAAAAACAGGATCTGATGCACGGAAAGGAAGCGAAATGAGATGTAAAAAAGATATCAAAAGAAATGTAAGAGAGAAGTAATAGAAAAATGGTAGGGAGGAGTGAAAAAATGCAGATTATACTGGCCAGTGTGTTTTTAATCCCAGTGCTTTCACTTCTGGCGCTGATCGTTATGAGCGGCTGTACGATTCTTGGAATTTTGTTAGAGCAGGGAAAGCGGCGCGACAGACGGTAATTCTGAATACTCAGGATGGCCTGACATGAAATGACAATGTTGACGAGAGGGAGGGTGAACGCAGACCGCGAAAATGGATTGCGAATGTCCGATTTACTGTCTGCATTACGGCAGACACCGGATAGAAAAAGTGAAATTCAAACGAGAACAGAGAAAAGTGGAATATTCATAAATTACAAAAATGACTATGAGGAGGAATCCTATGAAAAGAAAAAGGAAAAGAGTGCTGTCATTTTTGATGGCACTGAGCGTTTTTATGACCGGCAGTGGGATTGGGGGTGCATCCGCGGCGATTGCGCCTGATGAGACTGCCCGACCGGAGCAGTACACAGTTACGCTTCCAATCTATGAAGCATGTGATTACCGGTACGAAGCATCACACAAAAAAGAGACAAAAAATGCGAATCAGGAAATCACCATGCAGTATGAAGCCGGCGCACAGGTTGTGTTTGAAGTAGTTCCGGCAGACGGCTGGATGATCGATGAAATGCAGATATTTGGCAGTAACGCTGAGATACCGGTTATGATTACAAATCAGACCGTAAGCTTTTCCATGCCGGAAGAACCTGTCACTTTTCGGGCGCAGTTCCATCACGCAGAGGAGACAGATACAGAGGTACCGATCAATGGACAGGAAATGACATTTCACAGTTCAGAAGATGGCGATCACAAAAACAGAGGGGATAATGATTCTGATTACGGGGAGAATGAACTTCCAGATGTGACTGACACAGAGCAAAGTGACACCTGGGAAAACGAGGATCCGGAGCAGGACAAGGATCAGACAGATGATCTAAGTGAAGTATACGATGAAGACAGCGAAAAGGGATGGAGTGAAACAGAGAATGTGTGGATCACTGAAACAGAAGAAACTACTGAAGAAGAGGAAACAGAGGAATCAGAGACCGTGTGGTCAGATGAGACGGAAGATCTATTAGGCGAAAGTGAATCTGATGAAACACAGGAGCTGTGGAAGGATGAGTCAGAAGATTTTTCTGATGAAACTAAATCAGAAGAAACAGAAAGTGCTCAGGGGGATGAAACGGAAGAGCCAGAAGATCAGCCGGAGGATTTTGTTACAGAGGATGAAACAGACGAAACAGAAAATCCGTCGGCAGAGGAGAAATCGGAAGAAGTTCCAAATGAAACAGAGGATGACTGGAAAGATTTGACAACACAGGAGACAGATGTACTATGGGAAGAAATGACAGACGAGTCAGATACATTTTTAGAAGATGAAACGCAAGAAAGTGTATTCGAAGAAGAAAGTGAAATGGAATATGAATCGGAAAGTGAAATGGAGGTACCGGAGAGTTGTTATCAGGTTTTGCTGCCGAAAAGTACAGAATATAAAATTTCGTTTTGTTCGGAGACACAGTGGTATCAGCCTGGTGAGGAAGTATCGTTTACGCTGGAGGCTGCACCGGAACTGGAAGCGCTTGAGATTGCTGCGTACAGCATAAAAGATACTACAGTTCCGGAACTTGCACGTTCGCTTGAGGAAGATCAGCTTCCTCTTTTATTCGAGGAGAAAGAAGAACGCTTTTATTTTGAAATGCCGGAGTCAAACGTTCTTTTACTGGTAAATACAGATGATGCGGTGAAAACATATGCAGCTGAGGATGAGGATCCTGTTCCGGATCGTTTCAAGCTGGTTGTAAGCGGCGTATATTCAGCTCCTGCAAATCTGAATAATGGTCATGCGGCGTCGACACATAAAACGGTTATTTTTTTTGAGAGTGATGGCAGTAAAGTGATCCGGGAGGCGTACTGCATTCAGCCGAGATTGAATTCTCCGGAAAGCGGCACGATATACGATAAAGACACAGCGGAATATTTGGATGGAACGACTGGCACACAAAAGGAACGCTATATGTCAAAAGGTATGTTCTATCTCTATGGCGGTCCTGCATGGGGGCGTACAATCGAACTGAACGATGGAAGCAGTGTAAATTTGAAGGAAGTGATGGAGCGTGTCGGATGCAGTACAAGCGGTAATTACTACACAGTCACGCATTATGTTTTGAGCTATTTTTATATGAATGGATCAAATTGGAACTATAATTCAAACTATGCAAATGTTTTGAATGATGCAGGAGTGGAACTGGTCAAGACACTTGCTTCTTATATTGCTAAAATGCCGAACCCGAATTCTTATCTGACGGAAGCACAGCTGCAGGCCAGTTATCGAAGTGCTTCTGATAAAAGTATTACACCATCAACGGTATATAAATCGTTTGAAGAAAATACGGCCACTGTAGCACTTCCAAATGGGATTACGCTTGTAAATGAGACGACAGGAGGACGTTTTACTGGAAAAGCAACGTTAAATGGCGGCGACCGGTTCCATCTGGAGGCAGATCGCACCGTATCAGCCGGAACCGTACAGCTGACGCTTAACTGCAAATATCCTGTGGATTATCAGGCACTGAAGCTTGGCCTAAGCGGCTACCAGGATATTGGTTTTTCCTATTATTCGGGCGAAAAACAGCTGCTTTTAAGCGTTACGATTCCGAAAATTCCGGAAATTCCGAAAAACGGAACAGCATATGTACAAAAGCTGGATGCACTGTCTCAAAGCACAAAACTTCTCAATGAAAATTATTCGCTGGCAGGAGCAGTATATACCGTATATAAGGATCAAGGCTGCACGGCGACCGTAGTTTCTCTGACAACGGCAGAGAGTGGAAAGACGAATCAGGTCGAACTGGAAGCCGGTACTTATTATGTGAAGGAGACAAAGGCATCAAAAGGATATCGGTTGGATGAAAAGCTTTACACGCTCAAGGTGGTTTCAGGTGAAACGGCTACATTCACGTCCTATGAGGAACCGATCCGCAAAAAACTTTCTGTGCAGAAATATGATGCGGAAACAGGAAAAACGGTACCACAAAGTGGAACATTTGAAGGTGCGGAATACACAGTTTATCTGGATGACGCGTGTACAAAAAAAGCAGCAACTTTGGTAACGAATAAAAATGGTTATGCAGAAAGTGCGCTGCTGCCGCTCACGACCTATTATATAAAGGAGACAAAAGCTCCAAGCGGATATGAATTAGATTCCGTTGTTCACAGAATTGCGATGGCTGCAGGTGGTGAGACAACTGTATATCCGATCAGCTCCCGCGAAAAACCAGTAAAAAAATCGATTGAGATTCAGAAGTACGATGCACAGACCGGAAACGCAAAACCGTACAATGAAAAATATTCTTTCACGGGTGCAGAATACACGATCTACAGTGATGCCGGCTGCACAAAAGCGGTGGAGACGCTGAAAACAAATGCGAGTGGTTACGCTAAAAGCTCTGAGCTTGCGATTGCGACGTATTACGTGAAGGAGACAAAGGCTCCGGTTGGATATTCCCTGGACACGGCGGTTCACAAGGTGGCTATGGAAGGAAACGATAAGGTTGCGGTATATTCTGTTGCTTCGAACGAAAAACCGGTGAAGAAGTTTATTGAGATTCAGAAGTACGATGCGCAGACCGGAAACGCAAAACCGTACAATGAAAAATATTCTTTCACGGGTGCAGAATACACGATCTACAGTGATGCCGGCTGCACAAAAGCGGTGGAGACGCTGAAAACAAATGCGAGTGGTTACGCTAAAAGCACTGAGCTTGCAATTGCGACGTATTATTTGAAGGAGACGAAAGCTCCGAAAGGATATCTCCTGGATAAAGTGATTCATAAAGTGGAGATGAGTGTATCAGGGACAGTTACATATACCGTAAAGTCAGAAGAAGCTCCGCGGACAGCTAAAATCCAGGTACAAAAATATGATGCGATTACAGGAAAACCGGAACCATACAATGGAAAAGTAGTCTTCCGTGGCGCAAA
The DNA here is from genome assembly GCA_029225065.1 of Lachnospiraceae bacterium. Classification (GTDB taxonomy): domain Bacteria; phylum Bacillota; class Clostridia; order Lachnospirales; family Lachnospiraceae; genus Choladousia. The sequence goes on along the minus strand of JAQXVT010000048.1, from coordinate 40,329 downwards.
ATATGTCATTTACAGTGATGCGTCCTGCACGAAACAGGTAGAGACAATGACTACAGACGATTCTGGAAAAGCGGAGAGCAAAGAACTTCCACTTGGAATCTATTACGTAAAAGAAGTCACGGCGCCTGCCGGTTACCTTCTGGATGAAAGTGTTCATAAAGTAGACATCGACATGGAAAATCTGCTGAAAGTATACACGGTAAAATCGAATGAGGAGATAGAAAAACGGCCGATTGAGGTGCAGAAATACGATAAAGAAACAGGCAGGAAGGTTCCTGTTGCCGGAACCTCCTTTGCAGGAGCACAGTATTCGATTTATTCAGATGCTTCCTGCACGAAAGAGGTGGATGTTATGACAACAAATACCTCCGGATATGCCAAAAGCAAAAGTTTGCCGATGGATATTTATTATGTGAAAGAAACGAAGCGGCCTAATGGGTATGAGTTGGATCCGACGGTTTACCGTATTGATATGAAAGTTTCTGATAAACTTTCTGTCTATTCGGTGAACTCAGAAGAGCAGGTGATACGAAAACCGATCGAAGTGCAGAAATACGATAAAGAAACGGGAAAACCTGCGCCGAATAACTGTGCTGTGAAATTTGCAGGAGCACAGTATACCATTTATGAAGACAAAAATTGCAGTAAACAGCTGGAAGTTCTGAAGTTGAATGCCTCTGGCTATGCAAAAAGCAGCCCATTGCGTCCGGGAACGTATTATTTAAAGGAGACAAAAGCACCGGCAGGCTACGAAATGGATGTACTTGTACATGAAGTGACAGTGGCGGATGATGGTCAAAAATCATATCAGATTCAGTCCTACGACCCGGTAATTCGGGGAAGTCTGATGCTGATGAAGTTTTTAGATGATCGTTATGACGAGTCGATTCTTCAGGACTGGATTGATCGTGGAGAGCTTTCCGGAATCCGGTTTACACTGACACATGAAGATCCGTCTGTGCCGGAAAAAGAAATCATTACGGATCAGTATGGATATGCTGCAACGAAAGCACAGGAACTGGTTTATGGCACCTGGACTCTGCGGGAGGATCCGGCAACTACACCGGAAGGCTATGCAGGACTGAAAGAAGCAAAGATACGTATCACGAAGCAGGACGTGCAGGTAAAATATGTTGTGACAAACGGTGTACAGAATGCAATGCTTGAGATTGTGAAGAAAGACCGTCAAACAGGAAATATGATTCCAAAAACCGGTGCAAAATTCCAGATTCTCGATAGCAGCGGTACGCCGATCGTAATGCAGGATAATCTCGACTTTAGTAAGATGACAGATACATTTACTACAAACGAAGAAGGAAAAATATATCTGACAAAGCCGCTGAAAAAAGGCAGCTATACGTTAAAGGAAATAGAAGCACCTGAGAAATATCTGATTGCAGAGCCTTTGACATTTACTGTAGATGGAGCACATTCTTATGAGGAACCGCTTGTCGTGGAATGCTTTGATGAAATGCAAAAAGGCAGGATTCTGATTCAGAAAAAGGACGCACAGACACACGGGCAGCTTGGAGAAGGCTTTGCCTTTGAAATTCGTGCGGCAGAGGATATCACGGATCCGGCAGGAACAGTGCTTGCAATGGAAACACCGGATGGTTCTGTTATGCTGGAAAAGGGAGCATTGGCTGCTGTTGTCTTTACAAATGCGGATGGAATTGCGTACTCACCAGAGCTTTACATTGGAAGGTATGAAGTACGCGAAGTTACTGCAGGAGAATTTTATGCAGTTTCTGATCAGGTTTATGAAGCAGAGCTTCTTTATGATCGGACAAAAGCTTCTGTAGAGGCGGAGCTTTCCGTTGAAAACGAAAAAACATCACTGATCATCCAAAAAAAAGATTCTGAGTCGACAGAAGAAAAAATGCTGCCTCTTGCAGGAATCCATTTTCGGATTTTTACTGCGCAGGAATTGGACATGCTTGGAGATGAAACAGGGCAGATCTCAGAAGAACTGGCAAGTCTTGGAACAGAATATATAACAGATGAAAATGGCCAAATCGAAGTTGCTGATCTGAAGCACAGTACCATCTATTATATTTATGAGTCTGAAACACTGCCTGGATACAATCTGGAACGTAATTTGTATAAGATTTCCGTTGACGCGGATGGACGAATTAACGGACAGGTATCCTATACACTGAAAATCAGCAATCAGGCAAATGAAGTTGAAATCACGAAGTGGGATATTACAGGTGATTGCGAACTTCCAGGTGCAGAACTTACGATTCAAGATGCAGACGGAAACACAATCGAGCACTGGATTTCTGAAGAAGCGCCGCATCGAATCAAAGGGCTTGCCGCAGGAACATATACTCTCACAGAAGACCGCGCACCGCTGGGTTATGCAGTTGCGGAGACAATCACTTTTACACTGACAGACAGTCTGGAGGTGCAGCAGGTTGTTATGAACGATGATCAGATCCTGGTACAGATATCGAAAAAGGATATTACAGGACAGGAAGAACTGCCGGGTGCACAGCTTGAAGTAAGAGCAGAAGACGGTACGCTGATCGATACATGGGTTTCGGCAGAGGAACCGCATTTCCTGAATCTTGCGGCCGGAATGTATACACTGACGGAAATCGCAGCACCGGAGAAATATGCAAAAGCCGAAACAATTTCCTTTGAAGTACGGGATGACATGGCACTGCAGAAAGTTGAAATGCGTGACGCGCCGATTCAGGTACAGATATCTAAGCAGGATATCACAACCGAAAAGGAACTGCCGGGTGCACAGCTCACCGTGCGGGATGCCAAAGGAACGATTGTTGCAGACTGGACGTCAACGGAGGAACCACATTTCCTGAATCTTGCAGCCGGTATGTACACATTGACAGAAGTTGCAGCTCCATCCGGTTACTGCAAGGCGGAGACGATTACGTTTGAGGTGACAGATACGGCCGAAATTCAAAAAGTAATCATGTATGACAAACCGATTGAGGTGGAAATCTCCAAGCAGGATATTACTGACAGTAAGGAACTGCCGGGTGCGCTTCTTACGATCTGCGATATGGATGGAAATGAGGTCGACCGCTGGTATTCCGGTGAAGAGCCGCACCGACTGCAGATCGCAAGCGGCACTTATGTGCTGACTGAGATTGCAGCACCGGATTATTATGCGACAGCAGAGTCTGTTGCGTTTGAAGTAGAAGAAACAGGTGAGGTACAGAAGGTTGTCATGAAAGATGCTCCGCTTCAGGTGGATATCTCGAAAAAGACGATTACCGGGGATGAGGAGCTTCCGGGAGCTGTTCTGAAAGTGTCTGATCTTGAGGGAAAGGTACTTGAAACGTGGATTTCAGAGAAAGAACCACACAGGATCCGTCTGAAAAAAGGTACCTATGAACTGACCGAAATCACAGCACCGCGCGGGTATGAGGTGGCGGAGACGATTCGTTTCACAGTCGAAGATACCATGGAAGTTCAGCAGATTACAATGTACGATAAGCCAGTTCCAGAAAAAGAAACGGAATTGGAAACAGAAAGCGAGATAGAAACGGAAAGTGAGAGTGAAACGGAGTCAGAGCGTGTTCCGGAAGAAACAGAGAGTGAAACTTTAAAAGAAACAGAGTCAGAATCAGAAAAAGAGACAGAAAAACAATCCGAGACAGAGCCGAAAAAGCCGACGATTCCGGGCAGTGTAAAAACAGGTGATCCAACCAATTTCTTTCCGCCACTTTTTGGGGTGATATCAGGGCTGCTGCTCTTTACTGGAACACTGGTGTCTGGCAGACGAAAAAAGAGACATTGCCGGAAGCAATAAACAATCCAATATCGTCAAAGCGAATATTCGCAATTCGCTTTGCTGCTTGCTCATAAGTGAGCAGCTGTAAACAAATATATATCGCTATTGTGTTGTTTCTGTTTTTCGGGCAGAGAATTTTCTCTGCCCGAAAAAGTTGTGTTATTTATATCAAAAATTAAACAAATTGCGAAAAAATTAAAAAATCATCCTTTACAATTCAAAAATACTGTGCTATGATAAACAAGTATTGAAAATGCGTCTGTAGCTCAGAGGATAGAGCAGTGGTTTCCGGTACCACGTGCCGGGGGTTCGACTCCCTCCAGACGCGTTTTTTTTGTTATAAAATTTACAAAATGTTTAAGAAACGGTGGCTTTACTTTTAACTCTGCATATGATAAAATTCATGTAAATTTAAAAAATTAACCTAATAAGCTGTGAATTATAATAAAGCTGTGAATTATAATAAATCAGTATAACGAATCAGCTATTTGGTTAGGAACAGGGGCGAAGCGGATTCGACTATTTGCTTCGAACAATTACAATATGAGTCCGGAGGGAATTGCAGATGATGGATAATTTCAGGGAATGGTTATCAGACAATTTGCGCTACATTTTACTGGGACTTGCTGTTCTTCTGGTTGTGGTGATTGCTTTCTTTGCAATCCGGCTGATCAGCGGCGGAGGTTCCTCAAAAAAGCAGGCGGAGACAAATGCAGCAGTGACGGAAGCAAGTGGTACGGCAGATAAAACGGCAGCAGACAGCAGCAAGGCAGACAATGCGGATAAAGAGACATCCGGTGAGACTGAAAAAGAAACATCTGTAGCGACTGGCAGTACAACGGCTCCTCTTACAAAAGAATCTTCTGATTCTGCAGTGCAGACGCTCATCACGCAGTATTATACGGCTGTTGCAGCGAGAGACTACGATACACTTTCCTCTATTGATGAGACGTTCAATGACGATGCGAAGGCGAATATTGAAGCGGAATCGGCAATCGAGTCCTACAATAATATTGTTACCTACACAAAACCGGGCCTGACGGATGGAACGTATGTTGCGTATATTTATTTTGAAGCAAAAATTACCGGCATCGATACACTGGCACCAAGTCTTCGGGAAATGTACCTTGCCACAGATGCAGACGGCAATTTAAAAATTGGAGACAAGCGAAGCAGTCAGGAACTGGTCGATTATCTGCTTGACTGCCAGAAAGACAGTGATGTACAGACACTCGTTAAGGATGTTAATCAGAAGCTGGCCGATGCAAAGACTCAGGATTCCGCACTTGCTTCCTATGTAGATTCGATTGGAACTGAGGCAGATACTACAGGAAGCGATACCTCAACATCGACCGCACAGACCGGTACAATGAAAGTATCCACCGGAGTTAATGTACGTGGAGAAGCGTCCCCGGATGCTACACTGTATGGTACATTAATCTCCGGAATGGAAGTTGAAGTACTGGAGAACCTAGACAGCGGCTGGTCAAAGATCCGCTACACATACAGTGGAACGACGATTGAAGGATATGTTATGACACAGTATCTGGAGGCAGCAGATCAGTCGGCACAGTAGAAATTTGATAAATTTTACCTGGTTTTAAACAATACAAAGTGCAGGTTGCTGCAGATGCAGCAGCCTGTTTTTTCTTGTGCATTATTTTGGAATGTGATAAAATAACAAACAGACTTTGTCCGAGACAGGCATACATATTTCTTTGGAAGTTCCGCAAGCGGTTCCCGCCTTGTGATATTTCATAACCTGTATCACAAGTGAGTTTATTTCACTTATGATACAAGTAAGTCCCCATCTACTGCTTATTGCTCCTCGCAACCCCGCAAAGGACTTGCCTGACTCGGTTAAATATTTGCATCATATAAAAAGAAAAGGGTAAGAACATGCAAAAATTTCAGTCAGAGAATCAGCCGGAGGATGTCCGGCTCAATAAATATATCAGCGATGCCGGTGTTTGTTCCAGACGGGAGGCAGACCGGCTGATCACAGAGGGAAGAGTACAGATTGACGGAAAACCAGCAACACTTGGCAGCCGGGTTGTACCCGGTATGCAGGTGTGCGTGGATGGAAAGAACATCACACCGGAAGAGGAAATGATTCTGCTCGCAGTCAACAAGCCGCGCGGAATCGTCTGTACGACCGACACCCGCTGGGGAGACCGGACGATTTACGATCTTATGAACTACCCAAAAAGGATTTTTTCAATCGGGCGGCTGGATAAGGAATCAGAAGGATTGCTTCTTATGACAAATAACGGAGATATCCTGAATAAGATTATGCGCGCCGGGAATTATCATGAAAAAGAGTATGTTGTCACAATCGATAAGCCTGTGACAGAAGCGTTTTTAAAGAAGATAAGCGGCGGTCTGTACCTGAAAGAGCTGGAAGTACGGACAAGACCGTGCAAGGTATCTGCCGTTGATGAATTTACTTTTCGAATTATTCTCACCCAGGGTCTGAACCGGCAGATTCGCCGGATGTGCGCGGCCTGCGGCTGTCAGGTTACTTCCCTGAAGCGGGTTCGGATCATGAATATCGAACTTGGTTCCCTGGAGTCTGGCGTTTATCGAAACGTTACGCAGGAGGAGTACACCGTACTGTTAAAAGCACTGAAAGATTCTACAAATCCGGGCGAGCATCAAAGGCATATGCCTTCTTTCCAGAATCCGAAACGAGGGAATTTATTTTTTTCGGAAGCGAAAGAGCTGACAGGAAAATCGCATAGGAAAAAGGAGATGTTTCAGGCGGCAACAGTAAAAAGAAACAGCAGAACTGAAAATAACAAACCGGAAAATAATAAAAAACAGGAAAAGAGAAGGGAGCCGAGATGATGACGAATCCAATGGATCGAATGAAAGAACTGACGCAGCAGCTGCGTCTGGCTTCGCAGGCCTATTATCAGAAGGATGAAGAGATTATGAGTAATCTTGAATACGACCGGCTCTATGATGAACTTGTGGTACTGGAAAAAGAGACCGGCATCGTGCTTTCGGGAAGCCCGACGGTTACGGTCGGCTATGAATCTCTGGAACAGCTTCCAAAAGAGCGTCATGAAGCGCCGATGCTTTCCCTTGATAAGACCAAGAGTGTGGAGGAACTGGCTGCGTTTGCCGGAACGCAGGAAGTGCTGATGTCCTGGAAACTGGACGGACTCACGGTCGTACTGACATATGAAAACGGGACGCTGCAAAAGGCAGTCACGCGCGGAAACGGAGAAGTGGGAGAGGTAATCACAAACAACGCCCGCGTGTTCCAGAATATTCCGCTGCATATTTCCTATCAGGGGGAATTGATCCTGCGCGGGGAAGCAGTCATTACGTATTCTGATTTTGAAAAGATCAATGCGGAGAGTATTGACGCAGAGACACGTTATAAAAATCCACGGAATCTCTGCAGTGGTTCCGTCCGCCAGCTGAACAATGAGATTACTGCAAAGCGCCACGTGCGTTTTTATGCGTTTGCGCTTGTGAAAGCAGACGGGGTGGATTTCAAAAATCTTCACAGCAATCAGTTTCAATGGATGAAGGAGCAGGGCTTTGAAACGGTAGAATATCATAAAGTGACCGCAAAGGAAATTCCGTCCACCGTTGCATGGTTCGAGGAGAAGATTCAGCACTATGATGTGCCGTCTGACGGACTGGTCGTCACGTATAACGATATTGCGTACGGCGAATCGCTTGGTCACACCGCAAAATTCCCGCGCAACTCCATCGCATTCAAGTGGCAGGATGAGGTAAGAGAGACGGTCCTTCGTGAGATCGAGTGGAGTCCGTCGCGAACGGGACTGATCAATCCGATCGCCGTATTTGATCCGGTCGAGCTGGAGGGCACAACCGTCAGCCGTGCCAGCGTGCACAACTTAAGTATTATGAAAAGTCTTTGTCTTGGAATCGGAGATACCATCACGGTTTATAAGGCAAACATGATCATTCCGCAGATCGCCGAAAACCTGACCGGAAGCGGAAGTGTACCGGTGCCGGAGTATTGCCCTGCCTGCGGCGGAAAAACAGAAATCCGTCAAATGAATGATGTGGAGACGCTGTACTGTACAAACAGCAGATGCAGTGCAAGACGGATCAAATCTTTCTCACTTTTTGTCAGCCGCGATGCCATGAATATCGAGGGACTGTCTGAAGCGACGTTGGAAAAATTCATCGCGCATGGATATATCCATACCTTTGCAGATATCTATCATCTGAATCATTATCAGGAAGAAATCGTCGCCATGGACGGTTTTGGAGAAAAATCTTACCAGAACCTGATGGAAAGTATTGACCGTTCACGAAAGACCACGCTGCCGAGAGTGATTTACGCGCTTGGTATTCCGAATATTGGAGCTGCCAATGCAAAGCTTCTCTGCCGATTCTTTGATTATGACCTGAAACGCCTTAAGGAGGCGAATGAGGAGGAGATTGCCTCAGTTGAAGGAATCGGAGGGGTGATTGCAGCAGCTGTTGTAAATTATTTTGCGGAAGAAGCGAACGAGGCAGCGCTGGAGGCACTGCTCTATGAACTGGATATTGAAAAGCCGGAAGAAAATGAGAACAGCAGCGTACTCGCCGGAAAGACGTTTGTCATTACCGGAAGCGTGTTTCTTTTTGCAAATCGCAGCGAGCTGAAAAATTATATTGAGGAGCGAGGCGGAAAAGTGACCGGAAGCGTCACAAAAAAGACGGACTATCTGATTAATAACGATAAAGAATCCACCTCTTCCAAAAATAAAAAGGCACGCGAGCTGAATATTCCGCTGCTTTCGGAGAAAGATTTTCTGGAGCTTGCAGGGGAGACTTCCGTTTCCGAAGCAGAGTAAAAAGAGGACTGATTAATGTATTCTGCAATTGACGAAAATGGATTGCAAATGTCCGTTTTCCCATATGATAGAGAATACAGAAAAAATAACGAGAGAACACAGAGGAGATATCACAATGCCAATTAAAGTACAGAATGATCTCCCGGCCAGAGAAATCCTGGAACGGGAAAACATATTTGTGATGGATGAAAACCGTGCCGTGCACCAGGACATCCGTCCTATCCACATTGCAATTTTAAATCTGATGCCGCTGAAGGAGGAAACTGAGCTTCAGCTGCTTCGTTCATTTTCCAATACCCCGCTGCAGATCGATGTGACCTTCGTAAAAGTGAAATCGCACGAATCAAAAAATACATCCAGCAGCCATCTGAATAAATTTTATGTAGAATTTAACGAGATCTGTTCGCGGCGCTTTGACGGCATGATCATTACCGGTGCACCGGTGGAGCTGATGGAGTTTGAAGAGGTCGACTACTGGGAAGAACTGACGGAAATCATGGACTGGGCAGAATCTCATGTGACTTCGACGATCCATCTGTGCTGGGCGGCACAGGCCGGACTGTACCATTACTACGGCCTTCAGAAACGGCTTCTTGATCACAAGATGTTTGGAGTCTTTGAACACCGCGTCTTAAATCGAAAGATTCCGCTTGTCCGTGGATTTGATGATGTTTTCTATGCGCCGCATTCCAGACATACGGAGGTGCCGATGGAGGAGATCCGAAAAGTAGAAGCACTGACTGTACTGGCAGAATCCAAGGAGGCCGGGCTGTTTCTTGCGATGGCGGAGAATGGCAGAAAAATTTTTGTGATGGGCCATCCGGAGTACGACCGTGTCACACTGGACGGAGAGTATAAGCGTGATCTGGCAAAAAATCTGCCGATTGATCTTCCAAAAAACTATTATCCAGACGATAATCCGGAAAACCGGCCGCTTCTTACATGGCGCTCGCATGCGAACAATTTATATACGAACTGGCTGAATTATTACGTGTATCAGATAACGCCTTATGATTTAATGGGTACCCCGGATTTTTCACGCAAATAATGGAACAACCTTTTTTTGCAGAGCCGTTGGCTGCTATAGATAAAACCTATAACGAACCCGCCTTTTTTCCAATAAGCCAGTTTCCTCAGATTCGTTGACAAACGCTTTGATGTCTGGTATTATTCATACCAATCCAATAGAGTTTCAGGAAAATACGAGGAAGAAGAGAACAGGAGGATTTCATTATGAAAAAGTTAGTTTCTTTTGGTTTATCACTGGCACTTGCAGTATCTGCACTTTCCGTTGGCGCATTCGCAGAGGAAGATAAGACAATCACCGTAGCAGCATCTGCAACACCGCATGCAGAGATTCTGGAGCAGGCAAAGCCGCTTCTGGAGGAGCAGGGCTGGAATCTGGAGGTTACCGTATTTGATGATTACGTTCAGCCGAACCTGGTAGTAGAGAGCGGAGACTTTGATGCAAACTACTTCCAGCATATCCCGTATCTGGAGAACTTCAACGAGGAGCAGGGAACACATCTGGTAAATGCAGGCGGCATCCACTATGAGCCATTCGGAATTTATCCGGGAACAAAGAGCACACTCGATGAGCTGGAGGATGGTGATACGATCGCAGTTCCGAATGATACGACAAACGAGGCGCGCGCACTGCTGCTGCTCGAGGCAAACGGTGTCATCAAGCTGAAAGAGGACGCAGGACTTACCGCTACAGTAAAAGACATCGAGGAAAATCCGTACAATGTAGAGATTCAGGAGCTGGAAGCTGCACAGGTACCGCGTGTGAAAGATGAAGTTGCATTTGTCGTATTAAATGGAAATTATGCACTTCAGGCTGGTTTCTCTGTAGCAAAGGATGCGATCGCATATGAAACTTCTGACTCTGAGGCTGCAAAAACATATGTAAATGTCATCGCAGTAAAAGAAGGAAATGAGAACAGCGACAAGACCAACGCACTGATCTCCGTACTGAAATCTGATGAGATCAAGAATTACATCACTGAGACTTACGACGGAGCAGTGATCCCGTTTGAGGACGGAGCTGCAGAGGCAGACACCGAAGCTGCAACAGAGGCAGCTACGGAAGCCGCAACAGAAGCTGTTACCGAGTAATAACAGGCTCACTACAGAAACCGGTATATTTCCGCCAGACGGAGTATACCGGTTTCTTTCGCATTGCTTCATCAGACAGTCAGAGCAGATCGTAAATATCTGCTTTACATGGCAAAGAAAAAAAGGTAAGATAACAGCAGAAAAAATAACAGGAGAAAAAAGTATGGATCCGATTATTCAGGTACAACATCTATGTAAGACCTTCCAGGTGAAGGGAAATGTGATCGATGCAGCAAAGGATATCAGCTTCGATATCGAACGTGGTGATATCTTTGGAATCATCGGTCTGTCCGGTGCAGGCAAAAGTACGCTGGTGCGCTGCCTGAACCTGCTGGAGCAGCCAACCTCCGGCGATGTGATTGTAGACGGCAAAAATCTGACAAAATTATCCGATAAAGAACTGCGCCTGATGCGCCGCGACATCGGTATGATCTTTCAGCATTTCAATCTGCTGATGCAGAAGACGGTGCTCGACAACGTCTGCTTTCCGATGAAAATTACCGGCGTAAAGGGATCAAAAGCGAAAGAACGCGCGATGGAGCTTCTGCGGACCGTAGGACTGGAGGACAAGGCAAACGCCTATCCGGCACAGCTATCCGGAGGCCAGAAGCAGAGAGTTGCAATTGCGAGAGTTCTTGCGAACAATCCAAAGATTCTTCTTTGTGACGAGGCAACGAGCGCTCTTGACCCGCAGACGACGAAATCAATTCTCGGTCTGCTTAAAAGCATCAATGAAGCGTATGGCATTACGATCGTCGTGATCACACATGAGATGGCAGTTGTGCAGGAAATCTGCCACCATGTCGCTGTGCTGGATCATGGAACGCTTGCCGAGAGCGGTACGGTGCAGGAACTGTTCCGCGCTCCAAAGACGGAGGCGGCGCGCAAGCTGATCCTCACAGGCACCGAGCAGATTGAACGGATGAAAGGCGAGAAGATCGTCCGGATCACATTTTCCGGCCAGTCCTCCTTTGAGCCGGTCATTGGAAATCTCGTGCTCGAGTATAAGACACCGGTTAATATTCTGTATGCAAATACGCGGAATATCGATGGAAATGCAGAGGGAGAAATGATTCTGCAGCTTCCGGAAATGAATGAGACGGCGGAGCGGATGATTGCCGATCTCAGAGAGAAAAATCTTGGCGTGGAGGTGCTCGATCATTATGTTGGATAGTGAAATGATAAAGATGCTGGTGGAAGGCACTAGAGATACCCTGTATATGACGCTGTTTGCAACATTTTTTGGCTATTTATTCGGTCTGCCGATGGGAATTCTTCTGATGGTAACAGACAAGGAAGGCATTCGCCCGCATTCCAAAGGCGCGCAGAGAGCGTATGATGTGATTTACAAAATACTCGATGTAGTAGTCAATATCGCCCGCAGTATTCCGTTTCTGATCCTTCTGATTCTGGTTATCCCGATCACGAAGGCGATTGTCGGAAAAAGCTACGGTTCCACAGCGACCATCGTTCCGCTGACCATCGCGGCAGCTCCGTTTATTGCGCGAATGGTGGAATCCTCCTTAAAGGAGGTAGACCGCGGTGTCATCGAGGCAGCGCAGTCGATGGGGGCGAGTGTCGGTCGGATTATCTGGAGTGTCCTGCTGGTTGAAGCGCGCACCTCTTTATTGGTCGGCGTTACAATCGCGACCGGCACAATTCTCGGTTATTCGGCGATGGCCGGCGCAGTCGGCGGCGGCGGACTGGGCGATATCGCAATCCGGTACGGCTATTACCGATATCAGACCGATGTGATGTTTATTACGATTATCGTACTGGTGCTTCTGGTGCAGATTCTGCAGAGTATCGGTATGATGCTGTCCAAGAAGCTGGACAGAAGACGTTCCTGAGAGAAAAGGAGGAGCTGCAAAAAAGCGGCAGAAAAATATGAAGGCAGAAAGAATTAACAGAGTTTTGGAAAAAATGAAAGAGACGGGTCTGACTCAGCTGATTATTACGGATCCGGTATCTATTGCGTACCTTGCGGTTCATTATGAAGATCCGATTGAACGTTTCTGGGCACTTTATCTTCGGACAGATGGGAACCATAAACTTGTGGCAAATCGTCTGTTTACCTTAAACGACGTATCCGGTGTGGAGATTCTGTGGTACTCGGACGGAGAGGACGGCGCAGCACTTCTGAATCAGTACGTTGATCATGAAAGTCCGCTTGGCATTGATAAATGTATGGCAGCCCGTTTCCTGATTCGTCTGCTGGATCTGAATGCAGCACCAAAATATTTAAACGCATCCGATTGTGTGGATGACAACCGTGCACGCAAGGACGCTGAAGAACAGGAAAAAATGAGAGAAGCATCCAGAATCAATGATGCAGCGATGGCGGAATTCAAAAAACTGATTCATGAAGGCGTGACAGAACTTGAGATTGCCGAGCAGATGGAAGCAATTTACAAAAAGCTGGGAGCACAGGGACATTCGTTCGAACCGCTTGTCGGTTTTGGCGGAAACGCAGCAAACGGACATCACGGTCCGGATCACACCGTACTGAAAAAAGGTGACTGTGTGCTGTTTGATGTCGGATGCAAAAAGGACGGTTACTGTTCTGATATGACGAGAACTTTCTTCTACGGAGAGGTCAGCCCGGAGCATGAGAAAGTCTATGAGACCGTTCGGCGTGCGCAGGCAGCGGCTGAGGCGATGATCCGTCCGGGCGTGAAGCTGTGTGAGATCGACCATGCAGCCAGATCCGTCATTACGGAAGCCGGATACGGACCGTATTTCACACATCGGCTTGGGCATTTTATCGGGCAGGAGGTCCATGAAAAAGGAGATGTATCCGCTGCAAATGAAGCAGTCGTAAAACCGGGAATGACGTTCTCGATTGAACCGGGCATCTACCTCCCGGGTGACGTGGGCGTGCGTATCGAGGATCTGGTGCTTGTAACCGAAGACGGAGTCGAGATACTGAATCATTACGATAAGACACTGCAGATTATTCCGGTTACAGAAAAATAACCTGGATTCGCTATATTTAACCGAGTCAGGCAAGCAGCAAAGCAGATTGCGAATATCCGCTTTTGACTTTTTATAACGGATCATTGTGAATCATCCGGCACCGGCTGAAAAACGGAGGTGCCGGATTTTTTGTTTTCCTTAAAAAAGTATAAACCCCGTTCCCTTTCTTGAATATAATTCCCTCCTGTGATAAAATTAACGCGGTCAAAAAGAACAACATGCACAAAAAGTGCAGAGAAAATACAATGCACAAAAGATGCGGGAAGGAATACGTATGAACATACTGTTTTATCTGGTGCCGAAGAGTGAAGTTATGTATCTCTACGATGATTATACAATGCGCCAGGCGATCGAAAAGATGGAGTATCACAAATATGGAGCAGTGCCGATTATCAGCCGGGAGGGAGCTTACGTCGGTACACTGACAGAGGGGGACATCCTGTGGGAACTGGCAGGCCGTGATTTTCATGATATCCATGATGCGGAAGAGATCAGCCTTCGGCAGATCAAAAGAAAGCGGGACAATCAGCCGGTCAATGTAAACTGCAATATTGAAGATCTTGTGATGACCTCACTGAATCAGAATTTTGTGCCAGTCATCGATGACAATGGAATTTTCATTGGTATTATTACGAGAAAAAGTATCATCGAGTATTTTTATACAAAATATAAAGAGTTAAACGCTTGAAAATTTCGAAGAGCTATGTTATTCTGTAGACAAATTGCCGCATCCGGTTCTATCCGTGGTGCGGCGGTGTACTGTCTGGGGTAAAAATCAAAGCAAAGCCGGAATCTCAAAAGATGGAGCGTTCAGGAGAATTTTCCCCGGGGATGATCATATGGAGCAAAAAGGAGACAGGGAGAAAAATGGAATCTATGAAATGGAAAGGAAAAACAAGAAAAGTATTTGTTTTATTTGCACTGATCTGCAGTCTGTTTTTGATGACTGGCTCCGCGCAGGCAGCTACAAAAAGAGGTTGGGTAAAAGTCGACAATTACTATCGTTATTATAACAATTTCGGAAGAATTGCGATTGGCTGGCACACCATTGACGGAAAAGATTACTATTTTCGTACGACAGTACAGGGAAAAGCTCCAATCGGAAGTCGAGTAACCGGTTTTTACAAGGTTGGTTCGTATACCTATTATTTTGATAAGTACGGACGGCTTCAAACGGGCTGGCAGACAATTAATAACAAAAATTATTATTTTCAGAAAAGTGGAGCGCTTGGCTCAAGGGGAAAGATGTTTGTTGGATTTCGAAAGGCAGATACAAACTATCGCTTTTTGTTTCAGACAGATGGATCAGTAGCGATTGGCTGGAAAGAATATAATGGGAATACCTATTTTTTCAGTAATGGAAAAATTCTCGGAATTCGCGGCCGCGCTATGACTGGCTGGAAAGGAATTTACGGTTATCGTTATTATTTTACGCAGGACGGTATTCTCCAGAAAAATTGTTGGATCGATAACCGCTATTATGTAGATGAAAAGGGCCGTATGCTGACATCGACAGTCACTCCGGACGGGTACGTGGTAAATGAAAACGGAGAGAAGCAGAAAAAAGCATCTGGCTGGAAAACTATTGATGGGAAGACCTATTATTATGTAAATGGTCAGAAAGCGACAGGATTTCAGACCATCAGTGGAACCCGCTACTATTTTAACAGTCAGGGCGTACAGCAGAAACAGACCGGATGGCTGAATCATTCCGGAAACCGGAAATATTTCCTGCGAAGCGGTATTGTTCAGACTGGCTGGCAGACAATCAGCGGTAAGGTATATTATTTTTCTGTTGTCGATGGAAGAATGGCACGAAGCACAACTGTAAATGGCGTAAAAATTGGCGCAGACGGTGTCGCAGATAAACTTCCGACAAATGTGACAAAGGCAAAAGTGCTTATTTTGTCCGGACATGGACAGGGCGATGTCGGCGCGGTCGGTGTGTATGGTTCCAAAACATACTATGAATATCAGTGTACGCGTGAATTTGCATCCCTGATAAAGCAGAAGCTTGCCGCTTACCCGGCTATCAATGTTACACTTTATAATCAGAATTATGATTTATATCAGGTCATGTCAGGAAAGAAAAGCGGACCGATTCCGAAACTGACCGATTATGATTACATACTGGAAATCCATTTCAATGCTACCGCTGAATCCGGAAAAGATAAAAAGGGAGACGGTAAATACAAAGGTGTCGGTATGTACGTTAATTCCGCAAAGAAAAATACGACAATCGATAAAAAAATCGTAAAGGCAATCTCAAATACAGGTTTTCCAATCTGGGGCAGAGGAAATGGAATTTTCACTTCCTCCGGCCTGTTCAACGCAAAAACGTGCCAGAAAAAAGGGGTTTCGTATGGACTGCTTGAGACGGCATTTATCGACGATAAGGACGATATCTCGTTCTATAATAAAAATAAAGACAAGATGGCAGCTGCGGCAGCATCTGCGATTGTATCTTACTTTAATTAATAAATAGCAGCTGACCGAAATGGTTCGAAATCCTCCGTCAGCCTGAAAAAACAGGAGAAAGCTTAACACGCATTGCGGGCTTTTTCCTGTTTTTTCACGGAAAGCCGGGGACGAATTCCGTTTTCCTCATGCGGAAATTTGTTTTTCGCGCGCGGAAATCTGAGCATTGACAAAAAAAGGAATCATTGGTAGAATAATTAGAAAGTTTTTTTAAGGCAGGAGTAAAGGCATATGAAAAAAAGAGTTTTATCATTACTGGTTGATAACACCTCCGGTGTACTCAGCCGTGTAGCGGGACTTTTCAGCCGCCGTGGTTATAACATTGACAGCCTTACCGTTGGAGAGACAGCCGACCCGAGGTATTCCCGTATGACCGTCGTTGCCAGAGGGGATGAGCAGATCCTGGATCAGATCGTCAAGCAGCTCGCAAAGCTGATCGACGTTGTAGATATAAAGGTACTGGAAGAGGAGAGCAGTGTAAACAGAGAGCTTGTACTCGTAAAGGTACGTGCAGACGCAGCAGACCGCCAGTCCATTATCGCAATCGCAAATGTATTTCGCGGCAGCATCATCGATGTCGGAAAAGATTCTCTGATCATCGAGCTGACCGGCCAGCAGTCAAAGCTGGATGCATTCGTGGAGCTTCTCCGCGGATATGAGATTCTCGAACTGGCGCGCACTGGAATCACAGGTCTTTCCCGCGGCGCAGAGGATATCCGGTATCTTTAATTAATATCAAACAACGAAGCTGGTCTGAAGGATTCACATCGGCTATCGCACAGCATTTAATTTATTGGTAACTGTCCGACTGTAGAACAACACGGGAAAAACGCCTGTGTAAAGATTACATTCTGGGTTACGGCCGGATTGCAGCTATAATTTTTAACAAAAAGAGGAGATTTAGAAATGGCAGCAAGAATTTTTTATCAGAAGGACTGCAATCTTTCCCTTCTGGAAGGAAAGACAATCGCAGTAATCGGCTATGGCAGCCAGGGACATGCACATGCACTGAACGCAAAAGAGTCAGGATGCAATGTGATTATCGGTCTTTATGAAGGCAGCAAATCCTGGGCAAAGGCAGAGGCACAGGGATTTGAGGTATATACAGCAGCAGAGGCTGCAAAGAAAGCAGACATCATCATGATCCTGATCAACGATGAGAAGCAGGCTGCTCTTTACAAAAAAGATATCGAACCAAACCTTGAGGAAGGCAACATGCTGATGTTCGCTCACGGCTTCAACATCCATTTCGGATGCATCGTACCGCCGAAGAACGTTGACGTTACCATGATCGCTCCGAAGGGACCGGGCCACACAGTAAGAAGCGAGTATCAGGCTGGCAAGGGTGTTCCGTGCCTCGTAGCAGTAGAGCAGGATTACACCGGAAAAGCTCTGGATCTTGCACTTGCATATGCACTGGCAATCGGCGGAGCAAGAGCAGGCGTGCTGGAGACCACCTTCCGTACTGAGACTGAGACAGACCTCTTTGGTGAGCAGGCAGTTCTGTGCGGTGGTGTATGCGCACTGATGCAGGCAGGCTTTGAGACTCTGGTTGAGGCTGGATACGATCCGAGAAACGCTTACTTTGAGTGTATCCACGAGATGAAGCTGATCGTAGACCTGATTTATCAGTCTGGTTTTGCTGGAATGAGATACTCCATCTCCAACACTGCTGAGTACGGCGACTATATTACAGGTCCGAAGCTGATTACGGATGAGACAAAGAAGACCATGAAGAAGATCCTGAAAGATATCCAGGATGGTACTTTCGCAAAAGACTTCCTGCTGGATATGTCTTCCGCAGGTTCTCAGGTTCACTTCAAGGCTATGCGTAAGCTGGCTGCTGAGCATCCGTCAGAGAAGGTTGGCGAGGAGATCCGTAAGCTGTACAGCTGGAACGGCGAGGATAAGCTGATCAACAACTAATTCGGAAACAGCATATTGAATCGGGCGATACCCGTTTCCAAAGTCCCCGGGCGAGATGGTTCCGGGGATTTTTTGAGCGAGTCAGGCAAATTTGGGGACTTACCTTTGCTTTGACACATCACAACAGACTATACCAGGAGGAAACAGAATTATGGGAATGACAATGACTCAGAAAATTCTTGCAGCTGCCGCCGGTCTGGAATCCGTTCAGGCCGGTCAGCTGATCGAGGCTGATCTTGACCTTGTCCTTGGAAATGACATTACGTCACCAGTCGCTATCCATGAGATGGACAAATTTAAAAATAAAAATGTATTTAATAAGGATAAGATCGCACTTGTCATGGATCATTTTATCCCGAATAAGGATATCAAATCTGCAGAGCACTGCAAATGCGTACGTGAGTTTGCATGTAAGCATGAAATCACAAATTATTTTGACGTTGGAGAGATGGGTATTGAGCATGCACTTCTGCCGGAAAAAGGTCTGACTGTTGCCGGTGATGTAATTATTGGTGCCGACTCCCATACATGTACTTACGGTGCACTTGGAGCATTTTCCACCGGTGTCGGCAGTACCGATATGGCAGCTGGAATGGCAACCGGAAAAGCATGGTTCAAGGTTCCGTCCGCCATCAAATTCAATCTGATCGGCAAACCTTCCAAATGGGTCAGCGGAAAGGATGTGATTCTGCACATCATCGGCATGATCGGTGTGGATGGCGCTCTGTACAAATCCATGGAGTTCACCGGAGAGGGCGTGGCAAATCTTTCCATGGACGACCGTTTCACAATCGCGAATATGGCGATCGAAGCAGGCGGAAAGAACGGCATTTTCCCGGTAGATGAGAAAGCCATCGCCTACATGAAGGAACACTCCAAACGGGAATACAAAATTTTCGAGGCAGATGAGGACGCTGTTTACGACGCAGAATATACGATTGATCTTAGCACACTTCGTCCGACCATCGCTTTCCCGCATCTTCCGGAGAATACAAAGACGATCGATGAGATCACGGAAGATATCGTGATCGATCAGTCTGTGATCGGTTCCTGCACAAACGGCCGGATCGATGATCTGCGTGTCGCTGCTTCAATCCTGAAGGGCCGTAAAGTAAAGAAGGGCATCCGCTGTATCGTAATCCCGGCAACACAGGCGATTTATCTGCAGGCAATGGAAGAGGGCCTTCTGAAAATCTTTATCGAGGCAGGCGCTGTTGTGAGCACACCGACCTGCGGACCGTGCCTCGGCGGATACATGGGTATTCTGGCAGACAAGGAGCGCTGTATTTCCACGACAAACCGGAACTTTGTCGGACGTATGGGCCATGTTGGCTCCGAGGTATATCTTGCAAGCCCGGCAGTTGCAGCAGCTTCAGCTGTGACCGGAAAGATTTCCGCGCCGGAAGAGCTTGGCATGTAACGCTTCGGAAGTCATGGCGATACGCCGGAAGAGAGATTTCATCTGTCGGCTGGCAGAAAATATTGGAAAAGAGAGACTGCAGAAATCCTGCGCTACGATTAGGAGGATTACCATGAAAGCATCAGGAAGAGTATTTAAATACGGTGACAATGTGGATACCGATGTAATTATCCCGGCTCGCTATCTGAATTCATCAGATCCGGCAGAGCTTGCAACACACTGCATGGAAGACATTGATCCGAATTTCATTCATCAGGTTCAGAAAGGCGACATTATCGTTGCTGATAAAAACTTTGGCTGCGGTTCATCCCGCGAGCATGCACCGATCGCAATCAAGGCAGCCGGTGTCAGCTGCGTCATTGCAGAAACATTCGCGCGTATCTTTTACCGCAACGCGATCAATATCGGACTTCCGATTATTGAATGTCCGGAGGTGTCAAAGGGAATTGAATTCGGCGATGAAGTGGAGATCGATTTCGACAGCGGTATGATCTACAACAAGACAAAGGGCACGAGCTTCCAGGGACAGGCTTTCCCGGAGTTCATGCAGAAGATCATTCACGCAGAGGGTCTGATCAATTACATCAATGAAAAATAGGAAACTTATGGAAAAGGGTGGGGATTTGTCAAAAAATCCCACTCTTTTTGTGCATTTTATCTTGGATTTTTCAGATAAGTATGATATGATACTTAAATGTAGAAAGATATGCCGAAAGGACGGTGGTGATGTGCAGGCATGGGAGATAGCAGCAGAGCTGTTTGAAAATGCCGTTCCGAAGCTGCTGGAGGAAGAAGAACAGACCTGGGAGGACAATTTCAGTGTCTCTGATTTTTATGATCAGCAGATTTTGCTTCAGTGGGGAAGTAATGTTCCAGGCTCGGGTGCACCGGAACGTATTATGGTGGCAGCCGTGCAGGCAATGGAAAACCGTGGTTACCGTGCTGATGAGGAAACGATGCATCTTCTGATGGAGGGGATCGCAGCTGCAAAAGCGCAGGACTGCGTTTCTCTGTGGCAAATCTCATCACAGTTAAACCATAAGCTTCTTACCATGGAGAAAGACAGTGATTCGGATTACTGGACGTACCACTGCTATAAGGATTTCAGAGAGTATGAAGCACATGTCACGTTCCCGTCGCCGCAGTATATCAATCTCGATTCGGAAGATTTCCGTGAGCGGGTTCTGGCCGGATGGCTGTCTCAGCTGATCGGTGCAGCAATCGGCACCATGGTTGAGGGCTACACTTCCGAAAATCTTTATAAAGCGTATGGTCGGATCACAGATTATCTCAGAAGACCCGGTACCTACAATGACGATATCACCTATGAGCTGGCGTTTCTGAAGGCATTTCATGAAAAAGGATATGACGTCACATCAAAGGATATCGCTTCGTGGTGGATTGGTCTGATCCCGGCCGGATGGTCGGCAGAAGAGCTTGCGCTTCGAAATCTCCGTATGGGAATCCTCCCGCCGGAGAGTGGCACCTTTGCAAATCCGTTCAATGAATGGATCGGTGCACAGATGCGCGGAGGAATCTGTGGAATGGTCGCTCCGGGCGATGCGCGGACGGCTGCACAGCTGGCCTGGTCGGACGGTGAGATTTCGCATGCGAACAACGGCATTTTCGGAGAAGTGTTCAACGCGGTGCTGACATCACTGGCGTTTGTGTATTCGGACATGCACACCATTATTGAAACTGCGATTTCTGTCATCCCGGAAGACTGTGAGTATTACAGTGTGATTCGCTTCGCACATGAGTGCTGTCTTATTTATGACGACTGGCACGATGCGCTTGCAGCCTGTCGAAAGCGGTTTCGGCGTTACAACTGGATTCATGCTTATCCGAATGCATGCTGTGAAATTTTTGCACTCTGGTATGGAAACAGTGATTATGAAAAAACACTGGAGATTATCACCATGTGTGGTTATGATGTAGACTGCAATGCAGGTATGATCCTGCCAGTGGTCGCAATTCAAAGGGGAATGAGTATCATTCCAGAAAGACTGATTCATCCGGATTTTGCAGAGCTTTCCACCTATATGCGGGAAGCGCGCAACATAAAACTGGAGGAGTTAGTGGACGATACTTTATTAAGTATAAAACAAGCCTATGAGTGGAGATCTGTAAAATGAAAAAGGCAACCATGTTTGTGCTTGCAGCTGCAATGACAATTTCACTTGCAGGATGCGGTTCAAACCAGAAGGAGACAGAGGCTCCGAAGACAGAGGCAGCAACTGAAAAAGCTACCGAAAAAGCAACCGAGAAGGCAACCGAGAAAGCGACAGAAGCTGCTACAGAGGCAGCAACTGAGGCTGCGACGGAAGCTGCGACGGAGGCAGCAACTGAAGCTGTGACGGAAGCCACTACTGAGGCTACAACCGAGGCTGTGACGGAAGCCGCTACTGAGGCTGCAGCTGCTACGGAAGCTGTAACTGAGGTTGCTACTGAAGCCGCTACTGAGGCAGTAACAGAGGCAGCTACAGAAGAAGCTACCGAGGAAGCTACGGAAGCCGCTACAGAAGAGGCTACCGAGGCAGCTACAGAAGCTGCTACGGAAGAAACTACTGAAGCAGTAACAGAGGCAGCTACAGAAGTCGCTACTGAGGAAGCTACGGAAGTTGCAACAGAAGCCGCTACAGAAGAGGCTACCGAGGCAGCTACAGAAGCTGCTACGGAAGAAGCTACTGAGGCTGCTACAGAAGTCGCTACTGAGGCAGTAACTGAGGCTGCTACAGAAGAAGCTACCGAGGAAGCTACAGAAGCTGCTACGGAAGAAGCTACTGAGGCAGTAACTGAGGCTGCTACGGAAGAAGCTACTGAGGAAGCAACGGAAGAAGCTACTGAGGCAGTAGAGGTTGAGACAGAGGCAGAAGCATTTGTTGCTCCGGAAGGCACTCATTACAAGGCAGCCCTTCTTCTGAACGGAAACCTTGGCGATAAATCTTTCTATGATTCTGCAAACGAAGGTCTGACCAGACTTCGCGACGAGCTTGGTTCTGACGTATTTGATTTCAAGGTAGAGCAGATGGGCGGAACCGCTGCAGACGAGTCCAAGTGGGAGCCGACACTGCTTGACTACTGTGATTCCGGAGAATACGACGTAATCATCATGGGTACCTGGCAGATGGCAGCACCGCTGGCAACTGCATCCGCAGAGTATCCGGATCAGAAATTCATCCTGTTCGACGAGCAGTTTGATTTCGAAGGAAATGGCAACCCGGACAACATTTACAATGTACTTTACAAACAGAATGAGGTTTCTTACCTGGTAGGTGCGGCAGCAGCAATGATGACGACAGACGCTGATCTGGAAGGCATCGATCCGGACAACCACATCATCGGATTCCTCGGCGGTATGGACAACAACGTTATCAACGACTTCCTGGTAGGCTACATCCAGGGTGCAGCTGATATCGATCCGGATATCGAAGTTGCAGTTGGATTCGTAGGTGACTTCGTTGACTCCACAAAGGGTAAGGACATTGCTCTTTCCCAGTATCAGAGCGGCGCAGATGTTGGATTTAATGTAGCTGGAAACGCTGGTCTTGGACAGATCGAAGCTGCAAAGGACGAGGGCAAATACGCATTCGGCGTTGACTCCGACCAGGCTGCACTGCTTACCGACTATGCAGACTGCATCCCGACTTCTGCACTGAAGAACGTTGGACAGTCCCTGTACCTTGCAATTCAGAAGGATATGCTTGGCGAGCTCGCATATGGCACAACAGAGACCTATGGTTTCAAAGAGGGCGGTGTAGCACTCGTAAAGGATGCTCATTATGAGGAGATGCTTCCGGAGTCCATCCGCACGAAGCTGGATGAGCTGGAGCAGTCCATTATCAATGGAGATATCGTTGTAAAATCTTCCTATGATATGGATCAGGCAGAGATCGATGAACTGAAAGACTCTGTTAAGGTTGGACGCTAAGACAGATCGAGGCTTGAAAAAGTCGGCTGCACAGAAATAGCGTAAAAGCACGGGGCTGCTGACGTATGTGATGCATACGCGGCAGCTCCTTTTTCAGTGAAGCAGGCAAAAAGCGTAAACGATCTGCAATAAAAATTTTTGGATGAAGAAAAATGGAAGAGGGTGAATTGTGTTGGCAAAAGAAACGGTTCTGGAAATGCAGCACATTATGAAAATCTATTCAAATGGTGTTGTCGCGAACGAGGATGTCAGCCTGGATCTGAAAAAAGGTGAAATTCATGCGCTGCTCGGGGAAAACGGTGCCGGAAAAAGTACACTGATGAAGGTTCTGTTTGGTATTGAAATACCGGATCAGGGAAAAATTCTCTTAAACGGAGCAGAAACGACAATTAAATCGCCGCAGGATGCAATTTCAAAGGGAATCGGCATGGTGCATCAGCACTTTATGCTTCTGCCGTCCCTGACCGTTGCAGAAAATATCATTCTTGGTGTGGAACCAAGAAAAAAGAAATTCTTCATCGATATGAAGCAGGCAATTCGTTCAGCAAAAGAGATTGCAGAAAAATACAATTTTGATATCGATGTATCTGCCCGCGTGGAAGAAATTCCTGTCGGAATCAAGCAGAAGGTTGAAATTTTAAAGGCGCTTTACCGTGGTGCCGATATTCTGATTCTGGATGAACCAACGGCAGTTCTGACGCCGCAGGAGACAGAAGAGCTGTTCATTCAGCTGGAAAAACTCCGTGACGACGGCCATACCGTGATTTTCATTTCCCACAAGCTTGATGAGATCAAGCGGATCTGTGACCGCGCGACGATCATGCGCAGCGGAAAGAGCATGGGAACCTACAATGTAAATGAGATCAGCACGAGCGACATGTCAAAGCTGATGGTAGGCCGTGAGGTCGTTCTGGAATTTGATAAACAGCCGGCAAAGGTAAAAGATGTGATGCTTTCTGTCAGTCATCTGGATGCATACAATGCACAGGGAGTGCAGAAAGTACGTGACCTCTCTTTTGATCTGCACGGCGGAGAAATTCTCGGAATTGCAGGTGTGGAGGGCAATGGTCAGTCTGAACTGATCGACGCGATCACCGGCATGTCGAAAAAATACAGCGGAACAATCACCATTAAAGGTGAGGACATCAAAAACGATTCCATTCGTGATATTCGTCAGAAAAAGCTTGCGCATATTCCGGAAGACCGCATGACAGCAGGCTGTGCGGCGCATCTGAACATTCAGGAAAACATGTTTGCAAATCAGTATACGGATCCAAAGTATTCCGGAAAGGTGATGCTGAAATCAAAAGTGATCCAGATGCGCAGTGATGAGCTGATCAAAGAGTATCTGGTCAAATGTAAGTCACAGAAGCAGGAGGTCGGAATGCTTTCCGGTGGAAATATCCAGAAGGTTATCGTAGCAAGAGAGTTCTCGACCGGTCCGGATATCATCATTGCCAACCAGCCAACGCGTGGAATTGACGTCGGAGCATCGGAATTCATCCGCCGAAAGCTTCTGGAATTCCGTGATGCAGGCTGCGCGGTTATTCTCGTATCTGCTGACCTGAATGAAATCTTTTCTCTGAGTGACCGGCTTGCAGTTATGTATAAAGGCAACTTCTCTGGCGTCTTTACTGACGTTGCAAAGGTAACGGAGGAAGAGCTTGGCCAGTACATGCTTGGCCTGAAAAATGATTCTGAAAACGGAGGTGCATCTCATGAGTAACAGCGTAAAAAGATTTGAAGTATTTCGTATGTTCTTCGCGATTGTGATCTCGCTCCTGATTTCGTTCGTGATTATTTTTCTTGTGAGCAAGGAGCCACTGACCGCAATCTATACCCTGATTACCGGTCCTTTTAAGAGCAGACGAAACTTTGCAAATGTAATTGAAGCGATGATTCCGCTGATGTTTACCGGTATCGGCGTATGTATCATGTTCTCAGCGAATCAGATCAACCTCGCCGGTGAGGGTGCGTTCCATCTTGGTGGACTGGTTGCGTCTGTTGTGGCGCTGCAGCTTGGCCTTCCGGCAGGTGTGAGCCCGGTTGTAGCAATCCTGCTTTCCGGTCTTGTCGGAGCTGTCTTTACCGCGATCCCGGCAGTACTTAAAATCAAGACGAATTCATCCATCCTGGTATCTTCCCTGATGCTGAATTACATTGCTCTGTGGTTTGCAACCTTTATTCTGATGCATTTTATCTGTGACCCGAGTATCGGTTCTGCATCTTATACGATTCCGGATGCGTCCACGCTCCCGACACTGATTGCAAAAACAAGAATCCATCCAGGTCTGATTTTGGCTCTGGCCTGCGCTGTATTGGGTTACATTTTCCTGTTTAAGTCCAAGATCGGATATGAGCTTCGTCTGACCGGACAGAATGAAGAATTTGCAAAATACTCCGGCATCAACATCGTCAAAGTTGTACTCGTTTCTCAGCTGCTCGGTGGATTTATTGCCGGTATGGGCGGCGGAGTCGAACTGCTCAGCCCGATCTATACGAGATTTTCCTGGACGTCGCTGCTTGGCTACGGCTGGGATGCAATCATCATCTGTACGCTTTCCAAAAACAATCCGCTCTATACACCGCTTGCTGCACTGTTTCTTGCATACCTGCGTACCGGAGCGTCCATCATGGCACGTTACACGGATGTTACCCTGGAGATCGTGCAGATCACCCAGGGTATCATTATTCTGCTGGTTGTCGCAGAGCAGTTCTTAAGCGGTTACAAGCACAAGATGATTGCAAAAGAGGCAATGGCCTCTCTGAAAGAAGAGGAGGTACACTAAATGCTGAAAAATATTTTATCTCCTGATTTTATCAATGCAATTTTAAGAGCCTCCACACCGATTCTGTTTGCAACCCTTGCCTCTGCCATTGCATCAAAGTCAGGAATTACCAACATGGCGCTGGAGGGAATGCTGTTGTTTTCCGCACTGTTCGGCGTTATCTTCAGTTCGCTGACACACAGCTTTCTCGGCGGACTTCTGATCACGATGGTGATTGGCGGACTGATCGGTTTCTTCCTTGCATTCTTTATCCTGCAGCTGAAAACGGATGAGATCCTTGCTGCGATCGCGTTGAACCTGATCGCAACGGGCGGCACGGTACTTCTTATGCTGGCTGTTTCCGGAGACCGCGGCGCTTCTACCTCCATCTCCAGCGTTTCGGCACCGACGATCTATATCCCGGGTGTTGCCCAGATCCCGTTCCTTGGAAAAGTGCTTTCGGGACAGAATCTGATGACCTGGCTTTCCCTGATTGCCGTTGTGGTGGTACACATTTTCCTGTACAAGACACCGATGGGACTGAAGATCCGTGCGGTCGGCGAAAATAAAAATGCAGCGGAATCCGTCGGTATCAGTTCAAAGAAGATTCAGTACATCGCACTCGTACTCAGCGGCGTGCTCTGCAGCATGGGCGGTTACTTCCTGTCCGGCGGATACATGAACATGTTCACAAAGGATATGTCTGCCGGAAAAGGATTCATTGCACTGGCCGCAAGCTCTATGGGAGCAGATACGCCGATCGGCGGCTTTCTCGTAACGATGCTCTTTGGTATCGCGCAGGCACTTGGCAACCTGATGCAGCTGACAACCATCCCGACCGAGTTGATTCAGATGATTCCGTATCTGACCACACTGATCGGACTTGCTATTTACAGCTATGCGGTGATGAAGCGCAAAAACAGGCTGGGAGCACATAATTAAGCTATATTTTTAACTGCCGTGTTTTGTAAACTGCAAAGCACGGCAGAACTATCTTATTAATCGAATAAAACAAGTTCACTGTTTCTATTTTGAATCAATAAGCAATGAATGAGGGCTTAATCAAAACAGATATATTTATTGATTGTGAGAAAGGAATGGAAAGCATGAAATATCACATTTTATTTGACTGTGACCCTGGAATTGATGATGCTGTGGCATTTGCGCTGGCAGCGGCACATCCGGAAATCCTTGACATCCGTGGAATTACTTCCGTAGCAGGAAATCAGACGATTGAACGTGTAACCGGAAATGCACTGAAACTGACGTCTTTTCTTGGAATGGAAATCCCGGTTGCAAGAGGCTGCGAGACACCGCTGCTTCGTGAAATCGTTCCTGCTGGATATGTCCATGGCGAAACCGGTCTTGGCAACTGTAAACTTCCGGAGACAGACCGGACTGTCTCATGCGAACCGGCACCAGTCTTTCTCTATCAGAAGCTTCAGGAACTGAAAAACGGAGAGAAGATGGTGCTCGTTCCGACGGCTCCGCTTACAAACATTGCACTGCTTTTGAAGACTTTTCCGGATGCCGCGGAAAAAATTGAGAAGATTGTTCTGATGGGCGGTGCAATCACAGGCGGAAATATCACTTCGACCGCAGAGTTTAATATCTGGGAGGATCCGGAAGCGGCACAGATCGTATTTTCTTCCGGTATTCCGATTGTAATGTGCGGGCTTGATGTCACCTGCAAATGTGGCTTTAACCGCGAGCAGATTCAGTCACTGCTTGCCGGAGGTGAAAAAGCAAAAGCTTTCGGAGAAATGATGGATTTCTATTTCCATTCAGAAGTCTATACGGATAAACAGCGGATCGCAATCCACGATGCAGTTACATTTATGTATCTGCTTCACCCGGAAATTTTCAGCGGACAGGAGATGAATGTCTCTGTGGACTGCTCCGAAGGTGTGAATCGCGGCATGACGATCTGTGACACGCGTTCGTGGTCGGAGGCACCGAAAAATGCTCTTGTGCTTACCGATGCGGATTCTGAAAAATTTGAAGCGTATCTGATGGAGGCAATTCTCAGCCACGACCGGAAGTAGTTCTTCAGGAGAAGCAAAGCGGATAAAATCAATCCATTTTTATGAATGAACAGCGACGGTATATCTTATCTATAATGACAAATCCCCACTTCCAGCTTTAATGGCAATAAGCAAGAAAGTGGGGATTTTATTTTATCCGAGAGAAAAAGCGGTGATATACTCAGAAAGAAATTTTCGCAAATTCCTCATCCGGCAGCAGCGCGCCCTGTGTCTCAACGACACGTGCAGCGGCAGCATTCGCTATACGGATCGCTTCCGGAAGCGGTTTTCCAAGCTTTTCACATGCAATCACTGCGCCGATATGTGAATCACCAGCGCCGATCGTATCGATCTGATGTGCCTTTACGCCCGGCACATGTCCGCAGCCATCCTTACAGCAGTAATACGTTCCCTGCGATCCCAGTGTAACGATCACGCTGTTTCCTGTCATGGAAAACAGCTTCTGTGCTGCCTTTTCACAGACGGTTTCCTTTGTGTAGGCAAGAATTTCTTCCTCATTCAAGTGAATCACCGGGTGCAGTGCAAACAGCCGACTTAAAAGCTGCGGATCAATTTTATTGATACGCGGTCCCGGAGCAAAATAGATCCGGAACTCCGGATGCGCCTCCAGATAAGAGACGATGTTCTCACCGGTCGCTTCCTCAACTTCAAGGCCGCAGATATAAACGCTGTCTATCTCTTCCGCATTCGGAATGGAAAACCACTCTTTTTCAAATAAGTATTCTGCCCCGTGATAGGAGATAAAGGTCCGTTCTCCGCTTGATTCTACGAAGCAGTAGCAGCAGCCGTTATCGCGGGCCGGTGCCGGGATCGGGGTTTCGATCTTCCGGTCTTTTAAGTTCATGCGGACAAATTCACCATACGCGCCGGTGCCGACCGGAGAAAAAAGAATATAGGGAACTTCAAAATGCCGGATCATATCGGAAGTATTAAATGCACAGCCGCCAAGCGACATATGCTGGGAAATCACATGCACATCTTCCTGAGTCGTTGGAAGGTGATCCACGTTAATAATCACATCTACAACGGTAGAACCAATGACAAGTACTTTTTTCATAACAGAAAACTCCTTCTCCTAAGTGTTCGAAGCAACAACTCCAGTGTATCACAGAGTGATGAATTCAGAAAGAGGAAAATATAATAAGTAGAGAAGATTTTGAACATTTTCAGGAATGTGATGCAAAAAAATGAGAAAAATCAGGAAGAAGACTCTTTTTTTCATAGCTGCGCTGTCTCTTTGGTTACTTGTAAGTCTGTCTATGATTATATGGCTGCTTGCCCGATATGCCCGAGATGATGCAAAGAAACATACATTAAAAAATGCATCGGAAGAAATACAGGTATCAACTGCACAAAGCATTCCTGAAAAAATACCGGAAGGAAATCGAATCGGGATGTCAACGGAAACAACAGTTTTTCCGAAAGAGAACCAAAGTGAAGGAATGAAAACATCTGAAACAGAGAAAAGAACAGGCAGTAAAAATTCAGCCGGAGACACCTCCAACCTAATCCGTGTCTGCATTCGAAGCAATCATTTTGAAAATGAACTGCATGACTCCATATCGATTACCTCAGATGCTCCATGGACACTTTTTGAGGCCGAAGAGAATTCTTCCGCTCAAGAGGATGGCAAGGTAGTGCAGAAATTTGAAAAAGAAGAACTGTTTTCTGTCTCCTCAACTGATTTTTCCTGCGGCACACATCTGATTGCAGTTCCGTCAGAAGGGGAAGGCTTCTATTTTCCGGAATTGCAGCGCGATATACCAATGCCTAAATATGAAGGCCGAGTCTATTTGTATGCCGAGGGGGACGGACTGTTCGTTGTAAATGAAGTGGAGCTTGAAACATATTTAAAGAGTGTCGTTGCAAGTGAAATGCCCTCCTATTATCCGATGGAAGCCCTGAAGGCGCAGGCGGTGTGTGCCCGCACCTACGCCGTGCGCAGAATGGAAGCACAAAAAAATAAAAATTCTTTTTCAGATTTAGATGACAGTGTATCATTTCAAGTATATAATAATCAGATAGTGTCGGATGCTTCCATCCGGGCAGTTGATGAGACAGCCGGGGAGATTCTACCGCTGTCGGAGGCGCTGTATTATTCAACCGCATATGTACCGGGCTCCAAATTTATGGAAGACGACGATTCAGGTAAAAACAGTTCTGCTTCGGATGAATCAGATGAAGCGTTTTCGGAGGCGGCTTGTTTCAACGAAAAATGTTCGGAGACAGAGTCTTTGGATATCGCGTATCACGATTTGGATCTTTCAGATAACGAAGTCTTTGCTGCTTCTATGGAGGAACTGCCGGATGAGAGCACCGAATACAGTTCCCCGTGGGTGCGCTGGCATACCGTTTTGGACGTTTCCTCAGTCCTTGCACAGCTAAAGCAGCGCTCCGGTGAAATGCTTACTTCACTGGAACGCGTCGAGGTAAGTAAACGCAGTTCCTCCGGGCAGGCAAACGAGCTTCTGCTTGGCGGCGATGGGAGAGAAGTCCGCATTGAAGGTGAATATGAAATCCGGGCGGTACTGGCCCCGAAAAATACCCCTGTCTGTCTGAACAACGGGCAGGAAATCACAGGTCTTACACTGCTTCCAAGCGCCTGGCTGTCCATCGAGACATATGATCCGAAGTCCGAAAAGCTGTTTTTAAGCGGCGGTGGGTATGGACATGGAACCGGAATGAGTCAGTGCGGCGCGGCCGCTATGGCGGAAGATGGAGCAACCTATCGGGAAATTCTTGACTACTACTATGGAGAAAGTGAGTTAGAGCATGTCAAAGATTTATAATATCATCACATTAATTATGCGATTTACCAAAAAAATAGGGCGGGACCGTGTGCGGGCGCACGCAGCGGAAGCAGCATTTTTCATTATCATGAGCGTTTTTCCGATTCTGATGCTTCTTCTGACCATGCTTCGCTATACGACGCTTACATCAGAACAGGTAATTTTTACGATTGAGGAGCTGACGCCCTTTGCGATTACACAGGAGCTGCAGCCGGTGGTGGACAGCATTTTCAGCCAGTCGACCGCACTGGTTCCATGGACTGCACTGGTCGCTGTGTGGACGGCCGGAAAGGGAATTCTGGGGCTCTCAGACGGACTGAATTCCATTTTCCAGATCGAGGACCGGCAAAATTATTTTGTGATAAGGTTTCGCTGTGCATGTTATACCGTCGTCATGGTGATTGCGCTTATCGTGAGTCTTTTCATTCTTGTATTCGGATACAGCATCGAAACGTATCTGCTGAAAAAGATTCCGCTGCTGACCGCTTATCAGGATGAACTGACGGTGCTGCCGACCAGTGTTGCGCTGCTGATTCTGCTCGTCCTCTTCACAGTCCTCTATACGTTTCTGCCGAACCGCAGAATGCGGTTTTTCCACCAGATTCCGGGGGCGGTGTTTACTGCTGTGTCCTGGGGACTTTTTTCCTATGTGTTTGCCATCTATTTAAAATATGCCAAAAATATGTCGGTGCTCTACGGCAGCCTTACGACGCTGATTGTCGTCATGCTGTGGCTGTATTCCTGCATGTATCTGCTCTTTATCGGCGCGGAAATCAACCATTACCTGGCGAATCCGGAAATGTTTCCCCTTGACAGATAATTTTCGTGTGGTACAATAGCAAGGGTATATAAGAAACTTTTATAGAAAAAAAGCGCAGATGGTGCAAAGTAGAAGTGTATTTTCCGACAGAGAGAGGATGTCAGCGGCTGGAAGCTCCTCAGGTTCAGATACCGTTCGAAATTTCACACCGGAGCCTCCTCTTTGAACGGAAGTCCAAGTAGAAGAAGACGTCAGTGCACGTTACGCATACCAAGTGCCTGCCGGATGGCAGGAAGCAGGGTGGTACCACGGAACATACAGCTTCGTCCCTATCAGAGGGGCGGAGCTTTCTTTGTGTGTGTCATGTAGTTCAGCGCATATCATAAGGAAGGACCCGCGCAGCGGGAGGATCCCTTATGACCGGCATGCCACGAATAAGCCACAGACAGAAGCTACTGTAAGCAGCGGATAGTCCGCGCAGCGGGCGGGTCTGTGACCTGCTGCCCACGGAACGTCCGGAGCATTTCCCTCACTTATTCACACTGAAAAATCCAAAAGAAAGGAATATACGCCATGAAAGACAAACTGCAGTCAATCAAGGAAGAAGCCCTTGCTCAGATTGAGCAGGCTGGCGCACTGGACAAACTGAATGATGTCCGCGTCAATTTCCTTGGAAAAAAAGGAAAACTCACCGCTGTATTAAAAAGCATGAAGGAAGTTGCACCGGAGGATCGTCCGGCATTCGGACAGCTGGTCAATGAGACCAGAACACAGATCGAGAACTTCCTCGATGAGACGAAGAAAAAAATGGAAGCGCAGGCTCTGGAGCACCAGCTGAAATCAGAGGTCATTGACGTTACGCTTCCGGCAAAGAAAAACAACGTTGGCCATCGCCACCCGAACACAATCGCGCTGGAAGAAGTAGAGCGTATCTTCATCGGTATGGGCTATGAGGTAGTCGAGGGACCGGAAATCGAATATGATCTGTACAACTTCGAAAAACTGAACATTCCGGCAAACCATCCGGCAAAGGATGAGCAGGATACCTTTTACATCAACAAGGATATCGTACTGCGTACTCAGACTTCTCCGGTACAGGCACGTATCATGGAACAGGGCAAGCTTCCGATCCGTATGATCGCACCGGGACGCGTATTCCGTTCTGATGAGGTAGATGCAACCCATTCTCCGTCCTTCCATCAGATCGAGGGACTTGTTGTCGACAAAAACATCACATTTGCAGACTTGAAGGGAACCCTGGAGGAGTTTGCAAAAGAACTGTTTGGTGCGGAGACCAAGACAAAATTCCGTCCGCATCATTTCCCGTTCACAGAGCCGAGCGCAGAGGTAGATGTTTCCTGCTTCAAATGCGGCGGAAAGGGCTGCCGTTTCTGCAAGGGCAGCGGCTGGATCGAAATTCTCGGCTGCGGCATGGTACATCCGCACGTACTTGAGATGTGCGGCATTGACCCGAACGAATACACCGGTTTCGCATTCGGTGTCGGTCTGGAGCGTATCGCACTGCTGAAATATGAAATTGATGACATGAGATTACTGTACGAGAACGACGTTCGTTTCCTGAAACAGTTCTAAGGAGGAGAAGAAAATGAATACAACGTTATCCTGGATTAAAGCATACGTACCGGATCTTGACTGCACGGCTCAGGAATATACGGATGCAATGACACTCTCCGGAACAAAGGTGGAGGGATATGAGGCAGCTGACCGCGATCTGGAAAAGATCGTCATCGGTCAGATCGAAAAAATCGAGCGTCATCCGGACGCAGACAAGCTGATCATCTGCCAGGTAAATATCGGAAGCGAGACGATTCAGATCGTCACCGGCGCACCGAATGTCAAAGAGGGCGACAAGGTTCCGGTCGTACTGGACGGCGGAAGAGTAGCCGGAAATCATGACGGCAAGATGACCGAGGGCGGCATTAAAATCAAAAAAGGGAAACTGCGCGGCGTAGAGTCAAACGGTATGATGTGCTCCATCGAAGAGCTTGGTTCGACCAAAGAGCTGTACCCGGAAGCACCGGAATACGGCATCTACATTTTCCCGGAGGATGCTGAGGTTGGTGCAGACGCAATCGAGGCACTCGGACTGCATGATGTCACTTTTGAATATGAGATTACTTCCAACCGTGTGGACTGCTTCGGCGTAATCGGAATTGCAAGAGAGGCCGCTGCCACATTTGGAAAAAAATTTCATCCGCCGGTTGTCACACCGACCGGAAATGACGAAAACGCAGCAGATTATATTAAGGTAACGGTAAAGGATACCGATCTCTGCCCACGCTACTGCGCAAGAGTCGTAAAGAACATCCATATCGCACCGTCACCGAAGTGGATGCAGCGCCGCCTTGCAGCAGCAGGCATCCGTCCGATCAATAATATCGTCGATATCACAAACTATATCATGGAAGAGTATGGCCAGCCGATGCATGCATACGACTATGATCAGCTCTCCGGTCATGAGATTATTGTACGACGCGCAGAAAAGGGCGAGAAGTTCGTCACACTCGACGATCAGGAGCGCACGCTGGATGAAAATGTTCTGGTAATCTGCGATGGTGAGAAATCCGTTGGTATCGCAGGTATCATGGGCGGTGAGAACTCCATGATTACAGATGATGTCAAGACCATGCTGTTTGAGGCAGCCTGCTTCGATGGAACAAACATCCGTCTCTCTGCAAAGAGAATCGGCCTTCGTACCGACGCATCTGCAAAATTTGAGAAAGGATTGGATCCGAACAACGCAGAGGAAGCAATCAACCGTGCCTGCCAGCTGATCGAGGAGCTTGGTGCAGGAGAGGTTGTCGGCGGTATGGTAGATGTTTATCCGGTCGTAAAACAGCCGGTACGCATCCCGTTTGAGCCGGACCGCATCAACGCACTGCTCGGCACAGATATTTCCGCAGACCAGATGCTTGCTTATTTCAAAAAGATTGATCTTGGATACGACGAGGTGACAAATGAAGTCATCGCTCCGACCTTCCGTCAGGATCTGTTCCGCACTGCTGATCTGGCAGAGGAGGTTGCAAGATTCTACGGATATGCCAATATTCCGACTACACTCCCGAGTGGAGAGGCCACAACCGGAAAGCTTCCGTTTGACCTTCGTGTGCGCGCAACAGCACAGGATATCGCAGAGTTCTGTGGATTCTCGCAGGGAATGATGTACTCTTTTGAGAGTCCGAAGGCATTCGACAAGCTCCTGATTCCGACAGATTCTCCGCTTCGCAATGCGATCCGCATCATGAATCCGCTCGGCGAAGATTTCAGTATCATGCGTACCCAGTCGGTAAACGGCATGCTGACCTCCCTCGCATTCAACTATAGCCACCGCAACAAAAATGTACGTCTCTATGAGCTTGGAAACATTTACCTGCCGAAGGCACTTCCACTGACCGAGCTGCCGGATGAGCGCATGCAGTTTACGCTTGGTATGTACGGTGACGGTGATTTCTTCACGATGAAGGGTGTCGTGGAAGAGTTCCTTGAGAAAGTCGGCATCACCTGCCGCAAGACGTATTCCCCGGAGAGCGGAAAGCCGTTCCTGCATCCGGGCCGCCAGGCAAATATTTACTGCGGCGAGACACTGGTTGGCTATCTCGGAGAGGTACATCCGACCGTTGCAGCTACGTACGGAATTGGAGAGAAGGCTTACATTGCTGTTCTCGATATGCCGGAGATCGTGAAGCTTGCAACGTATGACAGAAAATATCAGGGCATTGCAAAATTCCCGGCTGTCACACGTGACATCAGTATGGTCGTTCCGAAATCCATCCTTGCAGGACAGATCGAGGAGATGATCATCAAACGCGGCGGACAGATCCTTGAGGGCTGTGAGCTCTTCGATATTTATGAGGGCGCACAGATCAAAGCTGGATTCAAGTCCATGGCTTACTCCATCACGTTCCGTGCGAAAGACCGCACGCTTGGTGAGAGCGATATCACCGCAGCAATGAAGAAGATCTGGAATGGTCTGGAATCCATGGGCATCGATATCCGTTCCTGATCGCGGAAAAGGACTGAAAAATGAAACTGTATATCATTCGCCATGGGGAGACCGCATGGAACAAAGAGCTTTTTCTTCAGGGTCAGACTGATATTCCATTAAATGAAAACGGGCGGGAACTTGCACAGGTGACCGCCCGTGCTTTGCAGATGGTTCCGTTTGACCTCTGTATTACAAGTCCGCTTCTGCGCGCAAAAGAGACAGCACAGATTATACTTGGGAACCGAACGATTCCTTTTCTGGAGGATGCGCGGATTCAGGAGATTGGTTTTGGCACATACGAAGGACGGCGCGTGAGAGATGAAAGCGGAGCACTGGTTGATCCGATTTTTCAGAGTTTTTTTTCACACCCGGATCAGTTTATTCCGCCGAAGGACGCAGAAAGCCTGCCGCAGCTTCTTGCCAGGACCGCAGCGTTTCTTGACGAGCTTGCACAGAAAACGGAGCTCGCCGACAAAACAATTCTCATTTCGACGCACGGTGCGGCAAGCCGCGCCCTGTTGGCGCACATCAGGCACGCTGCTCTGGTCGACTTCTGGGATGGAGGGGTTCCACCGAACTGTGCCGTCACAATCGTCGAACTTTTGCCGCGCACAAAGGAAAGCAACGAAACAGATGCCCCTCGCTGGGCAATCATAGAACAGGATAAGATATATTATGAAAACGTCTGATTTTTATTTTGATCTGCCGCAGGAACTGATCGCTCAGGATCCACTTGAGGATCGCTCAGCTTCGCGGCTTCTTGTACTGAATAAAAAGACGGGTGAAATGCATCACCGTCACTTTTATAATATCACCGATTACCTTCACAAGGGAGACTGCCTTGTCATAAACAACACGAAAGTTATCCCGGCACGTCTCTACGGAACACGGGAGGGAACCGGTGCGCTGATCGAGATTCTTCTCCTGAAGCGAAAAGAAAACAACATCTGGGAAACCCTTGTAAAGCCGGGAAAAAAGGCACGTATCGGTACAAAAATTATCTTCGGTGACGGACTTTTAGTCGGAGAAGTTGTTGATATCGTGGAGGAGGGCAACCGCCTGATTCAGTTCACGTACAAGGGCGTCTTTGAGGAGATTCTGGATCAGCTCGGACAGATGCCGCTGCCGCCGTATATCACCCATGAGCTGAAAGATAAAAACCGCTACCAGACCGTCTACGCAAAATATGAGGGATCCGCAGCAGCACCGACCGCCGGCCTTCATTTTACACCGGAACTGCTGGAAAAAGTGCGGGCGATGGGCGTGAATATCGCAGAGGTCACACTACACGTCGGGCTTGGCACCTTCCGCCCGGTCAAGGTCGAGGATGTGACACAGCATCACATGCACTCTGAATTTTACCAGGTCGACGAGACTGCAGCAAACCTCATCAATGAGACAAGGAAAAACGGCGGACGCATCATCTGTGTCGGCACAACGAGCTGTCGGACAATCGAATCCGCAGCAGCACCGGACGGTACACTGCGCCCGTGCAGCGGCTGGACCGAAATTTTTATCTATCCGGGATATCAATTCAAAGTGTTGGACTGCCTGATCACAAACTTCCACCTTCCGGAGTCCACGCTTTTGATGCTGGTGTCCGCGCTGGCCGGAAAAGAACACATTATGACCGCGTATGAGGAAGCGGTTCGGGAAAAATACAGATTTTTCTCCTTTGGAGACGCCATGCTGATCACGGACGACAGTACCGGCACAACGGAATCAGATAACTGAGGTCAGCCATGAGATATCATAACATTACAAAGGACGATATGCTAAACGGCGACGGACTCCGCGTGGTGCTGTGGGTGGCCGGGTGCAGTCACGGCTGTCCGGAGTGTCAGAATCCGCTGACCTGGGATCCGAACGGTGGACTCCCGTTTACAGAGAAAGAGAAGCACGAGCTTTTCGCCGAGCTGGGAAAGCCATACGTTTCCGGCATCACCTTCAGCGGCGGCGATCCACTTCACGAAGCAAATGAGGCGGAGATTACCGCGCTTGCAAAAGAAATCAAAGAGCAGTTTCCGAACAAAACGATCTGGCTTTACACCGGATATGAGTGGTCTGCGCTGATGGGACACGAAATTTTGAACTATATCGATGTGCTGGTGGATGGGCGCTACGAAAAAGAGCTGCGCGATACGCAGCTGCACTGGAGGGGAAGCTCAAATCAGCACGTGATCGACGTGCCGGAATCATTGCGGCAGGGATACATGATCTCTCATAAGTAGTGGCCCACGTCAGTGGGAGGATCCCTTATGAGCTGCCTGCCAGTAGCAAAGCAGATAGCAATATCCGCTTTGATTTGCGGCAAAAATCATATAAAAAAGGAAAACAAAGCATGAAAAATATTAAAATTCAGTATTTAAACGATGACATCAAACGTCTCGAATACATTGATGGCAAATCAGACTGGATCGACCTGCGTGCAGCAGAGGACATCGTGATGAAAAAAGGCGAGTTCCGCCTGATTCCGCTCGGCGTGGCAATGCAGCTGCCGGAGGGCTATGAGGCACACATCGTGCCGCGCAGTTCTACCTACAAAAACTTCGGCATTATCCAGACAAACCATATGGGCGTCGTAGATGAGACGTATGCCGGTCCAAACGACTGGTGGTATATGCCGGCGTATGCGCTGCGCGATACTGAGATCCACAAAAATGACCGAATCTGCCAGTTCCGCATCATGGAGCATCAACCGACACTTCACTTTGAAGAGTGTGAGCGGCTCGAAGCACCGGACCGCGGCGGAATCGGAAGTACCGGAAAGAATTAAAATTATATATTAAGGCGATCACAAAAGACACAGAGTGAAAACTGATTCGTACAGGTTTTACTCTGTGTCTTTTGTGAATAAAAAATGGCGTTTATTTCCTGAAGAACCTGAACAAAATCCTGGATTCCGGCTCTGTACCTGAGTTCTTCCGAAAGAGGTCTGACTAGCCTGAGTGTAGCATCTAAGAGAAAAATGAGCTTGCACAGAAACGGTTCGTAGTATTAACTTTTGACCAGTCTTTTATGGGAGACTCTGCGGGATTTCCAAAACATCTTAAAAGCAGCACAGGACAAAAATTAAAACAACAGAATTGACAGACAATCAGGAAGCTGAAAAGTAAAAATGTGCGTTTCATAAAATATAATATAAGAAGAACCAGGTTTATAAACCTCTGGTTCTTCTTTTTATTGGTTCTGTTTTTCAGAAAACCCTATTTCTCGCAGATCACCGTACCGGTCTTTCCAAGATAAGCGTCGACCGCTTTGTCGATGGAGGTGATGACCGCCGTACGTCCTTCTTTTCTGGAGACAAAGTTGATGGATGCCTCGATCTTCGGCAGCATCTTTGTCTCGCCAAACTCATGGTTTGCGATATGGACTCTTGCTTCCTCGGCAGT
This sequence comes from Lachnospiraceae bacterium, assembly GCA_029225065.1. GTDB lineage: Bacteria > Bacillota > Clostridia > Lachnospirales > Lachnospiraceae > Choladousia. Next base: position 1,131 of record JAQXVT010000048.1, on the reverse strand, counting down.
GATGCGCTCAAGCGGCGTCTCCTTGTCTGTGCCGTACTTGATGTTGACAAACTCTTCATTTGTCAGGAGCATCAGCATATCCGCATCGGTCAGATCCGCAAGCAGTCCGCTGACCAGATCTTTCTCGATGACCGCGCTGGCACCCTTCAGCTTGCTTCCCTGTTTCAGTACCGGGATTCCGCCTCCTCCGCAGGCAATCACGATCTGTCCTGCTGCAGAGAGGGCATTAATTGCATCAATCTCTACGATATCGATCGGCTTCGGGGAAGCAATGATCCGGCGGAAGCCTTTTCCAGGCTCCTCCACAACATAATTTCCCTTTTTCTCCTCCAGAGCAGCTTCCTCTGCGGTCATATACCGGCCGATCACTTTCGTTGGATGGTAGAATGTCTCATCATACGGGTCTACCGTTACCTGCGACAGAACCGTGGAAACAGTCTTATAAATGCCACGTTTTAAGAGTTCTGCGCGCAGTGCGTTCTGAATATCATATCCAATATAACCCTGGCTCATTGCGGAGCATACAGACATTGGTGCGCCATATGTCTCATGTGCCTTTGCATACTCGTTCATCGCGGTGTGAATCATGCCGACCTGCGGTGCATTGCTGTGTGTGATAATCAGCTGTGCGCCTTCCTCCACCAGATCCGCAAGAATAACAGCGGAAGAGTTTACTGCCAGCTTCTGATCCGGAAGCGTCGTGCCAAGCGCACGATGGCCAAGTGCAACAACAACTCTCTTTTTCATATCAGGATACCTCGTACTTTCGTAAGAATTTCGTGCTTAATAATCATGACTTATTATATTATTCCGTGCATAAAAAAGCAAGGCATAATCCAGGAACCCGTCCCATATATTGAAACATGGTTGTTGTTTACGCAGTAAAAGAGTTTGCTGTTTCACTAAGCAATAGCAAGTAGCGAAGCGGACCTGGAATATCCGCTTTGACCGGGTTGAGTCCTGAGATTCAGAGAGGACGTGGTATGGGATGCCGTTCTACGATTCGTTTCCATCAGAACTTCGCCGTCTCTTTCAGGCGGCAGCACTAAACGAAGACAGTCTGGAAGAACTCCGGCTCCGGATAGGACAACCTCTTGCGCTGCGCTACAAAAGCCGTGAGTACGGCATCAC